>CAMTXH010000007.1:0-151619 GCA_947085655.1 uncultured Omnitrophica bacterium | reverse complement strand
GCATTGACTTTAGCAAGGTCTCTTTGAAAGAGATTAGACACGCAGAGAAGCGACTCAACACCCGGCCCCGGAAGACCTTAGACTGGGAAACCCCAAGCGAGGCCTTCCATAGACTGTTGCACTAGGAACCTGAATCCACCCCTCTTCCGGCTCCCCGAAAGTTTTTTCCCGGGCCGCCCTTGACAATTTCACTTTTGTCATGTATACTTCATGTAGGTTTTGACAATTTGAAGCTTTTCCGCACGACAAAGGCTAACTATCCGTAAGGGTAGGGCGCAAAGCCACAGGCCCTGAGCAACGTCGAAGGGCAGCTGGGCTACCGAATGAGGAAAAGATTTTTTATGCCTCTAACCGCCTTGCTCTTTTTGGGTAAGGCGGTTTTTATTTGTGCGGTGCGGAACTGATGAAAAGGAGGGATCATCATGAGCCAGTTACCGGAAAAAAATGCGGATCAGATCACGCACCGGGTGATTGCGCTGCTCAATCGGGAGCAGGTTGATTTTCTCGACAAGATCGGAAAAGATGCGCTCTTTTCGACCGGAGCAAAGCTTTCTCGGACCAAGATTATCTACGCGATGGTCAATGCGCTCCGGAGCCTCGGCATCACCGGAAACGGTGTCCGGTCCCGGGCAGAGCTTGAGCAGAAAATCATCAAAGCGGCGTTTGATCAGCAGCACTTTACCGAGCTCAAGGAAGAGCTTGTTCGGAAGAAAGTCGGATAACGGGTGTCATTAGAATAAGGAGGGCATCACGATGTTGCGGAACCTGACAAGTGCAGTGTTGGTAGTCTTCGTTCTCTCTCTCGCGGTGAACGGTTATGCCGCTTCCGCAGGAGAGGTGACAGCGGGTATGGGACATAAACTGTCCCGCGGAATCGTGAATGTTGGAACCGGTTGGGTCGAGCTCTTTAAAGAGATGTACCACACCGGCAAGGAAAACCCCCTCTTGGGGCTCACCTACGGAACGGTGAAGGGAGCTGGAAAAACCGCGCTCCGGACCACAGCGGGCGGGATCGACACAGGAACATTCCTTTTCCCGGTTCCGAAAGATTATCGTGAACCGTTGATTCAGCCGGAATACGTTTTTTAAGAGGACGAACGGCCCGGTTCGAGTCCAAAGCGAAAGAGGCGGACTTCGCGGTCCGCCTCTTTTTTTGTCTCCGATTGTTGACAAGTCCAACCGATTGTAGTATAATAGGTTATAGTAAAGATGTGGGATTTCAAAGTGGATGTTACCCTGGACACGTTGGGACTTCTTTGTCCCATTCCGGTTTATCTGATCAATAAGAAAATGAAGGAAATGAATCCGGGGGAAGTTTTGGAGGTCATTTCAGACGATGAGGGAATCTTGAGCGATATCCCCGCCTGGTGCAAAAGTACCGGAAATGAAGTGCTGCGATCCAATCATTCCGAGGGAAAATACCGGTTTTATATCCGGAAGGCAACGCCAAGTGCTTAGAAAACCGATCTGTTTCTTCCTTGTCCTTCTTTTGCTTCCCCTTTTCTTCCCGCCCACCCTTCTGGCCGCTTCCGAGGAGTATCACGAGTCCAAAAAAGAGCTCTCACACGGTTTTTACGGGTTCATGGGGGGGCTCCGCACCATGAGCAAAGGGTTTTGGGAACTCACCACCAGCACCGGGAAATTCGTTTGGCACGGAACCCGGGACGGCCTCCAAAAAGGGACGGAAAAAGCCAAAGAGACGGATCAATGGCTTCAAAAAAATCTCTGGTAAGACGGACCCTCTACGCGGGAAAAAAGCTCCGTCTTGTCGGGGAGTTGTTCCGCCTCCCCTCAGGAAAAAAACATCTTCACGAAACGATCCATCATCCCGGATCCTGTGCGGTGGTGCCGCTTCTATCCCGGAATCGAATTGTCCTGATTCACCAAAAACGCCCTTCCATCAGGAAATGGCTCTGGGAAATCCCTGCCGGCACACTGGAACGGGGAGAGAACCCCCGTCGATGCGCCGCCAGGGAGTTGGTTGAAGAGACCGGTTACCGCGCAAAACAGCTGAAGAAAATCGCCGCCTTCTATACTTCTCCCGGCTTTTGTACCGAGATCGTGCATCTCTATGTGGCTAGGAATCTCTCGTCGGTGACTCAGAAACTGGAGGAGGATGAAGCGATTCAGCCCCGGATCTTTCCCATCCAAAAAGCTCTCCAGATGGTCAAAAAGGGCGCCATCCGAGACGCCAAAACAATCGTCGGCCTTTGTTTCATCTATAACTCCCTCTGAAATAACACGATAGAAGTTTTCTACAACCCCTTGAAAAAACTGATGTTATATGATATACTTTAAAGTGCAGGGCAATTTTTTTTGTTTCATTCTTTAGGACTTTTAAAAGACACGAAAAGGCAAACCTCCGCCACAAAGCGTGGCGGACGCGCCGATCAGTTTGGCGTGCGCCGAAAGGCGGGGGCGTAAAGGATCGGGTCTAAAAAAACGGTGAAAGGTGTAAGGTGGCGAGTAACCTCACACCATACACCTAACACCACACACCGTTTTTATGACAGCCGAGCTGCCGTGGAAATACCTTCCTGGCGGTTCGGCTTTTTTTGGAGGTTCCGAATGAGCGGGTTGAAAAGGAAAGGGACAATTCAAATTCTCTTTACTTTCGGCATCGCCGGTTTCCTTTGGACGGCGGAGGCGGAGGCGGAGGAGGTCTTTTCTACACTGCCGAAAAAGATACCGGTTCAAGGGGAATGGCTTTTGTCTGCTAAACTTTTGCATGCGCCTTCTCCCGACGCACCGTTCATTTTCCTCGAAGAGGAATTTCCGGAAAATCCGGATTGGCCGTTTCACCTGCCGACCGGATCGGAGGTTTCCATGGATCGCTTTCAAATCCGCTTCCGGTTCGGAGAGCGGGCTTTCGGGGCCTTCTTTCACCCCCGGGCAACCTTCTCCTACCGGACCTCCGGTGGGCTGAAAAGTTACCTCAATAACGAATCGATTCCGGTGGAAGCGTGGGAGCGGCCTTCTTTCCAAGAGAAAAAAATCTCCTACGGACTCCATCTGGCAGAGCAGGTTTCGGAAGCCCTCCACCTCTTTCCCATCGTCGGAAATATTGTTTCCGGCTTTATCGGGGTGGGAAGGGATATGGAAAAGCTCAACCGGCGGGTCCGCACCAAGTACAATCTCTATTTCGAATACTCCGAAAGCACCTACCAGGCCACCTACAAAGAGCGCTTCTAAGAATTCCGTTGCCGGCTTCTCTTGAATACGGTATACTATCTCCGAGAAACCGATGTTGGCCGACAAGATCAATCAAGACCTTGCCCTCGCCATGAAGGCCAAGGACGCCCTCTGCGTCTCTATCCTGCGTTTTCTCAAAGCCGCTCTCGCCAATGCCGCCATCGCAAAAAGAGTTTCTCAACTGGAAGATGCCGATGTGGTGGAAACTGTCCTGAAACTGATCAAGCAGCACGAAGAATCGATCGAAGGGTTCAAGAAAGGCAATCGCCAAGACCTGGTTGCCAAAGAGACAAAAGAGATGGAAATCCTGAAGAAGTATTGCCCGCCGGAGGCAAGCCGTGAGGAGATCCTGGAGTGGCTCCGCTCCGCCATTCAGGAAAGCGGTGCGCAGGGAATCGGGGACCTTGGAAAGGTGATGAAAGCGGTCATGCCGAAGGTCAAGGGAAAAGCTGACGGAAAACGGGTCAATGAACTGGCCAAGGAGCTTCTTGGAGGAAAAAGCGATGGATGAAAGACGAAAATATGTCCGATTGGATACCCGTCTGAAAATTACCTATACCATTCTTCAAAGGGGAGGGGAAAAAACGCTTTCCAGCGAGACTAAAGATATCGGCGGCGGAGGGATTCGCCTTTTTCTCTCCGAACCCTTGCCGACCGATACACTCCTGAAACTGGACATTCAATTACCGGAGGAACCGAAGCCGATCTCCTGCCTCGGAAAAATCGTCTGGACGGATGAGTTTATCGTCCTCCAGGGACGAAGGAGACAGACGGATCGGTATGAAGCAGGAGTCTCCTTCACTCAAATTGACTCCAGGGACCGGGACCGAATCATTCAGTACGTGATCCTCGGATATGCCCCCGAAAAAAGATAACACCCAAAATTTCATAAACGGAAAGTGGGTGGGTGCCCGTTCCGGAAAGACCTTTGAAAACCGGAATCCTGCCCGGGTCCGGGATTTGATCGGTGTCTTTCCCCGGTCCCAAAAAGAGGATGTCAACGACGCGGTCAAAGCCGCAAAGGGTGCCTTTGAAACATGGCGGAAAGTCCCGCCGCCCAAACGGGGCGAAATGCTCTTTGAAGCAGGAAGGCGTCTCGTAGAGGAGAAGGAGTCGCTTGCCCGGCTCATGACGCGGGAGATGGGAAAAATTCTAAAAGAAACCCGCGGCGACGTTCAGGAAGGAATCGACACCGCCTTCTATGCGGCAGGGGAGGGAAGACGCCTCCTGGGGGAGACGGTCCCCTCAGAACTTCCGAACAAATTCTGCATGTCGGTTCGGATGCCGGTCGGCGTCTGCGCGCTGATTACCCCATGGAATTTCCCGATCGCCATCCCCTCCTGGAAACTCTTCCCGGCCCTCATGTCCGGAAATACCGTGATCTTAAAGCCGGCGGAAGACACCCCTGCCTCGGCTGCCAAACTGATCGAAATTTTAGATGAGGTCGGGATCCCCAAAGGGGTCGTGAATCTTCTGCACGGCTATGGAGAAGAGGCGGGTCGGGAGCTAGTCAACCACCCGGATGTGAAACTAGTTTCTTTTACCGGTTCTTCGGAAGTGGGACGCGAAATCGCCGCTTCCTGCGGAAAGACACTCAAACGGATTTCCCTGGAGATGGGGGGGAAGAATGCCCAGATCGTCTTGGAAGATGCCGACTTGGAATTGGCGATCGAAGGGGCGCTTTGGGGGGCCTTTGGAACTTCGGGTCAACGATGCACCGCCACCAGCCGTATTATTCTTCATCAAAAAATCGCAAAACCCTTCACGGAACGTTTCTTGAAGGCGACGAAGAAGTTGAAAGGGGGAGACGGGTTAAAACCGGATACAGACTACGGCCCCCTGATTAACCGGGATCAGCTTGAAAAAGTGGACCGGTATGTCCAACTGGGCAAAAAAGAGGGAGCCCGGCTCCTTTTGGGAGGACAAGTCTTAAAAAGCGGCTCTCACAAAGAGGGTCATTTCTATGCCCCCACCATTTTTTCAGAGGTAAAGCCGAAAATGCGGATTGCCCAGGAAGAAATTTTCGGTCCGGTTGTCGCACTCCTTAAAGTCAAGGATTTGGAAGAGGCGATTCAGGTATTAAACGACTCCCCGTACGGGCTTTCCTCTTCGATCTATACCCGGGATGTGAACGCCGCCTTCCGGGCGGTCCGGGATATTGAAGCCGGCATTACCTATGTCAACGGCCCCACCATCGGCGCGGAAGTTCAGCTTCCGTTCGGCGGCTTCAAAAACACCGGAAACGGCCACCGGGAGGCAGGAACGACCGTTTATGACATCTTCACCGAATGGAAATCGGTCTTTGTGGATTACAGCGGACGCCTCCAAAAAGCGCAGATCGACACCGAATGACAGCCCCCCACATCAAGACCCCTCTCCCCGGACCGAACGCAAAGAAAATCATCCAACAGGATGAAACCTATACGTCTCCTTCCTACACCCGGGGTTATCCCCTTGTGGTGGACAAGGCCTCCGGCTGTGTCATTGAGGATGTGGACGGAAACCTCTTCCTTGATTTTACCGCCGGCATCGCCGTAACCGCCACCGGTCACTGCCACCCGAATGTAGTCAACGCCATTCATTATCAATCTTCAAAACTGCTCCACATGTCCGGAACCGACTTTTACTACAAACCACAAGGAGAACTCGCCCAGAAACTCTCGGAGATTACCCCCGGTTCCCCCCGAAAAAAAGTCCTCTTCACCAACTCCGGCGCCGAGGCGGTGGAGGCGGCCTTTAAACTCGCCCGGTACCATACCAAACGGCAGCATATGATCGCCTTTATCGGGGGTTTCCACGGACGGACCCTCGGGGCTCTTTCCCTGACGGGAAGCAAAATTGTCCAGGTTGAAAATTTCGCTCCCCTTGTCCCGGAAGTCACCCATATCGGATACGGCTACTGTTACCGGTGTCCCTATAATCTGACATACGACTCGTGTGAAATCGCCTGTGTCTCTTATTTGGAGGAGACCCTTTTCAAGACAATCGTTTCTCCCAAGGAGGTGGCTGCCGTCATCGTGGAACCGATTCAGGGGGAGGGAGGGTACATCGTTCCTCCGCCGGAGTACCACCCGATGCTGAAAAAAATCTGCGAAAAATACGACATTCTTTATATCGCGGATGAAATACAGACTGGGATGGGACGGACCGGAAAGATGTTCGGCATCGAACATTGGGGGGTGGAGCCGGATATGATATGCCTTGCGAAGGGAATCGCCTCCGGCATGCCGCTCGGTGCTCTAATTGCAAAGGAGCAGATCATGACCTGGCAGGAGGGATCCCATGCCTCCACCTTTGGCGGCAATCCGGTCTCCTGCGCCGCCGCCCTTGAAACGATCCGGCTTCTGGAGCAGGGACTCATCCGGAATGCGGAGCGGGTCGGGAGTTTTCTGTTGGAACGGCTTAAACGACTTCAGGAAAAATACGAATGGATGGGGGATGTGCGCGGCAAAGGTCTCATGGTCGGTGTTGAAATCGTCCGGGACCGTTCATCGAAAAAGAAAGCACCCGAACTCCGGAACCGGATTGTGGAAGGGTCTTTTCGGAAGGGGCTTCTTCTTTTGGGATGCGGCGAGTCGGCCATCCGCTTTTCCCCGCCGCTTGTGGTCACCGAAAAAGAGGCGGAGACCGCCTGCCGGATCTTTGATGAAGTCTTGCAGGAACAAAAGGGAGGCGCCTCATGAGAGGACTCGTGGTGCTGATTTCTTCCATTTTACTCCTTTTTTTCCTTTTGGACAAAAGCGGGGCTTTTCGAATGGTTCCTTACAACGTGAGGGAAGGGACTTATACCGTCGAAAAAACCCGGCCGGAGTGGCATCCAGAGCGGATCCAGCCCTATCTGAAGCGTCTTTACCTGGAATGGGTCGAGCAGCCGATTCAGAAAGGAATCGCCTTCTTCAACAAGGATACCCCTTTTGGTAAAACATCAGGAAAAACATCCCACCGGCTTGTCCTCAAAGACGGACTTGTCCTCAAAGGCCAGCTCATCTCCCGGGATGAAAAGGGAATCCTCTTTGAATCCGACGGGGGAAGGATCTTTTTTGAGCATGATGAGATTATTTCGCTTGAGAAAGAATGACCCTGTTTTTTGAGCGGGCGTTTTTTCGGCGGGGATTTTTCAATTTTAAAAGGATCGAGACGAGCCGGTCCACCGTCTCCTCCTCCAAATTCTCGTAGGCCGCTTTCAGAACCTCCTGCGTTTTCTGTCCCCGGTACCCCTTCTGAATGACATGATCCACAAATTCCCAAAGCCGGTACAAAAAGACATGGGTCAACTCATGAAGCAGGAGTTTCTCGTCCCATTTTTTCTTCGCCTCTGGATTGAGGTAGATCTCGAGCCGCTTCTCTCCCAAAGCGATGTCAATCATGGCAGTGTCGTCTTTCCTAAACCCTTTGATTTCGTTGGGGTTACGAATAAAACAGTGCACCGTGTAGTTCTCTAACTCAAGTATTTTAAGCCACTTATGTATAATCCGCTCGATCTTTCTCATCCAAGGCTCCTCTGAGTCCAATGAATAAGTATATCATACTCGAAACCACGCTGAGCATTGAAGGGAAGGCCAAAATAGTGTATAATTGTTAAGAAGGAAAAGAGATATGAAAGACAAAAAAGCGATTCTGGTGGTAGAAGATGAACCTCTTCTGGAGAAGACCTTTGCGCACCTCCTTGCGCTTTGGGGATACTACCCGCTGACCGCCTCAACAGGCGCCCAAGCGCTTGAGATCGCCCGCCAGGAACCGCTCGATCTTGTCTTAATGGACAATCACCTTCCGGATATCGAGGCCTTCCATCTTCTGAAACAGTTCAGAAAGAACCTTTTTACCACGAACCTTCCAGTGATTTTTCTAATTGAGAAAAAGGGGTTCCGCCGTGAGCTGATGCAGAAGGAGGCGGTTCCGGATGACTACTTGATCAAACCGGTGGATCCTCTTGACCTGCGGCTCCGGGTGGAGATGGTGCTCCACCGAACTGAACACCAGCTTCAGGCAAATCCCCTCACGCGTCTTCCGGGAGGATTGACGATCGAAAAGGAAATTGAGCGACGACTTGAAAGCCACGGTCCGCTTTCCGTCTGTCATCTGGATATCGACCATTTCAAATCCTTTAATGACGCCTACGGCTACCAGCAAGGGAATAATGTCCTTCACCAGGTATCCCGGATCCTGGTGAATACGGTGCAGAGTTTTGGAAATGAAACCGATTTTGTAGGCCACATCGGCGGGGATGACTTTATCATCCTCACAACACCGGATCGGGAAGAGGAGATTTGTCTCCATGCCATCCAGGAATTCGACCGGCTGATCCCGTTCCACTACAACCAGGAAGACCTGAAAAAAAGGCACCTCTCCGTCCGGAACCGGATGGGAAAGACCCAACGTTTTCCTCTCATGACCCTTTCGATTGCCGCGGTGAACAACGCCAAAAGATCGCTTGAAAACACACTCCGAGTTTCCGAAATTGCCTCCGAAATCAAAAAATTCCTGAAAAACCGTATCCCTTCCTCCGGAAGCGCCTATCTGACAGACCGGAGGGGAGGAGAATCGCAGGGAAGGGAAGCGAGGAAAGCGGAAACTGCCGGACTCCCCCGAATCCCGGAATTGAAAAATCCCTCCAAGCCGCTCGGACAACTCCTTTTGGAATCCCGCTTGATTCAGCCTCACCAACTTGAAGAAGCGCTCCGGAAACATTGGCGCTCCGGTAACCGCCTGGGTCAGACCCTCCTTCAGATGAAACTGGTGGATGCCGACACCCTTGGCCGTCTCCTTTCCCGACAGCTCGGGATTCCTTATGTGAAACTCCAGGATGCCCCTTTCCCGGAAGAGTTGAAAGAAGATCTCCCGGAACCGTGGCTTAAAGAAAACGGCGTTTTTCCGGTTGAAAAAAACGGCAGTACGCTTTCTTTGGCGATGGTGAATCCGCTGGACCGGAAAATCATACAGTGGGTCGAGAAAAAAACCGGCTGTCAGGTCAAACCGTGTCTGACAATGGAAAAGGAACTGGACCAGCACCTCGGACAATTGAATAACACCGAGTCCCATGGAACTCCAACTCAAATTCCGCGAGACCAAGAACGTCACCGTCATTGATATCGAAGGCCGGATTGACTTGAACGCCTCCGAGCTGATTGAACTGGTCGGATGGCTTCTCAAACGGGGCAAGCGGCGGATCCTCCTTAACTTCGAACGGGTGGAGTTGATGGACTATCACGGACTCTCCATCCTTGCCGTCGCATACAAAAATGTCCGGAATCATGACGGCATCATGAAATTCGTTTATGTCCCTCTCCATATCGAGAAAGTCTTTCAAATCGCCCAGCTTTTGGACGTCTTCGAGTTGCACGAGGATGAAAACCGGGCTGTGGAGAGCTTCCACCGTAAACCGGACAAGGCGTGGCTTCCTCACATGCGCCGGCGCTTCAGACGTTTGGAGGGAATGAGTCTTCGGGTCCGGTTCATTCCGGTCTACCGGAAGGGAGACCCTTTCTTTGAAGGGAAGGCGATTGATCTGGGAGGGGAGGGGCTTTTCCTCTATGCCGAGAAGACCTTCCCGCTCAATACCGAACTTTCCATGGAGCTTGAATTTGAACCGGATACCCCGCCGTTCACTGCGAACGGGGTCGTCATCTGGCATACAGATCGTGAGCTTCAACCCCAAAAGTCCCCTGGCATGGGAATTCAGTTCAAGCAACTCGATGCCAACCAGCAAAAACGCCTCATTGATTTCATCGATCGGAACCTCGTCCAGCGGAGCGGCTGAAAACGTTTTACAAAATAAAAAGGACTTGATAAAATATCGTGGGAGGGAAGACAGGTGCCTGAATTGTTGATCCTCGTTGGGCTTTGGATTCTCTTTGTGGGAGGGCTCTTTTTATTTGTCCGCGGCTCCGCCCTCGGCCAACGGAAGGGGGACCTCCTCTGGCAGGAGGAAGTGACCGAAACGCCTTGGCCCTACGAAAGACGCCGCTTTAAAAGGCGTTACCTGCCGTTTCCCATCAATTATGGCAGTCTGGACAATGCCGAGGTGCATGAGCAGACCCTGACACGGGATATCGGAAAGGGAGGGCTCCGGTTTCCGACAACCTATTTTCTGAAAGAAGGATCCAGACTTTTTCTGTCGGTTGACCTTCCGAAAGGAACACCTCTTTCGCTTTTCGGTGAGGTGGTTTGGCAGAAATCTCTTTCCAGTCCCACCGCCCGCTATGATACCGGCATTAAATTCGTTGATCTCACACCGTCTCATCTGAAAAGGATGAATCGTCATTTATAAGAAAAGTTTCCGGCCGTACGGTATCCTGCTTGTTCTTTTCTTGATGTCCGGATGTTCCAGCCCTGCAGCCACAAGCGGACACGACTTTGGTGAGAAAGTCGGCGGCAAACTCGGGGCCGGGATCGGAAAGGGAGTCGGAAGCGTGCTCCACGCCACCGGAAAAACGCTCGAATTCATCGTAAAACCCTTCACCAAAGAATCACCTCAATAATCCTACCGGAAGCTCAAACGTTATAGACAGGAGGGAGGTTTGTTTTTTCTGTATTTGCGTAGTTTACATAAGATACATTATAGGACGTTCCCCCTCCGGCTTTCTCTGGCCCGACTTCTGCCTCTAAAGCAGTACTTGAAGGCGGATTTTAGAGGGGTTTTAAGGCGGGATTTTGCGAGATTGTGATAGAATATGCCTACGGCTTTGCAAGCGCAGAAGCCCACTCCGGGATATGCTTTTTCGGAACCTCCATTATCCTCTTTGCCATCTCCCATCTTCCTCTTTACGATTCATAATGGGTCCACATCCGGATGACCTTGACCTTCTTCCCCTTTTTGATCACCTGATACACCAAACGGTGCTGAATGTTGATACGCCTGGAATAAGCCCCTTCTAAATCTCCAATGAGTTTTTCATAGGGCGGAGGGGTCTGAAAGGGGTTTTCTTGAAGAATAGAAAGAAGGACCTCCGCCTTACGCTTTAGGCCGGAGTCAGCAATTTTCTTCGCGTCTTTTTGGGCTTGTGGAGTATAAACAACGCGCCAGGCCACGCTTTGTTACCAATCAAGGTTTGGGCTGCATTTTTTGATGGGAGTTTTGAGGCCTTTACGGATCGAGGCGCGCATTCCCGGCATGGAAAGAAGGTAAAGTGTCTCCTGAATTGAGCGCCAGTCTTCTTCACAAACCAAAACGGCATTGTTTCTTTTGCCCGTAATCTGAACCGGCTCATGAGAACGCGCGGCGAGGTCAACCAATTTATATAACCTGGCCCTGGCCTGACTTGCAGTTAAGGTGGTCATCTCATCCCTCCGCTCAAAAGCGTACCATATTACGTACGCTTTGTCAAGAACCTTTCTTTCCCTGCCCCGCACGACCTGAAGTCAGAACGGTAATCATCTCACGCTCCTAAGGCCGAGGGGTTCCCCCATTTCCCGCTAAAGATGAAGTCTTTGAGGGGTTTTCGCGTGCGGGGGGTGAGGTCACGCGCTTTAAGTTTATCCGGCAGTTGATTGGGGTCTCCGGCGTAGCCGATCGCAAGCCCTGTGACCGCTTCATAACCTTCCGGAATCCCGTAAAGTCCCCGTACCCTGTCGGGCAAAATCCCGATCATCTGATGCACCATGAGTCCCCGGGCGGTCGCTTCGAAGGTGAGACTACAAGCGGCCAGCCCCAGATCATGGATCGCGGCCTTATTCGGTTTCCCGTTCAGGGCAAACTTAAGACTTGCCACACTCACGGCAAGAACAGGGGCCGCTTTGGCCCAGAGTTGGTTTCCTTCAACCAGACAGGAGAGGAGTTTTTCGAACTCCTCCGGCTCCTCCCGGGTTGCCACAATGTAAGACCAGGGCTGTTCGTTGTAAGAGGAGGCCGCCCAGCGGGCCGCCTCAAAAAGCGACTTAAGATCGGCCTTGGGGACCGGACGGCTGTCAAAGGCATAGGGGCTCCGGCGCTTGGCAATCAGTTCGTGGATGGGATGATCGTTTGAGGCGCGCTTTATCTTATCCATTTTTTCATTTCACTTATTTCGGTACCCGCGGCCAGACTTCGGTTCTTCCCAACAAGGAAATTCCGATGTAGCCCCTGACCCTGACTTCATCCTCGGACTTCATGGTGATGGTGCAGCGGTAGGTCTTGCCATTATTCGGGTCATAGATAGTCCCCTTCCCCCACCGGTTCTCCCCCAAATACCGAAAGTCTTTAAGAATCAGAACGTCGGCCAGCCGGCGGGTCCTTAAACTTTCATCCGGGTTTTTGTCATCCAGCCGGTCTTTGTTCTCGGGGGTGACAACCCCTTTCCCGAAATATTGTTCCCCTTTTTTGTAGATTTCGACTTTGTCTTTGCTTTCGGTAAGCCAAATTCCCATGAGCCGGTCCGCCTCCTGAAAAGAAGGGTCCGCCGAGACAGGGCCCAAAAAGACCAGACAAGTCATTAAGACCAAAAGCGCTATTATCCGAACTTGGATCAATTGGCCCTTCCCTTTTCCGCCGGGGCGGTCACATAGACCTTAAGCCCCCAAGGTTCCTCCAAAATCTTTGTCTCCTTGGCCTTTGGCATCACGCGGATATTCCGGTAGGGCATTATTCCTCTTTCCTGCTCAGATGTTTTTTGATCTCCTTCAGACTTCTTTTCATCACATATTCGGCAAGCGGGTTTTCCTCGGAATTCACCGCCTTCTCCAAGATGGGAATCAACTCTAGCGTGGGGCTTGAACTGAGGGCCAAAAAAGCATCGATCCGGTTCCGGGTATCCTCTGATTCAAGGGCTTCAATCAAAGCCCCCTCCCCGGAACGGTCCCCATAGACCAGAAGAACCCTTGCCGAAGCCAAACGGATGACCATATGCGGGTCTTTGAGGAGCTCCTGATACGGTTTTGTGGAACGACCTTTAAGAGGGGTTTCCTGAACAGTTTCCGTTTCGCCGGCAGACTCTGCTTTCGGCTCCGGCGCCGGATGCTTGCCGCAGGAAGCAAGAACAAAAACCAAAATAAGCCCCAAAAGGACTGCTCGGCGTTGGTTTTTCATCTGAACGGGCCTCGCTGCTTCATTTGGATTTTTCCAAATCGATGATGGTGGTATCGCCGTAGGCCTTGTCTGAAACAGGGACCGAAAGATTTGAGAGTTTGTCGGTCACCTTTGCCATCCGGGTGCAGTTTTCTTTAATGATCTCAAGTTTCTCCTTGACCGGCTCCGGGACATTCCCTTTTGCAACCTCGCCTTCCAGAAGGGTGAGGTTTCCCATGGTAATCGCAAGCGGGTTATTCAGTTCATGGCTCAACGTCAAGGTGGTCTCGGCAATCGTGGCAAGCCGGTTTTTTTTCATCAGTTCCTCATAGAGCCGGATATTCTCCTGATTAAAGACAAAGAGCCGCTCAAGGACTTTCCAGAGGAGTTTTTTTCCGACGACGATCCCCATGAGGAGAAAAATGACCCCCCAGAGGAAAAGGTACCCTGCCTCCCCTTGAAAGACCTCGACCGTGGAAAGCCGGACAGTCAAAAGATACGCAAAGATGAGGGCCGGGATCACCCCCATGAGACAAATGGCGTTATTGAAATCCCTCTTGGCGGAGGATTCCACCTCTTCAAGATTTACCTTTTGAGTCTCCATCGATTCTTCTCCATTTCTGATCCGGGATCAGGCGTAAACAAGCCCTTTTTCATCCCCGTAGAAAAGGTACGGTTCGCCCCATTGATTCGGATTCTGAAGGTCCCAGGGTTCTTTCTCGTGCGTCACCGGTTTAAAGCGGACGCCCCACCTCCCCCCGTAAACAAGTGTGGAAACGCCGGCTCCTGAATCGGCCACTTTTTGGGCCCAGGCAACACAGAGTTTCGAATCTTTATCGATCCCCGCCACCCAGCAGAGCGTCGGCTTCCCCTCCACTTCAAGGCGGATCTTTTTGAGTGCTTTGGGCGGCCCAAGTTCCTGAAAAACCTGAAGGGCCGACGGCTCGCAGTTTGGATTTTCCTCGACTTCAAGATGCATGAGTAAACGCTTTAAAGACGCCCCACACCAAAGACAAAAAGGAATATCACTCCCCAAATCAAAAACTGGAGAGCGGTAAATCCAAAAACCATCGCTGTGTCAAACGCCCGTTCGGAATAAATGTACTGGTCGGTTGCTCCATCATCCTCTCCGGCCAACCCATGCGTCTCTCCGTGGGAGAAAAAGAGGTGGCCCAAAAAATCAAAAACAAAAGTCGAAAGCCCGGTCAGAATGGCAAGGACGAAAAATCCCCATGAAAGAAGAAGAAACCCCCCTGATTCCCTTCCCTGCCCTGCCATAAGGGCTCTTGAAAATAAAAGGGTGATGACCAAAATCAGAAGGGCCGCTTTGACGATGCCCCGCATCGCATCCACTCCCCACCGGCGGGTGTCGGCATACTCTTTATGAAGAAGGAGCCGCTCTTCCCGGGTTTTCACATGCGGCTTTTTCCGGAGGGCAAAAAGGTAGAAACAGAGATCCAAAAGAAAGGTCCCGGAAAGAATCACGAAAAACAGGAAGGTCATTTATACCTCCTGTATTATTATAGAACATAACTCCTTACATATAAAAGACAAGGATCCCGGCGACAAAAATTCCGGCGGCCCAGAGCCGGAGGGCATCCAGAGAAAGGCCGGCAAGCCCCTCGGCTATCTCATCCAGAGTCTTTGAGGTCATCAGGATAAACCCTTTCAGAAGGAGAAGGATCCCGAAAAACCCTGCGATTTTCGGAAGGATGCCGGATGAGGCGACCGAAACACCCAAAAGGTGAATGCCAAAAATAACGGCGAATCCGAAAAGGGTGATCCGGGCCTTCCGCGAGATCTTCCTCCGGAACCAGGTCCGGAGAGCAGTCGGCTGAATCAACCACCAGATTCCAAGCGCAATCCAGAAAGCCCCCAGAAATTTTGTGAGGATGTCGGTAAACATACCAGCCCTCCTTACTTTTCCTTTGAGTCGAGCATGAGTGTTACCGGACCGTCATTCACCAAAGAAACCTTCATCATGGCGCCGAAAACCCCCTCACGGAGAGTTGCACCGGCGCCTTTAAGGAGTTGGTTGAAATGTTTCCAGAGCTCGCGTGCGGTTTCGGGAGCGGCCGCTCCCTCAAACCCGGGACGGTTTCCCCGTCTGGTATCGGCAAAAAGGGTGAACTGGGGGACGCTTAAGAGTTCCCCTTTGGTTTGGGTAATATCCAGATTCATCTTCCCTTCTCTATCGCTGAAAATCCGAAGCCCCAGCACCTTTTTCGCCAGTTTTTCAAGATCTTCCTCTGAGTCTTCTTTTCCGATCCCGACCAAAAGCAAAAGCCCGGGACCGATTTCCGCCACTTTTTTGTGATCAACCGCCACAGACGCTTCCTTCACCCGCTGAATGAGAATCCTCATCAGGGAACGAGGACTATCTTTCCGAACGCTTTGGATTCAATCACTTCGTGATGGGCAACCGGCGCCTCCCGAAGCGCCATCTCTTTGCCAACCACAGGCGAAAGGGAGCCGTCGCTTAAACCGGAACAGATCGCGGCATACAGACCGTTCCATTTCGGATCGGTGGTACTTAAAAGGGTCATACCGAGAATGGAACTGTCCCGTACCATCGTCTCCCGGGGATCGATCTCCACCTTCCCCCGGCTTCCGATCACCACCACCCTCCCGTTCCTTGCAAGAAGAGTAAGGTCTTTTCCAAGGTTCTGATTGGCGAGCATCTCCAAAATCACGTCCACCCCCCGGCCACCGGTTATTTTTAAAATTTTGTCGAGATAATCCGGCGCATGGTGATCCAACACATGGTCCGCCCCCTGCTCCTTCACGAGTTTCCGTCCCTTTTCGCTTCCGCCGGTTCCGATTACGGTCATGCCGGCATTCCGCGCAAGCTGCACCGCTGCAATTCCGACTCCGCCTGTCGCGCCATGAATCAAAACGACTTCATCCCGGACCGCCTTTGCCCGCTGAAAAAGGGCCCGGTAGGCGGTGCCGTACGGAACCCCGAGGGCCGCTCCCTGCTGGAAGAAAACCTTCTCCGGAAGGGGAAAAACCTGATTCTTATGGCAGAGGACCTTCTCCGCATAAGCGCCGGAAAGATTCCTTGCCGTGAAGACCCGATCCCCGACCTTAAACCGCTCAATTCCCTCCCCCACCGCTTCAATCGTTCCGGCGGCATCGTATCCGGGTGTGTAAGGAAGCTCCGGCAAACGGAGGTATTTTCCCGAGCGGATATAGGTATCCACCGGATTCACACCGGCCGCCTTGACATTGATTAGAATTTCCTCTTTTCCCGGTTTTGGAGGAGTGATCTCCTCCAGTTTCATGACCTCCGGCTCTCCGAATTGACGGACACGAATCGCTTTCACGGTGATTCCTTCTTCCCTTTCTCGGCCGGCTCGGGAGGCAGCTGCTCTTCGAACCGCTCCAGTTCTTCGGCCAAAAGGTCCATCTTCCGAATCAGTTCATCCAGTTTTGTACCCAACCCGTCCACCCGCCCCGTAAGATCCTTGATTTTTTCGATGAGGTACTCATCCGTCGGCTGCGGAAGAATCGTTCCGCCCCGCTCGATAATCGGCATGTCGGAAGGGACTTTGAAATAAAGCCCGTCCTTTCCTTTGATGACAAAAGAATCCTCTTTTTCGGTCTGGGCATACGCCGGCAGAAGCAAAACCGAAAAAAGCAAAAAAACTGCCGGGAGTTTTTTAATCAAAAAGCCATCCTTTTTTCTGAAGCCGGAGGTCGATTTCATCGTAGACATCCTGCGCCACCTCGATCGCCGGCATCATGAATTTGTTCCGCGCCTCTACCACGAGTTCGGTCGATTTCTGGGTCACCGGCTTGACCGTCACGGCGACATCTTCTTCATTCACTCTCGCCTTGATGATCCCTTTCTCCGGATCCTTGAGGGTGATTGCCCCTTTTTCCTTTAAAACAGACAGGCTCGTTTTGAACACCCGCTCCTTGGAACGGTCGTAATGATTCTTGACCGAGTCCTTGCTCAGGGCATACCCTCCGGCTGCCCCGGCCCCCACCAGCGCGGCTGCGCACCCGGAAAGCCCGAAGGCAAGCAGTACAAATCCGACGCTGAACCCTTTAGAGGTGTTCATCTTTCCTCCTCTTGTTCAAAACGTTTCCCGGAGCCACGCCCGGATTGGGGGCAGGAACTTCTCCTTCCAGCGCCAGAAAAGTTCCTCCGCATGCCCCGCCCCCTCGATGAGAAGCAGTTTCTTCGGCTCATGGGCTGCGTCAAAAAGGCGTTTACTGTGGTGGGACGAAACAGTCATGTCGTTTGTCCCGTGGACGAGAAAAAGAGGAGTCGGGGAGACTTTCGCCACATTTTCAATCGGGCGCTCTTTTTTAAGCCACGGATTTCCCGGACGGCATCCGGCCCCCGGCTCAAGACTTCTAAGGCCGGAACGGAGTGCTTCCGGCGTCCAGAATTTGATGCTAATCTCCTCGAAGGCGGAAGGGGGGCTGACTGCCACGACTGTTTTAATCCCGTCTTGATGGCTGGTGAAATTGATTGCGGTGGCCGCCCCGAGGGAAAACCCGATGATCCCGATCCGGGAATACCGGTGGGCCGCCCATTGGAAGACCGCTTCCAGGTCTTTCTGCTCCTGGGCGGTGAAGGTAAAAAGCCCGGTCGATTTCCCGTGCCCCCGGAAATCGATGCAAATGACGTCCTGTTCATCGGCAAAGGCCTCGGAGATGCCTTGAAAAGATTGGGTCTCCTTGCTCTGGGTAAAGCCGGGACAGATGATTAAAACCCCGTCCCGCTTTTCCTCCCGATACTGCCTGAAGGAAATTTCGATATCATCGCTTGTGTTAACCAGATGGGTGGTCCGCTGCATGATGACCGGAAGGTCTTCTACCTGGGATAGTGTAGCAACTTATTGAAAATACGTCAATTCGTGTGTATAATTGGGGGTTGGAGACCTGATGAAAGAGACGACGGAGACGGCACAAAAAGGGTTCGGTGGGATGCGGGTGGTTGCCTTTGAAAGCCGGCTGGCTCAGGCGATGGAGGAGCTCATCACCCGCCATGGGGGAAAGCCGGTCATTGCCCCTTCCCTGAAGGAAGTTCCTCTTGAGGAGAATCTTCAACTCTTTGATTTTGCAGAGAAACTCTTCCGGGGTGAGATTGACATCCTCATCCTCATGACCGGGGTCGGCACCCGAACCCTTGCCGAAGTCCTTGAGACCCGCCGCCTCAAGGAAAAATTTCTCAGCACCATTAAGAAAATTCCGGTCGTGGCCAGGGGTCCCAAGCCGACTGCCGTATTGAACGGTTTCGGGATCACCGATTTCCACAAGGTCCCTGAACCGAACACCTGGCGGGAGATCCTCGCCTTTCTGGATGAAAAACTACCGGTCAGGGGAAAACGGGTTGCGGTTCAGGAGTATGGGATTTCTAATCATGAATTTCTAGAGGAGTTGTCCAAGCGGGGCGCAAAAGTTCTTCGCGTGCCGGTTTACCGGTGGGCTCTTCCGGAAGACACCTTTCCCCTTCGAAACGCCATCAAGGTTGTCGCCGAGGGACAGGCGGATATCCTTCTTTTTACAAATGCCGCCCAGGTGATGCACCTCGTGCAGGTGGCTAAAGAATCGGGACTGGAAAGCGCCTTTAAAAGCGCTCTTTCCAAAATCGTCGTTGCCTCCATCGGCCCGACCTCGAGCGAATCCCTCCAGTCCCACGGTCTCCCGGTCGATCTGGAAGCGACCCGGAGTAAAATGGCTCTCTTCGTGAAGGAGGTGGCTGAAAAGGGGCCTTCCCTGGTTGAAAAAAAGCGGAGAATCGCAAACGGTCCTGCCGCCCTGCTCCTTGAACCGGAGATACCCAAAGCGGCCGATCCCCTTTATGAAAGTCTTTTCATGAAGGCCTGCCGGCTTGAGCCGACGGAGACGACGCCGGTCTGGTTCATGCGTCAGATCGGCCGTTACATGTCCGAATACCAGGAGATCCGGGCCAAAACCACTTTTTTAGATCTTTGTAAAAATTCGGACCTTTCGGCGGAAGTGACGGTGATGGCTGTGAAGCGGCTCGGGGTGGATGCGGCGGTCATTTTTGCGGACATCCTTCTTTTGGTGGAGCCGATGGGGGTCGGGCTGGAATTCCGGAAGGGAGACGGCCCTGCGATTCTCCGTCCTGTTCGAAACGGCCGGGATGCGGAGCGGCTTCACGAGGTAAATCCGGATGAAGCGGTTCCGTTTGTGTATGAGATGATTCAAAAATCGCGCAAATGGCTTCCGGCAAGCATTCCGTTGATCGGTTTCTCCGGCGCCCCTTTCACCCTTGCCAGTTACCTGATCGAGGGAGGAACTTCCCGGAATTTTGAAGAAACGAAAAAACTGATGCACAGCGACCCGCCCGCCTTCCACGCATTGATGGAGCGGCTCACCCGAATCGTCCTCCGTTATCTGATGGGACAAGCGAAGGCCGGTGTGCAGGTCCTTCAACTTTTTGACACCTGGGTCGGATGCCTCGGTCCGGAGGATTATAAGACCTTCGTTCTTCCCTATATGAAAAAGATCTTTCAGGGCCTTTCAGACATTCCAACCATCCACTTCGGCACCGGAACCGCCTCCCTTTTGGAACTGATGAAGGAGGCGGGCGGAAATATTTTGGGGCTTGACTGGCGGGTGGACCTGGGAAAGACCTGGACGCGACTCGGCCGCAATGTCGGAGTTCAGGGGAATCAGGACCCGGTCAGTCTCTTCGCAGACCGGAATCTCATCCGGATGCAGGCGGAACGGATTCTGGACGGTGCCGGAGGGCGCCCCGGCCATATCTTTAACCTCGGACACGGCATCCTTCCCCAAACCCCGGTGGACCATGTCATCGCGTTGGTGGACATTGTCCACGAATACGGACTAAAAATAAGACGATCATGAATCCGGAAGCGGTTCTTCTTTTGGCATTCGGAGGTCCGGACTCCCCGGAGGAGGTCCGCCCCTTTCTAAGACGGGTGATGAAGGGGAGGCCTTTCCCGGAAGAAGAGTTGGAAGCGATCGCCCGTCATTATGAAGCGGTTGGCGGGAAAAGCCCGATGAACGAACTCACGATCAAACAGGGAGAACTACTTGGGGCATTTTTTAAAACCGAAAACCTTTCCATCCCGGTGTATGTCGGTTTCCGTCATGCCGTCCCGACTTTGAAACAGACCCTTGAAAAGATGGTCCGGGACAAAGTCAAAAGCGCACGCTCACTCATTATGGCCCCGCATCAAAGCGAAGCCAGTTGGGACCGGTATCACCGCGCGCTGAATGAGGCATCCGCCGGAATCGAAAAAGCCCCGAAAATCGAATTTGCAAAGCCCTTTTTTGACCATCCCCTTTTTATCGAGGCGGTCACAGAAAGGGTCAAAGAGACCCTTGGCGATCCCCCTCCAAATCCCCTTCCCTTTTTCCTTTTTACCGCACACAGCCTCCCGGTCAAGATGGCGGAGGAATCCACCTACAAAGAGCAGGTCAACCAATCCTCACGGCTTGTGGCCGAACGGTTCCGAAATAGCCGCTTTGGAATTGCCTACCAAAGCCGAAGCGGCGACCGGCGGGTTCCCTGGCTTTCACCGGACGTTTGTGATGCGATCCGCTCCCTTTCGCGGGAAGGAGAGAAAGAGGTCGTGGTCGTTCCAATCGGTTTTCTCTGTGACCATGTCGAGATTTTGTACGATCTGGATATTGAGGCGAAACAGGCGGCGGATGAGGCGGGAATCCGTTTCCTCCGCGTGAAAACGGTCGGAGATCATCCCTCCCTCATCCGGATGATGGCGGAAGTCCTTTATCTTGTCCCATTTCATGATAGAATATAAATAAAATGGGGCGCGAGGATGGAAATCCGCTACGGGTTTTTGGAAGAAGGTCCTTAGAGTTTCAGGCCTTTTGCAGGTTGGTCCAGCCGTGACGTTTTCCGCGCTCAAGTTCCGTATTGAGCGCTTCCTCCTTCGAGAAGAAAGGGCCCCGGGTCTGGCCCCCCTCCCAGAATTCCACCACAAGCCACTTGTGCGTTCCTCCAATCTGTTTCACCTCAAAGAAACGCTTTTTTTCGGCCTGTTCGGTCACCGGGCTTCCTCCGGCTGGGGAAGGGATTTTGCCTTCAGACTCTCCAAAATCGACCGCCGGGTCAAAAGATAGATGAAGAGAGCCGGAACGGCAACCCCCACGATGAAGAGGAGGAAAGGGGCCATTGAAAAAGGTTGTGTCACGGAAGGATTGGAGGCGGCCAGCTGCATCAGACGGAAACTCATCTCGGTCACAAGAGCGATAAACGAGCCCAAAAGCCCCAGTTCCCTCCCGAACTCCACAAAAGAGACAATCAAGACGCCTCCGATGACATAGTAGAGATTTTTGAAAAGGATGGATGAGACATACAGAAACATCATGGTATCGAGATAGAGGCAGTAGACCGTCTTCCCTTCCTGGAAGAGCTGGTGGTAGCGACCCAGGTAGATCTGAAAAAGTTCCTGAATACGGCTCACAAAAGAAACGCTTGAAAAAATTCCCGCCACGGCCATCCCGAGGCCAAGGAGCATGATTTTCTGCTTGCTCATGCGATGAGTATACCACAGAACAAACGCCTTTTCAATCATCGTTTTCCATGGTATAGTGTAGGCAAAGGGATGAAAAAGCGTCTTTTTTTTCTTCTTTTGTTTGCGTTATCGGGCTTGGTCATTGCCGTCTTTTTGGCCCACCATCACTTTGTCCTGACGTTCGGAGGAGAGGCCATCTTCCCCTTTTGCCGGAAGGGATGCGATACGGTCAATACGAGCAGTTACTCCGAATTCCTCGGCATCCCCATCGCCTCCTTTGGAGCGGTGACCTACGCGGTCATCGGTATCCTCGCGCTCATGGGGCTTTTGTTTTCCGGGAGGACGTTGAGGAGTTTTGTCCTTTCGACGATTTTCCTCATCTCCATTTTTTGTGTGGCAAGTTCACTCCTCCTCGCCGGCATTTCCCTTTTCAAACTTTCATCCTTCTGTAACCTCTGCGGCCTGACGTACCTGATCAATTTTCTCCTTTTGGTTGTCAGTATTTCGTCTCTGAAAGGGGCCCCGAACGGCGTTCTCAAAACCGTCGGAATGGCCTATGGGAGTCTTTTAAAGCGGCAGGACCCCAAGCAAAACATGGAAGATTACACCCAGAGAATGGCGGTCCTTCTTGCCGCTTTCGTCTTCTCCTGGACGGTTGTCTCCGGAACGGCCGTCGCTTATTTTCATAGTGCGCGTTACCGCGTCCTGGATGCGGAGAGAAAGGAAAAATTTCTTGACGGCTTTGCCAAGATGCAACGATTGGCGGTCCAGACCCAAGGGGCCCCCGCCAAAGGAAGCGCCTATCCGGTGGTGACGCTTGCCGTCTTCAGTGATTTCACCTGCAGTCACTGTCGGAATGCCGCCCACCTGATAGACCGGATGCTTCCCGAGTACCGGAAGGAACTCCGGCTCGTGTACAAGCATCAGGTGCACGACTCAAGTTGCAATCCCCACAAACAAAACCCCTCGCCGCAGGGTGGCTGCCAAATTGCCAAGGCAGCCGTCTGCGCCCATCGGGAGGGGAAGTTCTGGGAATATCATGATCTCCTCTTCGGTACCTCCCCCCCTCCAAAAGTGGGGGATTTGGTCCCTTATGCCCAGCAGGTCGGAATTCCCTCCGAACGGTTCCGGCAATGCTTGAACGATCCGACCGCGGAAGATGAACTGCGGCGCGACTTCGAGGAGGCCAACCGCCTCGGGGCACAGAGTACGCCGACCTTCTTTTTGAACGGAAAGATGATACAGGGACTTCCCCCCGCCACCCTCCTCCACCTCCTCATTCAAAAGGAAATTGCGGAAAGTTCAAAACGCTAAACCAAGCGCCGTAAGGTCCGCTTTCAACTGTTCTTCACCTGTAAAGTGGAGGCCTTTGAAGCCGAGTCCTTCGGCTTCCTCGATGAAATCTTTCCGGTCGTCGATGTAGAGGGTTTCCGGAGGAGTCGTGTTGTAGCGTTTAAGGGCGATCTCGAAAATCTCCGGCTCGGGCTTCCGGAATCCGACCTGGTAGGAGAGGATAAACTCGCCGATCTCCCGGACAATCGGAAAGGTCCGGTGGGTGTACTCGAAATGAAGGATGTTGGTATTGGAAATAATGGCGATCCGGTATCGTTTTTTGAGATTTCTGACCAGTTCGCTCACTTTTCGATTCTCGGAAAAGATGCTATTCCAAGAGGTCACAAACGGGTCATACGGCATCCTGAGGGAAATCCTCCGCTTGACCTCCTCATAGAACGCTTCGGCGGAAAGTTTCCCTTTCTCAAAATCCCAATCCAGTGGCGTCCCCATGACGGCCCGGACAATTTCCTCGGAGGAAAGAGGGGAGGCCTTTTCAAACGCCCGGGTGGCCAGCCGGATATCAAAGGGAAGAATCACCTTCCCAAGGTCAAAAAGGAGAAGTTTAAAATTTCCGGGCATAAAAAGGAAGAGGGGTGATTTGAGCGGAGTAGGATCTACCGGCGGTTTTGACGGTAAAACGTTTTCCTTCTTTGGCCGCCTCCCGGCGGATCACGGCAAGGGCAATCGGTTTTCCAAGCGCGGGTGAACCGCAAACGCTCGTCACCCGGCCGATTTCTTTATCCCCTTCAAAAATCGGGTCCCTGGGAGAGGCGGGTTGGGACAGAGTCAGTCCGGCTAGAACCCGGTTCATATGTCCGAGATATTTAATCCGGGCAATGACCTCTTGGCCGATGTAACAGCCCTTCTCGTAGCTGATGGCTTTCTCGAGACCGACTTCAAGCGGAATCGTCTCTTCACTCATCTCCGCTCCGTATGCCGGAAGAGCTGCCTCTATGCGGAGGACTTCCACTGTTTCAGAGTGGATTTCCAGAATACCGGATCCTTCCAGCGCCTTGAGGCGTTCGATGAGGCGGGAGGTTTCCTTCCTCGACACCACCAAATCAAACCCCCTCTCACCGGTATGGGTGGCACCCACCGCCTCTATGGAGAAGTCCTCTGCTTCGAAAGAAAAGTGACGATGCGGTGAAAACGAAAAGGACCCGGCTCCCAAATCGGATAACACCTTTCCGGACAGAGGTCCCTGTACCGATAAAAGTTCTGTTTGGTTTTCCAGATCCTTCAAGTTCACTTCCTCGATGAAAAGAAACCGATCGAGGTGTTCAAGGATTTTTCCCTTTTGACTTTTTGGAAGGAGAACCAGGAGCCGCTCCTTGAGTCGGAAAATCCGGAGGTCCGAGACCATCTTTCCGACGTTGGTCAGGCATGCCGCATAACACCCCTCTCCCTCTTTGAGAGACAAGACATTGTTGGTGACCATTCCCTGCATAAAAGAGAGGGCATCTTTCCCGGAAATCTCGAGGGCCGTTTCATTGGCGAGACGAAACCACCCTGCCCTTTCCCTGACCGCCTGGTACTCTGAAAGCTTCACCGGTTCCCCTTGAGACGAAGTCCTTTCCCTGTGTCCCGAAGGGTCTTGTCGACCGAATGGGGATTGAATCCTTTGAAGCCGTTTCCCCGCTGAATGTTTTCAAGATGGGTGTAGAGGGCTCCCTGCGTGGTGTATTCACGGTATTGGGCGGGGGTAATCTTTTTTGATTCAAAAAGGGGTTTAGCGTGGGACTCGGAAACCCGGCGTTTTTCCCCTTCGCTGAAGGCCTGTTTCAGGTCCTCGAAAAAGGAAAAAGGAGGCCGGAAACGGATCCCTTTTTTCTCAAGCGCTCCCTGGAGTTTCAGGAAACTGTAGCGGGCCGCCATATGATGGAGCCCGGCGCCCAACATCGATTCCCCGTGAAGCCGGACCCAGAGTTCCACCGTTCCGAGTGTTTTTTGGGGAGGGTCCACATCCACAAAGGCAAAAGTCCCGAGTGCCGGATGTTCCATCACCTGGGCGGTGAATTCCTCCGCATGGAGAACTTCCCGTTTTTGAAACCCGAGGAGTGAAAGAAGTTCAATCGTCTTCGGATAAAATTCCTTCGAATTCCGGTAAGTAATATGATCCACATTCGCCCACCCCACGCCGAGTGAGCGCTGGATCTCTCCTTGGATCTTTCCCGCGCGGTTCCGTCCCTCCCAGAACCGGATCTCCGACCTGACCCACTCATAGGCGGCGCGATCCTTGCCGATTTGTGCGATCGCCTCTTGGATCAAATCGCGGGTCTTCCGGAACCCCTCATCCGGATCCTGAAGGGTTCGGATCTCCTTGTCCCGGTGCGGCCCGAAAAGCTCACGGGTTTCCTGAATCTTTTCAAGACGTCCCCCTTCTAAGTCTTCCTCAAAGTCCTTTCCCCCCTTCCGCTCGACGAATGTGACTTTCGAAGATCCCTTTGAATCATCCAGGGAAAGTTTCCGCAAGCCCCCCTCCTTCACGCCCCGGATGGTGCCAGGATACCCTCTCACTTTTTTCAGGTTGTCCAGGTCCTCTACTTTCAAAGCGATCTCCAGAATCCCCTGTGCCTTTTCTCCCTTTACCTCTTCCAGGATGAGCTCCGGGAAGAGCGCATCGGGATGCTGAAAGAGAACCCCTGAAAGTTTCCGCACGGGGACCGGTTTGAACCCCTGTTTTTCAAGAAATGTCTTGGCGGAGGGAACGACCGCAAGGCGCAAATGGTCGATTAAATCAAGAAAACGGAGACCGCACTCCAAAGAGGCGTTCCGAAGGTCAATCATCTCCCGAAAGGGAGGACTTAAACTCCCGCCCTGCAAGGGGGGGACAAGGAAGGGGGAGAGGTGCGTCTCCAGAAACTGCTGCGCTCCTGGGTAGCTCTTGAAGGAAAAACGGGATTCTCCCGCCGTATGGGTGATGGGACTTCCGGGTGTGGACATGGTTCGGCCTTTAGAGAACGGTGCCTGAAGGGATCACGGCATTTTTTTCGACAACGGTGATGCCATCGACAATCATATAATTCTTCCCTTCAAATTTTGCTCTGTGGCGGCGGTTGATGATCCGGACATCGTCTCCGATCCGGGCGTTCTTGTCGATGATCGCCCGTTGAATCACGCAGTTTTTCCCGATGCCGATATCCGGAATCCCGAGCCGCCGGCTTTTTCGCTTGGCGGATTCCTCCTCGAAATAATCGTTCCCCATAATAATGGAAGCATCGATCTCGGTCCCGCTTTGGATGATGCTTCGGAGGCCGATAATGGAGCGTCGGACGCTCACATTCTCCATAAGGGTTCCATCCGCAATAAGGGCATCTTCCGTCTGGCTCCCGTCGAGCCGGGAGACCGGGAGGTAGCGGGAGCGGGTGAAAAAAGGCCACGTCTCATCGTAAAAATTGATGGGGGGCGTTCTTGAGGCGAGACTGATACTGGCATCATAATAGGCCTTCACGGTTCCGATATCCATCCAGTATCCGTGAAAAAGATGTGCAAAGACCTTCCGCTTTCCGATCGCATCCGGAATGATTCCCCTGCCGAAATCGGACTTTTTGCTCTTGGTCAAAAGCTCTTTCAAAACCTCCTTCCCGAAGACATAGATCCCCATCGAGGCGAGGGTGTAGCGCTTTCCCCTCTTCCCGAAAGACATTTCCCGGAGCTTCCGGGGAGGGGGTTTTTCCATGAACCGGACGATCCGCCCCGCGGCGTTGGTTTTCATCACGCCGAGCCCCTCCGCTTCTTCGATCAGAACCGGCTTGCAACAGACCGTCACCTCCGCTTTCTTTCTGAGGTGAGTCTTCATCACCTCCCGAAGGTCCATCGCATAAAGGTGGTCGCCGGAAAGGACGAGGAAATATTCAAAACGGGGATCGGTAAAATGGCGCAGACTCTGGCGGACGGCATCGGCCGTCCCCTGGAACCAATGCGTATTCTCCATGTGCTGTTCGGCGGCGATGATTTCCACAAAACCGTGGGAAAAACTGTCCAGTTTGTAGGCCCGGGAGATATGTTTATTGAGCGATTCGGAGTTGAACTGGGTGAGGACGTAAATTTTATTGAAGGCGGAATTGAGGCAGTTGCTGATCGGGATGTCAATCAGGCGGTATTTCCCGGCGATGGGAACGGCCGGTTTGGAGCGGTATTTGGTCAGGGGAAAAAGCCGCCCCCCCCGCCCGCCTCCTAAAATGATGGCCAAAACGTTTTTCATGGATTTTTATTATATCAAATTCCGGCCAAAAAAACACCCCAGTTCAAGCGAACTGGGGTGCTTCCGTTAAATTATGAGCGGAGCTTATAATTTAACGACGTTTGAGGCCTGCTGACCCTTGGGACCATCAACGATCTCAAACTCGACCGCCTGTCCTTCGCGGAGGGTCTTGAATCCTTCGCCCTGAATGGCGGTATGATGTACAAATACATCCTTTCCGTTTTCCGGGGTGATGAATCCATAGCCCTTCTGGTCACTGAACCACTTGACTACACCTCTAACCATCTTAACCTACTTCCTCCTTTCAACCGAACTGGAGCGAAAGGATAAAAAAAACCGCAGGCGGCACTCTTTCGGGTACCTTGCGGTTTCTTCCTTGATCTTGTCTCGTTCTTGAATTGAACTTCTTTGAAACTTGAAACAAACAACAACACTCCAGTAACTACTCTATAAGATATACGAAGGGGTCTGTTTTGTCAAGTTTTATTTTTAAAAATTTTCTTAACTATTTTATTTACAATAGGTTACAGTTCTAAAAAAGTGTGGAGGGGAAGGAATCCCCCTGGGCAGGCGTCGGGATTTTCTTTCCCCATCCTACCGGAACCTCATGGGTCTGCCAATCCCGGTTGGAGAGGAAATAGACCCTCCCGTTGGCTCCGCCGAACTCATACAGCTCTTTCGTGATCCGGACGTCATCCAGGCAGTACTGTTTCAGTTCTTTCATCCGTCCCTCCTTGAACAGCTGGACCGCCTCAAGTCCGGTACCGCTTTTCCCCTCCTTAAGCGTTGCCTGGGCGACACTCTGGAGACTCACTTTATGCTTCCGGACCGCCTCGATTTCCTCCAATAAATCCAAAACCGGGATGGGATCCAGGGAGGTCACCAGATAGGGTTTTAATACCTCCAGATCAAAGTCGCGGATATTGAAGCCGATCAGGAAGGAGGCGTTCTTCAAAAATGGCTCAAGGCGGGAAATCTCCTTCTCCTCGAAGACGAAATATTCCCCGCGGCCGTAATCATAGATACCGACCACCGAGACCCGGAGAAGATGCCGTTTGCTTCTGTCAATCTCGCTGAAAAGTTTCTGAGTTTCTAAATCAAGAACGAGCGGGTGTTTTTCCATTTCGTGACTATGTTGAAAAAAGAATTAATCCGACGACGAGAAGGAGCGATATCCCAATCAACAGTCCCCCCATCCAGCGGGTATTCCGGTATTCCTTGGCGATTGAAATCGGCTCCAATCTCCAGTTGATCCTTGAATAAAAGTCTTTTTGGAATTGTACCGCAAGTTTGGGCTTGTGTAGACAGACAATCCCACTCAAAAGCCCCAGGAGGGCGACCCCTGCCTCAAGAGCGTAAAAAACAATCTCGATGATAACCCTCTTTGTAGACGGCGTCAAGGGTCTCCGGAATGCCTCGGTTCTCTTAAAGATGAACCATCTGAGTGGAAGCGCCGTATCCCGAAACCCGTGCCGCTTGGCTTCCCGGTACGCTTCCTCCACCGGCCATCCCAGATGGGCTACCCGGTAGAGTGCCACCATGGTCCCTGTGCGGTCTCTTCCCTGCCGACAATGGACAAAGATGGGGCGGTTCTCGGGAGAGACTGCCGAAAGAAACGCCTCTGCCTCCGCATCGGTCGGGACTCTTTTCCAATTGAGTGGAATGGAGATAAAACGCATCCCCTTCCCTTCCACAATCTTTTTCTCCCACTGAATGATCCTCTTCTCATCCCGTAAACAGACAACGGTCCGAAATCCGAGATCTTTAAGTCCCTGAATCGCCGCCTCATCCGGTTGAGCCCCCCTGAAAAATCCCTCTTCTACCTCATGAAAATTCTGTATCTCACCCCAGGCGGGGAAACTCCACAAAAGGCCGAAAAGGAGGACTAAAACCGAGCCTCTACGCACGAATCGCATACGGACAAATCTCCCGATAGGCACAATAACGGCAGACGAGGTAGGCCGGTTTGGGGGTAAAGTCTCTTTCCCGAATTCCCTTGGCAGCCTCTTGAATTTTTCCCATCGTTTTTTCCAGGTCTTTTTGCTTCCGGACGCTGACCCCCCGAAGACCCGACTCCAAAAAACGGAGTTCCACCCGGTCTGGGAGTTTTCCGAAAACGTGCCGGTGGGCCAGGGCATAAATGGAAAGCTGAAGACTCTCCTTTGCCCGCTCATCCGCCCGCTCCTGGGATCGGATTTCGCTTGTCTTCACATCCGAAATCCAGACCTCCCCTTCGTGTTCATAAAGGAGATCCCACCGGCCGATGAGCCGTTCCTTCCCGATCACGAAGGTAAACTCTTTTTCGACCGATTTCGGAAGTTGTCCGGTCCGGTCCTCCTCGACAAAAAAGCGGCGGAGCGCCTCCCGACCGGCCAGAAGCCGCCGCTCCTCATGTTCGCGGGAAACAAATCCCTCACTCACCCACGCCCCTTCAAATACCCGAAGAAGGTCATCTTCCGTAAAGGGACGCTTTTCCAGACGGGCCCGATAAAAGGCCTCCACGGCCGCATGGACCGCACGGCCGTATATCACCGTATGATGCTGCGTGACCGGAAGGCGGAGGACATGAACGTATTTATACTTCAAAGGGCAGGTCAGGTAATCGTCAATTTGATAAAAACTGAGCGTCAGGAGTTCCTCCTCGCCGATTTTCCGAAAAGTTCCCTCTTGCAGCCGGTCGCTTGTGGCGGAACGGTGGAGGACCTCAAGGGGGGCGCTCTTTCGGATCGTCACCTCTTCCTTTGCCAGATCCAAGGACTCAAAGACAAATTGACTCACCTTCCGGCTCATTTTGCCGCCGTAGTCAAGGGCTGAGGTCAAATAGAGTTCCTCCTTGGCCCGGGTCATCCCCACATAGAAAAGCCGCCGCTCCTCCTGGAGATGGAAATCTCCCGTCGGAAGAATCTCCTTGACCAGTTCGTCCGGCAGTTCGATCGGCTCCCTCCGCCTCGGCCACGGAAAGCGGCCCATCACCAGCCCCACCAAAAAAACAACCCGGAATTCAAGTCCCTTCGCTTTGTGGACCGTCATCACATTCACCGCCGGGATGTCGAGTTCCGCCTCGGCCACGGCAGGGTCATCGCCCGAGTCCATGAGCATATTCAGATGCGGAACAAAACGGTAAACCCGGTCTTCCGCCGATAAAGCCCCGAAATTCCGAACAATTTCAAAAAAGCGGGCAAGGTTCTGCAGTTTTGCATCCGAGGAAACTGATTCTTCCCTACCCAGCCGCTCCAGATAGGTTGTCTCTTTCAGAAAATCGTAGAGCACCTGCCCGGTGGTCCGATTGCGTGATTTCTGGAGATAACTGTTGAGGGACTCGAGGAGTTTTTCAACCTGTTCGCGATGATCCGCCGTCAAACCCTCGACCTCGAGTTGCCCGATGCGGGACAGGACGGAAAAGAGGGATCGGTTCGTCTTGTGGGCAAGATGGGAAAACTGGTTCAGAATCATCATGTCGACGTTGTAGACTTCGGAACTCATGAGATGGAAGAGACTCGCACTGTCATGAAGATTCGCAATCACCCGGAGAAAGGAGACGGCTATTTTCACCTCTTCCCGCCGGTAAAGGCCCTGGTTTCCGGTGAAGCGCCAAGGGATGCCGCGCATGTTCATCGCCTGCAAAAAAGGGTCCGCATCATTGTTGCTCCGGACCAAAATCGCCAGATCCTCATAGGCCGCGCCGCGCTGGACATGCTCCTCAATCGACCGTGCCACTGCATCCGCTTCGCTTGAGAAGGTGTCGAAATGGAGATGTTCGACCGGCTTTCCTCCGCGGCGGCCCCTGAGCCGTTTGTCGAGGGCGCTTTTGACCTCCAAACGGTCGGGATTGTTGTAACGGATCAGCCGGTAGGCCTGATCAAGGATCCGCTGGGTGGAGCGGTAGTTTTGGGTCAGAACCACCTGTTTCGCCTTCGAATAATGGTCGAGGAATCCGAGGATATTGCTGATGGCAGCGCCCCTAAATTTGTAAATGGACTGGTCGTCGTCCCCGCAGACGGTGATATTGTTCCGGGGAGAGGCCAAAAGCCGGATCAGTTCAAATTGGGCAAAGTTCGTATCCTGAAACTCATCCACCAGGATATAGTTAAACCGTTCCCGGACTTTTTTCAAAACAGAGGGACGCCGCCGGAATAAATCGAGAGTCCGGAAAACCTGGTCTCCGAAATCGACCTTCCCTTCTTTTAAAAGCAGCTCCTGGTAAGATCGGTACAATGCGGCGATTTCAAGGTGCTTCTCGCTTTCTTCCCGGAGGGCTTCATCATCGGGGTCTTTTTCGGATTTCTTCCGGAGACCTTCCGCATATGCCTGGTACGCCTCCGGACTCACATCCTCATCCTTGGCCCGGCTGATCAGGGTAAGAAGTGCTTCGATAAACTTCGTCGGATCGCTGAGTGGCCGATAATGGTTCAAGGGGAACTCGAAGAGATGTTCCCGGAAAAAAATAATCTGTTCCGGACGGGTCAGGACCTGAAAATCGGGATTCAGTCCGACTTCCAGAGAAAATTCCCGGAGCATCCGGTCGCCGAAGGCATGAAAGGTGGAAATCCAGGTCTCGGTATACCCGTACGGCACCAAAAGGTCAACTCGCTCTTCCATCTCCGCCGCCGCCTTCTCCGTGAAGGTGAGCGCCAGAATCTCTTCCGGGCGCGCTTTTTTGGTCGCAATGAGATGGGCGATCCGGCGGGTAATCACCGAGGTCTTCCCCGTTCCGGCCCCGGCCACAATCAGAAGAGGGCCTTCGCCGTGGGTGACCGCCTCACGCTGTTTGGGATTGAGTCCCGTAAGTAAATCCGCTTGATGCGTCATTTTTCTGAGAGGAAATGATGTTGGAACGTTCAGGGTTGGAAGGGTGCTCCTCAGGCGAGAAATTCTTTCCCCTTTAATGTCCCGGATAGGCGTTTGTAATCGCCGTAGTCGATAAAAATCAAGTCCGGACGTTTCTCCTTGAGCCGCCGGACGATTCGGAACGCCTCATGGGGGTGACTTTCGGCCCGGCGGCTTGTCAGATACTTAAAGGGAGTCTTGCACTCGGGACAAAGCTTCTCCCCGTAATCGATCCCGAGGCAACGACATTGTCCGCAATCCCCAACCGTGTCCCCCGCAATCAGGAGATGCCGTTCGATCTCCTGTATGTCCGCCGGCTGCCAGACACGAATGAAACTCTCCACTATTTAAATTCGGCCCCCTCCATCGGCTCCATGGCGGAAGTTGTCTTGGGCTGAGTCCGGAGACGGTCGCGCTCCTGGGCCATGCGCTGGTTTTCCTCCTTGAGCGATTTGGCGTAATCCGACAGGGACTGGTTTTCCCGTCTCAATTCATCCACCTGCCGGCTCAGATTCTCCGTCTTGATCTGAAGTTGCTTTTTCTCATCTTCCAATACGGTGTATTGACTCTTACTGACACCGCATCCTGAAAAAACCAAGGCCACAATGCCTAGGACCGTCGCTCCAATCATCCGTCGCATCAGATCGCCTCCTCTCTTATGAAGATTTCTCTTTTCTTGATGGGTGTGGCACATGCAGTCCGCACTCCTTCTGATCCGGCCGCTCCCACCACCAACGACCCGCGCGGATATCCTCCCCCGGTTTGATCGCCCGCGTGCAGGGGGCGCAGCCGATGCTCGGGTAACCCTGGTCATGCAGTTTGTTGTACGGCACCTGATGGGCCTTGACATAGTCCACCACCTGCTTTTCAGTCCAGTTTGCCAGAGGGTTCATTTTGACAATTCCGCCATGGGCGGCATCCTCCTCTAAAACGGCGATTTCGGACCGTGTCACGGCCTGACCCTTCCGGAGTCCCGTAATCCAGGCATCCAGATTGGAAAGGGCCCGATTGAGGGGCTCCACTTTCCGGATCCCGCAGCATTCCTTCCGGTTTTCGATGCTTTTCCGGAAAGAGTAAAATCCCTTTGTCCGCTCCAGCGTCTCGACGGCCGTCGGATCCGGGAAATACGATTCGATGGAGATACCATATTTATCCCGGATTCTGTCCATCACCTCGTACGTCTCCTCATTCAGCCGACCCGTATCCAATGTAAAGACGCGCGCCTTGGGTGAAATTTTCACCATCATATCAATGAGGGCCACATCTTCATAACTGAAACTGGAGGCAAGGGCCACCCTCTCCTGGAACGTCTCCAAAGCCCACTGAAGAATCTCTTGCGGAGATTTGCCAGCGTAGGTTTTATTCAGTTTTTCAATATCCATCGTTTTCATCAAAAAAACCTCTGATCCTTTTCATATGAATATTCTATCGGAAATAGAGGAGGAAGTCAATAATCTGTAACTCTTTTATTTTAGTAGGATATAATTTCTAATCGCCCCCCTTAAAGAATTTAATTTCGGGACCGATCCCGATCAGAAGAGCCAAAAAAAGTGAAATCCATCCCAAACGGGACCATCCTTGGGGCAGCAGAAGCCCTACTCCCAACCCCGCCAGAAACTTGGCAGAGTAACTCCTGACAAAATCGGAGCTGTTGAATTTCTTCAGTCTTTCGGCGATCTGCATCGTCACTACTCCTTTCGACTGGATGAGGAAACGGCAACTCCCCGAAGGGTCTGCTCAAAGAATTGGAGCAGGGCCTGGTCATACTGATCCGACGCTGCCGATCTTCCCTCCAGATGACCCGCTCCGGGAACAAGCCAAAGATGCCTCGGGTGGTGCGCCCGCTCAAAAAGGCGCTTGGCCTCTTGGGGGGTCATTCGTTCATCTTCGGCGCCGTTCACCAGATAGAAGGAGCGGGGTGAGATCCGGTGGACCGCTTCAACAGGCGAAATCTCCGCCGGGTCTTTCAAAAAAAGGAGATGATAAGAAAGATGACCCATTTTCGCAAAAGGAAACCTCGGTAAAAAGTAAAGGCGTTCGACATGACGGGAGATAATTTCTTTTAAATCCGAAAAGGGGGAATCCACGAAGACGGACTGAATTCTCGCATCCTCCGCCGCAACCAGCATTCCAACCACACCCCCCATGGAAACGCCGTAGAGGCCGTAGGGTCCGGAGAGGTCTTGTCGACGGTCAAGGGTATCGAGCGCCCCAAGAAGATCCCATTGCTCCCGGTATCCGAAGGAGGTCATCCGCCCCTGACTCCTCCCATGTGCGCGGAAATCGAACAAAAGAACATTGAACGACCCTTTTTGATGCAAAACCCTTGCGATGTCCAACAGGTCAAACCGGTTGGCCCCCACCCCGTGGCAGAGAATGACGGTTGCCTCTTTCGGACCCGACAAAAGGAGCGTTCCGGAAAGGAGGGTTCCATCGCGGCTTTTGAACTGAAGATCCTCTCCTGAAAGACCCACCGCCTCCAAAGAGACTTCGTAGGGGTATCGCGGCAAAAATGCGTTTCGAAGCAAAAGAAAAAACGTCAGCAGAAAACAACCTCCCGTTAAAACAAGGGCCCACTGGAAAAATTGAATCATTTTCATCCCTCGGGTTGCAATTCTTTTCCGTATCACCTATGATAATCCGGAGCAATGAAGAAAACGCTTTGGCTTTTACAGTTCGTGGCAGGCGGTTTTTTTCTTCTCGTAGGGGAAGGGGCCATCCTCCTGAACCATAAAACACTCAGGATCTGGGTCACCCCCTTTTGCTGGACAGGATACATCCTACTCGTGGACGGCCTGCTGGGTTGGAAATGGAAGAGATCCCTCATCCGGCGTCGCCCCTGTCAATTCCTTCTGACCATTCCCCTTTCTACCGCTCTCTGGGTCATTTTTGAGGGATATAATCTTCTTTTGAAAAACTGGACCTATCTGAACATCCCGCCCCATCCGTTTGTCAAATATCCGGGGCTTTTCTGGTCTTTTGGGACGATTCTCCCCGCCCTTTTGGAGACGAATCTCCTTTTGGAAAGTCTCGGCTTTTTTAAAAGCGTCCGGATCGCGCCAGGCCGGATGACCCGTAAGCATCTTTCGGCATCCTTTCTGTTGGGGGTCTTTCTTCTTGTTTATCCCCTTTTCACCCGTTCCCCCTTCGATTTTGCGCCGATCTGGATCGGATTCATCTTCCTCCTGGAACCGCTCAATTACCATTTCGGAGGGGAATCGCTCTTCAGACATCTGGAGAGGGGAAAGTGCCAGCGCCCCTTAACACTTTTTCTTTCCGGCCTGATCATGGGGCTTCTCTGGGAATTCTGGAATTATTGGGCAGGGGCGAAATGGGTCTATCATTTTCAGGCCACGGGCCAACTGAAGATCTTTGAAATGCCCCTGTTGGGATTCCTTGGGTTTTTACCCTTTTCCCTTGAATTTTACACCATGTACCACTTTGTCCTGATGCTTCTCCGGCTGCGATCCCCTTTTCAGGATTGACGGTCTTTGTAGACCCGGTCATTTTGACGGACGCGGGATTTGACTCGGATTCCGATTTCCTGCCCCTTCTTCGCCCGCTTCAGCGGTACATGGTTCAATTGGATGGAAGCGACCTTTTGTTTGAAATCGGTCGTATGCCCCTTGATGTGGATGACCTCCCCCAGCGCAAGGGACCCCTGAGTCAGCTTGATCACCCCCGCCTTCACTTTCGGAAAGTAGTGGGTGACTTTTCCGATCGGCTTGACCGCTGAAACCTTCCGGAAGGGAGCCTTTTTCCGGCTGACCCTCTTCCGGGACCGAACTGTCCGGGTCTTTGCCCTTTTTCGTCTCATGGTATCCTCCTTGACTTACCTTACCGCAAATACCCCAATCGCCTCAAGGCCCTTTCATCCTGACGCCAGTCCTTTAACACCTTGACCCAAAGGCCGAGAAAGATTTTCTTACCGAAATGGGATTCCAGTTCCTTCCTCGCCTTCTCTCCGATCCTCTTCAACATTTGTCCCCTCTGACCGATCAGGATCGCCTTTTGAGATTCCCGCTCCACATAGAGGGTCACCCGAACCGCGAGCAGTCCGTCTTCCCGGTGAACCATTTCCTCAACGGACACGGCCACACAATAGGGAATCTCCTCATGAGTCAGGTGAAGGATCTTCTCCCGAATCAATTCTCTGACTGTAAAGGCCTGGTCCTGATCCGACACCGTTCCCTCAGGATAATACCGCGGTCCCGGCGGAAGGACGGCTTCGACTTTTTCAAGCAAAAGAGGAATTTGATCCCCCGTCCTAGCGGAAATCGGGATGATTTCATCGAAGGGATACGCCTCGGCATAGGCCTGGATCAGCGGGAGGAGTTTTAATTTTTCGATAAGGTCAACCTTATTGATGAGTAAAAAAGCGGGAATTTTTCTCGAAGACGGATTCGCCGAAAGGAGCGAAAAAAGCTGCCGATCCTCAGCGGTCAATCCGGATGGGTCGATCACGACTAGGATAAGATCCACCGAATCGAGACTCTCACGGGCAATTTTCAGCATGCTCCGGTCCAGAAGCGATTTTCCGCGCCGGAAGCCCGGCGTGTCCACAAAAACGAGCTGCGAGTTAGCGTCGTTACGGATTCCGAGAACCCGATCCCGTGTCGTCCCTGGTTTGTGAGAGGTAATGGCCACTTTTTTGCCGACAAGCCGATTCATCAGCGTCGATTTTCCCACATTAGTCTTGCCGATGAGGGCGATAAATCCGGATCGAAAAACAGCTTCGCTCAAATTCGCTCCAAGGCCTCTTTTGGGACCCATCCCCCCCGGTCATCCGGAAGCCAGATGAGAAACCATTCGCCCGAGACATTCCGAATGGAACATTTCACGCCGGCATGCAGGACAAACGCCTTTGTTTCGTGAACGGAAGGCCCATAATGCACATCCACCTCTTTGGCAATGATGATGGCCGGTGAAAATCGTTCCTGGGAGAGTTTCCATCCTCCAAGGCAAGCAAAAAGGATAAAACCGGAAAGCAACGGGAAAAAGAAAAATTTGAAAAAGGTTGGTCTAAAAAGAGGTTGGAGGACCGTATAAGCTCCCAGAAGAAAAAGAAGCGCATAACAAACGGAGGAGAGGATCAAAACGGTGTTCAGGGGAAATCGCTGGTGTAAGCCGAGGAATTTTTGAAGCCATGCCGGTCCTTCTTCTGAAACAATCCGGTCCTGCACCATGTCGCGAACAAGCCCCAGATTATGATTCAATTCTTTGTCGTTCGGCATGAGCCGAAGTGCCCTTTCATAATTCAAAATGGCTCTTCCGATATCCCCTGTCTTATAATGGGCATTCCCCAGATTGTAATACAACACGCCGCTCCGAACGCCCTGGGCAAGAATTTCCTCATAGGCGGAGGCCGCCTCCGCGTATTTCTCCTCCCGGTACAGTTCCTCCGCGCCTCTGAATTTCCTTTCGGGGATCTCGTCACCCAAGACGGGAAACATCCAGAGAAAAACGAAAAGACTCAAAAACAGGTTAAACTGAAACAGTCGGGAAATGAATCTGTTCAAGTTGCCTTAAAACCTCCTGTAAGGTCTCGATCGAAACGTGGGGCGTTTCCTCCGCTCCAAAAGAGGCGAATCGAATCGCCTGGAGTCCTTCTAGAGTGACTCTGACCTTGAGCCGGGTCGCCTCATCCCCGCCCCCCTCGGCAATGAGGGAATCGATCCGTTCCAGACTCAAGGCCCCCTCCGCCAAGCCGGTCTTGTCGCCAAGGTACCCCATGACCGCATCCTGTGCCTCTTCGGCAAATTCCTGCATCCGCCTCTGTCGAAGATAAATTTCGGCTTTTTTCAGACGGGTCAAGGCACTTTGAAAGGCACGGCGCTTCCGGAAAAGGGCTTCATGACGGTACAGGAAGGAGTGGTAAAACCTCCAGAAAAGGGCGAGGATCAAAATGAAGGGGGGTAAACTCTGCAGGCCCCAGAAAATGGGGTTTTTCAGGAGCGACCCTTGAGGAGCCAGGACCGGCCCCAGTTCTTTTTTTAGGAAATAGACATCCTTCCCCACGAGTTCCGGCGAAAGTTGCTTCAGCGCTTCCTCCTCAATCTCTTCTCCTGACACCGGCTTTACCCGCTCCGCAATATTCAGGTGAATCGGTTCCGTCTCGACCTTGCGATAGGTCCGGAATTTCGGACTGAAATAGGAAAAGGAAAAAGGGGGAATCACCTGCTCCCCCTCGCGGTTTGTAATCAAAATGACTTCATAGGTCCTTTCGACCCCAAGCGCCGTTTTTTCAAGCCGATATTTGTCCGTTGTCCGGGGCCGGAAGGTGGTCGCGAACGGGAACCGTTGGAGGGAAAATTCCGGTGAGGCCTTCAGATTTCCTTTTCCGCGAAGATGAACCGAGAAGGTGACCGAATCCCCCGACTTGATGTCTGTTTTGTCCAACTTGGCATGAACGGAAAAATCACCCACCGCATTGGAAAAATTTTCGGGTCTGTCACTTTCGGGAAGGGGCTGCACTTCAAAGAGAATCGGTTCCAAAGGAAGATTCAGCGGTTCGGCGTGACTTCCAAAGGGGCCCGCCGGAAGCGTCTCTTGGAACGAACGGTCAAAGAGATCCCGCGCCTCTGTCCGCAAAAGGAGCTTCACCTCCCCGAGTTTCAATTCCTTTTTCCCGCTTTCATAGGCATACCAGATTTGCTCTTGCACGCTCTTTCCCCGGAAGATCTCCCCCTCCCGGATTTCCGTCGTTTCTTCCGCTGGTATGAACTGACCCTCCAGATCTTTGATCTGGGCGAATCCTTTCAGGTTCGGATCTTCCTGGATCCCCCCGTATTGGAAAGGGACGGTCGCGTAAACCCACAGGGTAATCCGGATCGGTTCATAAAGATAAGGGCGGAGGCGGTCCACGACGAGCCGCGCAAACGCTTTTGGAAACGGTGCCTCCTCCTGCTTTTTAAGGGAACGGCTCGGTGGCGGAACGTATTGGGATCGGTCCGGAAAAGTCCGCCGTCTTTCCACATCCGGCGCAATCACTTTTAAGGTGAGCGGTTCTGTTGTGAAAAGCCGGCCGTCGGCATGAATCCCCAGCGCAGGAATTACTTTGGCGCCGGCCGTCTCCGGCAAAAGGGTGTAGACAAATTCCTGTGCCTGAGAAACCTCCCCTCCCTGTGGGGAAAGAACGGAGCGGGTCTCTCGATAAAAAACGAGGAGTCCCGCAATTTTCGGAATGACCGGCGGGGAAAGGGATTTGCCTTCCCCCTTCGCTTTCAGGGAAAGGACGAGCGTCGCCGTTTCTTCAAGCGTGATTTCACTCCGGTCCAGGGAGGCGATGAAAGACCCTTCCGCCGAGAGCGCTTCTCCCCGCAAAAAAAGGACCGGAAACAAAAATATGCAGATCCAAAATCGAAAGAAAAATTTCATCCTACCAGTCCTTCCGGTACTGCTTGGGAGTTTTTTGGGGCGGTGGAGGAGGCTGCGGGGGTTGCGGTGGTCCTGCAGGGGGTTTGGACGAGGTCTGTTCCAATTTCTGCAAGATCTGTTGAATCACCGGATCCGTTTCCGCACCGCCTCCAGCCACTTCAGAGGGAATGTCGATCAGAAGCCCTCCCTCCCCCGCAAGCGCCCGCAGCACCACTTCAAGGTTATGTTTGGTATCCTCATCCTCCGGGTCGAGCCGGAGAGATCCCTGATACGCTTCAAGCGCCTCGGTAAACTTGCCGAGTCGATAATAGGCGTTTCCCAGATTATAATAAATCCTCGCCCGGGTGAGGTCATCCGGCTCCAGGCGCATCGCCTCCTGATACTTCTCAAGGGATGATTCGAATTTTCCCTCAAGATAGAGGGCATTCCCTTCAGAGACAAGCTCCCGAATCATCTTCTCGCCCGCTTCTGCGCCGATACTACCGGCAAAACAAAATAGGACCGCCATCCCGAGTCTGAAAAGTCCTTTCATCTTCGCTCCGAGAGCGCCAAATCGGACAAAAGAAACAAAACCGCAAAAAAGAGGGGAATCTGGAACCGGCTGACATACTTCCGCTCAAAATCCTCCTCCTTTTCCCGTTTCCCTCCTTTTGAGATTTCCCGGAGCAGTTCGTTGACCGCTTCCCCCTCCGGTTGGGTTTTAAAATAACGACCCCCCGTCTCATTGGCGATTTCCGAAAGCATCCCTGCTTCAAGGCGGGTAACGACCGCGACCCCTTCAGGGTCTGTTTTGTACCCGGCTTGAGCACCCTTTTCGTAAATCGGGATTAAAGATCCGGAGGGGGACCCAAAACCGATGGCGTAAATAGTCATTCCTTCCCGGTTCGCCTCCCGTGCCTCAGGAAGCGGATCTTCGCCTTCCAGATCCTCCCCGTCCGTAAAAAGAACGAGGATCTTGCGTGTCCCTCCTTCCCCGCGGAACCCTTTTCGCGCCGTCTCAATCACCTTTTTGAGTGCTGTTCCCGGGACCGGCAGACTTTCGGTCGTCACCGAGTCGAGAAAAAAACGGAGGGCACTGTGGTCCAGCGTCAAGGGACTCTGAATGAAGCTGGTTCCGGCAAAGATGATGAGGCCGACCCGGTACCCTTCCAGCCGCTCCAAAAGGCGGCGCACCTCCTCTTTGGCGCGGGTGAACCGGTCCGGCGACTCATCCCGCGCCAACATACTCAAGGACGTGTCAAGGGCGAGAAGAAATTCGGAACCGACTTTCTTTTTGATTTTCACCCGGCTTTCCGTCTGGGGAGAAGCAAGCGCAACAATCAAACAAAGCCACCCTACCAAAACCAAAAAGGATTTCAGTAACCGCCTTCCCTCCAGCGTCGTTTCTTTCAGGTGCCGCTCAAAGGCCCCTCTCCCGAAGAGTTGAATCCGCCGCTTCCGCTCCCGTTCCGCATAGACCAAAAGCGCCGTCAAAAGCGGAAAAAGAAAAAACAAAAATAAAAGACCGGGAGACTGCCAGCGCATAGGCCCCTATGGAATTTTCAAAAAGAAGGCGTTTCGGAGGAGAATCTCAAGACTCAACAAAACAAACGCCGGCCAGACGAGCCACCGGTAAAGATCCAGGTAATTTTTATAACGCTTTGAAATAACCCCCACTTTTTCCAAACGGTCAATCTCCTGAAAGGTTCTGTCCAGAGAAAGTTTGTCCTCCACCCTGAAATACTGTCCTCCGGTGGCCTTGGCCATCGCCTGTAGCACCGGTTCGTCCAGTTCGTTCAACACCCGGACATATTTCTCTTCGGAAAGGAGTTCATCCTTGGGCCCCTTCTCTTCCACCGGATAAAGACTCATGCCGGTCTTCCCCGCACCGATGGTATAGACCTTCACCCCGAAATGACTGGCAAGTTGCGCCGCCTCCATCGGATCCACCCCGCCCGCATTGTTGATTCCGTCCGTAAGCAGAACCACCACCTGGGTTTCGGCATCCGACTCCTTCATTCGCTCGACCGAACGGGCGAGCGCGAGTCCGATGGCGGTCCCATCCTCCACCATCCCGATGGTGACTTCCTCCAAAAGACGTAAGAGCTGCTCGTGATCCAGTGTCAGGGGGCATTGAAGGTAGCTTTCCCCGGCGAATACAACGAGTCCGATCCGGTCTCCTTTTCGTCGCTCAATGAACGATTTAGCCGCCTCCTTGGCTCCCTCCAACCGGTTTTTCGGCAAAAAATCGAGTGCTTTCATGCTCCCGGAAACATCCAGTGCCATCACAAGATCGATCCCTTTATCCCGAATCTCTTCGATCCCCTCCCCCTGTTGCGGCCTCAAAAGCGCCAGCCCCAAAAGGAGGAGGGCCATTCCCCGAATTCCGAGAAAAAAATTTCTCTGGGGGATGGAAACGACCGCATCCTTCGCCCGGAAAAACCCAAGACTCGAAAAAGAAAGCGTCGTTTCCCTGCCGATTCTGTTTTTGACATAAAGGATAAAGAAGATGATGAAAACCGGAAAGAGAACCAAAAAAAGAGGACTGGCAATCCTGAAGGGGTGTTCGCTCATCCTGGCTTCTCCGGAAGGAGTCCTTCCAGATCCCGGAGGAAAAGTTCCAGTTCATCCCGGGAAATCTCACGGCTGGCAAATTTGACGAGGTCCGATGCCGATAAAATCTGGTGGACCCGATCGGCGATCGAGCGGGTCGGGGGGTACTCCGTCATCCGTTCATGGAGTTCATGGGTGGTCCAATGGAGGGAAAGGGGATCATATTCCCCCGAAAGAAACCTCCGGAGGGACCTGGCAAGGTTCTCGTAATCTTGGGGAGTCACAACCCTCTGCTGATCGAGTTTTTGGCGCAAAATGCGGAGTTCCCGTCCAAATGTGATCTTGGGATCCTCTCGCTGCAGTCGGGGGATCTGCTTCGGTAAAAAATGGATGAAACCGTAAAGCCCGATACAAAGCGCACCGACCGAGAGAAAGGCGACGGCGGCCGTCCTGAAGATTCGTGGGAGGCGGTCTTCTTTTGGCGGTTTCAATTTCTGGATATCCAGTCCCGGCGAGGGGCTTTCTCCGAGGACGCTCCGGACCAAAACGGTCAGGGGCTCGGTTGATACGGAGCTCCGTACGCCGGAGGATGCCTGACCCTGCTTGAGGGGACTCTCGGGTAAGGCGCTTTCCCGATAGTCAGTATAGTCGATGGTCAGGGCGGGAATCTGCCATTCTCCGACGCGGAATATTGTCAAGACATAACGGATCCCTTCGGTGACCTGAATCCCTTCTTCCCGTCTCGGAAAAGGACGATGCCGCTTCAGCTCAAAAGGGTCGAAGACCTTTTCCTCGGTCGGAAATTGGACGATGATTCCCTTCGGATGGGTCACACTGATTTCGTAGGTAATTTCGTCTCCGACAGTGACAACATCTTTATCGAGGCGGGTGTACCATTGGACAGGTGGCTTGGCTTCGGCGACGCTTCCAAAAAGAAGAAACCCGATCCCCAAAGCCATGCACCCAAGGGGACTTTTCATGCCGCATGCAGACTCTGCCTTCTCTGGCGGGTCCTGAAAAATTTCATTAACGGCTCGATATAAGGATCCCCCACCACGATCGGGATGGCATCCATTCCGGCTGAACGAAAGCGCTCAAAAAGCGCTTCGGTTCTTTTTTGGGAGTTGTTCCTGAAGAACTGAAGGAGGACCTCCCGAGATGTGTTCATGGCAGCCACTTCTCCCGTCTCCGCATCCTCAAAGACTACAAGTCCAACCGGTGGAAGTTCCTTTTCCCGTTCGTCCTGAATCACCACGCAGATCGTATCATGACGCTTATGGGTGATCCGGAGCAGTTGCCAGTAATCCTCCGTCAAAAAATCCGAAACGATAAAAACGACACACCGTCTCGGAATGACCCGGTTTAAAAAATCAAGTGCCACTTTCAACCGGGTCCCTTTTCCCTTCGGCTTGAAATAAAGGAGGTCACGCAGAACCTCCAATAAATGCATCCTTCCCTTTTTGGGGGCGAGGAATTTCTCGACCCGGTCCGTAAAAAGCAGGAGTCCTATTTTATCCTGATTGGAAAAAGCCGAATAAGCCAGCACCGCGGAGAGCTCCGCCGCAAACTCCCGCTTTGTTTTTTCGCCGCTTCCGAAGAAACCGGAGGCGCTGATATCCACCAAAAACATGACTGTCAGTTCCCTCTCTTCCACAAAACGCTTGGTGTAGGCGCGGCCCATCCGGGCGGTGACATTCCAGTCGATGGTCCGGATATCATCTCCGATCTGATATTCCCGGACCTCGGCAAATTCGATGCCCCTCCCTTTAAACACACTCTCATATTCTCCTGCAAAAAGGTCGGTGACCAGCCGTTTGGTGGTGATATCGAGCTGACGAATCCGGCGGAAAAATTCCTTCGGAATCATGGAACGGGAACCCCCTCGAAGAGTTTTTCAACAATCCGCTCGGAAGTGATATCCTCCGCCTCCGCCTCATACGTAATGAGAATCCGGTGACGGAGGACATCCATGCCGATCGCCTTGACATCCTCCGGCGTGACATAGGCCCGTCGTTTTAAAAAGGCGTGTGCTTTGGAAGCGATGGTGAGATTGATGGTCGCGCGGGGGGAGGCCCCGTAGAGGATGTATCCCTTAATGTCGAGATGGTACTGTTCCGGTTCACGGCTTGCGGCGACAAGATTCACGATGTAGTCTTTAATCCGGTCGTCCATATAGATGTCGCGTACCACCCCCCGGGCCCGGATGATTTCCTGGGGGGAAATGACCTTGTTGACGATGATCGGCTTGGAACTCGTCATCCGGTCCATGATGACCCTTTCCTCTTTGGAGGTGGGATAGGTGATCTTCAACTTCAGCATGAAGCGGTCCACCTGGGCCTCCGGGAGGGGATAGGTTCCTTCCTGTTCAATCGGATTCTGCGTCGCCAACACCAAAAAGGGGTCATCCAACGGAAAGGTATTTTCCCCAATCGTCACCTGATGTTCCTGCATCGCCTCCAGGAGAGCGCTTTGCACCTTGGCAGGGGCGCGGTTGATTTCATCCGCCAGGATAATGTTGGCGAAGAGGGGTCCCTTTTTGGTGGTAAAATTTCCGTCCTTGGGATTGTAAATTAACGTTCCGATCAGGTCGGCGGGAAGAAGGTCCGGAGTAAACTGGATTCTTTGAAATTTGGTATCAATTGCCTGTGAAAGGGTCCGGACCGAGGCGGTCTTTGCAAGCCCCGGAACTCCTTCGATCAGAATATGACCGTTGGCAAGGAGGCCGATCAATAGTCTTTCAATCAGATATTTCTGTCCGACAATGACCTTTTCGATTTCGGACACAAGCCGGGGGATGAATTCGCTCTCTTTTGCGATTGCTTCATCCAATACCCTCCGGTCTTTCGACGGACCCTGATCCTGCGCCACGACCCCCTCCTCTCAAAAGGATAGCGACATAACTTTCACTCCTGCTATTGGTTACAATTATAACACAACCCCTCCTTTTTTTCAAGGAGCGCTCTCTTAACCCGAAGAAGGTGAATAATGCACCCTGACCCAGGAAAGGGCCTCGTTCTTTGACTTCAGCTCCCCTTCCAGCTGACGGTCGTTTACTTCGTTGAGAATCTTTCCAAGAAGCGGCCCCTCTTTAAAACCGAGAGCCAAAAGATCCCCCCCGGTGAGGAACGGTTTCGGACGGATATCCTCCTCGCGGTATTCCTGGAGCTTTTGTTTCAGAAATTCCCAGTTCCCAAGATTCCCGTGGCTTGAGGCACAGTCAATCCGGTGAAGTTCCATCTGTTCCGGAAAGGTGGGATCCTGAAGCAAACGCTTAAGTTTCCCTTCCCGCATCCGCTGGACTTCCTTGAAACGCATGTGGTTCTGTACACAGGCAACGACCTTTTCCTTTTCCTCATTGGAGAATCGGAGCCGTTCCAGAATCGCCTCTGCCATCCGGGCGCCGACTTCGGCATGCTCGTTAAACCGGATCCGGTCCGCCACTTGAAAGGTGGGGGGTTTTCCCACATCATGCAAAAGGCATGCAAAAGCAAGGGTGATAGAAGGGTGATCGAGCTGATCCAGCATCAACCGCGTATGAACAAATACATCGCCCTCCGGATGAAATTCCTTCGGCTGTTCCACCCCCTTCATCGCTTCCACCTCCGGCAGAATTTCCCGGAGAAGTCCGCTTTCGCTCAGGAGTTCCAGTCCCCGTCCGGCGCCTGGGCGGGTCAAGATTTTGGCCAACTCCTCCCGGATCCTCTCCGGAGCAACCTTCTTGATTTCAGAAGCAAGACGCTTCAAAACCTCAAAGGTCCGGGATTCAATCTCGAAGGAAAGAGTGCTGGCAAAACGGATGGCGCGGAGGAGCCGGAGTTTGTCTTCCTGGAACCGCTCCGCAGGATCCCCAACCGTTTCGACAACCCTCTTCTGGATCGCTTCTTGCCCTCCGACAAAATCAAGAACCTTCTCTGTAACAGGGTCGTAGAAAAGGCCGTTCATGGTGAAATCACGGCGGTGGGCATCCTCTTCAGCGCTGGCGAATGAGACGGAGTCGGGCCGGCGACCATCGGAATATTTTCCCTCCGTCCGGAAGGTCGCTATTTCAAAATGTTCTCCTTCTACCACAACCATCACAACCCCGAATTTCTCACCCACCGGAATCACTTTCGGAAAAAGGGCCCTCACCTGATCAGGAGCGGCTTTTGTCGCGATGTCATAATCCTTGGGATTCTGACGAAGGAGCATGTCCCGGACGCACCCTCCCGCCCAGTAGGATTCAAAACCCTTTTTTCGGAGCTGCTCAACAATCTGTTTGGCAAGGTCTCTTTTTTTCATCAGAAAAAAACCCTATCGTTTGTGATAGGGTTCCAAAGGTCACCCGTAACGAAAGGGTCGTTTTAACCGCCGTATGTCCATGCGGTCTGGGAAAGAAGAAGCGGAAGCGACTCCTTTCTCACCCCCGCTTCAATCACTTCTCCCACAACAACCCAATGATCCCCCTTCTCTACTATCTCCACGACACGGCATTCCAGAAAAGCAGGAACATCTTCCAAAATAGGACAGCCGCTTTTTCCGAGCTCAAAAGCGATCTCCCCAAATTTACCCTCCTTCGGCGCCGGGCACCTGAAAAAGGTCTTCGCAACGGCTTCCTGACCCTTCCCCAACAGATTCACCGAAAACAAGCCGCTTTCCCGGATCATCTTGGCCGAATGCCCATCCCGCAGAACTCCCAACATCACGAGCGGCGGTTTAAAGGAGGCCTGGCTGAGCCACGTAGCGGTAAAGGCATGGACACTGGAATCACCCTTTACACCGATCACATAGAGCCCGTAGGAAATCATACGGAGGGCAATTTTTTTTGTTTGTTCGTCCATTTCTTTACCAACGCTTTCAGTGACTTTTTATTATAGAACGTCTTTCGCCTTTTTGCACCAATTTTTTCTCATGACCTACATGAGGAGATTCTGAAACAGGACGGCAAACCCGAGGAAGGCGAAAAAGCCGACCACGTCGGTGAAGGTGGTTAAAAAAATACTGGAAGACTGGGCCGGGTCCCACCCGAACCCTTTCAAGGCGAGCGGAATGGCCGCTCCCATAAGACCCGCCACCGTAAGGTTCACAAGCATGCCGAGTCCGATGACGAGCCCCAAATAGGGATTTCCCTTCCAAACCCATGTTACCGCCGCCGTGACCAGTCCGATAATCAGTCCGTTGAAGACCCCGACTCCCGCCTCCTTCAAAATCAGTTTTGTCGCGTTTGAAGGATGAATTTCCCGCAACGCAAGACCTCGGATCACCACCGCGAGGGTTTGGGCGCCGGCATTCCCCCCCTGCCCCGCGACAACCGGTAAAAAGACGGCCAGGAGTGTGACTTTGTCAATGATATCCTCAAACAGGCCGACCACGAGCGCCGCCAAAAAGGCGGTCGCCAGATTGACATGCAGCCACGGAAGACGTTTCCGCAGGGAAAAAGGGACGGGAGAAAAGGTCCGTTCGTCGTTTCCGGCACCCACCATCCTCAAAATATCCTCTGTGGCTTCTTCCCGAATCTCCCCGATCAGCTCGTCCGTTTTGAGCACTCCGAGAAGGTGTCCCTGCGCATCCACGACCGGGGCGGTGAAAAAATGGCGTTTGGTCAGTTCGTGTGCCACCTCCTCACGGTCCATGAAACCATCCACTGTAAAAACATTGGTCTTCATGATGGAAGAAAGAGGCGCATCCCCCTGGGCCAGCAAAAGATCCCGCATGTTCAGCACCCCTTTGAGGCGCTTCACGCCATCCACCACATAGGCGTAGGTGGTGGGTGCTTGCTGGCTCGCCAGTGCCCGGATCCGCTGAATCGCATCCCTTACTTTAATCTCTTCGTGAAAGGCGAGATATTCCGTCGTCATAATCCGGCCGGCGCTGTTTTCCGGGAAGGTTAAGATTTCCTGGAGCTCCCGCTTGATGTCGGGCGAAAGATACTCCAGGAGGACTTTCCGAAGGTCATGGGAGAGGTGAATCAGAATCGCGGCCGCCTGCTCCGGCCGCATCCGCTCCACAATCTCCCCGAAAAGAGTCGGCGGGATTTCCTTGAGAAGGGCCGCCGCATGAGTCACCTGGAGATGGGGAAAGATCTGGGCGCAGAACTTCGGCTTCAGCGCTTTCAAAACGGCAACCGCCTCCGCCTCGGTCATCGTTTCCAGCGTATGACCTGCCAGAGCCGGATCCTCTTCCACATACCGTTCCAAAAGAGAAACCAAAGCATGCGGGACTGCCATTTGCCTCTCCTACGAACCCCGATAAGGATACTGAAATACAAGCGGCTCTTTATATCCCTGACTGCCGAGGAAGTTCGTGAGGATCTCCTGCTCCGCTTTGTCCCAGGCGGTTTCCTCCTCTTTCTTCTCGATGGTCATGGAACCGCCCGCAATCATCGCATGCCCCCCGGCCGAGGTCCCGGAACCGAGAAGACGCCAGAGAAGTTTCCCTGCCTGGGCGCGCCGGTGATTCGTCCGGAGGGAGACATACAGCCGGCCTCCGAAACGACCGGTTACGATGGACCATTTCATCTTTTCATGCGTCAGGAGAAAATCGGCCATATGGGCCACCACATCTTGGCTCGGGACCGGTCCCAGATGAACGCCGATCACACGGCCGACGACGAATGCGTGGTGGATCGTCTTTCCGAGAATGGCAAAAAAGGAGCTGGGGCGGGAGGGATTTTGAATTTTGGAAAGGGTGTTGATGCTCGCCTTTGGGAATAATATCCGATAGACGGCGATGTCCCTCGGCGTCGCCTCCCGCCATAGGTTCTGGGTTTCGGATGTAATGCCATAGACGATTGCGGTGGCAAGCCGGGTCGGGACATTCACCCCCGCCTCAAGAAGCGCCTCAGCGAGGAGGGTGGTGGTCGCTCCGACGGACGCATCAATGTGAACGAACTCTCCCTTGGTTTTTGCATGGCGAAGGTGATGGTCAATCACCATCAGGGCACGGCGGCGGCTCGGGAAAGAATTGTTTTGAAAAGGCGGCTGGGTATCAACCGTCGCCATATGAGAGGAATAAGCGTAATCGTTTGTGCGGATGAGCTGGACCGGAATCCGGAGGGTCCGAATCATCATCTGGTTTTCCATCCTTCCGATGACCCCCCGATACACGATGCGTGAACGGATTCCGGCGATCTGCTCGGCAAGATAGGCCAGCGACCAGGCACTGGCAATGGCATCAGGATCGGGATGGTCATGCGTAAAGATGAGGAGCTTTGTCAAATCAGCCGGCTTTTGGGAAAAAAAGGAAAGAATGGGATTAGGGGGTAGTTTGGACATGCCCCTCTTCCTCGACAGGTGCCGGGGTCGGCTTTTCCTCAGGAGGGGTTCCGAAAAGGTGGAGGAATGGTTTACCCTTTGACTTCGAGAGTTCCAGTTCCACGAACGGGGGATCGACCCCGATCAGCGCTACCGTTCCGGGCAGGGAGAGACTTTCTTCGGTAATCATAATCTGATGCGTCCCCTCCTCCGCCTGATCGGCAACCATAGAGACCTTCAGGTTCCAGGGGTTCAGCAGCTTCAAATCCCGTTTCAGTCCATGGACCGTCACAGTCACTTTCTGGGGACGGACCGCCATCACCCTGAACCGGTCATCCACTGAGCGCGCCTCAACCGGCACCTTGAACACATTACTGGAAGGGTTGAAGCCTTGGACAAAGACGAGCCAAAGCGCCACAGAGATGACCAAAGCAATCGCTTTTTCGTTCGGATTTCGCCTCCAGGCATCCTGCCACCAGCGGTGTTTTACCTGTTTCGGCGCCATCTCCCGGAAGAAAGAGGCGACCCGTTCTTCCAAGAATTCGAGATTATCCACAATGCTCATGCTGCCGTTCCGCGCCAGAGAAATGGTTCCCCGTTCTTCCGAAACGACAATGCAGAGGGCATCGGTCCGTTCGGAAAGGCCGAGCGCGGCGGCGTGTCTTGTCCCGACGTTGCCGAGTTTGCTGAATTCCTTTGAAAGAGGAAGGTGGACGCCAAACTGGACCACCCGGTCATTTTCAATCACGACCGCCCCGTCATGACCGATGGAATGCGGATCAAAGAGACTTTCGAGGAGCGGTTCTGAAACCTTGCCGTCGAGACTTTCTCCCCCCTCGATATGTCGCTCAAGGGGGTCGAGTCCCTTGAGCACAATCAACGCCCCGATCCGCTCCCTGGCAAAATGCCCGGAAGTCCGAACAAGAATCTCCACTTCCTCCGGCTGCAGAGGATGGGAGGAGCGTCTGCCGAGACTCCAGACCGCAATCCGTTCAAAAAAACTCCGGATCTCCTCCTGAAAAATGATCACAAGGGCAATCACGAAAATGGCGAAGAATCCCTGAAAAAGCCATGTGGTGAGATACATCCCGGCCTGCTGGGCAATGACATACACCATTGCAAAGATGAAAATTCCCCGGGCCACAAAGGCCGCCTTTGTCCGCTTGAACCAAAGAAGGATAAAGTAGACAAGGCAGGCCATCACCGAGATGTCCAGAACATCCGGTACCTTGAGATGTTTAAAAGTGTCCCATAAATCCTTCAGCCAGATCATATTTCTATTATAACATCGTCTCTCGGAAAAAAACAGAAAAACGGCTCAGGGCTTCTCCAGAAGAACAACATCCTGATAACCGGCGAACCCCTTCGGAAGATAGTCCAGCACGTTGAACTCTTTCGAATAAACCTTGAGGATATAGTCCTTCGTATGATACGCATTCTGAAACCACCCTGAGGGAATGCCATCCATCGGTTTGGAAGTAATCTTGACGAAGGCAAAGCCGTGCTCTTTTAGGAAACGCAAGGCATCAGGAGGGAGTCTTTTCTGATAATATTCGCCATGCAGTGAAAGAAGAAGGATGCCGCCGCTTTTCATGACCCGTCTTAACTCCCGCAGCCATAAGAATTGAAGTTCCTCATCGAAGTGTGTAAATACTGAAACGGCATAAACCAGATCAAATGTCTGGGAGGGGTATGAAAGGGGTGGGAGTCGGTCGTTCTGTTCGAATTGGGCAAAAGGAAGATGATCCCGACACCAGGAGACGGCTTCACGATCGATATCGGTTCCAAAAAAAGAGGGGGATCCGCCTTTCGGGCTGAACCAAATGAGAGTTCGACCGCAACCGCACCCGAAATCTAAAATGTTATGAAACGAATCGAACCGTCTCCCCATCCTGTTCAGGATCTGTGTGATATCCGCCTGACAAAGCCGGCCGATCTTTAAAAAATCGCTGAGCCCCGGGTGTCCGTGAACCCGATACCGGAGGACCGGAGGAGGAACGGAAGAAAGGAAGTTTCTTCGGAAGATGAGCCTGTCCCAAAGAGAAGCCACCGCACACCAAAGAGGGATTAGGCATTGATAATAGATAAAAATGAAAAAAATGAAGAGTCTAGGAGGGATCCGGAATTTGGTGCAGTACCAAAAATCTCTCCACCCTGCCAACGGCTGAAAATCCCCTTAAACCGGTTGCCTGACGCCGCCACCCGCAATGGAAAAGAGAAGAACCAAAAAAAGCGCCTGGACGAACCAGCCGATCAGGCAGACACCCACCGCGCGCCAGGTACTTTGATAATCGAGTGCTTGCCGGACCGCAATCACCATGGCAACCAGCATCCAGGCCGAGGCGGCGAGGAAAACGACAGGGGTTAATCCGGGAATGACTCCAAAAATCCGAATGATGCCCGGGCTTGAGGAAAATCCGATGGTCCTGAGGAGTTGTCCATAATCCGTCTTGGTCTTTGGCTCATGGAGAAATTTGGTTCCGATAAGATATGTCAGGAATGCCCAGATGAACCACCCGATGAGGGTGAAAACGGTTCCAACCAGAATCCCCCCAACCCCTCCGGTTTGAATGGTCCCGATGCCGGCGGCGATGCTTGAAAGGACCACCACCCCCATCGCCTGGCTCATCGCCCCTTTATCCGCTTCCACCTCTTCATAGACGCTGACATCGAGTTTTGCTGCACGGAAAATCCGGTCTTTGAAACTTGCCATCCCACCCTCCTTTTGTGCCTTCCCTATTGTATCACTCACATATGGGTAGATAAAGCACAAAAGTCCCGGTCGAGAGAGCGGTAACTGACCGCCTCTGAGACATGAGGAAGAAGAATGGTTTCGGAGCCCTCCAAATCGGCAATGGTTCTTGCAAGTTTCCGGATCCGGTCCAAGGCCCGCATGCTGAAACCGAGTTCCTGGACCGCCAGGCGAACAAGATCTTCCCCTTCCTTTGGCAAAGGGCAAAAGCGTCCAATCTGTCTTGGTCCAAGCTCCGCGTTACAAAAGATACCCTCCTCCACGTATCGCTTCCTTTGAATGGCACGGGCCTTGAGGACCCGTTCCCGGATGGTCTCAGATGACTCCCCCCGAGGCGCAGCGGTCATTTCTTCAAAGTTCAGAGGAGGAACCTCCAGATGCATATCGATCCGGTCAAGGAGCGGCCCTGAAATCCGTTGGTAATAGTGTTCGATCTGGTTGGGACTGCAGCGACAACTCCTTTTGGGATCGGACAGATAACCGCACGGGCAGGGATTCATTGCACAGATCAACATGAATCGGGCAGGATAGGTGACGGAAAATTCCGCGCGGCTGATGGAGATTTTTCCTTCTTCAAGCGGCTGCCGGAGGACTTCCAGAACTGGTCGTTTGAACTCGGGAAGCTCGTCCAAAAAAAGGACTCCTTGATGCGCCAGACTCACCTCTCCCGGCCTCGGATGGGAAGTTCCGCCAGCCAGTCCTACGTCGGAAATGGTGTGATGGGGCGAGCGGAAGGGACGGGTCATCTGAAAACGCCTCTTATGAGTCAAAAGGCCCGAAACGCTGTGAATCTTGGTCGTTTCAATCGCTTCCTCAACCGTCATCTCCGAAAGAATCGTCGGGAGCGCTTTCGCCAAAAGGGTCTTCCCAACCCCCGGCGGTCCGATGAGGAGAAGATGGTGATTTCCTGCCGCAGCGACTTCAAGGGCCCTTTTGGCAGAGAATTGTCCTTTGATATCCTGAAAATCAAGGATGGGTTGGTGACCGTTTGAGTGCCAGAGTCTCTTCGGATCAAGCCGGATTTTACCCCGTTTCAGTTCACCCGCGAGAAACCGAATCCCTTCCGAAAGGGTTTGAATCGGAAAGACCGCAAGGGATTGAACCAATGCCGCCTCAAAGGCATTTCCCTTCGGAATCACCAATCGCTTCTTGCCTGCTTTGGCAGCCGCTTCGGCCCTCGGCAACATCCCTGAAATAGGACGAACCCTTCCATCCAGAGCGAGTTCACCGCAAAAAGCGGTCCTCTCGGGAATCTCTCCGGAAAGTTGTCCTGTCGCCTTTAAAATGCCCAGCGCAATCGGAAGGTCAAAAGAGGGGCCTTCTTTTCTTACATCACAAGGAGCAAGATTCACCGTCACCCGTTTCCTCGGAAAAACAAAGCCGGAATTCTTAAGAGCACTCCTCACCCGGTCAACACTCTCCCGGACAGCCGCATCCGGCAGCCCCACAATGGAAAAACTGGGAAGCCCCTCCGATATGTCGACCTCCACCTCGATCAGGTAGCCATCAATACCGAAGATACCGACGGAAAAAACGGTTGCAATCATCTCATCTGGAGAAAGAGACGGCGGGGTAAAGCGTGATTGAGAGAATTTCCTTCTCTGGACCGAGGAGAATCGCAACGACATCGATCCGGACCGGAACGTCATGCCGGTACCGTTTCAGATAATAAGCGGCAAGCCGTTCCAGTTTCCTCTGTTTTTTCCAGGAAATCTGCTCTTCGGGGAACCCGAATCCTCCTCCCCGCCTGCTCTTCACCTCAACGAACACCAGCTCCCCTCCCTCTTCCGCCACAAGGTCGATTTCGCCGAGTGGGCATCGGAAGTTCCTCTCTCGAATAGCGTATCCTCGATCCTTTAGGAATCGTTCCGCAAGAATCTCCCCGAATTTGCCTAAAGATTTCCCTTGGTCAGATTTCTCCATTTCCATCTTGATAGGCGCTTAAGATGATCTCATTCAGACGTTCTTTCACTTCCTCATTCAAAGGGCGCACCGTATCATACCACTTCCCATCCCCTCCCTGACGGCCCGGCATCCCGACAAAGGGACCTTTTTTTCCCTCAACCACTTTAAAGCCCCTGACCAGAAAGGACTCGCAGATAGAAAGATCACAAAACGCCTTGACCTTCCCCTCCCCATCCAGTCTTCGCATTCCTGTTACCTCAAGTGTAAGTGTGTCGTTCATGGTTCCTCCTTTTTGTTGATGATTCAACGTTTCTGACATATGGCCTCACTTATACATGACGTAAAATTTCGGAAAATTCTTGGGAAAATTTTAAAAAAATTAGGGGTTTCCATAACCCGTTGAAACAAAATGGGTTGAACTACGGGGGCGCCTTCTCCTCACATCTCTCACCCCGCCCTACTTCTCTGGTATCGTCTGACTCTTTCCTCCTTATCAAGTGATCGTACATGACAATGAGGGTCCGGTTCGTTGCGGTATCAAAGACCCATTTCAGACCGAAAAGAAGGCCGAGGATGAGCCATTGAAGGAAAAAGCGGCTAAAGAGGAATGAAAGTCCGATCGAAAAAAGGGACAGAAAAAGCCAAAAAGACTTTTGAAACAGGGATTTTGAAGGACGGTCCCTCTTTGCAAAAGAGACGACCCTTTCCAAGGAGTCCTTGGACGGTGGCTCCTCCGGATCAAACCCAATCCCTCGTAGCGACTCATCAGTCACCAAGAGTGCCTCCAGACAGAACCGACAGCGAAAAAGGTGCCGGCGGATACCATCCTCCCTCCGCTTTGAGAGGAAGCCAGATCGGTAATCCCAAAGTGAGCGTTCTATGGGACATGAGAGGGTCTTTTCAGGCAGTTTGTTCATCGTCTTTCCTATCTATATATGACGTAAAATGTCGGAAAATTCTTGGAACTTTATTTTTCCCCCAGGTGCTTCTTTAAGAAATGGGCTACTTTTCCCTTTGCCTGCTTGATGAGATAGGAGACGGTCCCGGCAGGGAGTCTGAGAAGTTCTGCAATCTCCGCATGGGTCCTCCCTTCGACAAGATTCAACCGGAGAAGAACTGCTTCCCTTTCCGGAAGGGTGGACATTCCTTCTTCCAGGGAGGTCTCAGCCGAAAATGTCTCAAGCACCAGACGAGGGTCCTTTGCCGGATCCGGGAGAAGTGTGTCAAGAGAAATGAGCCGGTTCCTTCCCCGTTCTTTCCGCATCCAATCCAGGGTGACCCGATAGGTCACGATGACTAACCACCCCTCCGGCTGTCGGATCCCTTTTGCCTGCTTCAGGCCCTTCTCCCACAAATGAAAAAAGACCTGTTGGAGACAATCCTCCAGGTCTTCGGTCTGAAAAGGAAACTGGTACCGGTTAAAGGTGCGTCGGATGGCGTGGTGGACAAGCGGGGCGTAGCGGCTGACAAATTGCCGCCATGCGGCGGGATCTTTTCGGAGACAGAGCCGGACGAGTTCTTCCGGGTGATGGCTCACCCTTCCCCCACGGTTTGAGGGTTACGGCTCCGTAGGGATTATCTTACAAAAAAGACGCCCGTTCTGTCAATAAGAAGTATTCGGCGGGATGGCGGCCAGCGCTTTTTTCCGGGCCTCGATGGTGGAGACGGTCCGCCGGACAAAGTTCCGGAATTCGTCATACGTCATTTTAATCCGGATTTTATCCTTTGCTTCGGAAATCTCACCCGTCTCTTTGTTGAAAAGCCGGATTCCCTTCATCTCTTGGACAAGATTTTTTTCACCGCGCCGGCCTTCCACAACGGAGAATTTTCCCTGGGAAAGCCCGAAGACATGGCGGAATCCTTCGTTGTCTTCCTCGGTGAGGAAAAGAACCACCTCTTCATCCATCTTCAGGGCAAAAGGCCCTGAATCATAACTTCCGTCTTCGCCCTTCTCCTGGGCAATCTGCATGATGACAATCTCTTCTTCGCCGAGGTCATTCTTCAGATATTCCTTCACCCGGAAGCGGATAAAGGCATAGAGGGCTTTCCCTTCCGGATCGGGATGAAAATGAAAATGCTCCCCGGTCCCGATCACAATCGTATTGGCCCGCGCCACCATCTCTTCCATCGTCATCTGGGGAATAATCAAGGCCTGGACCCCTTTTCCGCTCAACAGAATCAAGGAAAATAGGATAAGTCCTATTCCAATTTTTTTCATCGGAATCACCGTCCTTATCGCAAACAAAAAACCCCATCTCCAAAGAAGATGGGGTAAAACGTTCCTTCGGCAACCAGACAACCTTATCCCGACTACCCTTCGAGATGAAGGTTCACGGCTTTGCCCGACCTGACCTCTGTCAGATTGGGCCTACCGGGCACCCTTTTGTCTTCTTTGGAGTCCCTAGTAGGCGTCCCCGCCTTTCGGCGGGTTTGCCTCCCACACCCGTTGCTGAGTGTGGAATCCAGTTTCCTGGATTTTCGTCTTATTCGATTGTCAAAACTTCAAACTACGCAATAGTATACACTACTTTTTCCCCCTTGTCAATGTCTGAAATTGATCCGAGAGCCGGGCAAAAGCGGAAAGCTCTAACTCCTCTGCTCGCACCCCCTTAGAAAAACCGGCCTCTTCCAGACCGGCCACGATCTTTTCCTTGGGAAGGCCTAAATCCTGGAGGGCATTGGCCAAGAGCTTACGCCGCTTCCCAAAACCGGCCCGGATGACCTGGAACATAAAATCAAGGTCCCTGGGGGCGACGGCCGGCCGGATGAGAAAACGGATCCGGACCACACGGGAATCGACTTTCGACCGGGGGTAAAAAGCGCCCGGCGGGATCTTGAAAAGGGCTGTTATCTCGGCAAAACACTGTAAAAGACAACTGAGGGGGCTGTAGGCCTTGGTTCTGGGTTTCGCCTTCAGCCGTTCCGCCACTTCTTCCTGAACCGTCACGACCGCTTCTTCGAGAAACCGCCGCTCGTTGACCAGATGGATCAGGATGGGGCTCGTAATCGCGTACGGGAGATTGCCGATCACGCGGGCCTTCGGAGCGGCATATTCTTTAAAGGAGGTTTTAAGAATATCCTTCTTTTCGATCCAAACGCCCTCCCTCCCTTGAAACTTTTCCGAAAGATACCCGTAAAGAACCGGGTCCGGTTCAAGGACATAGACAGACGGAGAAGATTCTGCCAGAAGTCCGGTGAGCGCACCAAACCCGCCGCCGATTTCGACAACCGGCTCTTCCGTTTCTCCGAAACATTGCAATATTCTTTCGGCGACTGACCGGGAGACCAAAAAATTTTGGCCCAAGCGTTTCTTGGGCCGGAAATCATATTTCCGGAAAAGTGCTTTAAGAGTTCCAAGGTCCATGTCGTTTTCCAGAATCGGCCATCGTCATCGCTCTTCCCAATCGGATCGCTTCGATCATGGAACGGGGGTCGGCCCGGTCTTTTCCCGCAATATCAAAGGCGGTTCCGTGATCCGGAGAGGTCCGGACAAACGGAAGTCCGAGCGAAACATTCACGCCGACTTCCCGCTCAATCATTTTAAAGGGGATGAGTCCCTGATCATGATAAAGGGCCACCACCCCGTCATACCGGCCGTGATACGCCCTGTAGAACAGATCATCCGATGGAAGGGGTCCTTCCACCCGGATCCCCTTCCGTCTTGCACGTTGAAGAGCGGGTTTGAGGATTCGCCTCTCTTCATCCCCGAAAATTCCCCCTTCCCCCGCATGCGGATTCAAAGCACAAAGCCCTATCATCGGACGCGGAATTGAAAAATAACGGCGAAGGGCCTGTTCCATCAAGAAGAGGGCATCCCAAACACCCGAGGAGGTCAGCGCATTCGGAAGAGAGCGGATCGACACGTGCCAGGTCACCAGCGAAATCCGGAGCCGCTTCCCAACAAACATCATGTTGATTCTTTTGGCACCGGTTAAATCCTGAAGCATCTCCGTATGGCCGGGCCATGGGAGTCCTGCTTTTTGAAGGGCCTCTTTATGAATCGGCGCAGTGACCAAAAACCCGAAAGGATCCCTCCCCACCCGCTGAACCCCTTCCTTAATAAATTCAAAGGCCGCCATCCCATAGATAGCGGAAACTTTTCCATAACGGAACCCCTTTTCCGGAACATTCTTTAAGTCGACAAAAAGGGCCTTTTTGGGGATGGAAAACCGGGTGAGGCGCTCGACCCGGCTTAAAACATTCCCGGAGCCGATGACAACGGTCCGGAGGGACCCAAGATGCGGACTTTGCAGCGCCTTTAAAACCACCTCCGGACCGATTCCGGCCGGATCCCCGAGTGTCAGGTAGGCGGTGGGGTTATTTCTTGATATAGGCATTTTGTTTCAGTTTTGAAACCCACTCGGCATAACCGGCTCTTGTTTTTTCCTCGTAGAGCCGTGCCTCGATTTCTTTTTTGACTTCCTTAAACGGGATCGAGTAGTTTTGCTTCCGCTCCAGAATTTGGAAAAAGTTGTATCCAATCGGGCTTTCAACCATTTTTGAAGCGCTTCCAATCGGAAGATCCCGGAGGACCTCTGTAATCTCCGGCATCAGTTTGTCCGGTTCAATGTATCCAAGGTCCCCCCCCTCTTCTTTTCGGGGCCCCTCCGAATACTGCCTGGCAAGTTCCGAAAACGGCTCCCCCGCCTCAAGACGCTTGTAAATTTCCTCGGCACGGGCCTTGGCTTCCGGATCCGCTTCACCCGGTTTTTCTCTTCGGATAAGGATATGGGCAATCCGCCAGAGTTTCGGTCCTTGAAAGAAAGTCAGGTTTTCTTGGTAAAACGTCTCAATCTCACCCGGCGAGACACGGATCTTTGATTGGACCTCACGGCCGACCATCTTCCGGATGAGAAGTTGCTCTCCGTACCGCTTTTCAAACGCTTCATAAGTAAGGCGGGCATCTTCGAGTGCCTGTTGAAACGCCTCCTCAGAGGGAAAACTCTCCCTCACCTTTTGGATTTCCTTCCGGACCTCTTCGGGGGTGACGGAGATGCCGAGTCCCGCCGCCTTCTGGAGAATCAGTTTGTGCTCGATCAAACGGTCGAGGGCCGACTCCCGCACAGACGGCTCCTCTGCCTTTTTTCCGGTCGCCTCCAGAACCGCATCCTGAAGCTCCTGCTCGGTGATGACCTCGTCATTCACCACCGCAACGATCCTTGCAACCGGTTCCTGGGAGAAAGCCGCTCCCTCCCAAAAAAGAAGTGCTGCCAAAACCAGGCCGGTTTTCCGAATCATTCCTCAAACTCCATCCGTTCCAACCGCGCAATCGTCTCGCGAAGCAATCTCAAATACAAATCAAAACCGATTGCCTGGATGGTGCCGTGCTGCTCCACCCCAAGGATGTTCCCGGCTCCCCGAATCTCCAGGTCGCGCATGGCGATTTTAAATCCGGAACCGAGGGCGCCGAACCTTTGGATGGCCGAAAGGCGCCTCTTCCCCTCTTCCGTCGGGAGATACCCTCTCGGAACAAAAAAATAGGCAAATGCCTTTTCCTTAAACCGCCCGATTCGGCCGCGGAGCTGGTAGAGGTCCGACAGTCCGAACCGGTGGGCGTGGTTGACAAAGAGGGTGTTGGCGGTCGGGATGTCGATTCCGGATTCAATGATATTGGTTGAAATCAAAAAATCGATCTTCTGGGTGATGAATTGATGCATCACTTCCTCCAGGTGCCGCTCCGGCATCTGGCCGTGACAGATCGCCATCCTCGCCTCGGGGATCAGTTTCGAAAGGTGATCTCGGATCTTCTCGATTCCCTTGATCCGGTCCGTCACAAAAAAGAGTTGGCCGCCTCGCTCGAGTTCCAGAAGGGCCGCCTTCCGGATCAGACCGTCGTCAAACTCGGTCACCTCTGTTTCAATCGGCCGCCTTGACTCCGGCGGGGTGTTGATGATCGACATCTCCCTGGCGCCCATCAGGGAAAGATAGAGCGTCCTCGGGATCGGCGTGGCGGTCAGCGTCAGAACATCCACCTCATACCGGAGGCGCTTCAAGCGCTCTTTATGCCGGACACCGAACCGCTGCTCCTCGTCGATGATGACCAGTCCCAAATCCTTAAATCGGATTTTATCCGAGAAAAGCATGTGGGTCCCGATTACGATATCCACCCCTCCCTCCCGGATCCCTTTCAACGCCTCCCCAATCTCGCTTTTGGAGCGGAACCGGGAAAGCATTTCCACCTGCACCGGATATTTCGATACCCGCTCCAGGAACGTCCTGAAATGTTGCTCCGCCAGGATGGTCGTCGGGACAAGCATCGCTACCTGTTTATCATCCATCACCGCCTTAAAGGCTGCCCGAAGCGCCACCTCCGTCTTACCGTATCCCACATCTCCGCACAAAAGCCGGTCCATCGGCTTCGGTCGTTCCATATCCGCCTTCACTTCTTCAGCGGAACGGACTTGATCCGGCGTCTCCTCATATTGAAAGGCCTCTTCAAACTCCTTCTGCCAGTCCGTGTCCTTTGAAAAGGGATGTCCCTTCCGGCTCGATCGCTTCGCCTGGACTTCCAAAAGTTCAACCGCATATCGGTAGATGTTCCTTTGGGAGATCTCTTTTGTCTTTTTCCAGACTTTGGAACCGAGCCGGTGGAGTTTTGGGGCACGGCCGCCGAGCCCGACATACCGCTGGATGAGATGGAGGTGCTCGCACGGGACATACAATTTGTCCTCCTCCGCATACTCCAGAACCAGATGATCCCGGAGTCCCGAATCGGTCTTCAGTTTCTCAAGCCCCTTGTAACGGCCGATGCCGTACTCGACATGGACCGCATAATCCCCCTCTTCAAGGTCCACGGCACCCTGCAGCGGGACGGCCTGGTACGCCTCGGCCGGGAAGGGCTTGGGGGGCTTCGGAAGCTCTTTATGAAAAGGAAGGAGGATGAAAAAGGGGTGGGGCTCCTGGATCTCATGGTCCAAGAGGCGGAAGCTCCGGATCGATTCAATTCGATCCCCGTCAAAGAGGATTTGAATCGGGTCCTCAAAAGAAACAGGATAAATCTCCACCGTCTCCCCGCGGACCGCAAAGTCCCCCAGTTCCGTAACCCGCTCACACCGGAGGTAGCCGAGACGCGTAAGACGCCTCAAGAAAGCGTCCCGCGAATAGACCTCCCCCGGATAAAGGGAGACAACGTCAAAGGGAATCTTTACATCTTGTCGGGTGCCGTAATCCCCAATAGCGACAGTCCCCGACGAATCACTTTTTGGACGCATAGGGCCAATTGAACTCGGGCAAGACTTAACGGGACATCGTCCGTGATGACGCGGTGTTTCTGGTAGAATCGGTGGAATGCCCCTGCCAATTTCTGGAGATACAAAACCAGATAGACCGGTTCAAGGGTCTTGGCACAGGAAAGAAGGGTTTCGGGAAATTCTCCCAGTTGCTTCAAAATCTCCAATTCTTCCGGCTCCTTCAAAAGGGCCACATCCGCCTCAGTCCGCCGGGCGAGGTTGATCTTCCCTTCCGCAAACTTAAGGATATTGGCCACCCGGGCATGAACGTATTGAATCGTATAAACCGGGTTTTCAAGCGACTGGCTTTTTGCAAGACTCAAATCAAAATCAAGATGGGCGGAACGTTTTTTCATCACAAAGAAAAACCGGGCCGCCTCCACCCCTACTTCGTCCATCACCTCCTGAAGGGTGATAAACTCCCCCATCCGGGTCGACATCGCAACCGGCTTTCCCTCCCGGTAAAGGGTCGCCAGCTGGATGATTAAAACATCCAGGGATTCCTTCGGATGGCCCAGGGCCTGAACGGCCGCCTTCAACCGGCCGATATAGCCGTGATGATCCGGACCCCAAATATCGATGAGCCGTTTGAATCCCAGGCTGAATTTCTTTTGGTGGTAGGCGATGTCCGGAGCAAGATACGTAAAACTTCCGTCCGACTTGATGACGACACGGTCCTTGTCGTCTCCCAGCCGGGTGGACCGGAACCAGGTGGCTCCCTCCGACTCGTAAAGGTCACCGCTTTTCCGAAGGAACTCAAGAGTCTTTTGAACTTCCCCTTTGGCATGCAACTCGGATTCATGCGTGAAATGGTCAAAAAAGACCTGGAAACGGGCAAGGTTCTCCCGGATGACTCCGAGAATTTTCTCGGTTGCAACCCGCTCAAAAAGGGAGCGGCTCTCCTCCGTCTCGGTTCGGAATCGTTCCCCGTGTTCTGCCCGTATTGCCTCAGCGAGGGAAATAAGATACCTCCCCTGGTATCCCCCTTCCGGGATCTCGGTTTTCTCTCCGAATAACTCTCTGTACCGCGCAGACAAAGACGTCCCCAAAAGCCGGATCTGGTTCCCCATGTCATTTACATAGTATTCGCGCGTCACCTGGTATCCGGCATACTCCAGAATCCGTGCCAAGCTATCCCCCACCGCCGCCTGGCGCCCGTGGGCCACGCTGAGCGGCCCAGTCGGATTGGCACTCACAAATTCAATCTGAAGCGGCATCCCCTTCCCGAGTTGGGATGCGCCGTACCGATCCGAATCGGAAATCTCCGAGAGGATATTCCGGTGATGCTCCTCTTTGAGATGGAAATTGATGAAACCGGGTGGAAGGATTTCGCTCTTTTTGAAGGGGGACTTGAGTTTACGTTCGCTGAGGAGTGATTCGAGTGAGCTGAGGATCGACCGCGCCACGATCATCGGATTTTTCTTTTCGAGACTCCCGAGGCGCATGGCGATGTTGGTGGTCAAATCTCCGTGCCTGCGGCTCTTCGGAATTTCAAGAATCACTCTGCAGTCTTGGGCATGATCCGGGAAGAGAGAACCGACCGTCTTTTCAAGGAGCTGTTGGAGCAGGTCTTTCGGTTTCGGGGAAGGGGTCGTAGAAGGGTCGTTACCCGCGTCTGGAAAGTGGTGAGCGCTTTGCCTCATCCGTCACATACTGCCGAGGAGCCTCTCCCCAGAGGCGTTCGAGCCGGTAGAAATCCCGTTTTTCCTGTTGAAAGACATGAACCATGACATCGCCGTAATCCAAAACCACCCACATTCCCTCCCGATAACCCTCTTGGTGCCAGAGGGAAAGTCCCTTCTTGGAGAGGGTCTCCTCAATGCACTCTGCAATCGTCTGAACCTGGCGTTGGGACGTGCCGCTTGCGATGACAAAAAAATCGGTGAAATTGGATGCATCCTTCATGTCCAAGATCACCACTTCGTGCGCTTTCTTGGAGAGACTTGCCTTCGCGATCAGGAGCGCTTTTTGGTCAGAACGGATTGTAATCGGTCTTACTTCGCTTTCGTCAGAATTCGATAAAGCCCTGTTCCGCAGTCCGGACAAATCCCTTTCATCGCGGGTCGACCGTTTTTCATTGTAACCGATTTCGCGTCTTTCATCTGTTTCTTGCCTTTACATTTCACGCAATAAGCATCCATGAAACACCTCCTTATTTTTTATCATACCAAGAATGCGCATTTCTGTCAACGCCCTTTTTTAAGGGTCAAGTGCCGCCCACCAACTGGCCCAAAAGATCTTCGATCGTCACCAGTCCAACCGTCTTTCGCTCGGTATCCTCCACGACCGCCATGGAACTTTTCCTTTTTTGAAGCGTCACCAGCACCTCATCAATCGGCATCTCCTCCCGCACCGAAACAAGCGGCCGCAAGTATTCGGAGAGCGGCTTATCCACATCCTCTTCATAGGCCACATCAAAAAGACTGACGAAGCCGACAAACCGGCTGGAATCCTCTTCATACACCGGCATCCAGGTGAAGCGGCTCTTCCGGAGTTTTTCCATCATCTGATCGATGGTGGCCCCTTCCGGGAGAGCGACAATCCGTTCCCGGGGCGTCATCACCTTTTTGACATGTTTCTCTCCCAACTCGAAAATCCGATAGATCATGGACCGCTCATGCGCCTTCAGAAGTCCCCGCTGTTCGCTTTCCTGAATGAGGTATTTCAACTCCGCCTTGGTGGCGAAAAGGGGCTGGGTGAACTCGTCCTTCTGACCCATCAAACGGAGAAGCTGGGCGTTCAAAAAGCGGAAGACACGCGCCAGCGGGAAAAAGAGGTTGAATGAAAAGCGGAGAATCGGGGTCAAAACCGAAACAAGGAAGAAAGCATTCTGCCGAAACAAAGATTTCGGGATAATCTCCCCGAAGATCAAAAGGAGAGGAGTGACGATCAATGTGGTAATCTCTTCCACATGAGGAGTCCCCCGGGCGAGAAGATAGGCCGAAAAGGTGCTTGAGGCAAGGATGATGGAAAGGTTTGTTCCGATTAAAAGAGCGATGAACAGTTGGTCCGGGTCCCGAAGGAGTTTTTGGACAATTCGGGCGTTCCGGTTTCCCGAATCAGCCAGACTCCGGAGTTTGATCCGGTTGATGGACATGAGCGCCGTCTCCGACCCGGCAAAAAAACCGGTGAGGAGCACGAAGAAGCCGACCAAAATCATCGTCGAAAAAGGCGTCATGATTCTTTCCTCACGATCAACCGGCGGATCTGATTCCGCCTCACCTCTTCCACCGTAAAATGAAGGGCCCCGTCCCGAAAGGTTTCCCCCACTTTCGGGATATGTCCCAGTTTTGAAAGGAGATAACCGGCCACACTCGGCGCCTCCTCTCCCTCGTAAGACATCCCGAACTTCTCCTTCAAATCCTTCAACGAGACGCGTCCGTTGACACGCAGGGCATTCGTCTCGATCTGGTGGAAGGGGTCCTCTTCGATGTCATACTCATCCCGGATCTCCCCCACAACCTCCTCCAGGATGTCTTCGCGGGTCACCAGTCCCGCCGTGCCCCCAAATTCGTCAACCACAATGGCAAGGGACTCCTGGCTCCGCTGAAATTCGGAAAGGAGCTCCCCGATTTTTTTGGATTCCGGGATGAAATAGGCGCTCCGGACGAGTTTCCGCCAGTTTTCCTCCCGGGAAAGAAGGAAATCCTTGGTGGCCAAAACGCCCACGATATGGTCGAGAGATTTTTCATAGACCGGAACCTTGGTCCGGTGAACCTTTTCGAGAATTTTTTTGACCTCCCCGGAAGAGGCCTCCATGGGACAGGCGGTAATCTCAACCCGAGGGGTCATAATTTCATTCGCCCGAGTCTCCCCGAATTCAAAAACCGCATGAATCATATCCCGCTCGTCCTGGTCCAAAATGCCCTCCCGCTCACCGATGGAAACGAGTGTCTTCAACTCATGGGAGGAGATGAAGGGTTCTGCAATGTAACTTTCACCAACCAAAAGGTCAAGGAGAAAATCGGTGATGGCACGGGTGAGGCGCCGGATTGGGAGAATCAGATAAGCGAAAAACTCGATGAAGGGGGCGACAATGACGGAGAGTCCTTCCGCATTCCGGAGGGCGACTGTCTTCGGATTGATTTCTCCAAAGATCAGGATGAGAAACGTCATCGTTCCAACGGCGATTCCGATTCCCACTTCCCCAAACAAATGAATCGAAAGGGAGGTGGCCACGGCGCTGGCGGCCACATTCACAAGGGTATTCCCGATGAGAATCGTAATCAAGGTCCGACGGGGACGGTCCAGCAGGGAGACGACGAGCCCGTGACGATGGGGATGGCGGTCTCCGATCCGTTTGAGTTGGATTCTGGAAAGGGAAAAAAGGGCCATTTCAGAGGCGGAGAAAAGCCCCGAAAGTCCCAAAAGAAACAAAAGAAGGATCCCCCTCCAGAGAATCGGCGTCATCGGTAAAGCGCATGCTCCCGGATATAAGCCCAAACGGCGGGAGGAACCCATTTCGTCACCGGCTTCCCTTCAGAAACCCTTTGACGGATCATTTCGGAGGAGATGTCCAAAGGGGAAAGCCGGATGAGCCGGGTACCATTGGATATTTTCTTAACAGGAAACCCGGGTCGCTCCGCCACGGCAAAAGGACAGAGCCGCAAAAGTTCGTCGGCCGACTTCCAGGTGGAAAGCGCTGCCAGGGCGTCCGAACCGATCAAGAAAACAAAGGAGGCCTCCGGCATTTCTTTGCGGAGGGCCTTGACGGTGTCGATGGTATAGGAAACTCCCCCGCGGCGGATTTCGATATCGGAAAAGGAAAAGCCGGGGTCGTTCCGAATCGCGATTTTGACCATTTCAAGACGGTCTTCCGGCGAGGCGGAGAGAGACTCTTCCTTTTTGGGAGTTGAGCAGGAAGGAATAAAAAGAATCCGTTCAAGTCCCAGTTGTTTTTTGGCCTCCCGCGCCAGAATCAGATGGGCATTGTGAATGGGGTTGAAGGAACCCCCGAGAAGACCGATTTTCATCAACTATTCACGAATCTGACCGCTTCCGAAGCCGACAAACTTGTACGACGTCAATTCGGCAAGTCCCATCGGTCCGCGGGCGTGGAGTTTCCCGGTGGAAATCCCCATCTCCGCCCCCATGCCGAAAACCCCTCCGTCACTTAACCGGGTCGAAGCGTTGACAAAAACACAGGAAGAGTCCACTTCCTGCACAAATTTCATGGCATGTTCGTGGTTTTCCGTGACGATGGCGTCCGTATGCATCGAGCCGTATGTCCGGATATGATCGATCGCTTCCTGAAGATTTTTGACAATCCGGACGGAAAGAATCAAATCAAGGTACTCGGTGGTCCAATCTTTAAGCGACGCACGCCGGATTCGAGGGACAAGCCGGACGGTCCGCTCGCATCCCCGGATCTCCACCCCCTGGTTTTGGAGCCGGCGGATGCAGGGAGAAAGGAAACGCCCCGCGATATCTTCATGGACCAGAAGGGTCTCCATCGCGTTGCATGTTCCGGCCCGCTGAACTTTGGCATTCATCACAATCCGCTCGGCCATGTTCAAATCACATTCCGAATCCACATAGACATGACAGACTCCCTTGTCATGCTTAATCACCGGAATTCGGGAAAGCCGGCAGACTTCACGGATCAGCCCTTCCCCTCCCCGGGGAATCACCAAGTCAATCCAGTCGGTCTGCTTCAGCAGATACCGGACCGACTCATGCCCCCCGTGCCGGATAAGGGAAACCGCCTCTTTGGGAAGCCCCGTCTCTTCCAGGGCCTTTTGAAGAATGTCCGCAATCGCTCGGTTCGAAAAAAGGGCATCGCTTCCCCCTTTCAAAATGACCGCATTTCCCGATTTAAGGCAGAGCCCGGCGGTATCGCTCGTGACGTCCGGACGGGACTCGTAAATAATGGCGATCACACCAAGGGGAGTCCGCATCTTACCGAGGAGCATACCGTTTGAAAGAGGGGTCATTTTCTCGACGGCCCCGACCGGATCCGGCAGTCCCGCAATCACCTCAAGGGAATCGACCATCCCCTGAATCCTTTTCTCATTCAGCGTCAGACGGTCCAAATACGCCTTCGATCTCCCCTTTTTGGAAGCGGCCCTGAGGTCTTTTTGATTGGCTCTGATGAGAAGATGGCTCCCCTTCTTCAAAAGACTCGCCATCTTCCGGAGTGTTTTGTTTTTCTGCGAGGTGGAGGCGATCGCCACCTTCTGGGAAGCCTCCTTTGCCTTTCGGACAAGCGTATCAATTTCTTTTTGGAGTGCCATCGCTATAAAATCACCATGTTGTCCCGATGAATCACTTCATCGTAACGTTTATATCCCAATACTTCTGCAATCCGGTCGCTTTTGAGCCCCCGGATTTTCTCCACCTCTCCGGAGGAGTAGTTAATCAACCCGCGGGCAAATTCGATGCTCTTTTCATCCACGATGCTGATAATTTCACCCGCGGAGAAGACCTCATCGGTCCCGAGAATCCCTGACGGAAGAAGACTCTTCCCCCGTTCCAGAAGCGCCTCTTTAGCCCCCTGATCCACCCGGACTTTCCCCTTGGGCCTTGAGCTGAAGGCGATCCACCCTTTCCGGGAGCCGAGCCGACCTGTTCTCGGCAGAAAAAGGGTCCCGACCGACTCTCCGGAGACGACTTTCAGGAGAGTTCCTTCCTTCCGGCCGTTTGTAATCACAACAGGGATGCCGGCAGCGGTCGCGATTTTAGCCGCCTGGATTTTGGTTTTCATGCCCCCCCTGGAGGTCTGTTTGGCCCGGTCCGATGCGAGCCGCTCAATGGCGGCATCGATCCGCTCCACTGAGTCCAGGAGTTTCCCCTCTTTTGTTCTGAAATCGGCATAAAGCCCGTCGACATCGGAGAGGATGACCAGAAGGTCAGCCCCAATCATCCAGGCAACCAGACTCGAAAGCCGGTCGTTGTCCCCCAGACAAATCTCCTCGGTCGCCACCGTGTCGTTTTCGTTCACGATCGGCAAAGCCCCGAGCCGGAGGAGCGATAAAAGGGTGTTCCGGGCATTCCAGCAACGCTTCCGGTCCCGGAGGTCGTCCTGCGTCAGAAGAACTTGACTGGTCAGAATCCCCTTCTGACGGAGATCGTCATCGTACAGTTTCATCAGTTTCGCCTGGCCGATGGCTGCGACCGCCTGCGCCTCCGGCAGGGAGGTAGGACGCGCCTTCAGTCCCAACGCCTGCATCCCGCAAGGGATGGCACCGGAGGAGACGAGAATCACCTCAATCTTCTGTTTTCCCAACGCCGCGATTTGACTCGTGACGGTATGGAGGCGCTCCGGGTCGATCTGCTCCACCCTCGGCGACAAAAGAACGGTCGTACCGACTTTTACCACAATCCGTTTAATTTTGCCGAACTCTCTTTTCTTCTCCATACATGCGAAAGATGGCATCCGCCAAAAGATCCAACCCCATTCCGGAACGGGCCGAAATGGGAATGACCCGCTTCCGGACGCTCTTTTGAAAGAGGGTCAATTTTTCCTCTGTTCCCGGAAGGTCCATCTTGTTCCCCACCAGGATCTCCGGTTTCTTGGAAAGGCCTTGGCCGTAACATGAAAGTTCCTGCTTGAGAATCTCGTAATCTTCAACCGGTTTCCGGGCCGACATATCAACCAGATGAACTAAAAAAGAGGTCCGCTCAATATGCCTCAAAAACCGATCCCCCAGGCCCCTCCCGGAATGGGCCCCTTCGATCAGGCCGGGAATGTCTGCGATGACAAGGTTCCAATCCCTCTTTTTGTCCGCCATCACACCGAGTTGGGGGTTTTTGGTGGTAAAAGGGTAATCGGCTATCTTGGGATGGGCACTGGTCAGCTTGGAAAGGAGGGTCGATTTCCCCACATTGGGAAGTCCCACAATTCCGCAGTCTGCGATGAGCCGAAGCTCGAGGATGACTTCCCGTTCTTCCCCCGGTTCCCCTTTCGTTGCAACTTTTCCGCCGGCATTTCCCTTCCCGCCGGCGCCCCCTTTCACAACGATGACGCTTTCATCGGGGTCTCTGAGGTCCCGAAGTTTGAGGCCGGTCTCCGCATCGATGACAATGGTCCCTGCCGGAACCTTGAGGATCAGGTCCTTTGCCTGTTTTCCTTGTTTATTGTTGGAACCCCCGGGTGAACCGGCTTCAGCCCGGAAATGGCGCAGGTAATAAAAATCAAGGAGGGTGTCAACGGCGGGATTCACCTGGAAGAGGACATCGCCCCCTTTTCCCCCGTCACCGCCGGTGGGCTTTTTTTTGCGCGGGTCGATCCGTAGGAAGCTCTGGCATCCTCTCCCCCCATGACCGGCCGTCACCCTGATTTTGGCGGTGTCGACAAACATTCACGGGCGGACGGAGACGATGCGATTGCCTGAAAAAAGGACCTTGCCGTCCATTTTGGCGAAAAGCGTATCATCCCTCCCCCGCCCCACATTGAGACCCGGCTTAAAGCGGGTTCCCCGTTGGCGGACGAGGATCGACCCTGCCGTGACCCACTCGCCCCCGAAATGCTTCAAACCGAGCCGCTTGGAGTGGGATTCACGTCCGTTTTGTGAACTGGATTGACCTTTTTTATGTGCCATTTTACTCCGTCACTTTCTTGGCTAAAACCGTCTCCTTCACTTTCAAATGGGTGAGAGACTGGCGATGACCCCATTTCCGCCGATACCCCTTTCTCCGGCGGAACTTAAGCGAAGTGACCTTCTCCCCTCGCACCTGACCCAGAACCTCACAGACCAGATGAGAGCCGGGAAGGTAGGGTTTCCCGATATGAACCTTTTTGTTGTCGCTGACCAGCAGAACCCTGTCCAGCTTGACAGAGCTCCCCTTTTCCCCCTCTATTTTCTCCACCAAAAGGGTGTCCCCTTGGGAGACCTTATATTGTTTTCCACCTGTTTCCACAATGACGTAACCCATGAAAACCTCCGCCCTTACTCTACCAAAACCGGCCGCAAGTGTCAATGGGATGGCCGGTTAGACCGGTGTGATCTTGACATCCTCCAGATGCGACTTCGGGTCTTCGCAAAGGATGACCCGGCAGTGAAACTGGCGCTCTATGGCATTGAGGGCGCGGCGGTCGTTCTTTAAAAGGGTCATGGCCACATCCGGATGCACTGTCAGGATCGCCTCCGTTTCTCTTCCCATCTGAACGAAAAACCGCCGTGTCTCCCGAAGGGCCAGAATGGTCATCGTCTCTACACTTTTAACCATCCCCCTCCCCTGACAATAGGGGCAAAACTGATGGGAAACGCTTTCCGGATCCTGTCGCATCCGCTGCCGGGTCATCTCCACAACGCCGATTTCGGAAATGGAGAGGATGTTGGTTTTGGCCCGGTCCCGCCGGAAGGCATCCACCAGCAACCGGAATAGCTGGCGCCGGTGTTCCTCCATCACCATGTCAATAAAGTCAATGACAATGATCCCGCCGATGTCCCGGAGACGGACCTGTCTTGCAATCTCTTCCGCCGCCTCCAGATTTGTTCTGAAGGCGGTGTCCTCCTGTCTTTTCTTACCGGTGTACTTGCCGGTATTGACATCGATCGCCACCAGTCCTTCAGTTTTCTGAATCACGATATAGGCCCCGCTTTTGAGAAAGACCCGCCGGCTGTAGATTCTTTCAATGTCATCCTCAATCCCTCTTTTCTCGAAAAGGGGTGTTTTTTCCTGATAATACACAAGCCGGGACTGAAGGTCTGGGGCGATGGAGTGGACAAAGTGGAGCGCTTTTTTATACTCCGCCTTGGAGTCGACATAAACCTTGTCAATCTCCTCCGAAAGGGAATCCCGAACCATCCGGAGAACCAAATCATGTTCCTCATGAATCAGGAAAGGGGACTGAACTTTCCTGGATTTGCTCTCAATCCGCCGCCAAAGCGTCGTCAGATACCGGACATCCCGGGCAAATTCCTTTTTCCCCTTTCCCTCTCCCGCCGTCCGGACAATAAATCCCATGTCCTTCGGAAGCGGGAGCCCGTTCAGAAGAGTCCGGAGCCGTTCCCGTTCGCGCGGATCATGAATCCGCTTTGAAACCCCCACATGAGCGCTGTAAGGCATCGCGACCAGATACCGCCCCGGAAGCGAGACGTGGGTCGTGAGCCGCGCCCCTTTCCTTCCGAAGGGTTCTTTGACCACTTGAATCAAAAGATCCTCCCCCTTTTTCAAAAGGGCCGCCCCTTTCTCGGCAAGGGACCGGTTATCCCGTCCGTTCTCTTTCCGGGCCTCGGACTCCTCCGTCTCCTCGTCAAAAAGGGTGTGGGGGCTTGCCACATCCGACAGATAGAGAAACCCGTTCCGCTCCAACCCCAAACTGACGAATGCCGCGCCGATTCCAGGGAGGATGGAGTCGACTTTCCCCTTGTACACATTCCCCATGAGTTGATCCTGGGTGCGGCGTTCAACGTAATATTCTTCCAGTCGCCCCTTTTCCAGGACGGCGATCCGGATTTCCTGCTCTTCAGCACTGATTAAAATTTCTTTTGACATGGATGTCACCTCAAATGAGGACACAACTTACGGAGCCGCAGGCGATGTAAGTTGTATGTCCGAATTTGACCCCGCCCTTTTAGCAGAACGGTTCTTTTATGCAACCCGCTAAAAGGGCGGGGTTATTTTCGCACAGTGACTTACGTCGTCCTGACGAACTCCATGAGTCACGTGCTCAAATAAAAAACCACAGACCTCCCCTGTCTTTGTCACTTGACAGGGGTGATTCTGTGGTAAGGAGAGTAAAACCGGTTTTGTTACGGCTCGGAAGAGTGAGACTTCTCTTTCCCGAGGTACCCTTCCTGAATCCGACCTTCTCTTTCGAGCGAAACAGGGACCCCAACAGGCGCTTTGCGGAGTTCCGCAATGCTAGACTCCTGCAGGTGCTTGGCCGTCTGTTTGGCTGCGTCAAAGTCTTCGTCGGATACGATATGGACCGTCACAAAGAAAAGGAGATCGGTTTTATCTTTGGTCCTGGTCTTCTGACTGAAGAAGTAGCCGAGACCCGGAATATCTCCAAAAAGTGGGACCTTACGCACAGAATCAACTTCATTTTCAGAAACAAGCCCCCCGATGGCGATGGTATCGCCGTCTTTGACAAGCACCTGGGTCTCTGCCTCCCGGCTTGCAAAACGGGGAGCCTTTACTTCTGGCGTTAATTCATCAAAACCTAAAAGAGAGGTGATTTCGGGCTTCATTTCCACCAGGATCATCCCCTCGTTATTCACATGGGGAGTGACGGAAAGTTTAATCCCAAGGTCTTTCTCGTCATAACCGGTGATTTCGATACTGCCCGTGTTCTCATTCCGCTCAAAAATCGGAATCGCAAGGACCTCCCCCACCAAAATCGACGCGGTTTGGTTATTGAGCGTCGTGATTCTCGGATTCGAAAGAACCTTGGTATCCCGCCGCGACTTCAAAACTTCAAGGATAGTGGAAAACTGGTCAAACCCTAGCGTGCCAAAGGTGAAGGCCTCCGGCTGGATAAAGGGGAAGCCGAAGCGGGTCGGAAAGTCCGTTTGCGTGGCTGTCTGTGAACCTCCCTGGGTCGTCGTCACGGATGTCTGCGCCTGGGTCTGACCCTGAGGGCCAAAGGTGCGGCCAATGGTGTCCTGCGGGAACGGGAACGTGTGCGGCCTGGCCGCCCCTCTTGCCGCCACCTGAATACTCCAGTCAATTCCGAGTTTTTCGTCGTTATCCAGCGTCGTCTCCACGACCTTGGCGTCAATCAAAACCTGGGGGGTCCGTTTGTCGAGCCGCTGAATGACCTGGCCGATTTTGTAGATATTGGTCGGGATGTCGGTCACAATCAGTACGTTCGTCCTTTCGTCGTGACGGACCCTTCCCCGTTCGCTCAAAATGTCCCGAACCGATTCAATCACTTCGGAGGCCTTCGCATAATTCAGCACAAAGACCTCTGTCGACAGTTCTTCCTTCTCAAGATTCTCCACTGTCGTGACCCGGATGATGTTCCCCTCCCGTTCGTAGGCAAAGCCGTAAGTCCTCAGGATCACATCCAGTGCCTTCTCCCAAGGGACATCGGTCAGCCGGATGGTCACCAACCCCTGGACATCCTGTCCGGTCACGATATTGACACCGCTTTTATAGGAGAGAATCCTGAGAACATTGTTGATGTCTGCGTCCTTGAAATCCATGGTGATGTTTCCGGGGCTGGTTTCAACAATAGCGGGCTTTTCCTCCTGAACCGGAGCCGGTGCCACCGTCTCGGGTTTTTCTTCCATCTCTTCTTGCCCGATGACCGGAAAAGAGAAAACTCCTAGAATCAGCCAGCACAAAATAAATCCTCTCCCCCATCCTTTCCGTTCCCAGAGGACCATGGTGCCTCCTTTCAAACTAAAATTCCTCCTGCAAAAGGAGTGACCGCTCTTCTCCATCCGCTTCAAGAACCACGCGGTCGCTTTCGATCTTTAAAATCTGCAGATCGCCGATGCGATCCCCCTGCCTTAAAATCATCCCGTTGATCATCGCGACGGATTCCCCGTTAGGATCCCATACAATCCCTTCGAGGTATACATCTTCAAGCGAAAGGATACCGGACCCAAAAAGAAGTTTCCCGTCTTCTGTGACGAGGGATTGAAAGGGATCACGGTTCCGCTTTTCATAAACAAACTTTTCTCCTGCGAAACTCTCAGTTCCCATCACCGTCAAAATCACCACCGCCACGAACAATCGATCAAGGATTTGCGCGTACAAACGTCTGCAGCACCAAGTCCACATGATGCCTCTTTGAGTCGGAAGAATCCTTTTTGATGCGAATGTCCTTTACGACGAAATACCGTTTGGAGTTCTCAAGCTGGTTGATAAAGAGTCCCAACTCATGATAGCCGCTTTTTGCATTCAAGGCAATCGGCACTTCCTCATAAAGGGGCTGGTCACCCCCTGACTCCAAAGAAAGGGGCTTTGTGGGTTCAATCTCAACAATCTTCACGTCGGACGTTTCCGCAACCTCCGAGAGACGCTCCAAGAGTTCCGGCAGTTCCAACTTGCTCGGGAAATGGTCCTCTGCCATCCTGACTTTCTCCCGGAGACGGGTCGTTTTTTTCTCCATTTGGGGAAGCTGGCTAAGACCCGCTTGAACCGCCTTCAGACTCTGACGGAGTTGCCGTGCCTCTGAGCGCACTCTGCCGATCCGGCCCAGCGCCGGTCCCAAAAGAAGTTGGAAGTACACAAAGAGAACTACGATCGCTACTCCCCCCACCAGAAATATCTTCTTTTTCTCCGGATCCGTCAGCGTATTTTTAATCAAGGATTCCCTCCCGGAAGGTACAGATAATTTTGAAGTCCATCACTTCCAGCTCATGGATGGTGCGTCGCTTGATGGATTCAAGTTCCACCTCCGTGAAATCGGCGAAAAAACCCTCGTTTTCCTTCAGACTCCGGATAAAACGGGCCACGATCGCCGTATGGTCCCCCTTGGGAGAAGCGGCTGATCCAGTCAAAATCAGAAGCCGTTCCTCAAGCGACGACTCTGCACCCGCTTCGCTTCCCACAGGAAGTTCCTTCCGGCGCCTCCCTACGGAGAGCTCTTGAAGCCAGACCCCGTGTACCATGGAATCGCTCAGTTCCTGGAGCTTCCGGGACCATTGGAAGGGGTTTTCCAATTTTTCAAGGGCTTTTTCCGCAACCTCGAGTTCCTGGTACTCCTTCGAAACCCGATTGACCCTTTCCCGCTCAGGAGCAATTTTTTCCCACTCTCTCCGGAGTCCCCTCAGTGTGGCGCCGCTCACCAGACCCCCGAAGAAAACAAACGTATAGAGCGCAAGACATGCACCCCCGACATAAAGATAGAGGAGCCGAAACGGAATCTTGGAGACAAACGAAACGGAATACTTCCCCAGCCATTGGAGGGAAGTTCCCGATTTTGCCTCTTTTTTGCGCCGGCGTTCAGGCGGAAGGAGATCAAGGGTAATCATTCCTGGTTCCGTAAGGCCAAACCGGCGGCAACGGCCAGGGATCCCTTCATCTTGTCCGTCTTTGGAAGAAGTTCATCCGGGATGACAACTCCCTTCAGCGGATTCCACGAGAGGGCTTCAAAACCAACATTTTGCTGTATGACACTGCCGACGCCGCGCAGACAGCTTGACCCTCCGGAAAGATAGATCCGTTCTACCCGCTGGTCAAACTGATTTTCGAAATAGTCTAGAGAAGCCTTCACCTCCCTCATCAAGTGCTCGAGGGGGCTTGCCACCAGGTTCAAAAGCTCTTCTTCTTTCTTTTCTCCCCTACATTTTACCACTTCTGCTGCCACCATTTCAAGATCTAATTTTTCGGAAATGGCCTGTGTGAAATCGGTTCCGCCGATCGGGATGCTTCTGGAAAAAAAACTCGACGTTCCCTGGAGAACGCTGACATTGGTCGCTTTGGCACCGATATCCATGAGGCAATGGCATCCTGTCAGGGCGTTTCCCATCGCATGCTCAAATGCGTTGATGACGGCAAAGGTATCCACGTCCAAAACTTCCGCCTCAAGCCCCGCTTCCTCCAGCATCGCAAGGTGCTGCTCCACGATCTCCTTTTTTGCGGCAACAATTAAGGCAAGGATTTTTGATTCTTCCTTGGCCTCACTTAAAATGTGACAGTCCAGAACAACATCCTTAATATTGAAGGGGATGTATTTGTCTGCCTCGAAGGCAACGTGGGAGCGGAGTTCTTCACGGCTCATCTTCGGAAAGTGAAGGTAGCGGACAATCACCGATTGGCCCGGGATGGCGGTCCGGATGGAAAGTGCCTCCCTCTTGAAAGAGCGCGCAGCTTCCTTCAGAATGGCGACTCGATTTTCATGGCTGGTGTTGGGAGGAACTGGGGTGATATGGCAGGAGACAAGTCTCGTCTCTTGGGCGCACTCGATTTCTACCCACTTGACGCTGTAGCTTCCGACATCAAAACCCAAAAAACGGGCCGCTTGTCTCTTCTGTGCCGTTTTGAAGAAAGGAAATCGAAGGGCCGGCCACTTGATTGCGGGGGGCCGGATCCTCAGTTTATTCAACAGGGGGATCGGTTGCCGAAGCAGGCCCGGAGGCATTGGCTCGGACGACTCCTGTTTCATCCACGAAAAAGTATCTTACCCCCGTTCTCCCGGGGCTGGTTGGATTGGCACTGAGCGTAAAATGCTCTGCATCGACCAAATTATAGGTATACTCATATCCCTGTCGCGTCCCTGATGCCAGCACCGGGTCGATATATGCCGGGTCGGAGGCGGGGGTTGTCAAACTGCTCAAAGCGGACGGATACGTATGCGGCGTCACATTGTTGTAGTAATTTTGGCTTCCGGTCGCAATCGCCCGTGACCCGGCAATCGCCGTCACCTCATTCGCATTCACTCGCGCGCGGAGCATCGAGGGAACCGCAATCGCGATCAAGGTGGCAATGACTGCGACCACCACCATGATCTCAACAAGGGTGAATCCTTCTTTAAGTCCTGTGCGTCTCGAGTGAGAGATCATTGTTTCTCAAGAAGGGTTGGCGTTCTTATGAAAAAAAGTGACGGGATGAAGGTCCTCACCCCGTCACCTTCCGAACATGATTCTTGTTCGTTACTCGATTGGAGAACCACCTGCACTGTCTAACCGGATCACTCCTGATTCATCCACGAAGAACACCCGCGAGCCGGTTGTCCCAGAAACGGCTGGGCTGGATGTCACGGTATATTGGTTCGCGTTCACACGGGAGTAGGTGTAATAGTATCCCTGCTTTGCGGATCCGGAAGCAGTGGCACCCGCCAATGCAGTGTCAATATAGGGCGGTGTCGAGTTTGAGAGGGCTGCCAAGTTCGTTGGGTAAGACGGGGGTGTCTGGGCTGCCCGGTAACTCTCCATCGCCGTGCTCAAAGAACGCATCGCACTGATGGATGCCGCCTCATTCGCATTGTGACGGGCCCGCAAAAGGTTCGGTATGGCGATCGCGGCCAATAACGCGATAATTGCAACAACGATCATGATTTCAACCAGGGTGAAACCTCTGCGCGACTTAAGGTGTATCATTTTTCTCACCTCCTTGTAGAGTTTGGCGTTACGGAAATTGGAGGATGGTTACTCGGTGTGCTTTGTAAGGTAAGACCTGCAACGGAAAAAGCCACTCACTTACAAAATTTAAGTATAAGTCCTGACCCCCAATTTCTATATGGGAGTATATCACAAGCGGGAGGTTTTGTCAATGGGATTGTTCCCGCCTTTAGGGGAGGGGGATTTTATATCTTTATGATTCATAAAGAGTTACAAATGGGCTTTTGCTCAATTCCCTTTTGACAAGTCTTGAATCAGAGGGAGTGCCCAACGCTTCAGCATCGGATAGTCAGGGGTCTTTTTTAGCCCCTCTTCCCAGACCTCTTTCGCCTTTTGGAAGTCTCCCTTTCTCCAATACATGACTCCAAGGTTATAATACCCCTCTCCGTAAAAGGGATCTTCTTCAAGAGCCCGCCGGAAGGTTCCCTCTGCTTCCTGGGTCTTTTCCATCTCGGCATACGTGAGTCCAAGTTTGTTCCAGAAAACCGGCTGACCCGGGTCCTGGGAAATCGCCTTTTGAATGAAAAGGAGGGCATTTTCATAATCCCGGATCTCGCGGTAGGCTGTCCCCAGATTCGCCCAGACCCTCGGCTGTCTCGGGTTGAGTGCGAGCGACGCTTGAAAGGCACGAAGCGCTTCTTCTATTTTACCCTGCGACATATAAGCCGCACCAAGATTATTCCGCAGATTGGCGCTTTGAGGGGCGTAGCGGATGGTCTTTTCAAAAAGCCGGAGTTCATCCGCATAATCATGGTTCCGGTTAACCACCCCGCCGCCGTAAAAAATTAAAAGCCCCGCCCCGAGAAAAAGAAAAACTTTTTTAATTTTTTCAGACGAAAGGCGCATGAACCATCGATGAAGACCGAAAGCGACCATTCCAAAAAGCCCGATCGAGGGAAGATAAAGGTAGTGATCCGCCATGGAGGGGTAAAGGGGGACAATATTTAAAACCGGGGCCATCCCGGCCAAAAACCAGATCCCTCCGAAAAGAAGGAGGCGTTCATTTTTCCAAAATCGGTTTCCAAACCAAAAGAGTCCTCCCAAAAGAGTGATCCAGGCAAACGTCCCCAAATCCCAGAAAGCGGTTTGAAGCGGCATGCTCCGCTCCAGATGAAGCGGATGCGGAAAAAGAAGAAGTCGTCCGTAGGCGAAAATAAGTTTTGGGATGGAGGCGAGCCGGACCCAAAAAGGAGGAACAGTCCCCTCCGGAGGAACGGTGAACATCGGAAGGTAAAAAAGCCGAATCCAAAAATACGCCGTCAAGACTCCCCAATGGGCAAGATGAATCCGGTTCCGTTCCCTGTTCCGGAAGAATCCGACGCACATTTCATACCCTAAAAGAAGGACCGGAAAAATCACCGCGCTCTCTTTGGAAAGGAGGGCCATTCCGAAAAGAACCGGGGAAAACCAGCGAAACACCCGTCTCTCCGAAAGGAACAACAAGAACGCCCCGAGGCCGAAAAGGGTCGAAAGGAGGTCTCCCCGGCTCGGAAGATAAGAGACCGCCTCTGTCTGCAAAGGATGGGCCGCGAAAAGAAGACTTCCCAAAAGGGCAACGGCTTTTTGGTTGAAAAGTTTCAGAAGGAGGGTGTAAACCAAGAGGGTATTGGCCAGATGAAGAAGGAGGCTTCCCAGATGATACCCGAAAGGTGATTCTCCCCAGATCAAAAATTCGAACGTGTAGACCAGCATGACAAGAGGGCGGTAGTAGCCCCCCGACTCGAAAGCGGTTTCCTTAAGGGAATAGTTGAAAAAATCGGATTGAAAAAGGAGGGGGATATTGCGCCAATCCCGGATGTATTCATTGTGGATAATGAAAATATGGTCATCCCAGACAAAGGGATTCGGGAGGATATTGGCGTAAAGGAGAAAAACAACCGCCAAAAGCCAAAACCGGTGTTTCACGCTTTTCCTAATGGGAGACGAGTTCGGTGATCTTGAAGATCGGAAGATACATCGAAAGGACGATCCCGCCGACCACAATCCCCAGGAAGATGATGATGACCGGTTCAATAATGGAGGTGAGCGCTGCGACGGCGATCTCGACCTGCTCTTCGTAAAAATCGGAGATTTTGGACAGCATCTTTTCCAATTCCCCCGTCTCTTCTCCGACCGCAATCATCCGGGAAACCATCGGCGGGAAAACGCCCGCCTTGGAAATGGGGCCTGCAATGTTCTCCCCCTCCCGGACGGAGGAGCGGACCTTTTGAAGCGCCACCTCAATCACCCGGTTGCCGGAGGTCTTCCCGACGATTTCAAGACTCGTCAGGATCGAAACACCGCTTCGGACCAGCGTCGAGAAGGTCCGGGAAAAGCGGGCAACGGTCGCCTTCTGATAAAGTTTTCCGATAATCGGAATCCGCATGAGAAATCGGTCCCGGTTGAATCTTCCCTGCTCGGTCCGTGTGTAGAGAATGAAGACTACGATGAGGATCAAGAACACTGCCATAAAGTAAAGAATGTTCGACGCCAAAAAATCACTTGTCGCAATCAGAACGCGTGTCGGGAGCGGAAGACTTCCCCCGAGGACTTCAAAAATTCCCTTGAAGGTTGGAATCACTTTCAACATCAAAAAGGCGGTAATGAGGATCGACATGGTGACTACGACCGACGGATAGACCATCGCCGCCTTCACTTTCCTTCTCAGGGCCTGGGTTTTTTCAAGATAAATGGCCAAGCGGTCGAGAATATCGTCCAGCATCCCGCTCGACTCCCCCGCCTTCACCATGTTGATGTAAAGGGCAGAGAACACCCCCGGATGTTTCCCGAGGGCGGCCGATAAAGCACTCCCCGCCTCGACATCGTCCCGGATTTTCATGATGATCTTCCGAAAGGGGGGGCTTTCGATCTGCTCCGCCAAAATGTCCAGACTTTGCACAAGGGGAATGCCGCTGTCCACCATGGTGGCCAACTGCCTTGAAAAAAGGACCACCTGCTCCAGCTTCACCCCTCCGCCGAAGGAGCCGCTGAAAAACTTCATCCGATCCCTCTCCTCCGTCACGGAGATGATAATCAGATCTTTTTTCCGGAGGGCATCGATTAAAAGTTCTTGCGAACCGAGTTTGGAACTTCCCGTGATGGAACGACCCTCCTGGTCTTTGGCGACGTACCGGTAGGTCGGCATTATTCCCGCACCGTCACCCGCATCACTTCCTCAAGGGTGGTCAAGCCCATCTCAAATTTTTTCAGGGCATCGTCCAAAATGGTTTTCATCCCCTTTTTAAGGGCTGCGGCCTGGAGTTCCGGTGTCGAAACGCGGTTTAAGATCATATCCCGTATTGCCTCATCCAACTCAAAAATCTCGAGGATTCCCATCCGTCCGTAGTAGCCGGTATTCGCACATTTACGGCACCCCTTTCCCCGGAAGAAACTGTCTTTCTCACCACGGTATCCGATTCTCCCCAAGACACTTTTCGGGACGGAAACTTTCTCCTTGCAATTAGTGCAGATGACGCGGCAGAGGCGCTGTGCGGCGACCAAAATGACGCTGGAAGAGATGAGATACGGCTCTACTCCCATGTCGATGAGGCGTGTCACGGCGCTCGGGGCGTCGTTGGTATGCAGCGTGCTCAACAGAAGATGGCCTGTCAGGGAGGATTTCACGGCAATGTCTGCCGTCTCGAAATCCCGGATTTCGCCGACCATAATCACATCCGGGCTTTGTCTCAGAACCGCCCGAAGGCCGCTTGCAAACGTGAGCCCGATCTCCGGATGGACCTGAATCTGGGTCACCCCCTCCATCTGATATTCGACCGGATCTTCAATCGTGGTCAAATTCTTCTCCGGGACGTTGAGCATCTGGAGGACAGAGTAGAGGGATGTGGATTTGCCGCAGCCGGTCGGTCCGGTCACGAGGAGCATCCCGTACGGTTCCTGGATCGCCTCTTTGAATTTGGCGAGCGGTTCCGGATTGAAACCGAGATGGTCCAGTCCGAACCGGATGGCGCTCCGGTCCAGAACCCGGAGGACCACCTTTCCCCCCTCTATGATCGGAAGGACCGAGACGCGGAAGTCGATTTCCCTCCCCTTGAAACGGATCCGGAACCGGCCGTCCTGAGGGAGCCGGCTTTCGGTGATATCCAAACCGCAGATGATCTTGACTCTGGAAATGATCGCCTGTTGGATTTCCTTGGGAAGATTGATCGATTCCTGAAGCACGCCGTCGACACGGTAGCGAATTCGAAGATGCGTCTCGGCTGGTTCAATATGAATGTCGCTTGCCCGCCGGTCAAGGGCGCTGACCAGCATGAGGTTGACCACTTCGATGACCGGTACCTTCCCCGGTGTCCGGGCCACCGTCTCCAGATCAATTTCTTCCTCCTTCTGCTCGAGTTCCGAGGGAGCTTCTACCTCCACCCCCTCCAGGATCCGGGAAATTTTGAGGTCTTGGGGCGCATAAATCCGGTCGATCGCTTCCAGGATATCCTTGTCCGTGCTCAGAACCGGGTCAATCTGGTAGTGGGTCATCATCCGGAGGTCGTCCATGGCCAAGATATTCAGGGGATCGGCCATCGAAATAACAAGGGTGTCCCCGATCTGGGAGATCGGGATGACGTGGTACTGTCGGGCGAGCCGTTCCGGAATGAGCCGTGCAACCTGCGGGTCGATTTTAAAACGGGAAAGATCGATCGGGGGAATATTCAGCTCCTCTCCCAAAAGAGAAAGAAGTTCCTTTTCAGAAACCCACCCTTCCTCGACGAGAATTTTACTTAAGGTCCCCCCTCTTTTTTTCTGGAGGGCGAGGGCTTGTTCCAGCCGCTTCTGGTCAACCAGATTCCGTTCAAGCAGAAGCGCATTCAGCCGGTCCCGGAAATTCTCAGCCATTAGGTTACCCGGAGCACCTCTTCAAGCGAGGTTCTCCCGCTTGCGGCTTTCCGGAGGGCATCCTCGCGAAGCGTGATCATCCCTTCCTGCCTGGCCGCCTCCACCAATTCCCCTTCCCGGGCGGATTGGAGAATCAGTTCACGGATTCGGGGAGAAATCGGAACGGTCTCGGCAATCCCGATCCTGCCGCTGTACCCGGTGCTGTGGCATTGAGAGCATCCGGCCCCCTTGTAGAGTTTCGTCTCCTCCGCCCATTTCGCAGGAATCCCGATTTTTTCCGCCTGCTTTGGATCAAGCCGGTACGGTTTTTTGCAGCCGGGGCAGAGGCGGCGGACAAGGCGCTGGGAACAGGCGAGTGAAAGGGCAGAAGTAATCAAAAAAGGCTCGACCCCCATATTCAAAAGGCGGATAATGGCGCCGCAGGCGGTGGTCGTATGAAGGGTGCTCAAAACGAGGTGCCCTGTGAGAGCTGCTTTGATCGCCACATCCACGGTTTCAAAATCACGGATTTCCCCGACCATGATAATATCGGGATCCTGACGGAGGATCGACCGGAGCGCAACCGCATAAGTCAACCCGATTTCGCTCCGAACCGCCACCTGATTAATCCCCTCCAGCTGGAACTCGACCGGGTCCTCGACCGTCACAATGTTTTTTTCGGGAGTATCCACATATTTAAGAATGGAATAGAGGGTGGTGGTCTTGCCCGCGCCGGTCGGACCGCAGACAAGAATCATCCCGTGCGGCCGGAGACTCGCATTTTTAATGTCGGAGAGGGATTTTTCCTCGAAACCGAGGGGATCAAGACTCAAGGGGGCCTGGGTTTTATCCAAAATACGCATCACGACCTTTTCCCCATAAGTAGAGGGGACGGTCGACACGCGAAAATCGATTTCGTGTCCCTCTATCTTTATTTTGAAGCGGCCGTCCTGGGGAAGACGCCTTTCGGCAATGTCAAGGTTCGACATCACCTTGATCCGCGAGGCAATCGCCTCGTGCATGCTTCGGGGTGGGGCGGTGCCGACCTTGAGGACCCCGTCGACCCGGTAACGGATCCGGAGGATATCCCGCATCGGCTCAATCATGATGTCGCTAGCCCGGAGCCGGACCCCCTCTTCCAGCATTAAATGGGTGAGTTGAATAACGGGTGCGCCCTGGGTCAGCTTCAGCAACTCTTCAAAATCGGCCTCCCGCTCACCCTTCGCCACCACCAGCTCCAGTTTTTGCTTGGCGGCATCCTTGTATCTCTGGACAACGCTTTCAATCGCCTTCTGCGTCGATTCCCCGTAAAGCTTCCGGAGGGCTTCGTCAATGTCCCGTTCCGTCGCGATGGTCGGCCGGATATCGAGGCCGGTCAACGCCTTGATTTCATCGGCGGCAAAGAGATTCAGGGGATCCGCCATCGCGACAGTCAGTGTATTCCCGATTTTGGAGATGGGAACGATTTCATAATGGAGGGCGATTTCGCGGGAGACGATTTTTGAAAGGTTCGGGTCAATTTCAAAGCGGGAGAGATCCACGGGGGGGATGCCGAGATTTTCGCTCAAGAGGGCAACGAGTTCTTTGTCACCGATCGCCCCCATCTCAATGAGGATCCGGCTCAGCCGTCCGCCCCGTTTTTTCTGCTCCTGGATCGCCTGGTCGAGAACATCGGGGGCCACAATCTGTTTTTCAAGGAGAAACGCGCTTAACTTGTTCTTCTCGGACGGCGCCATACGTTACGAAGACTCATCCTTTTCATAGCATTTTTCGATCGCCTGGTTGATATCGGTCATGGTGGAGACAAAGACCTGGACTCTGCACTTCGTAATCAACTCGATGTCCTCCTGGGCCTGAACATTCAGGGGGTTGGACATGGCGATGGTGAGGGCGTTCCCGATCCGGTCCACCGGAATCAGACAGTACTGCCGTGCCACATTTTCTGGAACAAGTTTGATGACATCCTTCCCGATTTCATAATTCCTCAGGGGAAGATACGGAAACCCGAACTGGGCGGTTAAGGCCTGGGCGATTTCCTCCTCGGTCGTGTAGCCGAGTTTCACAAGAATCTGCCCGATCAGCCCTCCCCCTTCTTTCTGAATCCTAAGGGCTTCCTCCAGTTGATCCTTGCTGATAATGCCCCGTTCCCTCAAAAGTTCACCCAGCTGTTTTGTGATGACGCGTTTGCTAGGATTCAAGAAACCTCCTTCAAAACCCTTTTACCCAGTATGCCGTAGGAGTCTTTGAAGATCCTCCACCTCTGTGGTGCGGGAAAGGGCGTCCTCGAGACGAATCCGCTTTTGCGTATAGAGTTCGGACAGAGACTGGTTCATCGTCTTCATCCCTTCACGGCTTCCGGTCTGGATGGACGAATAGATCTGGTGGGTCTTGGACTCCCGGATCAGACTCCGGACCGCATGATTGGCTACCATCACCTCAAGAGCCAGTGCCCGCCCTTTTCCTTGCGCGAGCGGGATGAGTTGCTGTGAGAGGACCGCCATGAGGACAAAGGAAAGCTGGACCCGGACCTGCTGCTGCTGGGAGGGGGGGAAAACATCGATGATCCGGTTGACCGACGAAACCGCGTCGTTCGTATGAAGGGTTGCAAAAACAAGATGGCCGGTCTCCGCAATGTTGAGCGCTGAGCGGATGGTCTCAAGGTCGCGCATCTCCCCGATCAGAATCACATCCGGATCCTGCCGCAAAATCCGGCGGAGCGATTGGGCAAAGGAAAGGGTGTCGTCTCCCACTTCCCGCTGTTGAATCATCGCCTTGTTGTTCTCAAAGACGTATTCAATGGGGTCTTCAATGGTGATGATGTGGCATTTCCGCTCCTTGTTGATTTTGTCAATCATAGCGGCAATCGTCGTGGATTTGCCGCTTCCGGTGGCACCGGTGACCAGCACCAAGCCCTTGGGTTTGTGGCAAAGTTCTGTCACGACCGATACCGGAAGGCCGCATTCTTCAAAGGTTCTGATTTTATGGGGGAGGGCCCGGAGAGCCACCGCGACCGTTCCCCTCTGCAGAAAAACATTGACCCGGAATCGCGCCAGTCTCTCGATGCCAAACGACATGTCGAGTTCCTTCTCCTTTTCAAACCGTTCAACTTGTCCGGGAGTCAGGAGACTATAGGCCAGTTCCTTGACCTTATCCGCCGAAAGCGGTCCCTCCTCCAAATTCTCCAGCCGTTCGTCAATCCGAATCCGGGGAGGAGAGTCAGCCATGAGATGCAAATCAGAGGCATCCTGGGCAACCATCCGCTGAAGGTAATCGGCCATGCGCGATTCGACCACACCCTTTTGCAACTCAATCCTCCTTACGTTCCGACGCGATTTTTTCCCAGAGATTTGGCGCTTGCCAGGGCATCCTGCGCTTTCTGCAAGAGTTCCTCCGCGCTTGAACCGTCAATCGGGTTCTCGGCCACACCGGCGCTGACTGTTACGGAAGTTCCATGAAATCCTCTTCCCTTTTCCTCCATCCGGCGCCGGAGCGTCTCGGCCAACTGCGTCGCCTCGCGTTTATTCCGTTCCGGCACAATCAACGCAAACCGGTCCCGCTCAAGACGTGCCGCCCGATCGGCATCCGTCATAAAGCCTTCCAGTTCCCGTGCCACCAGCTTGAGAAGATTCCCCTGATGCCTCTCCTCCACTCCCTCAAAATTATCGACATCCACCAAAATCAACGAACAGGGTCTCTGATAGTGAATCGCCCGTTTGATCTCCTCATCGAGCCGCTGGTGGGTGAATTTTTCGTTATAAAGACCGGTGAGGTCGTCCCGCACCTCCAGTTCCTTCGCCCTCTTCGAGAGAAGATCATTTTCATAGGCGAGAGAAACCTGTTTCACAAAGACCTTCAGAGTCTCCAGATCCTCCGGCTTATATTTGAAATGCTGCAGCGTGTTTCCGGTCCCCAAAAGACCAACCACCGATCCCCGAGAGGTCACCGGGAAAACGGCCAGATTCTCCAGCTTCAGATTGTATTTGAACTCTTTCAACCCCACTCCTCCCCTGGTTGTGCTGTCATAGATGAGAGATTCTCCCTGACCGGCCAATTCGCCGAGAAGGGTCTCTCCAAACATAATCCTTGAGGGAAGGGTTTTCTCCGAAAGTTGGTAAGCAACCTGAAGGCTCAGGACCTTGGGAGAATCTTGAAGATAGATAAAAGAAGAGGCAGCAATCTCAAGCTGGCCCAGTTTTTCGGAAACTTCCTTAACCACCTCCTCCAGGGATGCTCCCGCCGAAATCAGGTTTCCGATTTGAAGAAGGTTGGAGAGGGTCAAGACCTTCCGGTGAATTTCGATGTTGATTTCTTTGGTCTTCTCGCCGTAGATCCGGAGTTCGTTAATCGTATCCCGGATACGAGAGGTCATTTTATTCAGCGAGTCGCTCAAATCGCCGATTTCATCTTCCCGCCCGATCTCGAAAGAGGTATCCATGGCTCCTTGAGCCACCTCCTTCGCCTGCCGGGCAATGGTCAAGACCGGGTCGACAATTTCCCGGAGAAGGAAAAATCCTAACAGGGTGATGAAAAGAGTAATGACGATGATAATGACCGTCGGAGTCGAACCGATGGTGAAGGGATAGCGGGTTTCCGGATAGATATAAGCCAAAATGAAAAACATGAAGACAAAAAGCGGGATGAGCGACATCAAAAAGAAGGCGATGCCCAACTTATACCGTAGTCCCCTCGACATCATGGAGATATTTCTCAAGGATTTCAGCATCCCCCATCCCCCTCTAGTTTGAAAGCCACCTTTTGACTCTGCAATTAATTTTTGATTTCACAAATTTTAAGTCGCTTTAAGAAGAACCCCCAAACATCCCTTCTTTTTTTGAAGCAAAAAAGGATCAGTCTTTACGGCTTATTGCTTCATAACGGAGAGTGCAATCACCGCCAACAAAAGCGTCTGAGAAAACTGCAAGAATGCCTGCGCTTCCAAACCCCCAAAAAGAGGCTTTAAGGTCATCCGAGATATGATTCCGACGACCAAGCTCACGCCGGCAACCACCAAAAGCACATTGCCCAACTGTTTCATTGGATCACCCCCTTTCCTGATTAATTTGAACCGAAGAGGTTTAATTTCTGATAATCCACCGGCTCCTTGATGTAAATCATCCGCTGTTGGTAAAGATTATACTGTTTGGGACTGTCGACAGATTCCCCCCTATTGTCAAAAAGAACCTCTACCACCGGATGAAGGGGAAAATTCCGGTTTGGTTCCACGACACGGGCGATTTCGTCTGTGTTCAGACGGACCCAGGAGCCGATCGGATAAATTCCAATCTGGTCAATCAACGTCTTCATGATACGGGTGGAAAAAATATCGTGAGATTCGCCGATCAGCTCGCGGACCGCTTCATGCGAAAGTTTGGGCTCCCGGTAGGGACGGGGCTGGGTCATCGCCACATAAATATCCACCAGCCGCACAATCTGGGTGTACTCCTGCCATCGGGTCTGGTGGGGGGCAACCGTCACCCCTTCCCAGCTTTTCCGGTATTGGTGCCGGCAAACAAAAAGAACGGCCGGTTCAATCTCTCCGACTTTTTTCAGAATCTCCTCTCCATCAACAGGGTGCTGGCGGACTGCGTCAAGTTCGCGGGGGGTGAGTTTTCTCGGAAGTCCTATGGTCTCAAGGTGTCGGACCATTCCGATGTTATGTAAAAGCGCGGCGGCCCCTAACTGGTTGAGCTCTGCCGTATCATATCGAAGGCCCATCCCGATCACCAAAGCAAGGATGCAGGTATTGACCGATTGGGAGACGAGAAGATTCTGGGGGGTTGCGCGGTTCGTAAAATAAACAAGACCCCGGTCTCCCAGGGTCGTATGTTCAACCAGCCGCCAGACGAGTGAACTGATCTCCCTCCCGTCAATCAGCTGATTCCGGCCTGCCTGGTCGAATACTTTCTTGACGAGTGCAGTCGCTTCCTCATAGAGAATTGCCGCATCTTCGAGATTAACAGCCATTTATAACTCCTTATATTAATATAAGTTACCATAAAAATGTAGCTTTGTCAAAGTTTTTTTCATTCCTAACCCCTTTTGGTGCTCCGGATTCCGGCTAACATCAAAAGGGCGATCAGAAAAAAGATAAGGGCCGCTTTCACCAAAAGAAGGAAGGTGTCCAGGGGCCCTGCATTCCGGAGGACGAGTGCGGTAATTCCAAGCGTCACCGCAACGGAATGGATAAAAAACACGCTCCCCGGCTTGGAAAAGCCGAGATCCATCAGCCGGTGGTGGAAATGGTCTTTTCCCGCATATCCAAGCCACTCCCCGATATTCTTCACTCTTCCCTCCAAAATCCTTCGGATGGTGATGAAGGTAATGTCAAAAATGGGGATGCCCAAAAGGAGAATCGGGACCGCAAGGGCGGCCATGTTATGCGAAGCCAAATCTCCCATTACGGATATTCCTGCAAAGAATGCTCCCAAAAAAGTGGAGCCGCTATCCCCCAGAAAAATCTGGGCTCGGTCCTCGGTTGGGAGGTAGCATCTCTTTTCCCCCTTCAACAAACGCTTCAAATAACGAAACGGGACCGGGAAGTTGTGCGGTAAAAAACCGAGGCAGACGCCCGCCATCGCAAGCGTCAGAAGACCAAAATAAAGCTGGTTAACTTGGTGAGCCACCGCATAGAAAAAAAGGCCTGTAATCACGCAAAGGCCTGGAAGGAGACCGTCCAATCCGTCCAAGAAGTTCATGGCATTGGTGATGCCGACAATCCAAAGAAGGGTGATGAAAATTTCTCCGACGTCCCCCCACAAGCCCGGGGTGAGAAAGGAGACTTTTACGCCGAAAAGAAGCATGATGACCGCCCCGAGGGATTGAAGGAGGAGGCGCGCCCGCACAGAAAGTTCCCGGATATCTTCCCAGAGACTTCCCAGAAAAATGAGGGTGGCTCCCAGGTAGACTCCCAGAAAAGGCTTTTGAGGAGGGATGAAGGGGTAATTCATGAAAAAGAAAGCGGTGAAAATTGCAACGCCTCCTAAAAGGGGTGTCGGCTGATCGTGCACCTTCCGGGATTCGGGATAATCGAGAATTTTGAACCACTTTGCCAATTGAATGGCGAGCGGCGTCAAGCAAAATCCAAACAGAAAAGCGACGGTAAAGATACTGAGGTCTTTCATTTTCCGTTTTTCTCAATCGCGATGAAAAGACGGGAGGGAGCAAACGCCTCGGCGTATTTCACCCGTCCTTGAATCCCCCGGAAGATGGCATTCGAGCGGGCGCTGTCCAGAATGGTCAGGTCCTTGATCTTGGTTGCGGTCACCTGGGAGGCGTGCGCCTTAAGGGCGGCGAGTTTTGTATTTAAAACACCATGAATGTCAATGAAAACGGTCGGCTGGAAATTCTGAGTGCTTGGAACCTCATAAAAAAGAACATTTTTTGTGTAACGGGTGGCGGTGTTGGTCGCCTGGGCAACGACCCGATGGTCCTGGTGGGTATCATCCCCGTAAACGACAAAAATAAAGGTCGGTTTCACCGCCTTTACCGCCCTCTCAATCCGGGTGATCAATTCCTTCCCGAGCGGAATCCGGGTGTCTTTATATCCCCCCCAAAAAAGCTTTTTAATCCCCAAAATCTTGCCTGAACGGATCTGTTCTTTGGCTCGGACGGACGGTCTGCCACCGACGCCGACTTCCCCCTTTGTCATCACGAGCAGATAAACGTTGTGTCCCAAACGGGTGAGTTTCGCGAGAGCCCCGCCGCAGCCGTATTCAATGTCATCCGGATGAGCGCCGATCGCCAGAATATTCATGAAGTCTCCTTTCTTCGGTAGTATCTATTCTATCATATCCTAATATCAAAATTTATTTTTTCCAGCATTGCGCAAGGAGAGAACTTCCTAGGCACAAACGTCCAAACGTTCCATAAAAAAATAGGGCAGAGGTTCCTTTCACAATTGTTTTCAATATCTTCGCCTGGGTCTCAGTCAGAAAAGAGGATCCCTCGTAAGGATGGCCTGGGGTAGGAGAACTATTCTGAACCTCAACGTTTACGAAACCACAACTCAAAAGGAGGCTCTTCAAAGTAGTCTCTGAGAAATTGTAGATGTGGAAGGTCGAAGGGGCGACTCGTCGCCTTCGAAGGAAAGGGATGGCATGCCAAAAACAGTAAACGCCAAGGTGAAATCGCACATTGGTTACTCGAAGCACAAGAAGTCCGTCCTTTTTCAAGAGGCGAAAAATTTTTGAAAGCACCTTTTTGGGGTCCTTTAAAAAATCCAATACGTTCCAGAGTGTTATGAGGTCGAAAGTTTGCTCGGGAAAGACGGCCTCTTCAACATCTCCCTCAAATACAGGGAGGCCGTAATGTGCTCTCGCAGCCTTTGCGGCCTGATGACTTATCTCTACGCCCTGGATATCCCATCCCCTCTTTTTGGCAATTGATAAAAAGTGGCCTGTCCCGCATCCAATGTCCAACAAACGACCTGGTTTCTTACATAAATTCTTGAAAAAATTTTCTGAAAATTCAACGCGGCTTGTTTGAAAAAGGGTGTTTTCATCCAAAAGAACCTCTCGCTCCTTGCAATACTCAGCCGCACTGTTTCGCTCTTCAGCATTTAAGAAAAAAAGAGAGCACCGTCTACATCGCTCCAAATATTTATTCTTTCCCACTTCGAGGAAACGTTGAACTTCCGGTGAACCGCAAAGATTGCATTCATCCATGCACAGGTATTTGTCCATTGTCGGTCGCTTATGGTATAGTATAAGCTGAAATGATTACCCTGTTTTGGCCATACATTTCTGAAAGGGCCTCTCGCGCGGTCGTTGAAGTCTTAAAAACCCGCTGGATCGGGCAGGGACCCCGCGTCGATGCCCTCGAAGAAAAATTCCAGAACCAGTTCACCATTCCCCACGCGGTCGCGGTCAATGCCTGCACCTCCGCCATCCATCTCTCCCTGATCCTTGCCGGCGTGAACGACGGGGATGAGGTCGTCACCACGCCGATGACTTGCTCCGCGACCAATATCCCAATCCTCTACCGACGTGCAAAAGCGGTCTTTGCGGACATTCAGGAGACGACCCTCAATATCGATCCCAAAAGTATTTCCCAAAAAATCACGCCCAAAACCAAAGCGATCATCGCTGTCCATTGGGGCGGACAGCCCTGCGATATGACCGAGATTCACGCCGTCGCCCAGAAGCGCGGGATTTCCGTCATCGAAGATGCCGCCCATGCGCTCGGAGCCGGTTTTCAGGGGAAACCGGTCGGGGCCTTGAGCGACTTCACCTGTTTCTCCTTCCAGGCGGTCAAGCACATTACCTCTGGTGACGGCGGAATGCTCACCACGATCCGCCCGGAAAAAGCCCAAAAAGCGAAAATTCTTCGCTGGTACGGAATGGACCGGAACTTCAAAGGAAGTTTTTACGACAAACACCGCATCACCGAAATCGGTTACAAATACCATATGAACGACATCGTGGCAGCGATGCTCTCGGCCCAACTCGACGAATTCCCGCAATTGGATCAAAGAAGGCAAGCGATCGCCGCACGCTACCGGAAGGAACTTTCCGGGGTGGCGGGTCTTTCTCTCCCGGAAGAAAAGAAAGACCGGAAAAGCGCCTATTGGCTCTTCACGATCCGGGTTGAAAAGCGGGAGGCGTTCATGGAATATCTCCGTCAAAACGAGATTGAATCCCATCTGGTCCATGTCCGTTGTGACATCTTTCCGATTTTCGGCGGAAAACGGCAGAATCTTCCTGTCATGAACAAAATCGAAAGCGAGTATGTCTCGATTCCCCTCCACAATCACCTCACCGACGACGACGTGACAAAAGTCATCCAGACGATTCGGAAAGGATGGTGATTGTCTGCTCCGAGGGGTGACGCGGCTGGGTCATTCACTTCCTCATACCTCGTAGGATTTCCAAAGCATCTTCTCCGTGATTAAAAAGTAGATCGACAGCAGAGAGCCCCTCCACAAAATCCTCCCCGTGGATTTGGGAATAAACCGGATGACGAAATTCCTGGAAGGCGACTCGGATTCCCGCCTTCTCAAAGAGAGAAAGATCAAGATACGCCTTCGCCCCCTCCCCTGATAAATAGGTATCCGCCTTGAAAGACTTGCAAATTTCCACGAGTCTCGTCGTCGCTTCGCTTTTGATGCCGAGTGCGGATGACCGGACCTGTCTCTTTCCGGCAAGGCCGAATTTTTCGAGTAGGACGGCAAGAGAAGTCTCGTTCAGTTCAACGAGTGATCTCCACTTCTTTTCGTAGATTTCCTCCAAGGCGTCCCACAGAAAGGAAAAATGGGGTGATTTTCGGTAATTCAGTTCAAGCGTTTTGGCATGATCTTTCTCCCACGATACATTGTCAGATATTGCAATATCCAAGAGTCGTTGGGAGAGATGCGCATGGACCGGCACGGTCAGCCATTGGGGTCCCTTCGCCGACAAAATCCGGTTCCGGTTCTGCCACCCGTTTTTCTCATACTGAACATCATCCAGCACCACGAAAATATCCGAACGGTCAATCTTGTCAAGATACCCAAGCCATGGAAGATAATGGGACTGGTGCGCGGAGAGAATCATTGTCCCTCCTTTTTTGAAAAAGAAACAAAGATTGGATTCGTGAGGAGGATCTCACCGCGGTCACCCATAATTTCAAGGCGGTAAAACGTCTTTCGATCGGAGGGCTCCGGATCCGGAACCGTAAATGAAACGGGTGTCCTGAGAGCCAAATTTTGCAGGATCTCTCCCCCGCGGATGATTTTCACCTGAACCGTCTTGGGCGTTCCGTCCGAATAAGAAACGGCGAAATGAATCTTCGGAGAATCCGTAGCCGGAAGTGTTTCGCCTGAAAGCGCTTTTTGGCTCCCTTCTTCGACCCAGAAGGATTCGAGAACCAACTCCCTCTCCCTGATTCGACGGAGGGCGTACATCCGGCCTTTTCGGAGCGCTTCCAAAAGATCTGGGGCCCGGTTTGTTTCTGAAAAAATGACGGTCTTCACTGTGTCAATCCATGTGCCGGCACGCCCTTCTTCCGTATAGTCCAGTTCACCGATGGCCCAAACAGGCGAACCCTTTTTCCCCTCACAGTAACGCGTGAGAAGCCGGTCCCAAATACCGCCCGGAATACCGATCGTCTTCATCCCCTCAAAAAGGATGGCAAAGCCGGTGTAGCGATCGGTCCTTTCCAGCGATTCCGGATAGGGGTCTGTCACAAACGTAACGGGACCGAATTTCCGGGGAATATCTCTTGCTTCAGGATGAGCCCAGAAAATCAAGCCTCCCTTCTGAACCACGCCATCAATCATCCGCTGGTAGGGAGTTTCGCCCGCCCCTCTTCCCCCAAAAGGCAAATCCCGGAATGTTTTTTCATCCAGTCCGTATACCAAAAGGTGCTTATTCCAGTTCCGCACAACTCCCTTCCCCCAGAAGGGAGAAGAGTCCCACTCATAATGGGGAGCCACTTCAACTCCCGGGACAACGGTGAGATCCGGAAACTTCCTGTCAATCGTTTCAAGTTCCCGAAGATAACGGCGAAGCCCCTTTTTATACACGGATGTCTTTTGTATCCCGATAAACCCGTATTTAATTTTGACCAAAGCATCGTCCGAAAAGAAAACAGCGTCGATTCCTCTTTCGCTGGCAAGCGCCACAATTTCTTCGGGGGTCAGGAGTCCCCGGAAACTGTAGCTGGAATGAATGTGAATCACGGCATCCCACCGCCCGGAGGCGAAAACGGCTTCTTCACCTCCCACCATAAGAACCAACCCTGAAATGAAAAGAAAAACTTTAAAGAAGGGCTTCATAAACGCTCGCCGCCTGCTCAACCATCCGCTCCACCCCAAACCGCTGATCGACCCATTCCTTTGCCCTTTGACCCATTCGCTCTCTTCGTCCCGGGTCTTTCAATAGTTGTAAGATGGCCGCGGCCAACGCTTCGGGATCCTTTGGCGGAATGATGAGTCCAGTCTCCTCACCCCGAATCACTTCCGGTATCCCGCCGACAGATGTCCCGATCACCGGTTTCCCCATCGCTTGCGCCTCAAGGAGGATCCTCCCCATCCCTTCATTCAAAGAAGGAAGGACAATCAGATCCACTCCGTAAAGAAAGGGCCGAATATCTTTTTGGCTCCCCAGAAAAAAAACGGAGGAGTTAATCCCAAGCTCTCTGCACTTTTTTTCGAGTTCCTTCCGGAGCGGTCCATCCCCTGCGAGTAGAAAACGGGCATCAGGGACATCCCGAACGATTCGGGGAACTGCCTCGAGGAGGTAGCGATGGCCTTTCACCGGAACGAGGCGGCCTCCCAAACCGATGCGCGGGCCCGGGGGGATTCCGCTGAATATTTTTGCCTGAAGTTCCTTCGACGGCTCAAAGTTTTGAAATATCTCCAGTCGAATGCCGCTGTAAATCGGGACGATTTTTTCGGGGGGAAGGATCCGGCGCGCTACATGTTCCTCTCTCCCCCTATGAGTGAGGGTTATCAATCGGTCTGTCCATCTTCCGAGGAATCGCTCAATCCAAAGAATCAAAAGATTCGTGAAAGGACCGAAGTAACCGTAAAAAACATGGCCATGAGGGGTATGCACAATCCGACGGACCCCTGCCAGAATAGCCGCCTGACGCCCCAAAACCCCTGCTTTGGAAGAGTGGGTATGAACCAGGTCGAATTTTTCCCTTTTCATGAGCCGGTACAATTTCCACAAGGCAACGGTGTCGAGCCACGGGTGGATATGCCGGACCAGCTCTTTCAAATAAATCAACTGGACCCCGTTTCCTTCTGCTGACTTGATCTGATCTTCCAATCCCTCAACAGTTTCGCCGTAAATCAACGTAACCTCATGCCGGGACTTATCGAGATGAGTCACGGTTAAAAGGGTATTTTCCGCAGACCCGCCCCAATCGAGTCGGGTAATGATATGGGCTATTCTCTTTTTTTCTGCCATCCTAATATGCCAAGGAACCGGTCGAGTGCCTCAATGACCTCCTGAACGGAAATCTCCGAGATGGAACGGATGTCGTTTCGGTGAATCACAAGAGACCTGTTTTTCCGGTGGAAAGGAGCGAACCGCTCTTCTGATTTCGGTCCAAAGAGGACCACAAGCGGTGTACCGACTTCCCCTGCAAGATGCGCCAGTCCTGTATCATTGGAAATAAAAAGATGGAGGCGTTCGAAAAAAGCGGGGAGTGTTTCCAATGGAAATTCTCCGCAAATATTCATGATCGGGAAGTCAAGCTGTGCCTGAAGAGATTCACCGAAGCGTCTCTCGCTCTTATTCCCGCTCACAAAGAGCGTCGCACCGTAGGTCTGATGGAGATAGCGGGAAAGGCCTGCGAAATGAGAAAGCGGCCAGAGAAAGGGCCGTTTGTTTCCAGCCGGCTGGAGACCCACCAGGGGCGGGGATAGAGATTTTCCCTGCAGAAATTGGTCCGCCTGAAAACGGTCTTCCGGGGTCACCGGCAGTTCGAGCGGGACGGACAAGCCGAATACCCCGGTCAAAGTAGAAGCGAGCGCCAAATGTTTTTCTCTCTCGTGCATTTTCCCTTTGGGCTCGGCAATTTTATCGGTGTAGAAAAATCCCCGTCCGCGACTATCCCAACCTGCACGTCTGGGTATCCCAAGAAGAGAAAAAAGAAGCGCCATCAGTAAGGCGCCCTTCAGAGATCCGATCGTGTGAAAATTAACGCCAAGTTCATAACCGTGGCGCCGGAGCTCAAAAATGGTTTTCAGGTTCTGAAAAAATGTTCGCCATGAGAAAAAGGGGTCTTTCAGTGAAACAACTTCCTGGAAATACCCGGATCGTTCCGCCAGTCCCCGTGTGCGGTCCGTGCAGAGGAGGGTCAAATGTTTCTTTCCATATTGAGAAAGAAGATGAAAAGCGGGAAGCGCCAAAATGAAATCGCCGATGCCGGCCAACTTGATGACGAGAATTTTTTGGAACCCGTTAAGAAGCGACATGACCGTCCTTCTTCAAAAGATTCTCCATGACAAAAATCATTTTTTGCGCTTGAGAGGCGACTGAAAATGCAAGAGATCGTTCCTTCCCTCTTTGAGCCATTTTTTTCCGGAGGTCTTTGTCGCTCAGCAACCGCTCCATCTCAACGGAAAGGGCCTTTGGATTTTCGGGGGGGACGAGAGAAGCTCCCTCCCCCACCACTTCCGGTATGGCGCCTGCAGATGAAGCGATCACCGGAACCCCGTGAGCCATCGCTTCAAGTGGGGGAAGACCGAACCCCTCATCGGACGAAGGAAAGACAAAAAGAGTCGCATGATGATAAATCGTTGCCAGCGCCTCATCCGGGAGGTGCCCTGTGAAAACAATTCGACCGGAGAGCCCTTTCTGTTTGACACTTTCGGCCAGGCGACTTCCCTCCCGGCTCATCGCTCCGACTAAAAGGAGCGTGAATTGATTCTTCAACGGTTGAGAAAGGAGTAAGTAGGCCTGAATAAGGGAATCGACGCATTTGTGGGGTTTGAAGTTTCCGACGTATAAAAGATAGGGGGGGCGGAAGTTGTGTGTTTGTTGAAGTGATTCGAAGAGATCATCGTTTTCCGGCGGCAATGACAGTCCCGGATAAATGACTTCGATCTTGGAAGGTTGAATTCCCCAATATTTCTGAATGCAGCGCTGACTGTAAATTGAATCGGTCAAGACCCGGTCGGCGCAATGGGCATATAAAACTCCCAGAAAAAAATAGACTCCCCTTTTCAGAAGATATTGAGCAGAGCGGTAGCGGGCACTCGTCAGGATAATCATATCGTGGACGATGGAAACCACAGGACACGGAGCCAGGAGAGGGATTTTATAATAAGGAGACAAAAAAAGGTTGATCTTTTCGTGCCTCAACTTTTGAACAAGACTGACCTGGTCCCACCAGAGAGTCCACTTTCCCGGGATGCATATCCGTTTCATCTTCGCGATGGGTTCAGGAAATACAGTAGAGGAGTTACCGAAAAACACCATCTCCCAATCCGGACGGCTGCGGCTGATCTCGACAAGCGCTCCTTCCAGAAGTCGGGAAATTCCTGTCCTCTGACTCGCAAACTCTCTTCCGTCGATCCCGATACGAACCGGCTTCTCAAGCATGATTCCCTCTGAAAGGATTCTCCATGTTTCCAAAAAGAGCGAGCATTTTCCGGAAATGACGGAGGCGCTCTGTGCTTCGGCTGTCAAAAAGGCCGCTGATGAAAAGAAGCGCGCACCGAAGAAGGAGTCCACCCAGCAATGTTCCCTTTGCCATCCGGAAGCCGGACGGTCCGTAATGCTTCGCGTAGTAATAAAGGAGACTTTTTCTGGATTCCATCGAGACGGTTTCTGAATTTTTCCGGCTTGATGCCCCCCAGCCGTGGACAAAAACAGCGTCCGGTCTGTAGGCGACCTTCCAGCCCGCTTTTTTCAGACGGAGGCAAAGATCACAATCCTCACGGTAAAAGAAAAACCGTTCATCAAACAACCCGACTGTTTGGGCGGCATTTTGTCGGATGAGCATGCAAGCCCCCCCTACCCACGAAACCTCTTTCCCATCATTTCCCGACCCTCTCCCCTCAAGCCACCTTGCCGCCCACCGTTTTCGGTAAAGCGCGTAGCGGATTTTGGAGAAAAATAAAACTTCATCCAAAAATAAATCCGACAGGTTTGGAAAGCGCCGGTTTGCCGAGGGTTGAAAGGACCCATCCGGATTCCGGAGGGATCCCCCCAACAAACCGACTTCGGGATGCTTCTCCATGTAGTCAATCATCCCCTCCAGGGCTCCCTCCGTCGCCACGATATCGTTATTCAAAGCCAAAAAGTAACGCCCCTTGCTTCTTTGAAAGGCCTGATTATGCGCAGCACCGTAACCCCGGTTTACGTCATTTTGAATCAAAATAACCGACGGAAACCGGCTTTGAATCAGTCCCTTCGTTCCGTCTGTTGAGGCATTATCGACCACGATAATTTCCATCGGCTGCTTGGCCGGAAATGCCTCAAGGGAAAAAAGACACCGTTCGACTTCCTCCTTTGCATTCCAGGTCACAATTGAAACGGTAAGAATAGGGTTCATCCAATCAGTTCCTGATAAAGACCCTCGATTTTTTTGACATGCCGATCAATGGTGAAATCAGAAAGGATTCTTTTTCTTCCGCGCTCCCCCATTTCTTTCGCTTTGAGAGGGTTGCGTAAAAGGGCGAGGATCGCCTTTGCTATTGCACGCTCATCCCTCGGAGGAACCAAAAGCCCGTTTTCACCATCCTGAATCAGCTCAGGGGTTCCTCCGCTTGCGGTTCCGATGACCGGTTTTCCTGCTGCCATCGCCTCGAGAATGACGCGTCCGAACGGCTCCGCCTCTGTGGCCACCACAACCAAATCCAAGGCCGACATGACCGACGGCATATCCTCCTGATAACCGAGGAACGAAACAACGTCACTGATTCCGAGACGGACAGAAAGTTCCCTCAGTTTTTTTTCCCGCTCCTCGTCTTCCTTGTTCTCAGCACGACCGACGATAAGAAAACGGGTCTTGGGAAACGCCTCATGTGCTTTTGCGGCGGCGCCAAGGAAAATTTCATGCCCCTTTCCCAGTCCAACCCTGGCTATCAGACCGACGAGGCTCGCCTCCCCCAGTTGAAACCTTCCCCGAAATGTCCTTCCTTTTGTGTCATCGGGTTTAAATTTGTCACAGTCCACGCCGGAATGGATCGTCACCGCTTTTTCGCTTTGCTTGAAACGGTTCCGGATTGCATCGGAATTACAAACGATTTTCTTGGCCAAAAATAAGAAAAGCCGGTCGGTATCCATCATGTTTCCGTATAGAAGGTTCCGGGCATGCCAAACCACAGGGGTCTTGTGAAGGCGGCCGAGAACCCCGGCATAGAGATTCGTTCTCGGTGTATTGCTATGTAGCAAATGGGGGTATGTCTCCCGGACTACCTTTCTCAAGTCCAGAAAAGTTTTGAGAATGCCGTCCCAGCGAAAACTCCTGAACGGATGGAAAGGGACAATTCTTACCGGGATCCTCTCCTTCTCGAGTATTCTTGAAAACTCCCCTTCTTTTGCAAGAACGAAAAAGGGAAGAAATTTAGACTTGTCCAACCGGCTGACGAATTGAAAAAGACTCTGCTCCGCCCCAGCAATCCACTCCCGGTCATGGAAATAAAGAATATTTTTGGGCATGCCTGTTTATTCCAACGGTCCGATTTTCGCCAAAACGTCCAGGTCGGTTAAAAGAGATTCCTGTCTTGCTATCCTCCTTTTCCTTAACGCTTTCGGGAGTGAAGGGAGAGCATCCAAAAAACCGAGGGTAAAAACCGCTTTCCCCGCCAGAGGAAGCAGAAAGACTGCCAATGGGGTAAGCAAAAGATGCTGCACTGTCAGAGAGGGGCTATGAATATTCTTCCAGGTAAACAGAAAACGGTTTCGCCATTGCCTTCTTTGAATCTCCTTTTCGGAAAGAATTTTTCGAATGGTTCCGGCGGCCTCATGGATGACCCGGCTCCTTGGCTCGATGAGCGATTTCCAGCCTCTCCTCCACGCTCGATATCCCAGATCAAGATCCTCCAGATAAAAACGTCCGTAGAGTTTATCAAACCCTCCGAGTGCCTCAAACAAATCCCTTCGAAATGCCGCATGGCCCGCGGAGGCAAAAAGTGTCATAACCGGTTTATCCTCCAGAGGAGAAAGCGCTTCGTAATAATACCAAAAAATTCCGAGTCGAAAACGGACCCTCGGGACCTGGAATGGCCCCGGATCGGAGGCGGATGAAATAGAACGGCTCCCCACTGCAAAGAGCAAAGGATCTTCGAAGTGGGGAATAAGATCTTCCAAAAAATCCTCTGTGACCGTGACATCGTTATCCAAAAAATAAATAATCTCATAACGGCTTATTTTCGCCCCTTCATTCATGGCCTGCCCGTTCCCGATATTGACTGGAAGACGAAGGTAGCGAACCTGCGAATAGCGGCTTTTCAAAAAAATTTCCGTATCGTCATCTCCGGCGTCATCCACGACAACGACTTCGGAAAGCCCCGCATAAGCGCCGAGAGCCTTGAAAAGGGACGGCAGGTTCTTTTCAAGGAGCGCTTTTCCGTTCCAGGTGGTGATGATAACGCTCACGCCCGGAAATGCCATTTAAGTATTCCTTCCAAAGAGGGTTTTGACGAGCATCGTCGCTTCCTGCTTTCCGAGATAGAAAAAAAATGCGGTGAAACAAAAAAGGGCCAGGAATAGTGCAAACCGCCAGGGTTCCGCAAGCGGAATAGGTCCTTGCAAAAAAAGAACCCCGAGGAGTCCCATGGCGATCGGAAAAAGTAAAACCTCGAGAAAAAGCTCCTGGACCCCCACCCCGACTTCTCTGGCCATCCATACAAAAAAAACCAGGGTCGTCATGAGACTTGCAAGGGTCAGACCATAAGAAGCGCCCACTGCTCCGAATCGGGTGATGAACAAAAAACTGAACACCGCATTCAGAACAATTCTGATGAGGCCTTCCCACGAAAGAACCCACGCCTTGTTGAGCCCATACATAACGGCTGCCGGGACCAGATTCAAACTCAACAAAAAGTAGTTGATCGAAAGAATTCTCAGCATGCTCGCTGAAAGATCGTAACCGGGCCCAACCCAAAACGCGATGAGGGCGGGCGCCCAAAAAAAGAGAACCCAGGTCAGTACAATCGAAAGCACGACCACAAGTTTCGTCCCCTTTTTAAAAAGGGCGTGCAATTCTCTGTTCTTTTCGTGCGCATGGAGTTCAGTGGATGCGGGATAAATCGGCAGAAAAAACCTGAGGCTTACCTGGTAAATAAGTTGCGCCGGTCGTGAAGCAAGCTCATAAAAAGTAACAAAACGGACATGAAGAAGCGTCCCGAGAAGAAAACGGTCGATGACGCCGACTAAGATGCTTCCGAATCCCGCGATAAACTGTTGAATACCGGTCGTCAAAAAAGCGATGAGATCCCGGCGCCTTAATTTGAAGTTCACTCGGTAACCGGGGAGTAGGCGCCGGACGAAAAAAAATTCAGTGATATAAAGGCAAACGCCGATGGCCCCACTGATCGCTGCCACGTTTAAAAAAGGAACCCCCTTCATAAGCAGCAAAATGACCAAAAGTCTCTCCAGGGTCCGGATGGCGAGTCCCGTCTTATTGGTAAGATCCAACCGCTGAAGCCCGATCAGGACATCCTCATACACCTTGACCGGCATCTGAATGATAAAAAGAAGGCCATAGAGTGAAAAAAGAGAATGCACCAGGCGTTGAAATTCCGGGCTTATTTTTAAAAGGGGCGTGAGGAACCCTCTCCCTCCGAATATCAAAAAGAGCCCTCCCAAAAGACCGAAAAAGAGATAGAGTGTAAGCGCAGAGTTGATGGTCGCATGGACTTCCGCTGCATTCTCACGGACACGCCTGTCTGCCACAAAAAGAACCAGCGCAGAGCCAAGACCTATGTCAAGGAAAGTCACAGTACCAAAAAGGGAAAGAATGATTCCCCATAGGCCGTACTGTTCATTTCCAAGAAAACGGAGGACGAGGGGAGTCGCCCAAAAACCGAGTGCGATACTCCAGGCCATGGTGAGATAGCCATAAGCGATATTCATGCCGACGGTTTTGATTAAGCGCTCCTTGGAATTTTTTTCAGGGGCGGGGTTCATCGTGAACTGGAGAGATGGGAGATCTTTTCATGAAAAAACAAAATCCCGTCTATTTCCGGAAAAAACTGCGCACACCCATCACAGACAAATCCTCCCTCCTTTTTTGTAAGCTCCCCCCGGCAAAAGGGACAGCAGATAATTTCCAAAAGGGTCGCGCGGGTATGACGGGTAATCCAGAGGCGTATAAAATGGATCAAGAGGGTCTTGACCTTTCGCCGAAAGGTGATTTTTTCCAACACCTTCTCCGCAATCTCCCTCGCTGCTAAAGGAATGGGATAGGCGGGATCCTGCCCCTTTCCCTTGACTTCGACAGAAAAAGACTCTTTCCATTCAAATCGAACGTGAAAATCGGAAAAAAATTCTGTGGTCAACCTTTCAAACGTTCTGCTTTTCTTCACCGGCTCCGGAAGGAGCCCCTGCTCTCCAGGCGCCTTTCTTTCAAAAAGAACCGTTCCGTCCTCTTTTCGGCTCACTCTCCATTGATGAAACGGCCATCCATAAAGCGACTCGAGCAATGGACTGGGCGTCTCCACCATTCCCCCTTTTCCGATCCGCGAGAGTTCCTTCGAGGCCTCTTCCGGATCCTGAACATGCTCCAAAACGTGCGTGCAAAGAACGTAATCAAAGACTTTATCTTTGAAAGGAAGTTTATGGATGTCACACAGGATAAAGGGTCTGCGATCAATCCAAATATCCATTCTACCGGACCGTTCCTGGTTGCTTTGGGGATAAAGATCGCAAAGAATATCCGCCCGAATATTTGGATTGTCTCCGGAACCGATATCGATCACGAGGTCCCGATATTTCACAGGGACATGACGCCAAGAGAAGAAAAACTTGAAGGTGCCATAGAGGAAACGATAAAGGGAGAGGATCTTCACCTCAAGTTCCTCCCCCTTCCCGGATAAAGTCTAGGAGTTCTTGCATGCGATGGGAGTATGTGTGTTCCCGATAGACCGCCTGTTGTCCCCGCCTGGCGATCTCTAAGCGCTCCTTCTCATTTTTGAGGTAGTAGTCGATGAGAGACGGGAGCTCTTCCGCTTTTTCAAAAGAGACAAATTCCTCGTTTTTCTTGAATAGCACTTCCAGAAGGGCGCGGCGTTCGGTCAGAAGAAACGCGCCGCATCCCATGACTTCAAAGACCCTCATATTGATCGGGACCGTTCCGTTTGAAAAGAAATTAAGAACGATCTTAGAGGCATTGTAAACCTTCACCATTTCTTCGCCCCATGCCCCCATCCCCATTACCCGTGGAGAGAGAGGGTCTTCTCGAGGAAGAGAGGACTTGAGGATCGCTTTACCATCGTAATCCGCAATTTCTCGGGCACTCCATACTTTAAGGTCAAAGTGAACGATTTTTCTCAAGAAGTTGGCGCGGTGTGAGGAGAGGGGCCCCACAAATGTGACGTCACTTCCATAACGGACCTTTTCTTCCCTTGAAAGGGAGAGCTCCCGATGGAGATGAGGATCACATCCAAGGTGCAACACAAAGACGCTTGGACTCCTCTTCTCTGAGTGGCTTCGATGGACGGAGACAGACTCTGGGTCAACCGTAAAGAAGTAATCATAAAAGGGGGAGAATGTGATGGAACGATCAAGAAGAATAGGATCGTCCATCCACCAGTGGGCAAGAATGATTTTAAACCTTTTTTTGAGCTCCTCAAGAAAAGGAATTCGTAGCTCTCCGGATTGAATGACTAAAAGAAGGTCTGGCTTGAAACGCGAAAGTTCCCAGAGAATTATTCTTTCCGTGATCCGGCGGAGAAACATTCTGATATTTTTGAACCCCTGGGGATTAAATAAGAAAATTTTTCCATCGATTCCCAAACTTTTGAAAGCGCCGAGACAGAAATGTCCGAGTTCCCTCGCACATTTCCCCTTTCCAGGAATCAATAAAATACGCATCGTCACGCGCCCTTCCGGGCCCAAAAGATCATTGCAGAGCCAGGAAACAATTTTCGAATAAAATTTTTCAAACTATTTTTTTCTGTAAGACCTTCTTCAAAAATTTCAAACCCTGATTCAGAAATGAGCTGTCGCGCCGTCTTTTTGTTGAATAGGTAAAGATGGAACTCCTTGACCAGCGAGGACTCTGACTGTCTGAATCCCTTCGGAACCACCACACAGAGGATTCCTTGTCTGTCTAAAATGCGATGGGCTTCCCGCAGGGTTTGTCTCGGTTCCAAAAGATGGCTCAAGGTATGGCTCATCAAACAGGCGTCAAAAAATCCTGATGGAAAGTGGGCCTCCTCAAGAGTTCCTTCAAAAATCTGTATTTTTTTGTCGGAATAATCGAAAGGGGGAACCAGATCGACTCCGTAAGATTCCCACCCTCTTTGATGGGCGGCGAGCAGGTAAAACCCTCCGCCGCATCCTACATCCAAAAAGCGACCCTTTTTTGAGACCTTCGAAAGTTGATCCAAAAATTTACCGGCAACACCCAGAGATTTCTCACGAAATGCGTCTTCGTCATCGAACCGTTTCCAAGAATCCCGATAAAACTTCTCAAGATCCTCCCGTGTGGGTCTTGGCTCCCTAAAAATCAATCCGCAGGAAGGGCATTGGAGGAATGGGTGCGACCTCGTTCTAAAAGGCCCCGGAGAGCGGCATAAATGACAAGAAAGGACCGGCACCGTCAGGCCACTTTCGCTTTTTGCTCTTTCAGGACCTCTTCCTGCGAAAGTTGCGTCATACCAAGAGTCACGGCAACTAAAAACCAAAAAGGCTCCATGATGCGGACAATGATAAAGGAATTCGCAGTAAATCCCTGAACGATGAGGCCTGTATTTGCAAGGATGAGGCCCATCCCCAGTCCCTTGGTTAAAGAATCTTCAGAACGGTACGCCTGGAAGCCTGCCTGAAAGACCAAAAAAAGCAGCCAGACAAATGCTAAAAAGCCGATCATCCCCGTTTCTCCCAAGACCCGGACAAATTGACTGTCAACGATGCCAACCCCGGTTACGCCGTATCCCAAGATCGGTCTTTTCTGCCATAACTGAAGGACATTTTTCCAGGCTTCAACCCGGGCCGCTCCCGAAGGGCCGACTTCCAGCGCACCGACACCCACCCTGTAAACTTTTCCTCCCTCCCCGGCGCTAAAGGCTTCCCGGATAAACGCTAATACACGGGGAGGGATGAAGGGGTATCCCAATATGCAAACAATCAGAAGGGAAACGACGAGTTGGAGACGCCGCTTGGGAGTAAGCCAAATAGCCACCGAATAAAGGGGCAAAAAGGCAAGCAGGGCACCGCGGGAGGTGCTTAAGACGAGCGTCAAAACGGCCAATAGCAACAGTCCGTGGAGCGCCAAGCGATGCCTGGGCCAATTTGAATGCATCAATAGACCCAGAAGAACCGCAATCTGAATCAAAAGGTATCCTCCCAGAGAACCCGGCTCCGGAAATTCTCCCTCAAAGGGAGCCCCCAGGCGAGGGACCTTTCCGACACGGCTTAAGGCAAAAAGGGAAACGCAACATCCCGTAATCAAGAAAAAAATGAGAAACTTCTGAATCTGCCTTTTGCTCGTGATATTGTTAAAAAACATGAAAAAAACAATAAAATATTCGATATACTTCAAAAGGTAAAAATGGGCTCCTTTTCCCTCTAATTCCCCCGCCTGCCATGCCAAAAGGGTTGGAATAATGATCAAAACGATATACGCAAAAAGCGCACGGTTTAAATTGGAACGGCGGAAGAGGCCGATTTCTTTCAGGATCGCCATCTTGGCAAGCCATGTGAAAAAGACGACGCCGATCAAAATATCCTCTACGCGGACAGTGACCGCCCGTTGGGGAAGGTTTCCGGCCTCCATTTCGGGTGAGAGAAGCATCGAAAAAATAAGGATCGACAAGCCAAAATTGGTACTGATGAGGGTAAACAGGCAAACCGATAAGCCAACGGTCAAAAGGAGGGGAAGGCTTCCTGGAAGAAAATTCATTTTTTTGCTAACCCTATGTATTTCATAAGGCTACATTAAATCAAACTATCACAAATTCCTCAAAAAGTCAAGCCATGATGTGGTCATGATCTGATCGGTTTCATGGCATACACTGTCAGATTGGGCGCCTGCCGGGTGGAGACGGCAAAAAAAGCCACCGGGAGACTGGCGCATTCCGCTACTTGGTCGAGGAATGTCTTGAAACGAAGAAGGAGTGAGAAATTTTCTTTGGAGTTTGCGGGGTTTGTGACAAGCCACTCCCGCGCCCTTCTGTCAAAAGCAGGAGATTTTCCAAGCACCCAGTGTTCGAAAGCAGAAGTGAAGCTCGTGGGACTAAAAAGAGAGAGGTGGTGGCGGATCGCGGTGATCTTAAGGCCGGCCCTCTGAATTAGCATTTGGAGGGTCTTTGGCGAAAAGAAATAGAGATGTCGGGGCACATTCATATACCAGGCGCCCTTGAACCAGCGCGCCGGGAGCCCTTCAACATTGGGTGTTGAGAAGACTAAAACTCCTCCCTCCTTCAGAAGAGAGGTAATTTTTTGGACAACGCCCAAGGGATCGGGGAGATGTTCGATGACATCCCAGAGTGTCACAAGGTCAAAAGAGGACGGAGCCAAATCAACCTCCGGCAAGGTTCCCGTCAAAATCTGGAGACCCAAGGCCTCGCGACCGTAACGGGAAGTAACAGGAGAAGGTTCCACGCCGATTGTCTTCCATCCCCTTTTCCTCATGAGGTATAGAAATTCTCCTGCACCAGCGCCGATGTCCAAGACAGAACCCTGCATCTTTTTGAGGTGTCCTGGCAACAGACGATATTTCCACGCCTCGCGTTTAAGAATCTCCTCCGAAGTCACTTTCGCTTTAGACTCCTCTTCCGGGCTCACCGTCCAAGCAGGGTAGTAGCTTTTCAGCTCCTCTGGGCTTGGACGGGGATTTAAATAAGCCAGATGGCACCTCTTGCATTGAACCACCCGGAATTCGCCTCTATCCGGCATCGTCCCCTTCACGATAAAAAGGAGGTCTGTTCCATTTTCCTTGCAGAAAAGACAAGAGGTGGATTCCATGGAATTACGCTAACCTCTTGAGGCCTTGAAAAAATGTTCGTAAAATCGTGAGGCCATGCTGAAAAGGATGCATCTTCGAGCTTCCCTTTTGGCGCGCTCTATAATGAACGGGGAGCTCCAAAATTTTCAGTCTTTTCCTCGCCGCCTCGAGCAAAAGATCGCAATCCCCCCAGACGTCGTTTGAGCGGGTAAAATCATGGAAGTCTTTCTTGAAAAAGGCGTTCGTGCCGCACCCGGTGTCTGTTTTCCTTTGTTCCATCACAAAGCCGAGGAGCAGCCCGAACACTTTATTTCCGATAAAACTCAAGAATTTCATGGCACCCGACTCCATGGGATAGACCATCCGCGTCCCACTGACCAACCCCGCACGCCCTTCGGAAAGGGGTTGAAAAAAGCGTGGCAACTCCTCCGGCATCACCGTCATGTCAGCATCCAAAATGAGAATCACGTCTCCGCGGGCCGCCTGAATCCCCCGACGGACAGCATATCCTTTACCCTGATTGGGGGTATAGGAGATCGCCGTGATCTCCTTCTCTTTATCGGAGAGACTTTTTGCTTTCTCGTAGGTCCCATCGCTTGAACCGTCGTCGACGACCACAACCTCCGTAAAGGTACCCATCTTGGGGATCCGCTGGACGCATTCCTCAATATTGCCGGCCTCGTTATAACAGGGAATGATGACAGAACAAGACAGTACGCGAGAGGACCTCTCAAAGGCCTCCGGCTTGAGGACAACGTACTGAAGGGCACAGAGCTTGTTCACAAAAGCGATGCGCGGAATGAGCCGGTTCACCCAGAATGACACGAAGGGTATTTTTTTCGGAAAAAAGAACCGATATCCTTGAGAGGATATGGGGTATCCCGCCAATGCGAGGACATTCGTCAAATCTTCTCTCGTGACATAGTTTCGAATCAGTTCGGGGCACCGAAGCCTTAGTTTGGCGCCGAGCCACATGAGCGGTTCCCAAAGGGGATTGGTGGTGAGAATAATCAACTGCGTATTCGAATGGGTATGTCTTTTGACATGACTGAAAAAAGACCATAAGTCTGGGATAAATTCCAGCAAATTGGACATCAGGATAATGTCATAGGGCTCCCCCGCCTTGAGATGTTCAATATCCGAAACTTCCCAATTGAGATGAGGATATTTTTTGGAGGCGATTGCGATCATCCGGGGGCTGATGTCGATACCCACCCCTCCCGACCGCGAAACGCTGTTCAACAGATTTCCTGTGGCGCAACCGATTTCCAGAACGCGGCTACCCGGAGGGACCCCATTGGCACAAAAGGCCTCGATTTCTTGATAATAATACCGGTTTCTGGCACACCAGGAATCGTAGGTGTCTGCCAAGGCGTCAAAAAAATGAATGACCCCCTTTTTCCTTTCTTCGTTAATCTGCTCTAAAAAATCCATGTCAAGACCCCTTTAAAAACTCGTAAACAACATAAGGACCCTCGCGATGTCTTTTTTTCCACTCCCTTCCCTGACGCCGGATCCACGGTTTCCCGACCCGGAGGTCCAGGAGGCGGTAATAACGATAATGTTCCCCCTCCCGGTATCGTTCATCATCGATAAAAAAAGCAACGTCATATTTTTTGACAAAATTTCTGACCGCCTCTGGATCCTCGGAGAACAGGGCCTCCATGGTGTCGCGGCTTGTTTTCACCCATTCCAACCCTGCCTCCTGAACGTAGCGTCCCCACCCTCCCATTTCATCGCTTGCAACGGAAGGCCGTTCGGCCAGCGATCGAATGGTATCCGCATTCAATGGACAAACAGCGACGGCTGTCCCTTTTTCGGTATGCTGCTTAATCCATTGGCAAATAAGATAAAAGTCCTTGTCCAGCTGGATGATCGAGTTCGGGGCCGCTTGAAGACCTCCCCACTGAAGCGGTAGTATCAAGAAAGTGGCGATGCAAAAAATCATTTGGATCTTTCTCGACCGCCGGCCAAGCTGTCTGTAAAACTGGACAAACCCAAAGGAGGCAAGGAGGGGAATAGCCAGAAAAAAATTGTAAATAAACTGTTGCGGCTTCAAAAAAATCCAACCGCCTCTTAGGATCAAAGCGGCCGCCCCCACAAAGCCGAGGACGACCAGGAGGGGAAGAGCAAGACGAGAGAGAACTTGGGTTTCCAAAAGCCGCTGCATGCCGTAGAGAGTCAAAAGGAATAGAAAAAAACCAAAGAAATTTTCAAGAAACAAGGTGCTGAACTGCCCCAAAAGACCGACCAGAGTTTTTGGAAGATTATACGCACGTCCCCAAAGATAATCTGTATTTTCCAAGAAGGAGACCGTCGCAAGCGTCCCGCTCTCCCGCTGGGAAACGAAATAGGCACCTGTGGCGAAGACCAGAGGGACAAAAAGGAGCGCTCCCTTTCCCAGACACTCTTTCCATCCTTTCTTTTGTTTCAGGGAATTATAGAGAAATGCAATGCACACAATTCCGAAGGCAAATTCCGCAGAAGGAGGGTGCAAAAAAAGGGTCACTCCCAACAAGACGCCGCTCAACAAGAAAAGGACATCTCGGTTTTTCTGCACCGCCCCGATAAAACTTAAGAGGATCCAGATCATCAAAAGTGTTCCTATCCCTTCATAGAGCTTCGGAGGAAGGGGAGAAAAGGTGAACAAAAAAAGGATAGTGAGGAAGTGCAAGCCGCCCTTTGCCATTCTGCCTAGGGCAAGAAAGGTGAGGGGCCATAAGACCATCACGAGAAAGGAAGCCATTTGATAAACACCTTCGGGGTTCGCCTTCCGGGAAAAAAATGCGAGAAGATCCGTGATCGCGGCTGGATGAATCTTCCGAAGAAAAGGAAGGGCGGGATCCCCTCTCCATAAATCCGGGTCCAACCGGTCCTTCAAAAGGAGAAGTTCGGCCCGGACATTTCCCCAAAGGCCCCAGTGAGGAGTGGTGATCCATTTGTCAATCGGCAAAGCGATGAGCAGTGCGGGCACAAAATAAAAAAGAGGCCTCCTCCCCATTTTTTCAGGATCCAAATCCAACTCCCGCCATCCAAAAAGAAGAAGAATCGAAACAGAGAAGGCCTTCAGAAACGAGGAGGTCTGAGTCATTGCGGCAAGGGGGATGCTTAAAAAAGAAGCCATTTGATGACGGGAGGTAGAGGTCTCTGGCAAAATTCGGATAGTGACCAGCATCAAAAGGCCCAACACAAAAAGATGGGTCGCACCTAGAGCAAAAAAACGCGGCAGACTCTCACGGATGCGTGAAACGAGGACAAGCCAGAGTGCCAAAAAGACAGAAAAACAGAGCCCGATTTCCCAAACCAAGGAGGGCCGGGTTGCAAAGAGCGCCTGGATCTTAAGAGACGTTAAAGAGGTAGGGTGGGCCTCGCTCACTCGCCCAAGGGTATAAAAAAGATAAGGAAGAAATGAAAGAAGATAAAGGAGTTGAACGAGTTTCTGACTCACTCTTTCAGTTCGCATCTTTTTCCTTCGGAGTCTGAGCCCATTTGTGGCGAAGGGCACCCCAAAGAATTTTGGAGTACGCCGGTCCGTCCCGGAAGATATGAAACTTCGAAACCCCCGCAGAGCGTTGCTTCCAAGAAACAGGGACCTCCTTGATCCGGTACCCCGCAAGAATCGGGTAGATGCCCGTCTCTGCATTTATCGCAAAACTTGGACTTGTCCAAGGAATACTTTTCAGCGCTTCCCTTCGGTACAACTTAAAATTATTTGTCAGATCCCTGCAGGAGATGCCCAAAATCGACCGCGTACAAAGGTGAAAGGCCCGGTTAAAGAGAAGTTTGAGAAAAGGGTAATGTTTTAGACGCCACCCCCCGATAAAACGGGAGCCGATCGCGCCGTCATATCCTGCTTGGACAGATTCGATCAGGCGTCTCACTTCCGGGATGTTCGGTAAAAAATCGCTGTCCATCATGAGCACATGGGTTGACCGGGGATCTACGGAACGGATTCCTACGCTGAGGGCCCGACCCGCACCACAGGGCGGTCCCTTTGCAACCAGAAGAACCCGGGGCTCTTTTTCAAGAAAAGCGTGTACCACATCACGCGTATGGTCGCTGCTTGCATCATCCACGACAATGATTTGATGAATCTCTTCAGAATAGTTCTCCAATAACCCCTCCAGCATCCCCCCGATGTTTGACTCTTCATCATGGGCGATCAGAACAACGGCGAGACGAAAAGTTTTGTCTAATTCTTTTTCCTCAGCCAAAGGGAGTAGTCTCCGATTTTCTGTTCGATAAAATCAGCCCTGAGCGCTTCTTGAACCTTTGGATTTTGAACAACCTCCCGATAGGAATGCATCGAGAGGGTCGAAAAACTGTAGACAACCGCTTTCGGACGTTTTTCCCGGAGCGTCTTGAGAAATGTGTCGGAATCCCTCCATGGAGGGCTTCCCAGATAGGTCGCCTTGCTCCCTGCTTCATAGGGAATAATAAGTTCCGGCGCAAGGATGAATTCATCGGGAGAAAGTTGTTCTTTGAGTATTGAAACCGCCCGGCTTTTGTCCCTATCTCCGTAAAGAGAAACGGTCGGATAAGGAGCGTGGGATTGAATAGCGGCAAATGGGAGCTGCGTTGAAAAAGCGGTAACAAGGGCCCCGAGGACGATTGCGGAGGAAAGATCGGTTTTTTTCCTGAAAAGAAAAAAGATGAGAAGGCATGTGGCAACGAGCAAAAAAGAGGGAACCCCGAAGAGCCAAACAAGACGCGGCAATTCCTGACGCAGCGTGGAACCGAGCATCAGGGATTTCTTCATGACATAGCAGAGCTCATAAAGAGGGTCTTTGATGAACGCGAACGAAACAAAGAGGATCGCCCCAGAGATAATAAATAAATACGGCATCTCTTTTCGCGTGAAAGGAGGAAGAGAGGGAACCCAAAGGACGATGAAAAGAAAAGCGGCTAGAGGGATGAAACCGACGGTCCACTTGGGATAGCCCCAGGAGGAACCTGCCACAAAATGATAGACCGGGATTCCGAAGAAAACAACCACTTTCAGAAAATGAAGCCGGTCCGTCAAAGGAAAAAGACTTTTCGGAACGCCTTTGAAAAGTCCCGTCAAAAACAAAAACACCCATGGGATACCAACCCATAGTAAAAGTCGCGCAAAATCTTGGAGTCGGCCCCCGACCCTCGAAGGATGGATCAATCGTCGGAGAAAGTAGAGAAAAGGATCAAAGAAGTGCGAGATCCCCCACGCAAAAAAAACATAAATCCCCCAGCTCACAAGAAAAAGAAAAAAACCCGCCAACAATATTTTGAGTAGATGAAACGATTCCTCTTTTTTAGGCCGAAAGCAAACCGACCAAACGATCCAGGAGAAAGCGACAACAAGCGCACTCACGGTCCGGGCCCATAAAGAGAGCGCGTATAAAAAAGAAGGGATTAAAAAAGAAAAAGGCGTTTTAAAGGGGCGGGTGAGCCAAATGAGACAAAAAAGGACAAAGAAAGAGAGGAAAAGAGTCGTCTCCCAATCGAGAATCACAGATCCTTGGATCGAGGCCGGATGGGTCGCGACGAGCAAAGGCAGAGTCCAAAGAGCCCACTTTTTGGATGGTCGGTCAGGAAGAATCTTAAAAAGAAAACGATTCAAAAGGAAAATGACAAAACAGAATGAGACAACGCCTATAAGCCGGAAAATAAGAAGATTCTCTCCGAAGAGATGTTCTAAAAAAGCCAGACAAAGGAGATAAAGGGGAACATATTCATGCGTGAGGTCGTATCCTAAAATATCCGCGCGGTAGGTGCCCTGAACATAACCTCGAATCTGCTCCAGAAAATGGGGTTCGTCCCCGGCCATCGGCTTTTGGATTGCCATGGAGGCCAAGGTGAGATAAATCAAGATGGATACGATGCACGGAAAAAACCACCCTTTTTTGACGAGGGTTCTCATCCAATCTCCCTTCCCTTGCGCCACTCCGAAATTTTACAAACAAGGAGGACCCATAACAAAAGGGCCCCATAAAGTTTCGGCAAAAGAAAAATGACACCCAACCCCTGGCGAAAAGGGTGGAACCCATCCGGCCAATACCGCAGGCCGGTTAAAATAAATGAAAGGATCAGAAAAAACGTCATCCGCCCGGAGGCATTGAGGTGAAGAAAAGCGACCCAGAAGGGAAGAATGAGAAGAGCCAAAAACATGACATTCGTCCAAGGGGAAAGAATCGGAAGAAGCGTCACCCAAAGGCAAAATTCGAGTAAAGTTTGTTTGGATTCTTTCCTTTCATCGGGTCTGGTTGTCCACAAGGAGATCCCGATCAATAAAAGCGCTGTGACAAGATAAAGACCCGCCGCCAAAAGGGGCTGATGAACGAGGCCCTGTGCATACCCTTCCTCTCCCCGCCCCCGGGTCAACAACATAAACCAGAAAGAAGCAACAGAGTTATTACCCCAATCCGTAAAATGAATTCGGCTGTATTCCTGATTGACTTCAAACTGCGTGACGATAAAGGGGAGTCCGACATCCCAAATGGATACCGCGTAACCGACCAGGAGCACCGAACTTGCCGTCAGAGCAACTTTCCAATGCCGTTTCCAGAGGAAATAAAAGACGAGAAGCGCGGGAATAAGCTTGACAACCGCCGCGCCTCCCAACGCAAGGCCCGAAAGGAATGGCCTTCCCCTCTGTGAAAAAAAGAGGGTCAGAGTGAGGAAAAAAAGTGTGACCATATTGATCTGCCCCAGCTTGAGTGAAAAAAGGATAGGGAAAAAAGAAAAAGTAAGAATGAAAAGTAGAAATTTACCCTCACGTCCGATCCCTTTGCCCATCATCCGAACGGCAAGAAAAAGAGAGCCAAACAAAAGGCATTGATTGAGGAAAAACCAGACCCCTGCAGCCGTCCGGTAAGGGAGAGCGGTGAGAGGCGTAAGAAGACGATACAAAAAAGGCAGATACGCGGAAGAGGCGCGTGCGATGGGAAGATCTTTTCTTCCATGCCAACGCTCGGGCGTATCCAGCCACCGTTCTGTGAGAAATTGTTTTAGTTCTTCGCGGTCCATTTCCTGCGGGTTGTTTCTTCGAAGGGCATCTGAATAGTAATAATTCAGCGAGAAATCGACAAATTGCGATTTGACCAGAGTGGTAAAACTTTCATAAGTGTAAAAGCAGAAAAAATAGACGACCGCCAGTAAAAGAACGGTGTTCTTGGTTTTATCGTTTTCTGGCGTAAACAAGAAGGAGATCTCCGAGGTTAATGGGGACGCTGAGTTGTGAAAGTTTCAGGAATTCTAACCCCTTCGCTAATTTTTCTGACCCTTTTCCAAGGTATGGAGAAAGACGGCCTGCCAAATGGCCGAGTCGGAAGGTATGAGCGGCTCTTCCCTTCCACAGAATTTGAAAACCCGCCTTCCCAAGATATTTTGAAAGCGTCGTTGATGAAAAATAGGTGAGGTGGACTGCTTTCAAAAGGTACCATCTTCGTTTCAAAATCCGTGCCGCAAGACTCTCAATATCGGGAACCTCAATCACAACCAGACCCCCGGGAGCCAAAAGGGTATGAACCTTCTCTAAAAAATGTAGCGGGTCCACCACATGTTCCAACACGTGAAAAAGAGTGACGGTGTCGAAAGACGCCGTTTGAAATGAGGACTTCTCGAGCGTTCCCACCTTAACCGGCAGGTGAAGTTCTTCGCGGGCATAGCGCGCCGCCCACTCAGAGGGCTCAATTCCCTCCACTTCCCAACCCTGTTTTTGGGCCGCTTTCAAAAAAAAACCGGTATAACAACCTATATCCAAAAGTCTTCTTCCCGGAGAGAACTTCTCCATTTTTTTAAGGAAAAAAGAAGCTGACTTCATCTGATGAGGCATCTCCTCGGTAATGGAGGGATCCCGGGTCTTTTCATATAATCGCTTGAGCAAATCCGCGGAAGGGCGGGGATGAACGTAGCAAAGTCCGCACTTGCGGCAACGGACGATACGGCCTGACTTAATCTCCGCATCCTGAGGAGTTGTTTGCTTTGCAATCTGGCGGAGATCCTGCAACGTAACCGTGGAATGAAGAACAATGTCAAAGGAGCGACTCCCGCAAAAATTGCAGGGAACACTTTCGAAAACTACTTCTGAAAGAGCCATCGCTACCGGTTCTTTCCCTGTTTGATCGCATGGCCAAGCATCACAAAAAGGGTGAAAAGGTAATCTCGATAGTAAAGGGTGAGATCCCTAAGGGTGAAACTGGAGAGGCCGCTCGTCCGGCCTTTCCATTGAACCGGGACGGCGGTGTACTTGAAACCGGCCAGGTGCGCCTTGATGGCAAGTTCCAGCGTGATATTGAACTCCGTTGCTTCAATCGGAAAAAGGCGAACGAGCGATTCTCTCCGGAACGCCTTGAAGGCGTTGGTGATGTCCTTTTGGGGAATCTGAAAAAGGTGCCGGACCAGAAAATTGCCGAGCCGGTTCGCAATCAATTTGAGGAAGGGGTAACCCTGAACCGACCCCCCTTTGATAAAACGGGAGCCGTAAACGATATCGTATCCTTCCTGAATCTTCCGGTAGAGTTTCGGGACGTCCAGCGCGTCATCCGAAGCATCCCCCATAAAGGGAACCACCACCTCTCCCCGAGCCGCTTCAAATCCCTCTCGCAGCGTCCTCCCGAATCCTTTCTCCCCTTTCCGGTGAATGATGCGCACTTCCGGGAAATGTCTCGAAAGGTCTTCAACCGCCCGGGTTGTGTCATCGGTGCTGTGGTCATCTACGACAAGAATTTCATGGGAAATCTGGCCTTGGCTGAGGACGCCGGAGAGGTTTGGAATGAGCCATTTTAGGTTTTCAAACTCATTGTGCGCCGGAATCACCACCGACAGTTGAACAGAGACCGGGGAGGACGTCTCCATTTAAACCCGACTTGACCTGAAACGTTTCTTCTGGCTCTCCCGGTGCCGCAACGGCTCCCGAAGCATGCCGCCCGGGATGTCGGAAAACCGATCGATTTCATATTCTGTCAAAACCGTACCCAGAACCCTTCCCCCTGCCGCAACGAGTCTTTTTTTTGCCTTGAGGAGGGAGGAACGGGGCGTTCGACCGGTTGCGGAGAGGATCACGATACCGTCGGATTTAAGGGTGAGCCAGGTTGCGTCCGGGACGGTCAAAATAGGGGGCGAGTCAATGAGAAGGAGGTCAAAATGGGATTGAAGCTCTGGCCAAAGTCCCTCGAGAGCCCTTGGCACAAGAAGCGCGGGGGATTCAGAAAAACCGTCTCCAGCTGGGAGAATAAAAAGATGGTCCAGGCCGGGCACTTCGGAAACCCGGTCAATGCTTAAGCCCCCCAATAAAAGATCGGGAAGCCCCCGGATCGCATCTTGCCAAGAGACCTCTCCTTTGAGAACCTCGGTGAAACCGGGAGACCTTGTGAGCTGGAAAAGACGATGGAGGGAAGGGTTTCTAAAGTCACCGTCTATCAAAAGTGTCCTAAAGCCGTTTTGGATAGCCGTCAGTCCGAGATTGCTTAAAACGGTGCTTCTTCCATCCTGGGGGAGGGGACTTGCGATTAGAAATGCTTTCCCGCCCTCCTCTTTGGAAACAGCGAGCGATGACCAAAGCTGATGATAGGCCCCGGCGAAAACAGAAGAAGGTTCTTCCAGCACAACCAGATTCGACGAATTGTCCTCCCGGATCTGCGGCGCCGGCGGGAGCATTCCGAGTACAGGTAATTTTAAAAAGCGTTCCGCCTCTTCCTTCGTTTCTACTTTTCGCCGGATGCCCTCCACAAAACTCGCCAGTAAGAGCCCCAAAAGGAGCCCCAAAAAACCGCCGCCCAGAAGGATCGCCCGCTTCCTAGCACCGGTCAAGGAGCGGGCGCGCTTGTCTGCATCCACCATCCGGATACCGGAGACCCGTTCGGCATACGCAATGCGGGCCTCTTCGAGTCTCTGCTTTAAAAGAAGGTAACGGGATTCGGCTGCCTCCAATTCACGGCTGAGACGGACCCGCTCCATTTCCTGGCCTGTGAGCGCCTGAAGTTGCGTTTCAAGTTCCCTGATGCGGCTTTCCATTCGGACCGCTTCCGGGTGTTTTTCGGTTGCTCGAACCAAAAAAGCGGAGCGTTGCAATTTGAACGCCTTCAATTGCTCTTTCAAAGCGGCCAAAACCGCCGGATCCCCTCCCGACTCCTCAAAATATTGCCAATCCCCTTCCGCCCCGCGCAATGCCGCTTTCGCCTCCGCTACTTCGGTCTGCAACACATCAAGCCTCTTTTGCGACTGCCGGCTTCCCTCTTCAAGATCCCATGCGATGAAGAGCTCCGATGCCGTCTTTGCCATCTGCACAGCTTCCTTCGGGTTGGAAGAGACTGCCCTGATCCTCACCAGATCCGACTCCCCCATCCGCTCGCTTGAGAGGGCGGCCTGGACTTTGTCAATCACGGCTTCCCTTTCCTCCAGAGTCATCCCTTCCTTAAAAAGGCCGATTCGTTCAGCGGTCCTTTCAGCCAAGAGCCGGCTCTGAATGAGGTTTGCTTCCGATGCAAAAGATTTCTGGCGGGAGGATTCGATCCTAAGCGTCGAAGAAGCCTGATAAATGGGAGGAGATTTAAAAATTAAATAGAGGGACCCTGCCAAAAAGACTGTAAACACAAAAAAGACGATGCGCCAGCGCCTTTGAAAGAAAGACCGGAACTTCTCCTGAGGATGGAGTGCGCCCATGATTGGGAAGAAGTCAGTTCGACGGCGTGAAGACATTCAAGTCCCGCCCCACCTCCGCTCCCACCAGCATGGTTGAAAGGAGGGCGTTCACTTCTCTTGCGAAATCTGTAACGTTTGTAATCATGCGTTTCGGAACGTAGACAATGTCGTTGGACTGCACCAGGATATTCTGCCTCAGGTCCCCTTCTTTCATGGCGCGACGGATATCACAAAGCACCGCCTCGGACTTCACAGTGTCTCCGCGGATGACCATGACATTTGTGGTGACTGCGGCGCCACTAAAACCACCGGCCAGAGCAATCACCTCAAGAACGGTGCTAGTCCCGGTGGGGGCGTAAACGCCGGGCCGCCCAACTTCCCCCAAGACAATAACCTTTTTTCCCCCAAAGCGCCTGATCGAAATTGAAACCTCCGGCGTTTTGATGTATTCCTTCAGTTTTTCGGTCAGTTCGTCATCGATTTCGGTCAAGGTCCGGTCAAGGGCCTGAATATCTCCGACCAAAGGAAAGGAGATCTTCCCATCCGGACGGACATAAACTTCCGGTACCCGGAGATCCGGCCACTGCCAGACCGAGATATCCAGAATGTCCCCCGGACTCACAACATATTCCTTTGGGTTGGCTGATGTCTTCTGCGCCAGCGCTCCGGCTCTCTCCGGATGCGTTTCCCCCAGTACCGTTGCTTTCTCATTCGGGGCTGTGGCACATCCTGCTTGAAAAAGGAAAATGACAAACATCCCGCTCCAAAGAAACATCGACTTCAAACGAAATCGCTTAGCCACAGGCCGCTCCTCCCTTGTTTTTTTGCCAACTTTATGGTATCCTTATCGTGAGAAAGGTGTTCAAAATGAAGGTGTTTTTTCTCTTTTTGACAGTTTTCTTCGTCGTTACGGCGCCTCTTTTGGCCAAGGACATCCGAAAAGCAGTCACCGGTGAGGATCCTGTCTTTGATGCCAAAATTGTTACCTCCCCGATTGACCTCTTCATCAAAAATATGACCCGTCCGGATCCTGAACCTCGCGAACCTTCTGACTTTGAAGTCCCTTACGAGGAGGCAGTCCCCAATGCCGGTTCCTACTACCCGGACGAGGGAAATTTCTCGCAACCCCCTCCTGCCCCGGGAGAATCGACAAAAGACGGAACCTATTATGAAGGGGGCGGTCAGTACTACCTTCCTCCAAAGACGGAAGAATCCCGCTGAATCTCTGAATTTTCAAGGCCCCGCCTGACAGAAATTGTTTTCTCCTGAGAAAGATCGATCACCTTTGGCATGTCCAACAGTTTCTTTTTCCAGTCAAACAGAACCTTCACGGTTGGCTGAAGCGGAAGTTTCGGTGAGGTGCTGATCACCTCCCCCACCGCCCCGGTGCATAGCTCCACCCAGCTTCCGACCGGAAAAAGGGTCACCTGCTGGATAAAATATTTGAGAACGCGGGGATGGAAACCTTCTCTTTCCTTCAAAAGATTTTTGAGCGCTCCGTGGGGAGAAATTCCTTCCCGATGAAATCGTGGATGAATCATCGCCGCATAGACATCACAAACCGCAACGCACTGGCTTTCTTCGCTGATCCCGCTTCGCTTAAGCCCAAGGGGATATCCTTGCCCGTTATAACGTTCATGAACCGACTGAACCATTCGAAGACACGGCTCGGGAATGCCGCGGATGCCCTGGAGGAATTTTGCCGAAAAGTCGGGATGCTCCCGGAGCCGCTCTCTCTCCTCGGGAGAAAGGGGTGTCGCCTTCTTGACCATGTCGTACATCGGAATCATGCCCACGTCATGAATCAGGGCGCTGATCCCGACCGAAACCAACTGTTCCTGGGAATAGCCGAGACCGATCCCGACCCAAAGGGCCAGAATGCAATTGTTCACCGCATGGGCATGGAGATAGTAATCGGGGGTGGCACGGGTGGAGGCAAGATAGAGAAGGGAGGAATCTCCCTTTTGAAGCCGCTCCGCCACCGACGCTACCCCTTGTCGGATGTTTTCTATGCCGGCCGGCGTCTCTCCTTCCCGAAACGGCATAAAAATTTCAAAAGTGACCTGGTCAAGAAGCCGTTCATAAAGTGCCGTTGCGTCCTCTGTTCCAAACTGGGTCATCGGGATCACGGGACGTCTGAATTGAAGAGGGGGAGGAACGTCCGGCGGAGGCGGAGCCGGTTTCTCCGGCTCCGGACTTTTGGGAAAGGTCATCCCCTTCGGAACCTCTTCTTCCTCTTTTTTCCCTCTCCGTAGAATATCCGAGATTCTCACCCGAACGCCTCCTTAGGAGACTGCCTGCGGTATTTTCTCCTGCTGCTTGAAGCTTTCTCCCTCAAAATCGGAGATCACCTGTTTCACCAAAGAACTGCTCACCCGATGGAGTTTTGCACCGTACCCCTCCAGAAGACAGAGATCACAAAGATTATTCAGTTTTCGCGGGATCCCTCCGGTGTATTCATAGATGAGCGGATACGCCTCTTGCTCAAAAAGGTCGTGTAAGGCGCCTGCTACTTTGAGCCGGTGTTTGATATAGGATTCTGTCTCGGGAGGAGTCAGCCCCTTCAGGTGGTAACGGATAGCGATCCGCTGGGAGAGTTGGGGGATCCGCTCGATTTTTTCGCGGAGCTCCGGCTGGCCCAACAGAAGAAGCGCCAGGAGAAACCGATCGTTCAACTGAAAATTCAGAAGAAGTCGAATCTCCTCAAAGACCCCTTCGTTCGGAATCGCCTGCGCCTCGTCAATCAGGATGACCGTCTCCTTTCCGGCATGATAGTTCCCATAGAGAATCTCGTTCAACCGGTGCATCAATTTGACCTTGTCGTTTGTAAGGGTGGGCATTCCGAGTTGATGGACCAGTTCCTTTAGAAATTGCGAAGGGGAGAGTTTCGGGTTGGAGAGAACCGCCATCTCATACCGCTCCGGGTCCAGTTCCGCAAGGAGCGACCGGCCCAAAAGGGTCTTGCCGCATCCGTATTCCCCGGAGATAAGGGCTGCCCCTTTCCGCTCCCGGATCGCATAGATGAGCCGAGAAAAGGCCTCCTCATGGGCCGGAGACCGGTAGAAAAAGAGAGGATTCGGGGTGTTCTCAAAGGGCTTTTCCCGGAGCCCCCAATGCTTTTCATACATGGGACATCCCTCCGTTTAAAAGTTTCTGAATTTGAAGAAGGGTTTTCCCTTCCGCTTTCAGTTCTTTGACTTTTTCGAGTGTTCCGAAGACCGATTCATCATACAGGCGATGACCTGCGGGAGTCCGTTTGACCTCCTGGATGAGGCCGAGCTGGGTATAATTGTGGATGACCTGGCGGGAGAGGTGGGAGTTCTCCATCACCTCACCGATCCGGAAGAACTTGGGCACACCCTTCATTGGACCCCCTTGAAGCCAAAATGTAACTTATATTTTATAATTCTCTATAAGTATAGCAAAAATAAGGAGTTTTGTCAATGAGCACGTGACTTATGGAGGCGAAGCCGACATAAGTCACTGTGCGAATTGATCCCGAGGCCACACAGGCCGAGGGGTCAATGAGCCGAGAGGCGGAGATCCCGAGGCCACACAGGCCGAGGGGTCAATGAGCCGAGAGGCGGAGATCAAAACTCCCCTTCCCGTCCGATGCTTAAGATAAGGGCGACGGTAATCATACATGCAGTGAGCCAGCTCCCGCCGTAACTGACAAATGGAAGCGGCAACCCCACCACCGGCAAAAAACCCATCGCCATCGCGATATTCACGAAGAGGTGGACCGCAAGCATTGTGGCGAGCCCTGATGCCACCATCCGGGAAAAGGGCCAGCGGCTCTTCCCTGCGATGGTGAGAGCCCGTTTTACGAGAAGATAATAAAGGAGAATGAGGCCGGCCGCTCCGAGAAACCCCCATTCCTCTCCGATCACCGAGAAGATGAAATCGGTGTGCCGTTCCGGAAGGAACCGGAGTTGCGTCTGGGTACCGGCCAAAAATCCCTTGCCGAAGAGCCATCCGGAACCGATGGAGATTCGGGATTGAATGATGGTATATCCGGCCCCAAGGGGATCCAAGTCTGGATTGAGAAAGACCAAAAACCGCATCTTTTGATACGCCTTCAAAAGAAAATACCCTAAAGGACTCAAAATGAGAGGAAGGAAAATCATCCAGACCAGATAATCCCGCCGGAGCCCCCCCACACCCAAAATCGCCAAAAGGACCGGGAAAAGAATCAGGGCGGTCCCAAGGTGCGGTTCTTTCAAAATCAAAAACGCCGGGACGACAGTCAAGGCCAGACCGCCCAAAAGACTCCTGATCGGCTGGTCGGTGATGTCCCGGGAACTGAGAAACCGGGAGACGGCGAGAACAAAGGTGATTTTCAAAAACTCAGACGGCTGGAATGCGAAGGGACCCAGGTCAAGCCACCGTTGCGCCCCCAACCGGGTGGCCCGTCCGAAAAGAAGCACCAGCACCAGAAGAAAAAGATTCAGACCGTACAAAAGATACGCAAAATCATAGACAACCTTGAAAGGGACCGACAAAATCCCCCAAAAAGCAAAAAGGGCCAGAACCATCCAAAGGGACTGGCGCAGAAAATAGTTTCCGGAAAGGGTCAGTCCCCTCTCGGAACTCGTGCTGTACAAAAAAAGGAGTCCGATTCCGAAAATGGCCAATACATCCGCCAAAAAGACCCAATCCAGCCCTGCCTTCAATACGTTCCGGAAAACTTTCATATCAATTCAAGCTCCGCCATTTTTCTGAAGATGGAAGCCGCGATCTGACTCGCCGCCACCCCTCCCATTCCGCCATGCTCCACCAAAACAACAAGACTCATTGCCGGATTCCGGGCCGGACTGAAGCCGACAAACCAGGCATGCGGCTCTTTCCCCCGGACCTGGGCCGTCCCAGTTTTTCCGGCAATCTCAAGTCCCGGAACGGCGGCAAGGCGACCGGTCCCATCGGGAGCACCAACGACTTCGACCATGCCTTCGCGGATCAGCGAAAGGGTTTTTGGCGAAAGCGGGAGAACTTTTGTTTTGGACCCTTTTGACGGATGCGGGCCGATCCTTTTGACCACTTGCGGCTCAACGAGTTTCCCCTCTGCAGCAATGACGGAAGCCATCCGAAGGAGCTGGAGAGGCGTGACGGAAAGAAACCCCTGCCCGATCGAAAAATTAACCGTGTCTCCATCGTACCACCCCTCTCCCTGTGTCAATCGTTTCCAGAGAGGAGTGGGAACAAACCCCCCTGTTTCATGCGGAAGTGCAATGCCGCTCTTCTCTCCGAATCCGAATAGACGGGCAGTCCGGGCAATCTTCTCTGCCCCGGCTGAAAGTCCGGTCCGGTAAAAAAAGACGTTGCAGGAGTGTTTCAAGCCAGTGGTGACATTCTCTTCGCCGTGTCCCCTTTCCAGCCAGCATTGAAAGGATTCGTTTCCGAGTCTGAAATATCCGGGACAGTGAAAAGTGCTTCCCGAACGAATCTGATTTTCCTCGAGAGCCGAGGCGGCCACCACGATTTTAAAGGTTGACCCGGGCGGATACCGTCCCTGAAGCACCCGGTTCAAAAAGGGATTTCCCTCCGCTTCAAGCAACTCTGAAAAATCTTGATTCGGGTCAAAGGAGGGGCTGCTGACCAAAGCCAGGACCTCTCCGGTTTTCGGGTCCATCACGCAGACCGCACCCCTTTTTCCCTCGAGGAGCGAATGGATGTGATTTTGAAGCCGGACATCAATGGTGAGGGCCAGATCCGTCCCCTTTCGGGGCGGACGGTGCCCGAGTGTTGCGACCCGGTGGCCCCGATGATCGACCTTGAGCTGAGTCCCTCCTTCTTCCCCCCGAAGATAGTTATCAAACGCCTCCTCAATTCCCCCTCTTCCCAAAAGATCCTTCAGTCCATACCCGTACGGCCGGAGTCTCCTCAGTTCCGAAGGGGAAATCTCTCCCAAGACCCCGAGGAGATGGACCGTTGCCGGGCCGTGCGGATAATGCCGGCGGGGGGTGACCCGGATGCCGACTCCTGGAAGATCCCGGCGTTCGGCCAGCATCAGGGCCTTTTCCTTCTCAATATCCTCTAAAATGACAACCGGCATGAACGGAGTGGAAAAATTTCGGGAATAGTTCCGTAAAAGGGTTTCGGAATCGATAGTCAAAATTTCCGAAAGGGTCCTGACCAACGAGGCAAGATTTTTGGTTTCCTGGGGGATCACCGTCACTTCAAAGACGAGCCGGTAATCCGCCAAAATGGCGCCGTTTCGGTCTACGATCTCCCCGCGGGGGGCGGGAATCGGAATCAGCCGGATGACGTTTTCTTCGCTTTGTTTCCGGTACTCTTCTCCCTTCAGAATCTGGAGGTAAACAAGTCCCAGAATAAGAAGGACAAAAAGGGCGGAAACAAACCGCTCAAGTTGTTTGACCCGCATGGAAGATCCCCGAGAGGAAAATGCCCAAAAGGGCAGCAGATCCCGCGCTTAAAAGAGTTGTTTTGAAAAACGCCGGGGACAATAGTTGACCCGAAAGACAGACCGCACCAAAAATTAAAACTCCCTTCTGCCAAGGTCTCAAAAAGGGTTTCTTTTCCCCCAAAAAGCCGGAGAGATGACCGATTCCCGCGAGAATCAAAACGGCGGGGCCGAAGGAGACGGCAGAAAAGGATCCTCTCAACATCCCCAACCACACGCCCAAAAGGGTTCCCTTGTTCCTCCCCAAAAGAAACGACGAAAGAACCAAAATCGCAAGGTCCGCCTCCAACATGACACGGGCGGTGAGAAGGGTTCGTCCGACCAGGGATTGGATGAGAACCGCCCCCCAAAGGAGGACCCCCCCTTTTAGCAAACTTATTTGCTGACGCAAAGGACCTCCTCCAATTGGGTCAGGGATTCCGCAGGTCTCACCAAAGCATACATGAGCGGGGTCTCTTCCCTTGTTCCGAAGCCGATGACCTCCCCAATCAAAATTCCCTTCGGGAAGGTTTCGCCGAAACCAGCCGTCAACACCTTGTCTCCCTCGCGCACATCCGCACCGGGAGAAAGATATTCCAGCGTTAAAAGTCCGCGGGGACTCCCCGTCAAAAGACCCAACTCCCGGCTCCGTTCCAGGATCGCGCCGACCTTCGAATCCGCATCCGTGATGAGAAGCGCTTTGCTCCAGGAGCCCTTCGCCTCCGCAATCTGTCCTACCAGTCCCCGGGTTCCGATGAGAGCCGTTCCGGGAGAAACCCCGTCCTTCAGCCCGCAGTCCAGAAAAACCGTCTGGCTCCAGTGAGCTGGATCCCTTCCGATAATTCGGCAGAAAATCCCCCTTTTTTCCGGATGCGATTTCTGGAAGTCAAGAAAGGCCTCTTTCCGCTTGAAATCAGCCACCGTCTCTTTCAGAAGAGCCTCTTCCGCCTCAAGATGCATCAGTCGTTTCTTGAGAAGACGGTTTTCCTCGACCAAAGAGGGTGCCCGGTATAGTTGGAAAAGGTCACTCATCAGGTAGGACTGAACCCGGAGAAGGAAAACCGAGGGAAACAAGACCCACTCCTTAAAAAAAAGACCGGGGGGATTTTCTCCGACGAGAAATGCGAGTAAAACGAGGAAAATGAGGGCCGCTGTAAAAAACCGCGTCAAGTGGTGAGACGGCTGTCTTCCATCAAAATCTTAAGATACCTGGGTTCATTCAAGACCATGCCGGTCCCGAGGGCAACGGCGGTGAGCGGATCATCTGCCACATGAACCGGGAGACCGGTTTCCTCCTGAAGGAGTTTGTCGATCCCACGGAGAAGTGCTCCCCCTCCCGCCATGATGATTCCCCGCTCAATCAAATCAGCGGAGAGTTCCGGAGGAGTCGCCTCCAAGGTGGAACGGACCGTATCTACAATCTGGGTGATCGGCTCCTGAAGCGCTTCCCGGACCTCTTCGGAAGTAATCGCCAGCATCTTCGGAAGTCCCGCACCCAGATCCCGCCCCCGGACCTCCATTTTCAGTTCTTCTTCAAGGGGGTACGCCGACCCGATTTTGATTTTGATTTCCTCCGCGGTCCGCTCCCCGATCATGAGATTGTAGGTCTTCCGGAGATACTGGATGATCGCCTCATCCATTTCATCCCCGCCGACCCGGATACTGCGGGTCACGACGATCTCGGCCAAAGACAACACCGCGATTTCGGTCGTCCCGCCGCCGATATCAATTACCATATTCCCGAACGGCTCGTAAATCGGAAGACCTACCCCGATCGCGGCCGCCCGCGGTTCCTCAACCAGAACCACTTTGCTGACTCCCGCACTCAAGGCGGCATCTTTGACGGCCCGTCGTTCCACTTCGGTCAAGCCGGACGGGACCGCCACCACGATCCGGGGAGAGGTAAGAACGCGCCGGGTCTGGACTTTCCGGATAAAGTGACGGAGCATTCCTTCGGTAATTTCAAAATCGGTAATCACGCCGTCTTTCATCGGACGGATCGCCACAATGTTTCCGGGTGTGCGGCCGAGCATCCGCTTCGCCTCTTCGCCCACCGCATACACCTTGGAACTCCCTTTCCGGATGGCAACGACAGAAGGCTCACAAAGCACAATCCCTTGGCCCCGGACATAAACAAGGGTATTGGCGGTTCCCAAATCGATTCCCATATCATTTGAAAAAAGACCTGCGAGGTATTGGTAGGATTTTTTGCCGATCTCCATCGCTTTGAGAAGGGCTTCCGGGGTGTTCTCTTTGGGGATGAATTTGAATCCCATCTTATTGTCTTTTAATGAGTTACGTCAAAAACAAAAACTCCAGGCCGTCAACTTTTTTTCACGGTCCGTCCAAAGTAAGTAATTCATTATACGACAATCTTCCAGTGTGTCAAATTAAATTTATAAAGCCGGGAAACGAAGTCCGGATGCAGGAGACGTCGCGAATCACGGTCCGTCCCTTCTCGGCGAGCCGCCCCGCCACCGCAAGACTCATCGCGGTCCGGTGGTCCTTAAAGCTTTCGACGGTTCCACCGAAAAACGGCCTTCCCCCCTCTATGACGACATCGTTCCGGCTGCTCCGGATCGCCACCCCCATCTTTTGAAGATTTACCACCATCGAATGGATCCGGTCGGTCTCTTTCACCCGGAGTTCCGAAAGCCCCCGGAAAAAACTTCTCCCCTTTGAGCGGGAGGCGGCAACCATGAGAATCGGCAGTTCATCAATGAGTCCCGGAACTTCATCCGCCGAAATGGCCGCTCCCTTTAACCGGCTTCCTTTAACACGAATTTCTCCGAACGGTTCCCCGGGGGAGGGACTGGAAGTCCTTTCTATTTGGATGTCGGCTCCCATCCGTTTGAGAACCCGGATGAATCCAAGTCGGGTCGGATTCAGACCAACGTTTTTCACGATTAGATTCGATTTTTCAAGACAGGCGGCCAGCACCACAAAAAACGCGGCGCTCGAGATATCGCCGGGGATATCGACCGCACTTCCTTCGAACGACTGGCCTCCTTCAAAGAAAACGGTCCGGCCTAAAGACCTCACCGACACGCCAAAATTTTTCAGCATCTGCTCGGTATGATCCCGTGTCTTGAAGGGTTCGATCAGTTCCGTCTTTCCTTCCGCAAAAAAAGTCGCGAGGAGAATCGCCGATTTCACCTGGGCGCTCGGCACAGGGATTGCGTAACGGATCGCCCGGAGTCTTCCCCCTTGGATCCGCAAGGGAGGAAATTCTCCGCGCCGGGCTTGAATCGTCGCCCCCATTTTTTCAAGCGGGAGGATGATTCGCTGCATCGGCCTTCGGGACAAAGAAGCATCCCCCTTCAAAGTACTCTGAAAGAACTGTCCCGCCAAAATCCCCGCCAAAAGCCGCATGGAGGTGCCGGAATTTCCAAGATCAATGGCGCTTGGGGACGGACGGAGCCCCCGGAGACCCTTCCCCTCAATCACGAGCCGGTCTTTCCCGGAGAAGCGTGCGCGGATTCCCATTTTTTGAAACGCATTTAACGTCCGGAGGCAATCCTCCGCCGAAAGGAAATTCCGGATCTCCGATTTTCCTTCCGCCAGCGCGGCAAGCATCACCGCCCGGTGGGAAATGGACTTGTCCCCCGGGACGGTGAGCCGCCCGGAAAATTTCCGGATGGGTGAAACCGAAAGGTTCATGGAATCTCTCCCCTTTCGATCAGCGTTTTCATCTCTTCAGGGAGAGGACTTTCAAACGACAAAAAGGTTTTTTGAACCGGATGGACAAAACCGAGGGTGGCCGCATGAAGGGCTTGCCTGGGAAGGCCGTGACTTTTGCCGTAAGTGCGGTCCCCGAGGACCGGATGACCGAGAAAAGCCAGATGCACCCGGATCTGATGCGTTCTCCCGGTGTCGAGTTTCAAGCGGAGAAAGGTAAACTCCTTGAAACGTTGAATGACCTCATAGTGTGTGACCGCTTCTTTCCCGTCCAGATAACGGACTGACATTTTTTTCCGGTCGGCTCGCGAGCGGCCGAGTGGAAGTGCCACCTTTCCCTGGTCAAACTGAACCACCCCTTTGACGAGCGCCAAGTACGTCCGCTTCACCTCCCGTTTCTCGAATTGACGGGAAAGTTCGGTGTGAACTCCCTCTTCCTTTGCGCAGACTAAAAGCCCCGACGTTTCCTTATCGAGCCGATGGACAATGCCGGGACGGAGAGGACCGCTATTGGAGGAAAGGGTTTTGACATGATAGAGAAGGGCGTTCACCAAAGTACCGCTCCAATTTCCGGCTGCGGGATGGACCACCATGCCGGCCGGCTTATCCACCACCACCAAGAAGGGATCTTCATAGACAATCTTGAGGGAAATCGGCTCCGGAAGAAGCGCCGCTGGTTCCGGAGCAGGGACGATTTCAAGCTCGATCCTCTCCCCCTCCGCGACCCGATGATGCGGCTTGGCCTTTTGTCCGTTCACCCAAACCCTTCCCTCGTCAAAGAGGCGGTGAAGCCGGGATCGGGAGAAACCCTCGGGAAGAGAGCGAAGCAGATACCGGTCGAGCCGTTCGCGGGATTGTCCCTGAACGGAAAAGGTCTGTTTTGTCATTCCGCCCTTCGGGTCCTCCAAACCAAAAGGGGGATGAAGAGAATCGAAAGACTCAAAGCTTGAGGCAGGGTCCAGCCCCAAAGGAACGTCTCCTGATCTCCCCTGAAAAACTCAACCACAAACCTGAAAAGTCCGTAACAAAAAAGGTACAGAAAAAAGAGCCGTCCGGATTGAAAACCGCTTTTTCCCGAAAGGGCCCGGAGCAGAACAAACAAAAGAAAAAGAAACCCGGACTCGTACAGCTGGGTCGGGTGCCGCGGGAACGCGAGGTTCGGAAACGTCACGCCCAGGAAACTTTCGGTCGGCTTCCCGTAGCAGCAGCCGTTCAAAAAACAACCGATCCGGCCAAAGGCATGAACCAACACCGCATAGGGAACCATCCGGTCCAGCGTCTTCCAAAACGGCAGGTGCTTTTTCCGGATAAAAATCAGCGCAAAAGCGAACGCACCGGCCAGCCCCCCGTAAAAGACGAGTCCCCCATGTTGAATCCGGAAGATCTCAAGCGGGTCCGAAAGATACCACTCCAGATTCAAGAGGACATAAAGGATCCTTCCGCCAAGGAGTGCAAAAAACACAAGCCCCAATCCCAAATCCAAAAGGACGGAGGGATTTTCCCCCCTTTTTTTGGCATCCCGCCAAACCAGAAGAGTTGCCAAAAGAACCCCGACGGCAATCAGGGTTCCGAAGGAATAAACCGTCAGTGTTCCGACGGAGAAGAAGATCGGGTGCATTTTTCTTTGAAACAGGCGATGATTAAAAGAAAGGTTCCGACCGAGATGAAGCTGTCCGCCAAATTAAAAACCGGCCAAATCCGGAAATCGAGAAAATCGACCACGTAGCCGAATCGGAGCCGGTCGATACAGTTGCCGATCGCCCCTCCCGCCACAAGACTCAAACCGACCGAAATCCACCGGTCCCGAATGGTCTGACGTCGAAAGAGGCGAACCACCCAAAAAAGGATCAAAAGTCCCACCAGAACAAACAGCCACGAGTGTCCCTTGAAAAGCCCGAAGGCGACGCCGGGATTTGCGACGAGGGTCAGATGAAAAAAGGGGGGAAGGACCGGGATGGATTCCTCAAAGGAGAGGGCTTTCAGCGCAGCGGCTTTCGAAAGTTGATCCAGAAACAGTGCGGCGAGGAGGATCGCCCGGATCACCCCTTTTCCCTACTCCTCTTTTCCTCCTTCTCCTGACACGTCACACAGTAGAGGGTGTGCGGAACCGCCTTCAACCGCTGGGGGCTGATTTTTTTCCCGCAGGATTGACAGTCCCCGTAGGTTCCTTCTTCGATCCGTTTGAGCGCCTCGTCAATCTCATAGAGGGCGCGCTGTTCCACGGAGGCGAGATTCAGGGTAAATTCGGTATCAAAATTGTCGGTCGCCATGTCAGCCATGTGGAAGGAATAGCCGGAAAGGTCGCCGCTCGCCTCCCGCTGGCTCTTGTTCAAGGTGTCTTTTTCAATCTGTTGGATGCTTTCCAGGATGGTCTTCCGCTTGGAAAGGAGCAACTCCCGGAAAGGTTCCAATTCTTTTTTAACCATCAAATTTCCTCCTTCATCGGATCATTCAATTTAAAGCTTCAGAGCCCCCACCACCGAAGCGCACCGGTCACAGAGTTCCGGATGGTCCGGATCTTTTCCCACGGTGGTCCGCCAGTTCCAGCAGCGGCTACACTTTTTTCCCGGGGCTCGACGGATTTCGATTCCGAGATCCGGGAGTTCTGGAATCCGCTTTTGGGACGGCACCGCCTCGATCGGTTCAACGGCGACTTCCGAAACAATCAAAAGCATGGCAAGAGTCTCGGTATAGTTCTCAAGCCAATCGAGCGTTCCCTTTCGGTTCAACAAAAGATGGACCGCCACTTCCAGGGAACTTCCGCACTTCCCGGCCATCCGGAACGCTTCAATCGCCTTCAGTGCCCCTTCCCGGAGTTTCAAAAGGGTCTCCCACCGCTCCTCGAGCGCCTCATCGATCCATTCGGCGGGGCAACTCGGCCAACGCGCCTCATGAATGGAGGAGATCCCGCCTGCCCTGTCCCTATTTTCACTGCTGACAGGGCGCGCCCGGTTCACTTCCTCCATAGTAAAAGAGAGGACCGGTGCCAGGATCCGGGAAAGGACTTCTAAGATATGAAAAAGGGCCGTCTGTCCCGAACGTCTTTCCAAAGAACCGGAATTAAAAGTATATAGCCGATCCTTCAAAAGATCAAGATAAAAAGAAGAGAGGTCGATGACACAGAAACGGTAAATCGCCTGATGCGCCCGGTGGAAGGCATACCGATCCATCGCTTCGGTCGCCTCCTGGACGAGCCGCCCGAGCACGAGAAGCGCCCACCGGTCCACCTCTAGCATCTTGGCATACGGAACGGCATCTTTCTCCTTGAAATCATAGAGATTGCCGAGGAGATATTTGAACGTATTCCGGATTTTCCGGTAGGCCTCCGCGGTCCGCTGGAGAATTTCATCCGAAATCCGGACATCGTCCCCGTACTGACACGAAAAGACCCAAAGCCGGAGGATGTCCGCCCCGTACGTCTTGAGCACCTCGAGGGGACTCACCACGTTCCCCCGCGACTTGGACATCTTCAGCCCTTCCCCATCCATCACAAAACCGTGGGTCAAGACTTCCCGGTAAGGGGCGAAGCCGTCATTCGCCACCGCCGGAATCAGGGAAACCTGAAACCAACCCCGGTGCTGGTCCGACCCTTCCAGATAGAGCGAAGCCGGATACGTGAGTTCCGGATGGGTCTTGAGGACCGCTTCATAACTGACCCCCGAATCAAACCAGACATCCAGAATATCCTCTTCCTTTTGAAAAATGGTCCCTCCGCAACGGCACCGAAACCCTTTCGGAAGAAAATCCTCAAGGCCCCTTTTGAACCAGGCATCCGTTCCCTCGCTGGCAATGATTCTTTCCACCTTTTCAAAAAAGGGCCGTTCCTGAACCGGCGCATGGCACTGGCCGCAATAAACGACCGGAATCGGGGTTCCCCAATAACGCTGACGGGAAAGACACCAGTCCGGCCGGGTTTTGAGCATCCCTTGGATCCGGCTTTTTCCGAAAGCGGGGATCCACTTCACCGACTCGGTCGCCCCGAGAAGCCGCTTCCGGAGATCCTCCTTTTCCACATTCAGAAACCACTGCTCCGTCGCCCGAAAGAGTATCGGCTGTTTGCAGCGCCAGCAATGGGGGTAGGGATGGGTGACGGAATTCTCATGCAAAAGCGCTTTTTGGGTTTTCAGCATCCGGAGGATGTCGGTATTCGCCTCAAAAACCTTCTTTCCTTTCAAAGAAGGAACCGGAACCTCATCATTGAAACGCCCCTCTTCATCAACCGGCGAAAAAATAGGCAGCTGATTCCGGAGTCCCAGAAAATAGTCCTCCTCCCCATGACCGGGGGCGATATGCACAATGCCGGTTCCCTCTTCCATTGAGACAAAATCCGACATCAGCACCTTCCCCTCCTCCTTGGAAAAGGGGCGGTTGTAGGCCGTTCCCACAAATCGCTCCCCCTCTTGAGTCGTCACAATCTCAGGATCGGCCGGGAGCCCCAAAGACGCGGAGACAGCGGACAGCCGTTCGGCGGCCATAATCCACCTTTCATTTTCTTCCTTTCCTTTCACCACCGCGTAACTTTTTTCCGGATGGAGTGCGACGGCAAGGTTTGCCGGGAGGGTCCAGGGGGTCGTGGTCCAGATAACGAAGAAAAATGCCTCTTTCGCCCCTTTCTTAAAAGGAGGAGCCGGAATCTTGAATTTCACAAAGAGGGAGGGGTCTTCCCGCTCTTCATACTCCACCTCCGCCTCGGCCAAGGCGGTTTCGCAACTCGGGCACCAGTAAACCGGCTTTTTCCGCCGGTAGATATACTCTTTCAGGGACAACTCCTTGAAGACATGGATGACGCGCGCCTCATACTTCGGGTCAAGCGTGAGATACGGATGTTCCCAGTCGCCGAATACGCCGAGCCGCTCGAACTGCCCTTTTTGTCTTTCCACAAAATCAAGGGCAAAGGCCTTTGCTTTTTCCCGGAACAAAACCCGGTCGATTTCATCCTTTTTCTTCCCGAGCCGTTCAAAAAGGGCATGTTCAATCGGCATTCCGTGGCAGTCCCATCCGGGAAGATAAGGGGCGTCGAAGCCCTGCATTGTTTTGTATTTCACGATGAGGTCCTTCAAAATCTTATTCAGGGCATGTCCCATATGGATGTCGCCGTTGGCATACGGGGGGCCGTCGTGCAGGACGAAGCGGGGGGATCCCTTCCTTAATGTCCGGAGTTTCGTATAGAGACGCTCCTTCTTCCAGGAGGCAAGAATCTCCGGCTCCGCCTTCGGCAGATTCCCCTTCATCGGAAAATCGGTCTTCGGGAGATTGAGTGTCTCTTTGTAATTCATCGCAGGCATCGTTTACCTGAGCCGGAGGGCAAGGTCGTAAAGGGTCCTGACAAGAAAGGACTTCACCAAAAGAAGGAGAAGAAATGCTAAAAGCGGAGAAAGGTCGATCCCGATCCCCCAGTCCAAAGGGATGAGTTTCCGGACCGGCACCAGGATCGGTTCCGTCACCTTGTAGAGAAATTGGACGATGCTGTTGTACGGATCCGGATTCACCCAACTGACGATACAGCGGATAAGAAGAATCCAATAAAAGATGGTCAACGCCACATCCAAGACCTGCGCCAGACTCGACAGAAAATTGGATAAGATAAACATCTCTACCCCCTTGAGAGCTTCCGTGAACGGGCCGCCGCCCGGGACAAAGCCACCCGGAGACTTTGCGAGAGGCGGCGTTCGTGAAAGACTTTTAATGCCGCTTCGGTCGTCCCTCCTTTAGAGGCCACTTTTTGAATAAAGCGTTTCGGATCCGCCTTTTTTTCGGAAAGATAGGCAAGACTCCCCTGAAAGGTTTTTTGGGTGAGATGTTGGGCCATCTTCCGCGAAAGACCCAGACGGACCGCCCCATCGGTGAGGGCATTTAGGAAGAATGCAACATAGGCCGGTCCGCTTCCGCTTAAGGCGGTCACCAAGTCCAACTTCGACTCCGGCATCCAAATCGTCTCTCCCACCGATTGAAATATCCGCTCGGCAAGCAAAGCGTGGCGCCGGGAAGCAAAACGGCCCTTGGCCAGAACGGAGATCGCTTCTCCAACCGCTGCCGCCAGGTTCGGCATCACCCGGACAAAAGGACGCTTTCCCAAAAACCGTTCCAGAAACGAAAGACGGACCCCTGCCGCAATCGAAATGACCAAGGGACGTCTCAAAAAAGGGGCGATTTCACCGAGCACTTGCTGCATCTCGTGGGGCTTCACCGCCAAAATCAAAACAGTGCTCCAGGCGCCAAGTTTCCGATTATCCGTTGTCGTCGAAATCCGGTAACGGTTCGTGAGAAGCCTTCGCCGTTTCAAAACCGGGTCGCTCACTTTGAGATTTTTCGCGGAAACCAGCCGTTTCCCGAGAATGCCAGAAACCAGCGCTTCCCCCATATTGCCGCCGCCGAGGATGCCGATCTTCATGCCGTGCGCTCTCCGAAGATGGCTCTCCCGATCCTCACCAGATTCGCCCCCTCCTCCACCGCCACTTCGAAATCGTTTGTCATTCCCATCGAAAGGTACCGCATCTGAACCCCCCGGATGCTTTGTTTCTCCAACGCCTCTTTGATCTGCCGGAGCCGGCGGAAAAAGGGCCGGCTTTTTTTCGGATCTTCCGCGAGCGGCCCGATCGTCATAAGCCCCATCACTTTCAGATGGGGGAATTGTCCGACCCTTCCTGCAAATTCCGAAACCGCCTCCGGGGAGACTCCGAATTGGGTCTTTTTCCCGACAATATTCACCTGCAAAAGAACCGGAATCTCCCTCCCGAGACGGGACGCCTCTTTCTCAAGGGTCTCGGCCAGGCGGAGACTGTCGAGCGAATGAATCAGCTGAAAGAGCCGGAGGGCTGTCCTCGCCTTATTCTGCTGGAGATGTCCGACCAGGTGCCATTCCACCGGAAGATCGAAAAGGGCCTTTTTTTTCTCGGCTTCCTGAACCCGGTTTTCGCCGATCGTTTCAAGGCCGGCCTCAACCGCCTCCCGGATCCGGTGGATTTCGACTCCCTTCGTCACGCCGACCAGCCGGACAGACATCCTCGGATCCGGTCCGTTCCGCTTGGCCCGCTCGATTCGCTCCCGGATCGCGAAGAGATTTTCACGGATACTCATTTTATAGGGACGTTTCTAGTTCTGGCCCCGACCTGTCCCCCTAACTTTGATTCCATCCATGGGACATGTTCAAAAGTGTCCCATGAATTGAGATCACGCAAGGGACACTTTATGAACACGTCCCTTTTATTCCGCGTGAAGATAGAGGATCAGCTGCTGACTGAATTTCTTGAGCCGGACATGGTCCGCTTGGATATCGACGACCTTGATTCCCCGGACGTCGTCTCCAATCCGAACCACCTCTTCGTTGATGATAGCATAAGTCGCTTCGGGGTGAACTTCATCATAAATGATTCCGCTCACCTTCAGTGCAAGGGTCGGCTCCTCCCTCCCCAACTGGAGAAGAAAGGGATCCCGTTTCCAGCTCAACGTCTTCTCATACGCTTCAAGCTCGCTCACCCCTTCCCCTGATCCCGAGGCCGGAAAAGAGGAAATAGCCCCGGAAACAGGCGTCGGGATATTCTGTGAAATCGCCGTCTTCTCCACACCCTTTGGTCCGGCGGTTCTCCGTTTATGGCGGATCCCGTTCCAGATGAGAAGCGGAATTAACAAGGAAACCAGACCGATTGCAAGAAGTTTTTGTTTTTTTTCCTTAGCCGGATCCTTCGCCATTCGGCCTCGTCCTAAGAGGGTATTCCAAAAAGATAGGCGGTCAGAAAAAGATCGATGCGCAAAACGGAACTATCCCCTGTCTCCTTCTGGATATCAAGCCCATCCACCGTGAAGGTAAAGGGGGACTCCTCTCTCAATAACTCCAGATAGCGCCCGAGGGTTTCGTACCGGCCCCGAAGATGCATCTGAAAAGGGAGGGCCTGACAGCGCTTGTTTCCCAGTCGAAAAGGATTCTCCCGGGTCGGATAAAGCATGGCCGGTTCGGGCCGGACGGAAAGGACATCGATTCCGAGGTGATTGGCCTCCGTCAGGAAAAAATTCAATACCTCGGAGGCCTTGTCCTTTTGGGTGAGGTTTCCCTCCGTTTCGGCAATGGCCGCCTGGAGCGTCACCAGGGCCTCGTCCAAGGAGCGGCCTCCCGGCCCTGAAAACTCCTGAAGCCGCCCCCGGCTTTGGGCAATCTCGGATTTGAGTTTTTTCATCTCCCGCGCTGTCGGAATAAACCAGACCCGGACAAAAAAGAAAATCAAAAGAACAATCCCGAGACACCCAAGGACGAGTTCCCGGTGTTCAAAGGAAGGAACGGTGATCCGTTTCAGCTTGGGGGGAATCGGAATTTTAATCATTGCACCTTCAACCGACAGGCAATTTCAAAATAATTTGCAGATTCCTCAAAGGCCTCATCCCGACGGGTTGAAATGAGCTTCACCTCCTTGAAAAAGGGGGATTTCTCAAATTGTGAGATCAGCTCCCCAAGAAGAATTTCGGCCGGCTTTTCGGAGGATCCGAAAAGGGTGCCGCTCAGTTGGAGTTCATGACCCCCCCGGTAGAGCATCATCCGCTCCAAGACGGCATGGGAGGGAAGATTCTCCGCAATTTCTTTGAGTGCCCCCAGAAGGTAGGGGTGCCCCCGTTGAATTTCGACGCTGATTCTCTGCCGCTCCTGGAGATTCCCCCGGAGAGTATCGGCCTCCCGGACCAGTTTCATGGAGGGCTGAATCCCTCTGAGCTCATTCTTCAACAATTGAAGTTGGGCTCTCTGGAAAATGCCACTCAATAAAAGAACCAGAAACACCAACGCACCCAAAAGCCGGACCGCAATCCGCTCAACGAGTTGTCCTTTCCGTTCACGGAACCGCCTTGGAAGGAAATTCATCCCCCTCCCCCGCTGAATCCCCACAGCGAGGGCCGGGACGAGCCAGGGAAAAACGGCCCGGAGCGTTTCTTCGTTGATGGAGGAAGGGTTCCACCGGAATCCCATCTGAAACGGAAGGAGCTCCACCGGCCGGTCGATCTTCTCCGACAAAAATTCCGTCAAATGCTTCATCCGGGAGGGGCCGCCGTAGAGATAAACCTTCTGGACGCTTCCGCCGAACTCCTCCTGAAAATAATCAAAGGAACGTTTAATCTCACTCGCAAGCCGTTCCAGAACCGGCCGCTCCAGCCCGACCATCTGAGAGACACTCAGTTTTTCACCCGTGACCTCCCCTTCTCTCGGAAATCCGTATTTCCGTTTCAGCTCTTCCGCCTCCCCATAATCGAGTTTGAGTTCTCCTTCGGGAGTGGCAAGGGCCTGTGTGAGCGAGTGGGTGATCGCGTTTCCTCCGGTTTCAAGATCCCGGATGAAATGGAGTTTTCCGAAACGGGTCACAAAAAGGGACGTCCGCATTCCTCCCATATCGACCAAGGCGACCGCCTCCTCCTTCAGAAGTTCCCCCCTCCCCAACCAATGGAGAAGGGCGAGGGGGGCCGAGGTGATACTGGCCACGCGATATCCGGCATCCTGGACGGCTTTGACCCAATCGGTCAAATGGGTTTCCTGGGCCGCGATGATCACCGTCTCGAATTTTTTTTCGCGTCTTTCCAGGATCTCGAACTGGAGAAATGCCTCCTCGGAGGGAAAAGGAAGTTGTGAACGGGCTGCCCACCGGAGGGCTTGGGGAAGTTCGGCCTCCGGCATCTCCGGAACGGCGAGACGCCGGACGAAAAGAAAATTTCCTGAAAATCCGAGGTGAATCTTTTTGGAGGAAAGGGTAACTTCCTTCAAAAATTCCCTTGTCGCATCCTGAAGCTCCCGCTGGCGCTGCAGATCCGTCAATCCTTCCCCCGGTATCAATTCCTTCCGCCAGTAGCCGAGGAGTGTCTCTGATTCCTCCTGGGTTACCATTTCAACAAGCTTCAGGCAATGGGTTCCCACTTCAAAAGCGGCAAACGGTCCCGGTTTGTCGGTAAATCCGAATGCCAGCCGGAGAAATGAAAGGGTCTTTTTTTTGTCGAATTTGAGGCGCTTCATTTGACTCTTACACTAAATATCATAATAGGTTAGCATAATCTTTCGTAAAAGTCAATGGGGTAAGAGAAAAACCTTATGCGGTGGGGGGCGGAGTGGTTTTTTTGGAAAGGAGCCGGTTGATTTCTTCGATGAGGAGTTGGGGCTTTTGGCCCTTGACAAGATAGGCATCCGCGCCGGTCTGCTTTCCGAGGAGCTTATCCTCCTCCTGGGTCCGGGCGGTCAGGATGATGACCGGAATCTCTCTGTACCGTTCATCAAACTTGAGAAGCCGGCAGAGCTTATAACCGTCGATTTCCGGAAGCATGATATCCAAAATAATCAAATCCGGGATGAGCCGCTTGGCAAGGGCAAGACCCTCCTTTCCGGTCCATGCGAGATGGACTTCAAAACCGTTTGCCTCCAGAATCACCTGAAGTCCCTTGGCAAAATCGGCTTCATCTTCAACAACCAGAATCTTCTTGGAAGCGCTCATGCGGAGGAAAGCGTCTTTTCAATTTTTTGCATCAGTTCTGACTGGCCTTGGCCATCTTCCGGGAAACTGGCGATGGCAAATCGGACTTCGAGCGGAAAGGTCCTTCCTTGGACCGAAAATAGGTGTGTGAGGAGAGTCTCTTTGACCCGCAACGCCAGGACCTTCGCCCCTTTCCGGTCGGCACCGGCAAGAATCGCGATCACCCGCCCCTGCCGGTAACTGGTTACGATATCCGTTGGACGCCGGACCGTCTCTTTGACAACCGCCACAACCTCGTCCAACAGAGATCCGGTTCCCTCTTCCCCGATTTGGTCTCTCATCGCCTCAAAATTGAAAAGTTCGAGAACCACGAGCGAGACGACCTCTCCCTCCCCGGCCGCCCTCCGGATTTCGGAAGCAAGTTTCTCAAGGAAAAACGCCTCGTCACTTAAAACCGGCAGCATCACCGTAAAGGTGCTCCCTTTTCCTTCCTCAGAACGGACGGAAAGGGTTCCCTGATGGAGGGTGACGATCTCCTTGGAAATGGCAAGTCCGAGTCCCACCCCCTTTTCCCGGTGAAGACCGGCGCCGAATCGGCGGAATTTCTGAAAGAGTTCCTTCTGGTCTTTTGCCCGGATGCCGATACCGGTATCTGTCACGCTGAGGAGCAGTTGTTTGTTTTCCTCTTTCAAAGAGAGAGTGACGGTCCCTCCCTTTGGCGTATATTTTACCGCGTTGTCCACCAGATTGGTCATCACTTCTGTCATCCGGTCCGGATCGACATAAACAAATGGAAGTTTCTTGAACTGTGAAAGCCGGAGGAGAATTCCCTTTTCATCGCTTTTTCTTTGAAACGCATCAAAAACCCTGCGAGCCAAGGCGGAAAGGTCCGTCTGAATTTTTTTCAATTCAAAGCGGCCCGCCTCGATCTTGGAGAGGTCAAGGAGATTGTCTATGAGCCGTTCCAGCCGGCCCAGATTTTCCTCGACGAGGGTAAGGTACTCTTTTTGACGGCTGCTCACCTCTCCCGCCATCTCCCTCTGAAAGGCAAAGATGAAATTCCGGACGATACCAAGAGGCGTTCGAAGCTCATGGGAGACATTTGCGACAAATCCCGATTTCAGTTTATCCAATTCTCTCAGCCGTTCGTTCGCCTCCACCAATTCCTCAAAAAGCCGGGCGTTCGAAACCGCGATCCCCGCCTCATCCGCAAGGGCGGAAAGGAGATCAAGATCCGCCCGGGTGAAAACCGCCTTTTTCCTTTTGTTGTTGACATTCAAAACCCCGATTGTCTTTCCGCGGACTTTGAGCGGTACGGAAAGAAGGGAGTGAGTGGAGTAGCCCCCCTTCTCCTGTATCGGAAACCGTTTTTCTTTCCGAAGATCCTGAATAAGAAGCGGCCTTCCCTTTTGGGCGACCCATCCCGAGATCCCTTCGCCGATTTTAATCCGGCTTTTCCGGATAATCGCGGGAGAAAGACCTGTGGCGGCCTGAATCGTTAAGAACCGGCTGGATTTGTCCAGAAGCATCAGGGAAGCGCGTTCGACTTTGAGGAGGGTGGTTGCCTTCTCCACAATGATATTCAGTCTTTTTTTCAGACTCAGCGTGGAGTTGACATCTCGGGCGATCTCATAAAGGGTATTCAGCCAGGAGAGACGGTCCTTTGAAACCCTTTTCATATCAAAGGATTATAACATCATTTTTATTCGAAGGCAACAGAACCTTTCAGGTAGGTTCCTTGAGTTTGAACCGACGCTGCGTTCGGGTTCAAGGGGGTGAGTCCGCCGGAGGCAGTGTATTGAAGACCGACCCGGGCCTTACCGTAAAGGACCTTCAGGACATTGGTGCCCGAAGAATAGACCCCGATCTCCTTAAATGTGAACGGGCCGGTGGCGTACTTTTTTTCTCCGTCCCACGTGAGTTTGATCCGTCGGGCCGTCACCGGGGCGGCGAGTGTATAGCGGGCGATATAGGAGGTATCGGGCGGTCCAAGGTTTTCACAACTTCCGACTGAATCGCATTCGGTCCCGCCGCCTGTGATATTGTGCCAAAGAACGTTATCCCCACTTGCGTCCCGGAGATCCGTACACCGGTCCCCGACATGGACATTCGCATGAGAGCAGATAGGATGGGCATAATTACCGAACGGTTGTCCCGGTTCCGGATAACTTTTTGTTCCTTGATTCACCCAGCTGGCGGTCGCGTCATTCCAGCTATAAAGCGTAACCGGATTGACAAAGTGCTCGTATTCGTTCCAGAACCGTATTTCATCAAACTCAACCGGCATTCCGAAATCGACGAGAACCCAGCTATCGTCCACGCAAGGCCCCGTTGAGCCGCAATTCTGGGGGGACCAGAAATTACCGAGGGTCACAGGCGTGGTTCCGGGAAGGGCGCGTGTCCCGACGTTCTGATCCATTCCATCAGTTGCTGCAAGATTCGAGGTATCTATGGCATGGACGGGTGGATAACTGTTGAAATCAAGGACCGCGGAAGCGTATGAACGCGAGGAGCGCCAATACCGCTCACGGAGTTCCAGATTCGTGCTAATCCGGTCGGGATTATCGGTGTTGTCATGCGGGAGGACCCTTCCCTCGGAGATGGCAAGGAGGTCGGCCAAGAGGGTGTGGCCAGTATCGATCGTACCGGAAAGGGCGATTTCCGCACGGTAATAACCGGTTGCGGTCGCGTCATCATTGTTGTTGAAAGCGACAAGAGCGGTCTGGGAAGGATTCTCCACCAAGAGTTTCCGGAGATGATTAAGGCCTGCCTGCGCCAGATAAAAAACCTGGAGCCGCTCGATCTCTTTTTTGGGACCCAACCGGTGCCGCGCGATGCCGGCAGGCGTGGTTTCGGTGATTCCTTTGGTATCCACCACCGTCAGCTGCGCAAGGTTCACCGCCAAAGAGGCAAGCGCCACCATCAGAAAAAGCGCCACCAAAACCGTGATCCCTTTTTGATTTTTCATCGCCTTACTTAAAGGGTGTCGCCATTGTCCTTAAGGTTACCAGCGTTGCACTGGTCTTCTGATCCCTCACATCCACGGTGATCCGCTTGTAACAGGTCCGTAAACCGACATCTGCCAATGTCCCGAAGCCGCTTGAAGAGGGATTCACATAATGAACCAAGACCCTCGTCTGCAGACCGGTCCCTTGCAAAGGATCGCCTGTGAGCGTTCCCTCCCAGTTATGAAGATCATCCACATCGTCGGTCGCATCCACGGTTTCAGTCCCATTCAGCCCCAATGGGAGAGAGGCATCGCTGCAGTTCACAAGGTCGGTCAGGGTGTTTTCATCAAACCGCTTGCTTAAAATCTCCTCCATCCGGAGCCGCCCCAGCTCAAGGGCAAGAGTCTGGCGCCCTGCATCCGTTCCTTGCTGGGCCATCCCACTCAGCATCGTGAAGGTTGAGGTCACCCCAATCACTAAAATCATAAGGGTAATGATCAGCTCGACCAGGGTGAATCCTCTTCTCATCAAATGGCTCCTGCTTCCTGTGGTGGGAGTCCCTTTTGCCGGATGAAAATCACTTGAGACAATGTAATCGGTTCCCCCCGCTGGGTCACGGTCAAAATCAAGGCAATCCGGTTCACGGTCTGTGCCTGAGCATGCGTCAGCCCTCCGGCTGCGGGGATCAACGACCCTGAATTGTCATAATACCGGACCTCGAGTGTCCCCTGACTCGCTGCGGGAACCACGGCTAAGGCGGTGCGGTCAGTCCCCTCTTGACGCATCAGCGTGAAACCAGGGGGGAAGGATCCAGCGTAATCGGCGCTGTTGACCCATTGAAAGGTCACCCGCCTTTGAAAGTCATTCGGGTCCGGGTAGAGGGCAAACTGCTGATTCGTGCAATAATCGGTCGCATGATACTGCCAGACGGAGGCGGGGCCTGCGACGCTCAAATTATGCTCAGCCCCTCCCCGCAAACTGTAGCGGATTTCCCCTGCCATATTCTCCAGTGCCTCCTGCGTCTGCTGATAAGCGATTTTTCTGCCGAAGGCTTCGGTTCCGATATCTATCATAGAAGTAGTCAACCGGTAAAAAACCCCTGCTGTCAGTCCCACAATCATCAGGACGATGATAAGCTCAGTGAGCGTGAAACCGGATCTTTTTTTTCTCACGGAGAGGGCACTTCTACCATAATGGCGCCGGTTCCCTGCGTCACATAAACAGTCCGGGTGTTTCCGTTTTGTGCGGTAAGCCGTACGGTGCCGAGTGCCGTTAAATCCGGAACGCCGTTCGAATCAAAAATGACCGAGGAGATGCTTCCCCCCGGAAGATTCACCGCGTCAAAGAGGATCCCTGTGCATCCGGTCCGGATTAAAGCGGGCCCGCCTGTCGATTCCCTCAAAATGACATAGAGTTCCTTGCTCTCATCCAGCGGATCCCGCTCTCTTATGGTGGACACAGATTCCTGGACCCGGTAACTGTGTTGCCCCGGGTTATTGACCACAAAAACCACCTCCTCCGAAAGCCCTTTCGCCATCGCAATCCGCCTCGCGTAGCGGAGATGCGTGGCAAGTTGCTCCGAGCAGGCATTCAGCTGGGTATTCCGCATCGCATCATAAAAAGGGGGGGTAAAAAAGATGCCGATAAGAAGAACGAGAAGGAGGGTAATGACGAGTTCAGGAAGGGTAAATCCTTTAAAATGCATTTTCCCCGTTGACATTGGTGGCGGCCCAGACTTCCCCGGTGTTCGGGTTGTAGAGCCAGCCGGCTGGAGTGGGGGATGAGGGAGGAGGGGGTGGAGGACCACCGCCGCCGCCGCCGCCACCACCGCCGCCGCCACCGCCATCTTCAAATTGATACTCTGCATACGCCACTTCCTCTCCCAAGAATAACCCCGCCTGAGGTCCTGTTGCCCCGCTTCCGGAAGCGCCGGTATTCGAAAGAACCCGGTCATAATCCCGGGTAAAGACCTGTTTGGCCCAGGGGTTTTCCGGGACATCGCCATTCGGAAGGATCTTGGGAAGCGTTGTGGAGCTGTATTTGGAGTCATCCACCTGTGCGAGGGTGGGCCATCCGGCATTCTGGCCGGCGGCTTTGCGGCTTGCCCTTCCTTCTGCAATCTCCCGGGCGCTATAGGATTGAACCGCAGAGCGGAGTTCGGCAAGGGTGGCTCTCACCGAGGCATTTTTGGCTTGGTTTTGAATCGCTTGAAACGCAGGCACGACCACCATGGCCACGATCACAAGGATCGCTAACGTCAGAATGAGTTCGGTGAGGGTGAAGCCGTTTTTTCCATCTTTTTGTTTCATCTGGAAATACCGCCTAAGACACAAAGGGCCAAGAGTCTAGACCCCTTAGCCCTTTGAAGTTTTCAGAAAAACGATTTGTTGCCTTAGAACCTGTTTTCGGCCGGTGAAGCTCCGTTTGCTGCACTGTTGGCATAAATTATGCCTACGTTTGCGCCCGACTCCACATAGGCCCATCCTGCGGCAGAACCGCCAAGCACAGTCCTGGCACCTCCCTCAGCGGATGTTGCTAAAGTCACGTCATCCGCGACGCAAGAGGCGTTTGCGACTTTACACCAGGGGTTATCGGGGATTTCATTATTGGCCATCACCCCCGATGTTTCCAGTTCGACCAGGTTGGGGTAACAGGCATTGGCATCTGTGGCCGGATTGCAATTATTGGCCACGATGTCATTTGCCCTAAAAATCGCGATCGCGCTCCGCAAACCCCCCAATCCTCCTTGAACACTCGCATTCCGCGCCTGAGTCGTCAGGTTCGAGAATGCCGGAATCGCAACCGAAGCCAGAATCGCAAGGATGGTAATCACGATGACAAGCTCGATGAGCGTAAACCCGCGATGAGTCCGTTTTGTTCTTTTCATACCTCTTCCTCCCTCTTTCGACCTTTAAGTGTACCAAAAAGTTGTGAAAAAATCAAGTTCATTTTTGTGACATTGCGTAAATGGAAACTTTGTAAAGTTCCTTCAATGATTACCCGGCGAAAAAAAAGCAGGGGTTCGACCCCTGCTACGAAAGAAGTATACCGGATAAAAACGATTTTGTCAAGGGTGAAAATGAGAAAAACTTCCCTTAAGCGCCGTGGGCGAGTTTGGTGTAGTAGTTCAAAAGGGGCACAAAAATCGAAAGGATCAGAAAGAGGACCATCCCGCCCAAGACGACCAAAAGCACCGGCTCAATCAAAACGGTCAGTTTCTTAATGGCGTTATCCACCTCAAAATCGTAATACTCCGAAACCCGCAAAAGGAGTTCATCCAGTTTTCCGGTCTCCTCTCCGATCGCAACCATCCGGACCACGATCGGGGGAAAAAGCCGGTTTTGATGCATCGGCCGGGCGATTCCCTGTCCGGCACGGACCGATTCGCGGACATCCAAAACCGCTTTCGAGACCACCATATTCCCGACAGACCGCGAAACAATTTCAAGCCCTTCCAGAATCGGAACGCCGCTTTGGGTGGTGACGGAAAACATCCGGGAAAACCGGGAGATGGCAAATTGGTGAAAAAGGGGGCCGAAAACCGGAATCTTCAGTTTAAAACCGTCCCAAAAATTCCGGCCGAGGGGGGACCTCAGAAAAGTCCGGATTCCGAACAGGGTCCCGCCCGCAAGAAAGATGGCCAAAAACCAGTAATGCCGTAGGAAATGGTTCAGCCAAAGGAGAAATTTGGTCGATGCAATCAGCTCCACCCCGACTTGGTCAAAAACCCGGGTAAATCGCGGGAGGACAAAGGTGGTGATGAAAAGGAAGGCCACCATCATGATTCCAACGATCAGTTTCGGATAAAAGGTGGCGGTATTGAGTTTCGTTTTAATCTCAAGATCGTATTCCCCAAGTTCCGCAATCCGGGCCAGAATCTCATCCAGTTTGCCTGTCGCCTCACCCGCCCGGACCATCGCTGAATAAAGTTCCGAAAAGACTCGCGGATGGTGGGAAAAGGCGGCAGAGAGACTCTCCCCCTTGTCGAGGTCTGTAAGCATTCCGTGGATCACCTTTTTCAGTCCCACGCTCTGGGTCTGGTATTGAAGAGTTTCAAGACTCGATTTAAGGGGAACGCCGGCCCGGAGGAGTGTGGCGAGTTGACGTACGAAAAAATTGACATCCTTTTCCTTAATTTTCCCGGAACCGAACCCCAAAGAGGATGGTTTGAGAACCGCATTCTCCCCCTTCTCCTCTTCTATCGAAATGGGGAGATACCCTTTTTCCTCCAAGTGCCGGACGATTGCATCCTTTGATTCGAAACTTAACGTTCCGGTCACGGCCTCGCCGGAAGAATCCCGTGCTTTGTAATGGAAGGTCGGCATGGTTAGGTTTCCTGGGTGACGCGGAGGACTTCCTCAAGAGTGGTAAGACCTTGCCGGGCCTTCTCCAATCCGGCGGACCGGAGTGTTTTCATTCCGATTTTCTGGGCTTCACGGCCGATCGCATCGATCGAACTTGTTTTCAGGATGGTATCCCGAATAGCCGGCGTCACCACCATCAGTTGGAAAATGCCAACGCGCCCCCGATAGCCGCTGCTTTTACAGTGGGAGCATCCCCTTCCCCTGTAAAGGACCGTATCCGGCGGAAGGTCAAAGTCGCTTAGGAGTTCTTTCGAAGGGGTATAGGCCTCTTTGCACTTCGGGCAATTGAGCCGGACAAGGCGCTGGGCCAAAACGCCGATCAAAGAGGAAGAGATCAAATAGGGTTCGATCCCCATATCCACGAGCCGTGTCACGGTGGCCGGGGCGTCATTGGTGTGAAGAGTGCTGAAGACGAGGTGCCCGGTGAGTGCGGCATGAATCGCAATCTCCGCCGTTTCCACATCCCGAATCTCACCCACCATGATGATGTCCGGGTCCTGACGGAGCATCGAGCGGAGTCCGGTGGCGAAGGTGAGTCCCACTTTCGGATTCACCTGGGTCTGGCGGATCAGTTCCAGATGATATTCCACCGGATCCTCAATCGTAAGGACATTTTTTTCAATGGAATTAATTGTTTGAAGAGTCGAATAAAGGGTCGTTGTCTTTCCGCTTCCGGTCGGGCCGGTCACAAGAATAATACCAAAGGTTCTGTGAATCAGCTTTTCGTACGCCTTCAGGATGTCGCCGGAGAATCCAAGGTCCTCAAAACCGAGGAGAATGCTCCCCCGGTCCAAAAGACGCATCACGATATTCTCCCCGTAAACCGTCGGAAAGGAAGAGACCCGGAGGTCGATATCCTTCCCCTGTGCCTTCATCTGGAAGCGGCCATCCTGGGGAATCCGTTTCTCGGCGATATCCATCCTGGAAAGAATCTTGATCCGGGAGGACACGGCCGGATGAAGCTCAATGGGGGAACTGGTCACTTCATACAACACCCCGTCGATCCGGTAGCGGATCCGGAGAAGATCCTTGGTCGGTTCGATATGGATGTCGCTTGCCCGGTCCCGGACCGCCTGCAGAATCAGCATATTGACCAGTTTAATGACCGGTGTTTCTTCCGCAAGCTGTTCAAGCGTCTTTTCCTTTTTCTGGACTTCCTCGACAAGGTCGTCCTTGTCGATTTCCTTAATCAAATCTCCCAGTGAGCCGCCCATCCCATAGTACTGGTCAATCGCGTTTTGAATCGCCCCCTCCAGCGCAAGGCAGGGCTCAATTTCACATTTGGTTTTTATCCGGAGTTCATCAATCACCAGGACATCGCGGGGATCCGTCATGGCCACCGTCAAGGTATTCCCGATTCTAAAGAGGGGAATCAGCCGGTTCTTTTTCGCAAACGGCTCCGGAACAAGACTCGTGACCTTGGAATCGATCAGATAGTTCTCCAGGTCCACATACAAAACTCCCATCTGTTCCGCAAGCATCACTCCCCGCTCTTCCTGGGTGATGATGCTTTTCCGGACCAGGAGTTCATCCAAAGAAATTTCCTTCTTCCGGGCCTCCTCCTCCGCCTCTTTCAGCGCTTCGGGAGTCAGCCGCCCCTCTTCCACCAACAGCTGTCCGAATGATTTGGTCTTTGTCACCCTATCACCTTTATCGTAACTCATTTAAGTATACCATAATATGGCGATTTCGTCAACGGAGCAGGCGGCTCTTTTTCGTTTCCGCTTTGGTGGGTTTCGTTGTCTGGGTCGCACTTCCCGAGCCGCTTTGTTTTTCCAAAGAGGACGACTCACCGGCCAAGCTTGACCCACCAGACCCTGAAGGGGGAACGTTCATCACACTAAATCCTGTTGCAACGCTATAGTGCACTTCCGCAACCTCTACGGAGAAGGCCGGAGAGGAAATCAAAAGTCCCAAATACCCGGCAACACCTATCATCACGAAAATCTTTCTATTCATCTTCGTCTCCTTAAGGGGGTGTGAGATTCTCAAACAACCGGTCTCTCCAGTAGTTACACATGAAAAGGTCTTTGTCGCCGTCGTTATCCATGTCAAAGAGGATGGAACAATAAGTGGTTTCGAGCGCTTTCGGGTAGATGGCCATCGGTGCTTCCTCGAACGTAATGGTCCCCGGATGGGGCCAGGGGGTGGTCGTATTCAGGAAGACCTTTTCAAGAGAGGTATTGACACTCACCACGATCAGGTCCGGCTTTCCGTCCCGGTTCAAGTCCCCGATGGTCACCTCGTCCGCATCGGCCGCCGTGAGACTGTCTCCCGCAGCCACATGCGGAGGAACGTTCTGGAGAATAAAAGCGACATTGCCGTGAGCGCTCCCTCCCCGGATATTCCGGAGTATCCGAACGCCGGTTTGAGGATCGACCATGACAAGGTCCACGCGGCCGTCCCCGTTCAAATCGGAAAATTGTCCTTTCTGCGTGATGAAATTTCCTGCCGGCGGAAGACTCAATCCAAAATCGGTCTGCCGGATCAAGGTGCCGAAGTATCCGGTTCCGTTATTCAAATAGATCCGCGGAGGATAGTTGTAAGGGGGTGGAGGCGGTGGCGGAAACGGAAAGTCTCCCGGGGGAGAACCATCAAAGGCACTCCCAGCGGTCCAGGCATCCAGATCCCCGTCGCCGTCAATATCGGCAAACTCGATATCGCTTGTCCTCGGTCCTTCCACGCAAGGCGGCGTCCAGGGGCAATCAGGCGTCACATTATCCGGCGCAAACGAGCCGAAGGCAAAATCGTAGGCGCTCATGTCATCCCTCCAGAAAAGGGGCTCTGTCGGCGCGTAATAGACATACTGCTCCGGATTCGAATCCGCATCATTGTCATCCGGGAGGAATTCCCCGAGAAGCGTTCCCGCAAAAAAAGCGTTCAACTGTGTGGGGTGGGCTTTTACCACTTCAACGTCCGCCCCAAAGCCGGCATCGATTCCGCCGAAACTATTTCCGATCATCGGCGAGGACATGATGAAGCGCTCAGTTTCCCATTTATCAATCCAGTCATGACCGAGGAAACGTCCCGTTCCGTCATTTTTAAGCCGGTAGGAGGGGACCCAGTATCCGTTCCGCATATAACTTCCGTCTTCAAACCAACCGTTCGGGTCAGGCCAGTTCGGGCCCTGATGACCGTCGTTTCTTCTTCTCACGTCGGTCAGGAAAAGGTCCGGGACTCCTCCCGGCTGCTGCGAGGCGAGCCGGATGGAGAAACTGTGGTATTCATGGCCGATCGGGAACCCCTGTGCATCCTGAGTCGGAAGTCTTCCTGCGGTATCCTCTGTGAATCTTCCGATTCCCGGGTTAGAAGGATGATTGTTAATCAGAATCTGGTTCCCGACCGAAGCGGATGGGGGATGCGCCACCACAAGGTCACGGTCACCGTCTCCGTCAATGTCACCCGCATCCGCACCCCGCGTGGGTGTTACCGGAACCGACGGAAGGTTCGTAGAGGTGACATCCCGGAAACGGGGGACATGAATGGTGAGCGTAACCTGCGTTGCAAGAGGGGCGGTCGGATGATTGTCCCTTGCCTCCATCGTCATGAAGGTAGACCCAATATGATTCGCAGTCGGCGTGATCCGGCATGTCCGGAAAACCGGGTTTCCGGCCGGATTCGTCCCTCCGCAATCGATCCAAGGGGGAACCCCCCCGATCAGAGAAAGAGTCACCGTCTCCCCTGCGGTATCATTGGCGACAAAGAGATAGTCCCGCGTCTCCCCCACCTCCACAGGGGTGGAACTGTTACCGGAAGGAACAAGGAAAACGGGTGGACGATTCGCCAGCGTAATGGTAAAGGGTTTATCGGTTGTCCCCTCCCAAACATCCTCTGCCCGGACCACAAACGGAAAATCCTGTCCGACTGCGGAAGAAGGAGGGGTTCCGGTAATGGCAAGTTTTGCAGGATTCCCGGGATTCGAAAGAGTTTGAATGGACATCCATCCCGGGAGGGACCCGATCACCGTCAACTCTACGGTGTCTGCGATGTTCAAATCGGATGCCTCAAAAAGGATTCCGGCCACTTCCCCGTTTCCGTTATCCAGCGGAACCCCTTCTTGAGCCGCAAAGGTGCTGCCGGCCGGCCCCCAAAAAACCGGGTCCTGGGCAATTTCCTGTATCGTGAAATCAACCATATCCCCCGTCCCAGAAGTAGGCCAGAGGATAGTTCTATTGTAAAACCCGCTCTTTGAAAAATGGAGGCAGTAGGTCCGTCCGGAAACAAGGCCGTTCACTGAAAAGCGTCCTGTTTCATCCCCCGGGGTATCCGGGTTATCAGAGGCGGTGAGTCTCAATATGTCCCCTTGATTCGCCTGAAAAACGCCGTCGCATCCGGGAAGGCCGTTGTCCCGGTCCCATTCCACCAGAACATCCACACCCGGAAGCGCCGGTCCGACCGGGGGACTGGGCGCCTCATTCAAATCAACGCGGACCCTTCCTAAAAGGGTGTATTGCCGCTCGATGCCGCCCCCTCCATCGCAGTTTCCCCTTTTGCAGGCGACAAGATTACCTCCGTCCAAACCGGATTCATCCAGAGCGGCCGCTCCCGGAATCGTGACAACCGTCAAAAGAAGGAAAAAAAGAAACGCTTTTCTCATGTTATGGAGTCCTGTTTTCATAGAGTCTATCCTGCCCATTGCAGTAGAGATAAAGGTCCTGGTCTCCGTCGTTATCCATGTCAAAAAGGACGCCGCCATTCGCTTCATTCTGAATCGGCGGAAGGGTCTGTACGGTCTCTTCAAGGTAGGGCGGAACGAATGCGCTGTTGTGCATCAGGACCTCTACTGGGACCACCGGGCCGAACGGCACGAGTTTCCCGAAGACCAGCAGATCCGGCTTCGTATCCTTGTTGATGTCTCCGACGATCACCTCTCGGGGGATATGGTCGATCGGGACTGTATAAGGAGAATAAGCCCCTATATTGGTAAAGGAGACGTTTCCGTGGCCGTTGGCACTCCTTGTATTCTGGAAGAAAAGAATTCCAAAAAGGGGATCGACCATCACGATGTCTTTTTTGTTATCGCTGTTCCAGTCCAAAAATACCGCTTTCTGTTCCACATAGCAGTTTGGGGCGACTGGGTTTTCCGGATCGCTGCAGAGACTATACCACTCATTGGGATTCAGGAAATACGTAATGGTCGCGAAAGGCGACCTGAATTTGTAGATTCCATCTGTGTTCGGGCTGCCGCCCACCACTTTCAATCCTTCATTCAGCCAGATATCGGGGGGGAAAGTGAACTGGGCGGGGTATCCATCGATGGCGATGGTGATTCCTGCCGTAAAAATGTCAAGGTCGTTATCGCCATCCACGTCGGCGAGTTCAATGTCGCTTGTCGTCGGTTTCCCTGGTGCATCTGAAGACGGAAATGGGTTTCCGGTGGAATAGTAAAATTCTGAGACATTCCAATATCCCTTTTTTGTCTTGTTATCCCTCCAATTGAGTGCCTCTGTATAAAAATGGTAGCCGTTGACGCCTGCATTGTCGTAATGGATCCATCGGTAGGGTGGCGAATTCATCTCCTCGCCAAGGGAGGCATTTGCAAAAAAGCCGTGAAGGAATTTCTTGTTTAAATCCGCCCCCTCATCTTTCATCCTCCCGATTTCGATATCCTGGGCAAAGCTGAAATCCACAAGCCCTCCGTTGCAACGGGTATCTCCGATTTGTCCCCGTTGAATGAATTCAGCGCTCCCTGTGGAATCCCTCTCCGGCTTGAAATGGCCGGCGGCTGTATCATACACCAATCGATAAGCGACCGCCTCTTCGGTCATATTGCACGGATACGGCCTTGCTCCGTTCTCGACCCGTTCCCAACTCGAAAGGAAAAGATTTAAAGGGGCTCCGGCCGTCTGGCGTCCGAGCCGGATGCCGTTGCTGTAATAAGTGGTCGCATTTCCATTAAAATCCCTGAACCTCCCCCCTGCACCCCCTGTGATGTCGGTAAACTTCCCAACGCCGGTTCCGGAATAGTTATTGATGAGGAGACGGGTTCCCTGGGTGGCGGTCCCCACGCTTGACGGGAGATGGGCAATGAGGAGGTCAAGCAGCCCATCCCCATTCACATCCGCAACATCGGCAGACGGGGTCGCGTTGGTGTCCGGAGTCAAAAGATGGGTCGCGGTGACCTCCTTGAACCGGGTGGCCGTGATGCGAAAGATCGTGTCAAAGTAGGGAGAGGCCCCCCGGCCGTCGACAAGATGGAGTCTTACAGAATACCCCGGGCTCCCTTCGCCCAGTTGGGCCACAGAGGGAGAACCGGTGCAGACAAGGTTCACGGGGGGAGTCCCGCTGCTTGAGGGAGGGCAAGAGAGCCAAGGGATGTTATTCGACACCACAGAAATGGTGACAGTGTCTCCTTCCCCATCCGTCGCCTGAAAACTGATGCCGGAATCTCCGGGTGAGGTATTGAGATTTGTGGAGGTTGTGAAAGAAGGAGGATTGTTCAATGTGCCGACTGTCACGGTATAGACCCGCGACGTCACATTCCCCCACCGGTCCTCTGCTTCAATTGTAATAGGATAGTTTCTCCCGTCTTCTGATGCGGGGGGCGTTCCGGTCAAGACCAGATGGGCTGGGTTTCCAGGGTTTGTGAGAATGGTAACCGTCATCCAGAAGATAGGAGTTGTTCCGGAGATGCTGAAGGAGACACGATCTCCGATATTCTGGTCTGTGGCCTGGAAGTGAAGACCGGCGGGGGTAAGCCCGGTTCCGTCATCCATCGGTTGATTAATGATAGCCGTATATCCTGTAACCCCTGGAGCAGGAAGGATAAACTGGGGAAAATAGGTGGCGCTCTCCCTCATCACAAAATAGTTATC
>CAMTXH010000006.1:0-135394 GCA_947085655.1 uncultured Omnitrophica bacterium | reverse complement strand
TTCAGGGATTGGCTTATTACTTCACGCTCTTTGGGAGTCAAGTGGGTGTAACGTTCCATTTGCAACACTCCTTTCTGCCTGTCATTTTACAGGCAAAGTGTTGCACTTAGAACTTGAACCTACCGTTTCTACACTTGGCTCCAATCTGTCCCCAATGTGCAATAAATTGGATAGGGGACAGGTTAGGGACAGAACTAGAAACGTCCCTAATTTTTATGAAGATGGGAGAGGATTTTCGGGAGGGGGAGGGTGTTGAAGACATCGGAGGGAGAGAGCCATCCTTTCTGGGCGATTCCGACACCGAGAAAGGTATCCGCAAGGGATTCCGCATGATGCGCATCCGGGTTGATGCTGACCGGCACCCCTTTTTCTTTTGCGAGTTTACACACACGCCAATCCAAGTCAAAGCGGTGGGGATTGGCGTTCAATTCAATCACGACGCGGTATTTTTTGGCCGCTTCGATCACCTCGGCAAGATTGATCGCATACGGCTCCCGGGAAAGGAGAAGACGCCCGGTCGGATGCCCGAAGATGGTGGTGTGCGGATTCTGAAGCGCTTTAATCACCCGACGCGTCATTTCTGCCTCTGTCATTCCGAATCGGGTGTGGACAGAGGCGACCACAAAATCGAAACTTTTCAGGATCTTTTCCGGATAATCAAGGGTGCCGTCCGGAAGAATGTCCACTTCACTTCCTTTAAGAATTGTGATCTTCCCTTTGTATTTTTCTTTGAGGGCCTCAATTTCCTTCTGCTGTTTTTGAAGGCGCTCCGGCTCAAGCCCCCGGGCGTAGCGGGCCGACTGGCTGTGGTCCGAAATCCCGAGATATTTGTAGCCGAGTTTGATCGCCTCTTTCACATTTTCTTCAAGGGTGGCGGTTCCGTCGCTGTAGGTGGAGTGGACGTGAAAAACGCCCTGGATCTCTTTCGGCTGAACGAGACGGGGAAGTTTCCCTTTTTCCGCCGCCTGAATTTCGCCCATGTCTTCCCGGAGTTCCGGAGGGATATAGGAAAGCCCCAATTTTTTGAAAATCTCCTCCTCATCTTTACAGGGAATCAATTTTTTTCCTTTGAAGAGGCCGTATTCGTTCATCTTATAGCCCATCCGCTGGGCCCGTGCGCGCATGGCGATATTGTGTTCTTTGCTCCCGGTGAAGTGGTGAAGGGCATAGGGAAATTCATTATCCGAAACAACCCGGAGGTCTGCCTGAACACCCGATTTGAGAAGGATACTTGCCTTGGTTTCGCCTTTCTGCTGGACGGTTTCAACGGAGGGGAGGGAAGTGAAGCGTTTGACGACCGACTCCGGATCTTTCGTGGAAACAACAAAATCAACATCGCGGATGATCTCTTTTCTCCTCCGGAGACTCCCTGCCATGCTGATCCGCCGGATCGTTTTGTCCTTTTTGAGCGCGTCAAAGATCTCCTCTGCCGCCTCAAACGCCTCCGGATAGAGATGGTATTCGTGGTGTTTTTTGATGAAACGGATACCGTCGAGGATCTTGGCCTGCGATTTTTCGCCAAACCCCTCCAACTCGAGGAGACGGTTCTCCTTGCAGGCATACTCCAGTTCCCCGATCGATTTCAGCCCCAGTTCGTCATGGAGTTTTTTTGCCTTTTTGGGGCCGAGGCCGGGGATATCGAGCATCTCCAGAAGGCCCGCGGGGAGACTCTTTTTGAGTGAGTCGTAATATTTCAATTTTCCAGTCGTGACAAGTTCCGTAATTTTCTCCGAAAGCCCTTCCCCCACCCCCTTTATTTCCCGGAGGCGTTTTTCCTTAACGAGTGTTTCCAGATCTTCGGAAAGCCCTTCGATCGTCCGGGCGGCGTTGTAATAGGCTCTCACTTTGAACACATTTTCATTCTTCAATTCAAGGAGGGTTCCGATCTCTTCTAAGACTGAAGCAACCTCTTTTTTGTCCAAGCTTCTTCTCCGGCGAGTTCAATGACGGCCTTGACCAGCTTCTCTATTCCTTCGGCCGCTTCCGAGATCCGGTTGGCAAGCATATAGGCGGGCGTTGTCACGAGTCTGTTTTCGCGGTCCATCACCAATTCCCGGACCGGGCAGTTCTGATGTTCAGCCCCCATCGCCTCAAGCTGTGCCGCTGTTTCCCTGTCGGTTCCGATGGTCAGGCGGACCTTTTGCTTTCCCCTATAGATGGCCGCCATGAGCGCCGGGGCAATACAGATGGCACCGACCGGCTTTTTTGCCTGAACGATGTTGGTCACAAGATGCGCCACGTCCGGGTGGACCTTTGCGTCTTTTCCCTCGGTAGCAAAATCGCAGAGATTCTTCGCCGCCCCGTATCCGCCCGGAAAGATGAGGGCGTCGAGTTCATTCGCTTTTACCGTTTTCACATCCCGGATTTTTCCTCGGGCGATCCGGGCCGCCTCCTTGAGGACATTTCTTTTTTCGTTTTCCGGCTTGTTGGCCAGATGGTCGATGACCTCTTTCTGTTCGATGTTCGGTGCCATGCAGATTGCTTCGGCCCCGGCCCGGTCAATCGCCAAGAGAGTGAGGATCGATTCGTGGATTTCCGAACCATCCATCACGCCGCACCCGGACAACATCACACCAATTTTCATGATTCATTTCCTCCCTTTACACTGTTGAGGACGGACAGAGCCGATTGACCCTACAGGCGGGACAATCGGGCTTAAGGGCATGACAGGTCTGCCGTCCATGCCAGATCAGCGTATGCGAAAATAAGGTCCACTCCTTCTGAGGAATCAGTTCCATCAGATCGAATTCGATTTTGTCCGGGTCCTTTTTGTCCGTCAGCCCCATCCGTTGGCTTAACCGTTTCACATGCGTGTCCACCACAATACCGGGAATGCCGAAAGCGGTCCCTAAAATGACATTGGCGGTTTTCCGCCCGATACCCGGAAGCGGGGTCAATTCCTCCATCGTCTTCGGGACTTGGCCGTTGTGGTTTTCGACGAGTTTTTTACAGCAGTTGATGATACTTTTGGTTTTGTTCTGGTAAAAACCGGTTGAGCGGATTTCCTGTTCGAAGGTCTTTGGGGAAGCGGTGGCGTAATCTTTTGCGGATTTGTATTTTTTGAAGAGTGTCTTCGTGACCTCGTTCACCCGCTTATCAGTGCATTGGGCGGAGAGAATCGTTGCCACCAGAAGCTCCAGGGGGTTCTTATGGTTCAGGGCACAGCGGGCGTCCGGAATCTCCTTTTTGAGAATGGCAAAAATTTTCTGGGCCCGTTCCCGGGAGGTCACTTATGTTCGTCTCCCTTTTTCTTCATTCCGCAACCGCCGCCGCATTTTTTCCAGAAAAGAAGACCCGCGGCGATAATCACAATCAGGACAATACCGAAAATATTCATGGCTTTCCTCCTTTTACCTCATTATACCACGCAAGGCAGATCGATTCACGCAAAAGAGTGGTTGTCTCAATTTTTCCTTTTATGGTAAAATCGCTCCATGGAATTGGTCCATCCCCGCGTGGAGAAATACCTGTATCAGCTCCTTCCCGAGGAGGACGCCCTCCTCAAAGAGATGGAGGCGTATGGAGCGTCCCTTGACTTCCCGATGGTCGGTCCCCTCGTCGGACGTTTCCTTTTTCAACTCGCTTTTTCTATTAAAGCGAAGTACATTTTTGAAATGGGAAGCGGCTTCGGCTACTCCGCCTACTGGTTTGCGAAGGCCGTTCCGGGGGACGGGAAGGTCGTGTTCACGGAAGGGTCCCCGAAATTGACAGAGAAAGCGAAGAACTTTTTTAAAAAGGGAGAGGTGGAGGAACGGATCAAGGTCGAAGTCGGGAATGCCCTTGAAGTCATTGACCGTTACCCCGGCCCTTTCGATCTGATTTTCATCGATATCAACAAGGAAGATTATCCGGTTGCCTTCCGGAAGGCGCTCCCGAAACTGCGCAAAGGAGGTCTTTTAATCGCGGACAACATCCTCTGGTTCGGGAAAGTCATGACCAGGGATCGGGACGCGACAACGGAAGGAATCCGCGAATTCACCCGGCTGATTTACGAAACAAACGGTCTTTTCACAACGATCCTCCCGCTTCGGGACGGGGTGAGCGTGAGTGTGAAGCAATGAAGGTACTTGTGACGGGCGGCGCCGGATTTATCGGCTCGAATTTGGCCCTCTTTCTTGAAAACGAGGGACACACTGTCACCGTTTTGGATGATTTTTCGTCCGGAAATGAAAACAATCTCAAAGGTTTCCGGGGGGAGGTGATCCGTGCGGATGTGACCTCTTTCAATTTCGCTTCCAAATTCAAAGCGCTCGATGCCATTTTTCATCAGGCGGCAATTACCGACACCACCGTCACGGATGAGAAAAAAATGTTCCGCGCCAATGTCGACGGATTTCAGCCCCTTCTTGATTTTGCAAAAAAACTCGCTGCACCCGTGATTTACGCCTCCTCCGCCGCTGTTTACGGAAAAGGACAAGCCCCTATGAGGGAATCCCAACCCTCCCAGCCGACCAACTGTTACGGCGTTTCCAAAGCCAGGATGGACGAGATGGCGATCCGGGCGATTCGTCAGAAGACCTACCCGCCGATTGTCGGGCTTCGCTACTTTAATGTTTTTGGTCCCCGCGAATCCTACAAGGGAAACGCCACCAGTATGGTTTCCAAGCTCGCCGCACAGATGAAATCCGGGAGGAGGCCGCGTATTTTTAAACATGGGGAACAGAAGCGGGATTTTGTGTATGTCAAGGATGCGGTCCGGGCGAATCTCCTTGCTTTTCAATCCGGAAAAAGCGGCATTGTGAATGTGGGGACCGGCAAAGCGGTCTCTTTCAACGAAGTGATCCGGACATTAAATGAAATTCTCGGGACCTTCCACAAGCCGGAGTATTTTGACAACCCTTACGCCTTCTACCAGGATTACACGGAAGCGGACCTGACCGAGGCCCGCTCCCTGATCGGATACCGGCCTCAATTCACCACCCAGGAAGGGATGAAGGACTACCTTGGCCGTCAGAGTGCCGCGCACGCGGAAAATCGATAAGCGTAAAATCCTCAAAGCCCCCCGGAAGAAAGGCCTCATCCTTGTTTACACCGGACCGGGGAAGGGGAAGACGACCGCCGCCCTCGGCCTTGCTTTCCGGGCGCTCGGTGCCGGCATGAAGGTTCTCATGATTCAATTCATGAAGGGAAGCTGGAAATATGGCGAATTGGAATCGGCTAAGCAGTTTCCGGAGCGCTTCACGATTCTTCAGATGGGGGAGGGTTTTACCTGGGAGACGAAGGACCGGTCAAGGGATGTGGCTCTTTCCGAACAGACTTGGCGCTTTTCCAAAGAGGCGATTTTGAGCGGGAAATACGATGTGGTCATTCTGGATGAAATCAACTACGTGCTGGGATACGGATTTTTGAAGAAGCGGGAAGTGATCGATTTTATCAAACAGAAACCGGCCCCGCTTCATCTGGTTTTGACGGGACGGAACGCGCCGAAGGAGCTCGTAGCCGTCGCCGACCTTGTCACCGAAATGAAAGAAGTGAAACACCCCTTCCGGAAGGGGATTGTGGCCCAGAGGGGGATTGATTTTTAATGAAGTACGAGCCGGAAGACTGGGAAAATTACCATAAGGGAATCAACTATTTTAACCGAGAGAAATTTTTTGAAGCGCACGAGGCATGGGAGGAGATCTGGAGAAATACCGCCGACGAGGAGGACAAGCGGTTCCTTCAGGGGTTGATTCAGGCGGCCGCTTTCTTGGTGCACGTTCAGAAGGGGGAGGGAACCGGCGGTGATCTTTACGGAAGTTCGGTTGAGAAACTCCAATCCTTCCGCCGCGGCTACTGGGGAGTGGACGTCGAGGCATTTCTGAAAACATTTCAGACCCTTCAGGAACGCCTTGCGCGTCAGGAACCGCTTCAGGAGTTTCCGCAACTCTTTTTTCTTAAAAAACCGGGGGAGGAAAAACCATTTGCGGATGAAATTCCGGAAACTTGGACGGACGAACCTTGACGTTTCCGAGATCGGTTTCGGGGCTTGGGCAATCGGGGGGACAAGTTACGGCTCTACCGATGACCGTGTCTCCAGCCGGGCGGTAAAAAGAGCACTCGATCTCGGTGTCAATTTTTTTGACACGGCCGATATCTACGGAAACGGCCACAGCGAACAACTCCTCGGCAAACTCTTCCAGGGTATTCGAAAAGAACTCTTCATCGCCACCAAGGGGGGATGGGACTTTTATCACGGAAAGGAGCGGAAAAAAGAGATGGGAGCTTCCTATTTAAAGGAAGCGCTTCACCAGAGTTTGAAACGGCTCAAGACGGACTACGTCGATATTTATCATCTTCACAATCCGGATCTTGAGACGATCCGGGAAGGGGAAATTTTCAAGACGCTGGATGAGTTCAAGCGGGAGGGAAAAACACGCTTTGTCGGCATTTCGATTCATGAAGTGGATGAGGCAAAGGAGGTCATTTTGTCCGGAGGGTCCGATACGGTACAGCTTGTATATAACATGATTGAGCAGGAGGTTCGCCCGCAAATTCTCCCGCTTGCAAAAAAGAAAAATGTCGGAGTGATCGCCCGCGAGCCCCTTGCGTGCGGGTTTTTGACGGGAAAATATACAAAGGATTCGGTCTTCGGGAAAAACGATCACCGAAAGCGGTGGACCAAAGAGGAGTTAAAGGAAGAACTGGAAGAGGTGGAAGCGGTGAAGTTCATGGCAGACCGGTACAAGACTACTCTTGCCCAGGTGGCGCTTAAATTTGTCCTTTCCCGTGGGGAGGTCTCCGTCGTTATTCCGGGGGCGAAGACTCCGGAGCAAGTTGAGGAGAATATCCGGGCCCATGAGAGGGGAGCTCTCAAACCGGAAGATCTTGAGGAACTTTACCAGATCTTTGATACTTCACTGAAGGAGTCCGCTTCGTGAAAGCCGTTTTTATTTCCCGCCACGGAGGCCCGGAGGTTTTGGAATACGGGGAACGGCCGACCCCTGAACCAAAGGCGGGGGAGATCCGGATCCGCGTGAAAGCGTGCGCTCTCAATCATTTGGATCTTTGGCTCCGAATGGGGCTTCCCGGAATCACGATTCCCCTCCCGCATATTCTCGGTTCGGATATTTCCGGCGTGGTGGACAAACTGGGGAAGGGAGTCACGCGCCCCAAAGTAGGAACGGCGGTGGTCATCTCGCCCGGAAGCGGATGCGGAAAGTGTTCCTTTTGCCGCACAGATCAGACAAGTCTCTGCCCTTCGTATCAGATTCTCGGTTATGTCCGCGATGGCGGAAACGCCGAATATTTTGTGACGAAGGCAAGAAATGTCATTCCTGTTCCGCCGGGTCTTTCTTTTGAAGAGTGGGCGGCGGTCCCGCTTGTCTTTTTGACGGCTCATCATATGCTCATCACCCGCGCCGGTCTTAAAAAAGGAGAGACAGTTTTGATTCATGGAGCGGGGAGCGGGGTCGGGAGCGCGGCGATTCAGCTGGCACGACAGGCGGGTGCCCGCGTCATCACAACGGCCGGGTCGGATGAAAAACTGGCCAAGGCGAAAAAACTCGGAGCCTGGGGGGTTATCAACTACAAAAAAAGCGATTTTGCCGAAGAGGTCAAGCGTCTGACCAAAGGAAAAGGAGTGGAGGTTGTCTTGGAGCATATTGGACCGGAAACCTGGACCGGGAGTTTGGCCTGTCTTGCGAAAGGGGGCCGTCTTGTCACCTGCGGGACGACAAGCGGTCCTAAAGTAGAAATGGACCTCCGGTTCCTTTTTTTCAAACAGTTTTCCATTCTTGGTTCCACCATGGGAGGGGAGCGGGAACTCCGGAAGGTCCTCCGGTTGGCTGCATCCGGGAAAGTGAAGCCGGTGGTCGATTCCATCTTCCCTTTAAAAGAAGCGGCGAAGGCCCATGAAAAGATGGAAAGCCGCAACCTCTTCGGTAAGTTAATCCTGAAAGTTTAGGGACGTTTCTAGTTCTGTCCCCAACCTGTCCCCGGCCTGCGATAGGGCAGATGCCGGGGACAGATTGGAGCCAGGTGTAGAAACGTCCCTCGGGTACAAAGGGTACAAAAAGTACTTGATTTTGTACCCGTTTTGTTTTATAATGTGGGACAACAGGTTATGAAAGAGAAAAATCTTCAAGGTAAAGTAGCTGTGATTACAGGGGCGAGCCGCGGGATCGGGGAGGCGGTGGCGCGCCGGTATGCCCAGGAAGGGGCAAAAGTGGTTCTTGCCAGCCGCTATCCGGATGCCCTCCAGAAAGTGGCCCAAGCGATCAAACGAGAGGGGGGAGAGACCCTTGCGGTGGTAACTGATGTCTCTGTGGAACAGGATGCCATCCAACTCATGCAGGCGGCAAAGAGCGCTTTTAAGGCCATTGATATTCTCGTTACTTCAGCCGGAATCCTAACTCCCCGCGCCCCTTTGACGGAGGTCACGGAAGAGGATTGGGAACGAACGATGGCAGTGAATCTAAAAGGGAGTTTTCTCCCTGCCCGTGAGGCGCTCAAGGTGATGATGCAACAAAAATCAGGGTCGGTCATTTTGATTTCATCCGGTGCCGGGAAGCGACCCGCCCCCTATTGGGGACCTTACGCCGTCTCCAAATTCGGCATCGAAGGCATGATGCAAGCGATGGCAGAGGAGGTCCTGGAACACGGCATCCGGGTGAATGCGGTGAATCCGGGAGGGACCCGCACAGCGATGCGGGCGATGGCCTATCCGGATGAAAATCCGAAAGCGCTTCCGACACCCGATGACATTGCCGGCCTTTTTGTCTATCTCGGCTCGGATTCCTCCAAAAAAGTGACCGGCCAATCCATCGAACTGCGGGAATGGCTTGAAAGGAATCCAAAATGGAAGTAATTGCAGCAAATCCTTTCACGCCCCAATCCGGCTGGGAACCGAAGGTCTTCGGAGGGAGAGAGGAAACCCTTGTCCGTTTTCAGGCAACCCTCCAGGAAGCCAGGGAACTCCGCCCGCATCACATGGTTGTAGTCGGCGACTGGGGCATCGGAAAGACCTCTCTTCTGAAACAATTCAAAAAAAGCGCCCAAAAGGGAGGATCCCCTGCTTCTTTTTGCGCCATCAACCGGTTTCCTGAGAAAGCCCATCTTGAAGAAGGAATTTCTCTCCTCATGGAAGAGATTCTTCTCGGATTTCCGACGTTGCCGGCCGACCGGGATCTTTTTCCGGTCGAAAAAAGCCGCTCCGGCAAAAAACGTCTCTCCCACCAGCCGCAGGTCGCTCTGGTCCGGTTTTTAACGGGACTTTGGGAACGCCTTAACACCGATTTGGCCCTTGTTCTGCTCGACGACGTTCAGAATTTCGGACCGATTCCCCAGGTCATCGACATCCTCCGGGCCGCCCTCAGCCATGAGACGGTTTTGGAAAAGAGCCGTTTTCTTTTCGTTTTGTCGACGACGCCGGAGGGGTGGCGGACTTTTTTGGACAAACACGATCCGGTGGGCCGGTTTTTCCGGAAAAGGGAGGCCGTTGAGAATCTGGGCCGGGAAGCATGCTCCAACCTTATCCGGGAAACCCTTTCCGGAAGCGGCGTGTTTTTTGAGAATGAAATCCTTGAAAAGATTTTCACCGTGACGCAGGGCCATCCTTACGAAGTCCAGCTCCTCGCCAGCCACTTGTATGAGGCGCAGATCGGAGGGAAGGTGGGCCTTTCTTCATGGGACGGGGCCTTTGAACGGTCGCTTCGCGAACTCGGCCAGGATTATTTCCATGCCCTCATCCGGCGGGCCAGCGACCGGGAAAATGAGGTGCTGAAGGTGTTGGCGGAAAAAAAGGTCCCGATGTCCATTTCGGATTTGAGGCAGGTGATGATTTTCGAAAAAAGGAAACGGAATTTTCCGGTGGACAACATCAAGAACTTTCTCTACCGCCTTGAGACGAAGGGACTGGTCCGGCGGAAAGAGGATGCGTTTATGCTGTCGGATCCGATGGTCGGGGAATTCCTTCTCCGCTTTTCGCCGTGAAAACCGATTCCCTCGCACCCGAAATTCTCTATGAAGATTCACACTTGGTGGTGGTGAACAAGCCGGCCGGGATTCTGACGATTCCGGATCGGTGGAACAAGACGAAAATCAGTCTCTTGGGAACCATGCGGGAGACACTGAGTTCAAGTCTCCGGCTGGTTCACCGTCTGGACAAAGAGACAAGCGGCCTCATCCTTTTTGCCAAGGATCTTGAAAGCCAGCGGGAGATTTCCCGACAGTTTCAGACCCACGCCGTGACCAAGACCTATTACGCTTTGGTGGAAGGGGAACTGGCGGAGAAGAGCGGTCGGATTGAACAGCCCATTGCGGAAGATCCGTTGCGTCCCGGAAAAACCGAAGTGGCCGGGAAGCGGGGAAAGCCTTCCCTGACCCTCTACGGGGTCCTTGAAAAATTTCGGGGATTTACCCTCCTTCTTGTCAAACCGCTTTCCGGACGAACACACCAGGTCCGGGTGCACTTGGCCAGTATCGGCTATCCCCTTGCGGTGGATCAGTTCTACGGCCATCGCCAAGCGCTCTACCTTTCGGAGTTGAAGCCCGGCTATAAAAGGAAGGAGGAAGGGGAAAAACCGCTCATCGACCGCCTCACTCTTCATGCGGTGGGTCTTCGCTTCCGGAATCTGGACGGGCGGGAGATTACTGTAGAGTCACCCCTGCCGAAAGATTTTCAGGTGACCCTGAAGCAGCTCCGGAAATTCAGGGGCCTTCCCGGGAAGCCACAAAAGGAGTTTTAATCCGTGCGGGGCGATAGGAACGCTTGACCTGCCTGAGACTTTCAAGCCCCGAATCATCCATCGCACTGATCCACTCAAATCCGCTCTTTTCCCGGCAGAACTCCCTGAAGAGAAATTGCGCCAGTCCCTTGATGGAGGGGTCAGCGATTTCAAGAAGGATGCACCAGGTGTCCTCCTTGAGGGGGTAGCCGAAGGTGTATCCTTTAACTTCTCCCGCGATTCGGATGACTTTGCCTTCGAGCTCGAGTGCCTCCGCATGGAGGAGTGCCCGACGATGCACAAATGCGGCATCCTCCAGCAAGGCGAGGGCGTAGGTATCTTCTGTCTTTTTCTGTTTTTCATTCTGCCATCGTTTGAAACATTGGAGACATTCCAGAAAATCCGAAGATTGATACGGCTCCAGCGTAAACGGATAATGACCGGTAAAATAGTTGCAAAGCGCACGCTTCGATTTATAAGGGTCTCCGGAGAGCTCTACAAGGGACTTCCGTTCGTAAAGATACTCCGGCGGCTTCGGATAGCAGCAAGCACCGAATGAGGCGGCAAGGGCCGCCTCTTCTTCGGTCAGCCCCTCAATCCGGCCCGCAGACCCCGGCGGATTTAATTCGGAAAGCATTTCGAAAGCGGACCGGAGATGACGATCCGTTCTTTTCGGCACGAGCGGAGGGACCGACATGAAAAAACGGTTTCCCTGTTGAGCGACCATAAAAAGGACCCCTTCTTTTTCCTTCCAATAGAAATGCATCAGGTCTGAAAAAATAACGGAGGAGACGAACGATTCCTCGGAAAATTCGCGCGGCGAACCGGAGAAACGCCTCCTCAAAAACTCGTGGTCCTCGAGAGTGACCGGATTCCAGCCGCGAGGGAGGGGAGAGAGATCCCCATAGAGGGTGACACGACAAATTTTTTCCGAAAGCCCGGCAAGGGGAAAAAAAGGAAGAAAGCTCGGCCCATCTTCACTGACCAAACCGGGATTAAGGGAGAGGGATGAAACGAGCGATCTTTCCTCAAGATAATCCCGAACATAATCGCCGTAGCCGGCCAGCGCCTCCTGATTGGCAGCGTCCTGTACAAAAGGACATTGGGTATCCAAACTCAAAAGGATCCGCTTGCGCGTTGCCCCGAAGGTCAACACAAAAGGGTAGAGTTGGCAATCCAGAGGACGGTTGGGGTAGATGGTGCATTCCTGTGTGACCGGATTGAAGAAGGGACAGGCGCAAGTTTGACCGGAGGTCCCTTCATAGTGTTTCAAGGCGGGACGGCGGGGACTCTTCCCGGAGGTCTGGAAGAAGGTCCGCTCTTTTGGGGAAAGCCGGTCCACTTCCTCCTGCATGAAACGCGGGACCATGGTGCTCTTCTGCTCTGCAAAACGGCAGCAGACCCGGCAGGAGAGACAGACATGGCTCGGGATGAGTTGTTTGAGCGGCTTCACACGATTATCCTACCCTAACCGGACGGCCTTGACAAGAGAAGTGCCCCCGTTTATAATGAACTCTAATTTAAAAGGGAGGGCTTTGATGCCAAAATTTTTTTTGGGTGTTTTTTTAGGTTTTGTGGTGCTCTTTTTTTCGGGATGCGGGTCGCGGGAGGAAGCCCATGAAACGGTCGGCACGGAACCGACTTGGTCGGAGCCGGCTCCGGGGGTAACGGTTGTTTCATCGAGGCCGGTTTCACCGGCAGTGAGCGTAACCGCCTCTCCATCCGTCTCTGCGCCTGTTGCGTTTTCGGAACTTCCTCAAAATGCCTCCGAAAAAACCCGGTTGATCCAGGCTGCGCTGAAGGGTGCGGGATACTACGCGGGAGCCGTTGACGGAAAGGCAGGCCCTCTCACCCAAAAAGCGATTGAGGATTTCCAAGGTTCCCAAGGGCTTAAAGCGGACGGCGTGGTCGGACCGGTCACTTGGGAGAAACTGAAACAGTATCTTCAGCAAGAGGAATCGCAATGAAAAGAATTGAACTTCTTGTACTGGCGGTGCTCTTTTTGGCCGGGTGCGGGGTTTCCAAGGAAAAATACAACGAACTTCGCAGGGAGCGGGACAAGCTCAGGGATCAGGTGACCGTCTTGACGAAGGAGAAGGGTGACCTTGAAAAGGAAAAAGAGACCGTGAAGGAGGAATTGGCCGAAAGCCGTTCGAAATTGGCGGAGGCGCTTGGAGAAAAGTCGGCTCTTCGTGAGGAATACGATCGTCTTGTGGACATCAAGATTTCTCTGAAGAATGACCATGACCGGCTTCTTCGGGAGAAGCAGGTCCTGGAATCCCGTATCTTTGAGCTCGAAAAGCAGTCCCAGCCCAATCAGCCATAACGCCTTTGTCTCCCCATCCTGCCCAAGGCCCATCCTTTCTGCTGATTAAGGCATGAACATCTATTTTGTCCGTCACGGTTCGACAATCTGGAATGAGCAAAATCGGCTTCAGGGAAGCCATAATCCCTCTCTTTCGGCTGAAGGGAAGCGTCAGGCACGGCAGTTGGCCCGCCGGCTGAAACGGGAGGGAATTTCCCGGATTGTTGCAAGCGACCTTCTCCGGAGCCGGGAAACCGCCCGGCTCATTCAAAAGGAACTCAGTGTCCCGATTCTGTACGAAAGAGGGCTTCGAGAGATAGATCTGGGGGCGTGGGAAGGGATGACCCCCCAAGAGATCAACCGCGCCTACCGGAACGGCTACCAAAAGTGGCTCAAAACGCCCTCCAAGGTCCGGATTCCGAAGGCGGAGGCGGTTTCCAGATTCCAGAGGAGGGTCCTGAAGACCTTTAAACGACTCCTGAAGCGGAAATCGGAGGGGAACCTTTTAATCGTGACTCATGGTGGTGTGATCGCCGCGGTTCTTTCCCGCCTTCTGAAAGGGGACAGAGATCAGTTCCTAATCCGTCTGCGGCTTGACAATGCCGGATTGACGGAGATCCGGACCGGGACCTCCCGGGGAACGGTTGTCACCCGCATCAACGACACCGCTCACCTGACAAACCACCGGTGAAGTATTTTCTCCTTTGGTCCCTCATTTTGATTGTTGTCCTTACCCTCGCTTTCCCCTTCCTCTTAAAAACCGCTACCGTGACGCTCCTCGAAAGGACAACAGGGCTGGATGTCTTTCTGCTCAAGGTCTCTCTTGAGCGGCCGGGTCAGATTGTTCTTTCCCATCTCCGTCTTTTCGCAAAGGGGCGCGAACGGTTTCGCACGGAGCGGGTGACCCTTGTTCCCCGCTGGAAGTCCCTTTTGTCTGAGGCGATTGAAGTGGAAAAGGTATCGGTGGAGCGTCCGACCCTTTGGCTTTACCGGCATCCGGATGGGTCGTTGAATCTCTTCCGTTATTTAAAAGAAAGAGGCCCAACCAGGATCCCTGCCCCAAAAAGGACTTTTTCTGTCCAATCCTTCTCCATCAAAGAGGGAAGCTTGGAAATTTCCGATGGGTCTATCCCGGGGGAATATGCCGTGCATCTTCGGGAGGTAACCGCTGGAGCAGAGAAGCTCCGTTTTCCGCTCCAAAGCGGCGAAATTCCTTTCTGGCTGGAAGGGAAGGTGGGCGCAGGGTCGTTTCCCTCCGCCGGCTCACTTCGGCTCAAGGGATGGCTGGAGCCGCAAAAAGGGGATCTCCGAATGGGAGTGATGGTCCAGGAGATGGACCTTCCCCCCTGGAACCCATATTTGACTCAGCCGGTGCCGATGGGATTGGCGCGCGGCTGGCTGGATCTGGAAGGAGATTTGGAGATTTCAGAAGGGATGCTCCGGGGGGTCGGGCTGATCCAGATCCATGACCTTCTCCTTCGCCCCTCTCCCGCCAGTGCACTGGTTGAGACGATTTTCGGCATTTCCCAGGAACAGCTTTTGGCCTATCTGCGGGATAGTCAGGGTGTGGTCGCCTTTCCGGTGAAGGTGAGCGGTTCCCTCCATGACCCGGCTTTCGCTCTTGGAGAGGATGTCAAGGAAAGCATCCGCCAGAACCTGGCCCGGACCCTCCGGATGGGGGTCGGAAGGGTGGTCACCCAGACCTTCGGGCTTTCCGACCTTGAAAAACGGGCTAAAGGGGCTGTGAAGGACATTGAAAAGACCCTCCGGCTGGACTGGCTTCTCACCAACGAGTAAAAAATCCCTTGACAAGTAAATAGACATATGCTAATATTTTCATAGGCGACAAGAGGGATATGTGTATATAGGAGTCATTCGGATGGGTCGTGTCCAGATTGCACGGCGAAATCTCAAGTCAAATTACCTGAAGGCGCTGGCGCATCCGGTCCGGTTGGAGATTTTAGAATCCTTGAAAGAAGGAGAAAAGGCGGTCGGAGACATTGTCTCTGCCATCGGAATTGGACAATCAAACGTGTCGCGTCATTTAGCGGCATTGAAACATGCCAACATTCTGGTGTCCCGGCAGGAGGGGGCAAACGTCTACTACGCGGTGGCGGACGACCGGATCTTTCGGGTACTGCGATTGGTGGATACCATTGCGCGGAGTACCCTAAAGGAACGGGTTTCGCTTTTAGGAGGGAACCCCTAAAGGCGAGAATGTGACGCGACAGTGAAGGTTGGCCTGACCTATAACGAAAAAAAAGAGGTCGGGACTCTCGGGGCGGCTGGAAACGGAAGAAGGAAGGGGGTCCCGGAAGACGCCTATCTGGAATGGGATGAAGCCGAGACCATTCAGGCAATCGCAAGGCCCCTTTGTCGCTATCACGAAGTGGTCTTGATTGAGGCGGACCGATCGGCAGCCCAGCGCCTGAAACAGGAACGGCCCAATATCGTTTTTAACATCGCAGAAGGCCGTTTTGGTCCCTTGCGGGAGGCGGAAATTCCGGCGCTTTTGGAGCGCCTCTCTATTCCTTATACCGGATCGAGTCCCGAAACCCTCACCATTACCCTGGATAAGGCCTGGACAAAACGGGTCCTGCGGCAGCACCGGATTCCCACCCCTGACTTCCTCGTTTTCAAAAGCCCGAGTTTTCAGCGGAACGGTCTTGAGTTTCCCCTCATCGTGAAGCCCGTTTGGGAAGGGTCAAGCAAGGGGATTCCGGACAGTTCAGTCGCTGAAAATGACCAAACCCTCCGGAAAGAAGTCCATCGCATCCTGGAGTGCTATCATCAGCCTGCCTTGGTGGAGGAGTTTCTCCCAGGGAGGGAATTCACCGTTGCCCTTCTGGGAAATGGTCCCTCTCTTGAGGTCCTTCCAGTCGTTGAAATTAACCTGAAGGCCCTGCCCAAAAAAGCCAACCCAATTTATTCGTACGAGGCCAAGTGGGTCTGGGATACCCCTTCTTCTCCTCTCCGGATCTTTGAATGTCCGGCCAAGATTCCGCCCGAGCTAGAGAAGCGTCTGGCGGAGCTCTCCCGGGAGGCCTTTTTCGCATTGAAATGCCGGGACTGGTGCCGGATAGATCTCCGGCTGGATGCAAAAGGGGAGCCGCAAATCATCGAGGTGAATCCCCTTCCCGGGATTCTTCCGGATCCGGAACAGAATTCCTGTTTTCCAAAGGCGGCCCGCGCCATGGGAATGACGTATGAAGAACTCATCCTCAAGGTTTTTTCAATCGCTTGCAAGCGGGTAGGACTGGTGGAGCATGTATCGAGAACCCATCACCATTCTTTACGATAACAGTCAATACGGGGAGGGATCGGAAGATCGGTCGCTCTCTTCCCAGGATGACATCCTTACCGAAGCCAAAGAGGTGGAGCAGGCCCTCTCCCGGCTCGGCTACACGACCCGCCGCCTACAAATTGTCTATCAGAACATCGAGACCTTTCTCCAGGAACTCCTCCTTTACCGGGGGGATATTGTCTTCAACCTCTGCGAGGATATCAAGGGGGAGGGGGTGTACGAGGCGTATGTGGCATCTCTCATGGAGCTTTTGGGAGTGGTTTATACCGGATCCGGACCTCTGACCCTGGGACTTTCCCTCAACAAATCAAAGACCCAGCGGTTTTTGTCAGCCAATGGCCTCCCGGTGCCGGCTCATCTGGTCTTTGAAACCGGACTCGAAGCGCTTCCGGCCAATGTCCAGTTTCCCCTCATCGTGAAACTCCTTCATGAGGATGGGAGTCTTGGCATGGAGAAGGATTCGGTCGTGGAAAACGAAACGGCCCTCCGCGAACAGGTCATGAAGATGATGGTAAAGTACCACCAGCCGGTCATTGCGGAGGAGTATATTGACGGCCGGGAATTCAATGTGGCGATTCTCGGAAACGGAAAAAACGCCCAGATCCTTCCGATTTCTGAAATTGATTTTTCCTCCATTCCTCCCGGCATGCCCCGGATCCTGACCTTTGCTTCCAAGTGGAAGGAGGATTCCCCGGAGTATAAAAAAACGCCGCCGGTCTGTCCCGCATCCCTTTCTTCTTCGCTTGAGAAAAGACTCCACGCCCTTGCCTTGAGGGCTTCCGCGGCGCTCGGGTGCCGGGATTATGTCCGGGTCGATTTCAGAGCCAGGGGAGAGACCCCTTATATTATTGAAGTGAATCCGAATCCTGCCATTTCGTCGGATGCGGGTTTCATCCGTTCGGCGCAGGCCGCCGGACTCTCTTATGCCGACGTCATCGGAAAAATTGTGGAATGTGCCATTGCCCGCAAAAGGGCAAAATCGGTGCCGCAGGAGAAGTTGTGGCAGAAGACCAATCGACTGGCGGCATCCTAAAGGAGGGCAGAGCATGGCGATTGCGGTAAAGGCCGCACGGGGAATTTGGAGTGGTGTTTCGGATGCGGAGTGGAACGACTGGAAGTGGCAACTCCGGAACAGTCTGAAGACCAAGGAAGAGCTGGAACAGATCATTACACTCACACCCGAGGAAGAGGAGGGGCTTAAACTTCCAAAGCATAAACTCTCCATGGCCATTACCCCCCATACCGCCATCCTGATGGATCCCCAGGATCCGAGTTGCCCGATCCGGCGGCAGTTTGTCCCGAGGGCGGGGGAACTGATTGTTTCGCCCCTTGAGATGACCGACCCCTGCGGGGAGGACAGCCACATGCCGGTGCCGGGGCTGGTCCATCGGTATCCGGACCGGGTGCTCCTTTTGGTGACGAACCGCTGTGCGGTTTATTGCCGTTACTGCACCCGAAGCCGGATCGTCGGCGAGGACAAGCGGAACCCTTTTGTCCAGGAAAATTTCGACCGGGCCTGTGAGTATCTTGAGAAAACGCCGGTTGTCAGGGATGTCTTGATATCGGGCGGAGATCCTCTTCTTTTGATCGACTCAAAAATCGAATACATGCTGAAGAGACTCCGCTCGATTAAACATATCGAGTTTTTACGGATCGGCTCCCGGATTCCGTTTGCCCTTCCGCAGCGGATCACGCCGGAATTTTGCGAAATGGTCCGGAAGTATCATCCGGTCTGGATGAGTGTCCATGTGAATCATCCGAAGGAGATTACGCCGGAAGTGAAGGAGGCCTGCGAACGGATGGTCGATGCCGGCATTCCCTTGGGAAGCCAAAGCGTGCTCCTTAGAGGAATCAACGACTCTGTGGAAGTGATGAAAGAATTAATGCACAAACTCCTCATGATCCGAGTCCGTCCCTACTACATCTACCAGTGTGACTTGGTGAAGGGAACGACGCATTTCCGGACTGCGGTTCAGAAGGGGGTCGAGATCATCGAAGGACTGCGGGGTCATACGACCGGCTATGCCGTGCCGACGTATGTGATTGACGGGCCCGGCGGGGGAGGGAAGATTCCGATCCAGCCCAATTACATCGTCAGCATGGGGGACGGCAAAGTGATCCTTCGTAACTATAAAGGGGAGATCTTCGAATACCCGGAATACGCCGATGAGTAGGTAGGGACAGTCCCCCCACAGAAGTGACTCTGGGAAGAGTATGGGGGACAGTCCCTACGAAACTTTAAAGGGGAGATCTTCTAGTATCCGGAAGACTAGAAGTTTCCTCTTGCTTCAAATGTTTTAGGACTTACCTTGGATGAGGTGTTCGGCTTTGGTGAGGATGCGCCGAACAAATTCAAGGTAATCCGTCGCTTCTTTCTCGGTAATTAAAATTCCTTCCCCATAGAAGTCATCGTTTCTCCTTGTCCGCATGGCGTCTCCGATCGCCAAGACATCGGGATCCTTCAAAGGTTCGGATGCTTTCGCCAACAACTTCACATGATGCCCCGGAATACTGCGGACCCTATACCCTTCCTTGGCAACGAGCGCAATGGCGATTTTGATGAGTGCTTGGTAACTATACGTGAACCGGACCTCAAGATGGGAATCTTCTTTGGCAATTTGCAGGTCGCGACCGGCATTCCGAACATACTGAGCAATTTGCGCTTTGGTAAATTTAAATTCCCGAAAGTATCCTTGTTCAAACGTCATAGGAGTTGAATGTGCCGGCTTTTCCGGATCGATTTAAGAAGGGAATGGCTTCCCCGGCCTTTTTGGTATTCCTTTGGACTCATGCTCACGACGTTGATCTCCCGATCAATGGATTTTTGGATTGGAGCGATTTTCCTTTGGGCATCCACGGCGTCATGTGTCCCTACGAGGAGAAGATCAACATCGCTTGAAGCATCCATCTTATCCCTGGCATAGGAGCCGAAAAGCCACGCCGCCTGAATGCCTTTTATCTTCCGGATCGCCTCTTTGAGGAGGTGTTCCAGACCCACTGTTTTCAGGATGATCTTTTTGTATTCTTTAAAGAGAGCAAAAGAGGTGTTGAGAGAATAATAGCGTTCTTTTCCTCTTGTGCGGCTTTTGAGAAGACCTTCTTCCTCCAGTTCTTTGAGCTTCCGAATGAGGTTTCCCGGATCCACCTCTAGGCGGCGTGCCATTTCGTTGACATAGAGCTCCGAGTCCTCATGGAGCATGAGGTATCCAAGGACTTTCTGTGTCATCTGGGATCGGAGACTGATCATCCATCGCCCTCCATTGTTAATTATTACAATGATTATTGTAAGTTATGACTGGAGGCGATGTCAAGGAAAAATGTCGGGGAAGTCTTTCACTCATAATATTTCTACGAACTATAAACTCCGAACTGCGGACTATATGGGGGACAGTAAATAAGGATTTACTCTTAGGGACAGTCCCCCCACAGAAGCGATTCAGAGAAGCGTATGGGGGACAGTAAATAAGGATTTACTCTTAGGGACAGTCCCTATTGATACACCAGCGTGGCGACGAGGCCGCCCTGTCTTGCAACATTGACAACCTCATGGCGGGCGCTGCGGCCGATGATGGGGATAGTCGAAGAATAATGGATGATTACAGCGTAAACCAGGGATGAATCGCTACCCCTTGACGCAGTAACGGCTGATCCCCCCCATAGATCAAAGCAGCCGGCGCTTTCCGCTGTCCCGCAAGACTCCTCCAGTAGACGATTTCATCAAAGAAGTTCTCGGAAACTGTCCGACCCGACTTCGCTTCAACCGGTAGCAAACGCCCGCCTGCGTCGATGAGGAAATCGATCTCATGTCCCCTAGCATCTCTCCAGAAATAAATGGAAGGCCGCTCCCCCCGGTGGACGAAATTCTTATAGAACTCCGAAAACACAAGGCTCTCAAAAATGGCGCCGCGCGCGCCATGCGCATGGAGCTCCCGCGGAGATCGGATTCCGAGCAAGAAGCAGAGAAGCCCCGTGTCCAAAAAATAAATCTTCGGGCTTTTGACAAGCCGCTTTCCGAAATTTCGGTGATGGGGCCGAAGGAGCACAATCAGGAAACTTGCTTCCAAGACGGAAATCCACCGTCTCGCCGTGGTATGCGTGATGCCGCAATCGGAAGCAAGCCCTACAAGATTCAGCAACTGCCCGTTCCGTCCGGCGCAAAGATGGACAAATCGGCTAAATGCCTCAAGATCCCCCACTTTCAGGACATTTCGGACATCCCGCTCCAGATAGGTCTGGTAGTAACTCCCCAGCCAGTCGCGGGGAGGAAGCCTTTTATCATGAATCCTCGGGTAAAATCCGGAGAAAAGATATTCCACAAGAGATCGACGGGGAAGAGGGCCAGGGGAGGAAACTCTTTTTCCCAGTTTTTCCATCGAAGCACTTTGACGGCCAAACAGTTCCGCCAAAGAAAAGGGGAGTAGATGCAGAACAGCGCACCGTCCGGCCAGAGACTGTGAAATCGTCTGTAAGAGGAGAAAATGATGCGATCCTGTCAGGATGAATTGCCCCGGACGATCTCGCTCATCGACGGCTACCTGGATATAGGAAAATAGATCCGGCGTGCGCTGGACCTCATCCAGGATGACAGGTCCGTTAAACTGCTTCAGGAATCCTTTGGGGTCCTCTAAGGCAAAAGCGCGATGGTCGGGGGATTCCAATGAGAGATACGCGTAGTTCCGGAGTTCACCACGAACCAGTGTGGTTTTGCCCGATTGACGGGGTCCGGTGACGGTCACCACCGGGAAACGCTTCACGGACAAAAGAAGCTTTTTCGCCAGAATTCTTTGAATCTTCATGAATGCGCCTATGTATATTTTGAATATCCAATATTCATATTACACGACCCTTCAGGGTCTGTCAAGAAGAATTCCACACCTTGCGGGACTAAGTCCCTTTTAAGGGGACTAGTGTATCCTTCTTACTAACACCCTCGTCAGTATGGGGGACAGTAAATAAGGATTTACTCTTAGGGACAGTCCCCCCACAGAAGCGACTCGGAGGAGAATATGGGGGACAGTCCCTATCGATACACGAGTGTGGCGACGAGGCCGCCCTGTCTTGCAACATTGACAACCTCATGGCGGGCGCCGCGGCCGATGATGGAGATCCCGTCCGGGGTGACGATGTGGCCGTCGACGACATTGATCGTCTCCTCCTGAAGTTTGCCCCTCCGGGAAGTGACAAATTTTTTCGGGTGGTTTTGGGCCTCATGTTGAATCACCCATGTGCCCGGATGGCGGACCGCCTTCGCCAAAGCTTTTTCCCACTCCCTTTGTGAAAGTTTTCTTCCAAAGATAACCCCGACCCCTCCGAATTCCCGGTTCGGTTTAATCACCGATGTTTCTTTTTTGCGTCTTGCATACGTATAGAGGTCGACCGTCCGACCGTAGGGGTCGGTGGTCTTGATGGGGCGAAGCAACCTTGTCCAGGTGACATGGGCGCGGAAGATTTTGCGCTGCTTCGGGGTAAAGGTGCCCGCAAGATCGGGCCGGGTGAGAACCTCCAAAGCGCTTTTATGGTCAAGTTCTCCCATTAAGGAAGAGACGGCGGCATTCCGGCGGAACGCCTCCTTAAAGGCATCGACGTTTTCTTTCTTTTTTTCCATATAAAGGGCTTCTTCAAGCTCCGTATCCCGGTAAATCATCTGGACCTCTTTTCCGCGCGCAAAAATCTTTCCCTTCCTTAAAGAGAGATCTCGCGCATCCGAAAGGAGCGCATCGAGCCCCCTTTTTTTGAAGTAATCGCGGAACTCTTCGAATTCGAGCGGCCCGCCGGGGTCACGGAGTTCCTCCACCAAAGCGACGCGTTTTAAGGAAATACGCACCTTTTTGGCATGGCGGAGGATCTGCCGCAGAAGCAACTCGCGGGCATCGGTCATCCGCACAATCTGAAGATCGGGACGCAATTTCTTAAGGAGCGGGAGGAGAGACCGCCGCATAATTGCTTCTGTCGCAACCGCATAGTAAATCCCGCCGATTCCGACGCCGTTCCATTCGACAAACCGAAGGTGCCTTTTCCAGTTCGCGCCGCTATAATCGGAAACGGCATCCCACCGGCTCATGACGGTTTGGGCGCGGCCCTGGGCGGCATAAAAGCGGACAAAATGCTCCCTTTCAATGCCGTGGAAAGGAAGAATTTCCTGAAACATCGGTTCATGGAAATAATTGAAGTAAATCGTCTCGATCGCCTTCTGAAGTTCCAGGATGATGCTCCGGCAGTAGGCCAACTGATATGGATAGAGGAGACGGGGCCGGACAAAAAGGTCGATCACCTTCTCCCCTCCCCTCGATTTTTCATACAGGATTCTCTCCTCGTGACTGACCTGTCGGACCCGGCGAAGGAGGTTTCGTTGCTCTTCGGGGGGAAGTTTTAAAAGAAGCTCATGCACCCAGTTGGCCCTTTGGATTTTGTTCATGGCCATTTATTTTAGCGGGATTGTGCTTTCCTGTCTATTCTTTTTGTAGTATGATGGAAAAAAGGCGATGTCCGAGAAGGAAAAACTCTACAAACTCTTTTCCGATTATAAACGGTTCTTTTTCAGGGCCCGGCCGATGGAGGCGACCCATTACGGATACCATCTTTATGATGATCTCCTCGGTGATTTTTCGAAAGACGGAATCGAAGAGTATCTGAGGGGGGAGGCCGATTTTTTACGGGCCTTCCGGAGCAAAATAAACCCCCAAAGACTCGATTTTGAAACGCGGATCGATTATGAATCACTCTGCCAGGACCTTTGGGCGGGATTGGAACTTGAGAGACGCCAGAGGCCCTGGGAGACGGACCCCGCCTCTTACGCCACGTACTGCACGGAGGCCTGTTATTTCCTTGTGGTCGGGATCTTTGCGCCGCGGAAGGAACGGGTTCGGAATCTGAGTCTCCGGATGCGGCAGATCCCGCGGTTTCTGGAACAGGCCAAGCGGAATCTGAAAGTCTGCTCAAAGGACGCCGTCCACACCGCCCATGAAATCACCGAAAGCGCCATCGAATTCTTTGAAGACATTGTCCCAAAAGACTCGGGGTTGCCCGCATCCCTTCGGAGAGACCTTTTGGAGGCGCAGCGGGAAACTCTCCTCGCCCTCAGAGAATACAGCCGCTTTCTTAAGAAAAAACTTTTTCGAAAGGCAAAGGGATCCGCCGCCATCGGACGCGAGCTTTTCGACTTCATGCTGAAAGAGGCGCATCTTCTGCCCTACAATTCCAAAACCCTCTACGAGATGGGAAGGGAGGAACTGGAATCGTCGAAGAAAAAAATCCGGATGGTTGCCAAGCTCATTGATCCCCATCAGGACTGGCGCTCCATCCTTTATAAAAGCCGGCTGGATCTTCCAAGCCCGAAACATCTTGTCGGCGAGTACCAAAAGGTCCTTTCCCGGGTGAGGCGCTTTATCCGGGAGAAAGAGATCGCCAAATTCCCGAGGAAGGATCATCTCCTTGTAACCGAAACACCCGTCTATGATCGGCCGATTATCCCGTATGCCGCCTACCTTCCGCCGGCTCCCCTTGAGAAAAAGCCGCAGGGCATTTTCTATGTGACCCCTCCTTTTGGAAGCAAGAAAAAAATCCGGGCCCTTCTGCGGGAGCACTCGATCCAGGAAGTTCGGCTGACGGTAATCCACGAGGCCTATCCGGGGCACCACCTTCAGTTCGCCTGGCAGAATGACCACCCCTCCCCCATCCGGAAGTTTTCGCATGATGATGTGCTGGCAGAAGGATGGGCTTTTTATTGCGAAGAGATGATGCTTGAAGAGGGATTTGACCCGGATTCGAAGACCTATCTTCTCCTCATGAAAAACCATCTCTGGCGATCCTCCCGCGTCATCCTCGATTCGCAACTCCATACCGGCCGGATGACATCAAGGGAGGGAGTGGCATTTTTGAAGCGGGAGGTCTCGATGGCGCATGACTCTGCCATCAGAGAGGTGAGACGGTATCTGTTGGAGCCGACCCAGCCGTCCAGTTATCTGATCGGGAAGCAGGAAATTTTGAGGTTAAGGGAGGATTACAAGAAAAAAGGGTCATTTCAAGCTGGGTGAATTCCATACGCGGCTTCTCAAAGAAGGTTCCCTCCCGTTTAAATATTTAAGGAAACTGATCCTCGGAGGAAATGCATGAGCATTAAAAACGACCGGTGGATCCGGAAGATGTGCGAAAAAGAGAAAATGATCGAGCCCTTTCATGAAAGGCAGCTCTCAAAAGGGGTGATTTCCTACGGTATCTCTTCCTACGGTTATGACATCACCCTCTCGGATGAATTCAAAATTTTCAACCCGACCAAAGCGAGTTTCGTCGATCCGAAGCACCTGGACCCGGCCTGTTTCGCCGATTTTATCGGGAAAATCTGCACGATCGCGCCCCATTCTTTTGTGCTCGGGAAAACGGTGGAATATTTCCGGATTCCCAGGAATATTCTCACGCTCTGCGTCGGAAAATCGAGTTATGCCCGCTGCGGCATCCTGATCAACGTTACCCCTTTTGAGCCGGAGTGGGAGGGGTATGCGACGCTTCAGATTTTGAACACCACGCCGCTCCCCGCGAAAATCTACGCGGATGAGGGAATTGGGCAGGTGATTTTCTTTCAGGCGGATGAGGTGTGCGAGGTCTCTTATAAGGATAAGAAGGGACGATACCAGGCGCAGAAGGAGATCACCCTTCCCAAAATTCAAAGTTGATGGGAAGCCGCTCGGCATAGCGAAAATCGCCAGGGTTGCCTCCGCTTGTCGCTCGCTTCGATTACGCATCTCCGCTCGCTGTGACGAAAATCCGACGCGACACTGGATCGCGGTCAAGGATGCGTCGGATTTTCGACAGTCGCTCCGGCAAACCCTGTCGCTTTTCGCTTACAACGTACTGAGTCGCCGCTCGGCACAAGATAACATATGCTTATACTTCGGGTAAGTGACTTTAGTTTACGGCAGACGCTGGAGTGCGGGCAGGCGTTCCGGTGGCAGCGAAATGGTGAGGGGTACACCGGCGTCGTGGGCAATGGGGTCTGGAAGGTCTCGCAAGAAGGCGATACTCTTTTTGTGGAAACCGATCCGCCTGTTCCACCCGAAGAAATTGTCCGGTATTTTTCCCTCGACCTGAACCTCCAAGAAATGCTTTCTCCTCTCCGGGAAGACCCTGTTCTTGAAGATGCCCTCAAGGAATTCTGGGGGCTCCGGATTCTGAAACAGGATCCGTGGGAGTGTCTCGGTTCTTACATTTTTTCTTCTTTTAACAACGTGAAGCGGATCGCCTCTTTGGTGGAAAATCTCTCCGTCCGCTTCGGGATGCCGGTTGGTTCGAATGGCGCGCTCCGATATACCTTTCCGGCACCGGAGAAAATCGCGGCACTTAAGTCTTCCGATCTTTTTCCGATCCGCCCCGGTTTCCGCGACCGGTATCTTTTGGAAACGGCAAGGGCCGTTTCGGAGGGGAGGTTTCGTCTGGAAAAATTGCACCGGATGGAGACGGCCGAAGCGAAAGAAGCCCTTTTAACCCTTCCGGGTGTGGGAGAAAAGGTGGCGGATTGCATTCTCCTTTTTGCGTACGGGAGGATGGAGGCGTTTCCGATCGATGTCTGGATTGAGCGGGCTCTTCGGAAGTGTTATTTTCGGGGCCGGCGCCGCTCTTACCGGAAAATGCAACGTTTCGCCGAAAAAAAATTCGGTGGAACTTCCGGCTATGCTCAGCAATATCTGTACGTCTATGCGCAGAGGACTTTATCATGACTCGAAAAACCAAAAGAAGTTTGTCTTTCCTTTTGGCGGTGCTGCTCTCGACTCTCTTCTTTTTCCCTTTGCCGGGTTATGGAAATGACGCGTCACCGGATGAACCGCCGGCACCGGTCATTATTTGGAGGGAGCTATTCGCGACAGTCGAGGCCCTTTATACTCTCGGTATCATCCGCCGCGATGAATTCATTTATTATCACGAACATCTGAAATTTGCCTCGGATGGTTTGGAATACTGGGGGGCGCCGTTCAGAAATTTGCTGATAGAGCCGAACTTTTCGGAAGAAAGAAAGTGGGATTATCGGGTCATTGGAGGCAGAGACGATTTTACCATTATTGCGAGGCGAAGGTCAGCCGAGTATACCGGTCGGGAAATCCGGCTGAATCGGGAAGGCCAGTGGTCCGGGAATTACCCTTTTTGGCCGATCCGATTTCCTCTTTCTACAGGGCATGAACAGTCTTCTTAAGGATTTTTCCGGAGGGATCGATCTCGTAGACGATGGGGGCACCAGTTGCGATTTCAAGTCGGATGACTTCCTCCTTCGAGAGTTTATCAAGGTCCATCACGATCGACCGGAGACTGTTGCCGTGGGCCGAAACAAGAATATTTTTACCCGCTTTCACTTCAGGCAGGATTTTCTTCCTAAAGTAAGGAAGGGTCCTGGCGGCCGTATCTTTGAGACTTTCCCCGCCGGGAGGCGCCACATCGTAACTCCGGCGCCAAAGATGGACCCGCTTCTCTCCGAATTTTTGGCGCATCTCGTCCTTGTTTAATCCCTGCAGTTCGCCGTAATGGCGCTCATTCAGCGCCTGGTCCTTTTCGACGGGAATCGTTTTCTGCTTAATCGCCTCCAGAATAATATCGAGGGTCTGGTGGGCACGGATTAAAGCGGAGGTAAAGGCCTTGTCGAAACGGATCGCTTTAATCTTCAAAGCCCCCTTCCGCGCTTCCTCCCGGCCTTTTTCGGTGAGGGGGACGTCAATCCATCCGGTGAATTTATTTTCAAGATTCCACTGAGATTGTCCGTGCCGAACCAGTACGAGAAGTCCCATCTGTGCCTCCGTCAGGAAACCATCATAACACAATCTTTTTTATGTTAAAATAGTTTCATGAAGATCGCCCTCATCGGGGTCCCCCAATCCGGGAAGACCACCGCTTTTTTTGCCCTTGCCGGACCCCAGGCCCATCCGCCGGAATACCAGAAACCATCCATTGCCACGCTCTCTTTTTTGGATGAGCGGCTCGACCGGCTCTCCGAAATCGTCCGTTCCAAGAAAAAGACTTATCTCCACATAGAACTGGTCGATTCGCCCCAACTGACCGCGACACCCAATCAGGGACTGAATTTTGCCCAGGTCCGGGAGACGGAGGGTTTTGCGGTGGTATTGAATGCTTTTACAGATTCCCCGAATCCGGTTGAGGAATTCAACGCCATTTCTTCAGAACTTTTGCTGAAGGATCTGGAGGTTCTTGAAAGTTCCACCCGGAAACTGGAAGAAGAACTCAAGAAAGGGAGGAAGGAGAGGGAAAAGGAACTTCCGGTCCTTGTCAAATGTCGCGACGCTGTGAAAAAAGAGATGCCGCTTCGAAGTCTACCCTTGACAGCCGACGAGGAGAAATGGATCAAACATTATACCTTCCTATCCAGGAAACCCTTGGCGATTATTGTCAACATTGCCGAATCTGGCATCGGAGAAAAATTGCAATGTTTGGAGGAGATTGCGAAGCTCGGTCTTCCATGGATAGCATTTTCCGCGAAGAGCGAAAAAGAGCTTCTTGAACTGGATGAAGCGGAGCGGAAAACATTTATGAAGGAACTCGGCATCGAACAACTCGCCAAAGAGTCCTTTTTCAAGACAACTTTCCAGGCCTTCCAGACGATCTCCTTTTTTACGGTGGTAGGGGATGAGGCAAGGGCTTGGGCGCTTGAGGAAGGAAGAACAGTGATCGATGCGGCCGGCAAAATTCACACCGACATGGCAAGGGGATTTATCAAAGCAGAGGTCTTTTCCTGTAATGACCTTTTCAACCACGGTTCGGTCAATACCCTCCGCGAGAAGGGGCTTCTCCGTTTGGAAGGGAAGGAGTACCCGGTCAAAGACGGCGACGTCCTCGCCATCAAATTCAGCGTCTAAGGCACTTGACAATATTATCACTTTATGATAATATTGAATAAGGGGGAAACGGATGGTTCGGACCCATATACGGGGAGAAGCGTTGTTGAGAGGAATGACACTGACCGAAGTGGCAAAAAAACTTGGCCTGTATCTCTCAAATCTTTCAGCGATGGATTCTGGAACGCGCCCAGTCTCCTTGAGACAACTTTCCAAGATAGCCCAGTTTCTTCACTGTGGGGTAGGGGATCTGATTTTGGGTTCTGAGGAGGAAAGACCGCTTTTTCATGAAAAAGCCCTTGATCGAGCAGTAGACAAAATTGAGGCGTTGTCCGAGGATGGGACTGACAAGTCCTGGGTTCCGAAAGTGACTCTTGCATGGAACCGACACTATGTGAAGGCGAAGAAAAAGCGATGAACCGCCCACGATTTGATCCTTATACCGAAGTCCTTCATGCCTTCAACCAAAAGGGGGTTCGGTATGTAGTGGTCGGCGTCTCAGGGATCAACTATTATGCCAAAAGTCCTTCCGAGAGTTTTTCGACCCAAGACTACGACCTCTTTTTAGAAAACACCCTTGGAAATCTTAAAAAAGCAGTCGGTATTTTATCACGCTTAGGATTCCATGTCGCAACGAAAGAAGGACCCTTCCGCCCCGATCACATAAAAGAAATTGTTCAACGGCAAGGAACCTTGATGGCGACCAATCCCCAGGGAATTCAGATTGAGCTTCTTCTGCGAATCTCCGGTTACGTTTTTCGGGAACTGGAAAAGGATGCGAAAATTTTTCTGGTGGATGAGGTCCCCATCCGTGTGGGAGGGCTCCGGAAACTGCTCATGTCCAAAAAGATCGCAGGTCGCGAAAAAGACCGCCTTTTTCTGAAGCGATATCAAGCCAACCTTACGGGAAATATGTTATAATATTTCCCATGGTTACACCCTCCTTGAGCCAGTTTTTGGAACTGGCCAAAGACTTTTCACAAGTACCTGTATATAAAGAAGTTACAGACTTACCCAATCCCACCGAGCTTCTCAAAAAGGTTCTGAAAACAGGGTACCCCTTCCTCTTGGAGAGTGCCCGGCACCATCCGCTGACCGGCCGCTACTCGTTTTTGGGGTGGGATCCGTATCTGGTCTTTAAAAGCAAGGGGGACTGGGTCTGGATGGAAGAGGGAGGAAAAACGGAATCGATGCGGGGGGAGCCGCTTAGGATTCTTTGGCGAGTTCTTTCCCGGCATCGAAGCCCCAAGTTTTCCGGATTTCCCCCTTTCAGCGGCGGCGCGGTCGGCTATTTCAGTTACGACGTGCGGCATTTCTTTGAGCGGCTTCCGAATTTTGCCAAGAACGATTTGCTCCTGCCGGACCTGTTGTTTTTGTTTGTGAACCGTCTGGTTGCCTTTGACCATCTCGAGGGGAAGGTGTGGCTTGTTGCGAATGCCTCCGCAGAGGAAAGGGAAAAAGGGTATGCCCGCGCCGTCGAAGAGATTGAAAGCATGGAGGACCTTCTTCGAAGCGTCTCCTTCCCAGTTCAAAAAGAAGAAACGATCCGCGTCTCCCGAATTTCATCCAATATGTCTTATCTTGAATTCAAATGGATGGTGGAACGGGCCAAAAATTTCATCCGGGCGGGGGATATTTTTCAGGCAAACCTCTCCCAACGTCTTCACGGTTCCTACAGCGGCCCCCCCTATTTTCTCTATGAACATCTCCGGCAGATCAATCCCTCTCCCTTTGCCGCTTTTTTTGATTTCGGCGATTTTGCAATTGTGAGTTCCTCGCCGGAGCGGCTGGTCCGGAAAGACGGCGAGTGGCTCGAGACCCGCCCGATTGCCGGAACCCGACCGCGGGGGAAGGACGAAGAAGAGGACTTGAAAAAACGGGTGGAACTTTTGCTCAACGAGAAGGAAAGAGCCGAACATCTGATGCTGATTGACCTTGAGCGGAACGACCTGGGAAGGGTCTGCGATTTTGGGACGGTCCGTGTGAACGAAATGATGACGCTGGAAGAATACTCCCATGTCATCCACATCGTCTCGAACATCCGGGGGCATCTCAAAAAAGGGAATCACTTTCTCGAAATCCTCCGGGCCCTCTTCCCCGGGGGAACGATTACCGGCGTCCCAAAGGTCCGGTGCATGGAAATTATCGACGAATTGGAGCCGGTGGGCCGGGGGATTTATACCGGTTCCATCGGCTACCTCGGTTTTAACGGCGAGATGGACTTGAATCTGGTGATCCGGACATTCATCCTGAAAGAGGACCAGGCCTATATTCAGGTCGGGTCCGGTATCGTCGCAGATTCGGATCCCTTGAGGGAGTACGAAGAGAGTCTCCATAAAGCGCAGGCGTTGGTGGAGGCGCTGAAAGGGGAGGGGAAACTTCTGCATGCCTGAATTTTTGGCGAAGGATGTTTTGGCGGAAGGGATCTTTGAGACGTTGAGATCTGAGAAGAGAAAGATCGTTGCTTTGGGGGAACACCTCGACCGCCTCTTTGACTCGGCCCGGACCCTTGATTTTTCAATCGGCCGTTCGCGCGTCCAGCTGAAGCGGCTCCTTGAAAAAGAAATCTCTTCGAAGCCCTACCCGAACGCCTTGATCCGGCTTGCCTTTTTGAAGGAGGGAAAACGTGCACGCCTTTTTTTGATCGTGAAGGAGGCAAAGCGGTATCCTCTTTCCTATTACGAAAGGGGGGTAGCGGTCCGGACGAGTGCCACGCGGCGGAATGTGATCAGTGCGTTGGATGCTCAACTGAAGGTCAAAGATTACACGAACGGACTTTTGGCAACGATCGATTCACTGACGCTTCCGGAGGCCCTCGAAGAAATTTATCTGGATGCGAGAGGATACGTCACAGAGGGAAGAATCGCGAATCTTTTTATGGTGAAGGGGGGAGAACTCTGGACCCCTCCCTCCTCCCTCGGCATTTTACGCGGGATTACGCGGGACCAGACCCTCCGGCGATCGAGAGAACTCCGGATCCCGGTCCGGGAGGAACCTTTTACCCGGACCCAACTGTATGGGGCGGACGAGGCCTTTTTAACCAATACCTCCATGGGGATCATGCCGGTCGCATCGGTCGATCGCCGGGTTATCGGAAACGGCAAAGTAGGGCCAATCACAAAAAAACTGGGCTTATCATGGCAAAAACAAAACAGGCCCTCTTGAGTGTCTACGACAAGACAGATCTTCTCCCTTTTGCGAGAGGGCTTGTTCAATGCGGTTTCAAGCTTCTTTCCACCGGCAAGACCGCCTCTTTTTTGAGGCGCCGCCGGATCCCGGTCCGGGAGATTTCAGCCCTGACCGGCTATCCGGAACTCCTTGACGGAAGGGTGAAGACCCTTCATCCCCGAATCCATGCGGCGATTTTGGCGGACCGCTCGAAAGCCTCGCACATGAAAGCGCTTCGGAGGGAAGGAGTGGAGCCGATTGATCTTGTGGCGGTTGATCTTTATCCGTTCGAGGAAGCCCTTCGGAAAAAAATGAGCGCTGCCGAGTGTCTTGAGCAAATCGATGTGGGTGGCGTAGCCCTTCTCCGGGCGGCGGCGAAGAACTACCGGTATGTCACGGTTGTTCCGGGGGTTGCTTTTTACGGAGAAGTTCTGAAGGCGCTGAAGCGGGGAGGAATCCGGGAGAAGATGAAACAGTCCCTCGCCTGCCACGCCTTTCTCCGGACGAGTCTCTATGACCAGGCGATCCGGAGCTTCTTCAATGAAATGGATAAAGGAAAAAAAGAACTTCTTCCCAAATCTCTGAATCTCACCCTCCGGAAGTGGATGTCCCTCCGGTACGGTGAAAATCCTCATCAGGAAGGGGCCCTTTACCTTAATGGGGCATCTCCTTTGGCGGCGGAATCTCTTGCCCTCCAGGGCAGGCCGCTCTCCTATAACAATCTTTTGGATCTGGATGCCGCCTACCGGATTGTCAGGGGATTCAAAAAGCCGGCCTGCGCCTTGATCAAGCACGCCTCCCCTTGCGGTGTTTCGCTCGGGCGGACCGCGGAAGAGGCCTTTGAAAGGGCATGGGCTTGTGATCCTGAATCGGCATTCGGAGGGGTTGTGGGACTGAACCGGCCGTTGGACGGCCGGATGGCAAAACGGATTCTGCAAAGCGGCTTTCTTGAAGTGATCGCCTCTCCGGAAATTACGAAGAGCGCTTTACGCATTTTGAAGCGGAAACCGAATCTGAGGGTTGTTTCCTTTGAAACTTTTTATCGGGACGGAAGGGAAAGGCACGAGATGAAGCCCCTTTCCCGTGACATTTTTCTGGTTCAGACGCCGGATGCTTCGACCGCTCCTTTTCGTTGGCGCTGCGTGACCCAAAAAAAGCCGACCCGAGAAGAGGAGAAATCGCTTCGTTTTGCATTTCAGGTAGCCAAGGATGTCCGTTCGAACGCTGCCGTGATCGCAAAGGGTGAGACAACCGTTGCCATCGGCGGGGGACAGCCCTCGCGTGTGGGGGCGGTGAGGCTTGCGGTTGAAAAAGCGGGAAACCGGGCTGCGGGGGCGGTTTTGGCGAGTGACGGCTTCTTTCCGTTTCCGGATAATATCGAAGTGGCCGCGCTGGCCGGAATCCATGCGATGGTTCAGCCGGGGGGATCCATCCGCGATGGGGAGGTCATCCGCGCCTGTAACGAATTTGATGTGGCGATGGTCCTGACCGGCATTCGCCATTTCAAACATTGACCGATGACCCAGAAACAGACTCTTCAATTTTTGGATTCGCTGATTGATTACGAGAAGATCACCACCTACTCGTACGATGCCATGAAACTGGAGCGGGTTCGGAGACTCCTGGATGCCCTCGGCAATCCGCAGAACGCTTTCCGGAGTGTTCATGTGGCAGGGACAAGGGGCAAAGGGTCCACCTGTGCGATGCTTTACGCAATTTTTCGGGAAGCGGGAATCCCGACCGGGCTTTATACCTCACCGCACCTTTTGTCGCGGCATGAACGGATCCGGACATCCATCAAGGGGGAGGAACAGAGGTGCATCACCGACGGGGAGCTGGCGTTTCTCTTGGAGGAGATCAAACCCGCACTGGATGCTCTCACGGAGGAGACGGGGCCCTTTACCTTCTTTGAAGTCTTTACGGCACTCAGCTTCCTTTATTTTAAACAGAGAAAAGTGGAGATGGCTGTCTTGGAGGTCGGAATGGGAGGTCGGCTGGATGCCACCAATGTGGTGCATCCCCTTGTTTCGGTCATTACCCCGATCAGTTACGACCATACCGACAAACTCGGAAAAACCTTGACTTCCATTGCCGCCGAAAAAGCCGAAATCGTGAAGCCGGAAACGGCTGCGGTGACGGCCCCTCAGGAACCGGAAGCGCTGGAGGTGATTCGGGAGATCGCCCGGACAAAATCGGCGCCCCTTTTGGAAGTCGCAGAACATTACAATATTCAAGAACTCGGCCGTTCCAGAGAGGGGACCCGTTTTCAGGTGATGGGTCCCGGGGGAGACTACCCGCTTCTTTTTGTTCCGCTTTTGGGGGCACATCAGGTGGACAATGCCGTGACCGCCATCGGCGTCTGTGAGGTTTTGAAGCGGAAAGGATTTTCACTTTCCAAGGCCTCCATTCAAAAGGGACTTTCAAAGGTGGATTGGCCGGGGCGGATTCAGGTGGTGGGTGAAGAGCCGCTCCTCATTCTGGACGGCGCACAAAACGACGCCTCTGCCAATGCGTTAAAGGAAACACTTTGCGACCTCTTTCCCGGAAAGCCGGTTCTTCTGATTCTCGGGATTTCCCAGGACAAAGAGGTGGAAACGGTCTGCCGGATTCTCTGTCCGATGGCAGAAAGTGTCATTTTGACCCAGGCGAAAAATAAACGGGCCCTTCCGGTTTGTGCCCTGATGGACTATGCGGCCCCCTATTCGCGGTATCTCCAATTGGTTCCCTCCCTGGACGAAGCCCTCGACTGGGCCTGCCGTCGGGTTGATGGGGAGTGGGTTGTGGTAGTGGCCGGGTCACTCTATCTGGTTGGGGAGGCGCTCGCGTTTCTTCAGGAAGCCAAAAGTCCGAAAAAGAAAGCGGAGAAAGTCGCTTCATGAGAAAATTGCGTGATGAGACACAGGACACCATCGCCGCCATTGCCACTCCGATCGGCGAATCGGCGATCGGAGTCATCCGGATGAGCGGAAAAAGGGCTCTTGAAATCGCAGACCGGATCTTTTTTTCCAAGCGGGACAAAAAGCCCTCCAAGATGGAATCTTTTCGGGCCTCACACGGCTATGTGACCGATCCCGAGACCGGGAGGCGACTGGATGAAGTCCTCCTTCTGATATTGCGGGCTCCCCGGACCTACACCTGCGAGGACATGGTGGAGATTTTCGGTCACGGGGGAACGGTCTCCCTCCGGGAGATCTTGGAATGCCTTTTGCGTCAAGGGGCACGGCTGGCCCGGCCGGGTGAGTTTACCGAGCGGGCATTCCTGAACGGCCGTATCGACCTTTCGCAGGCAGAGGCGGTGCTGGACGTCATTCGCTCCAAAACGGATGCGAGTCTCCGCTCGGCGATGGATCAACTGCAGGGGGAACTGTCGAAGAAAATCCGGGAATTCCAGGAGATTCTTCTTAATGTGCTTTGCCATGTGGAAGGGGGGATCGATTTTCCCGACGAGGATATTGAAATTTTGAATGAAGGTCAGATTCTGGAAAAGCTGAAGCGCTTGATCCGGGAGCTGGAACTTCTCCTTCAAAACGCCTCGGCAGGAATCGTCTTCCGGGAAGGATTGACCACCGTCATTGCAGGACGGCCAAACGTCGGGAAATCGAGCATTTTGAATGCGCTCCTCCGGCATAACCGCGCTATCGTCACCCCGATTGCCGGGACAACGCGGGATGCGATTGAGGAGGTGGCGAACATCCGGGGTATCCCGGTTCGCCTCGTGGATACGGCCGGGATTCAGGAAACGGGCTGTATCATCGAAGCGGAGGGGATTTCGCGGAGCCGCTTTTATCTGAGCCGGGCGGAGTTGGTTCTGTTTGTGCTGGACGGAAGCGAGCCGACCGCGCCGGCCGATTGGGCGCTGTTCAAGGAGATTCAAGGGAAAAAGGTCATTTTTGTGGTCAATAAAGCGGATCTTCCCCAAAAACTGAAGGAGGAAGATGTTTCAAGCGTCCGGAACGGGCACCCTCTCGTCAAAGTCTCAGCGACGACAGGGGATGGAATCGCACAGCTGGAGTCGGCCATTCATCAGAGTGTGTGGGAAGGGAGGGTCCAGCTCTCGGAAGGAACGCTGATTACGAATATCCGTCATCGGGAAGCCCTAGCCCGTTCCCTGAAAGCACTCGAACAGGCGCAGGAGCGTTTGGAATCTTCCGCTCCACCTGAAATCGTCGCCGTCGACCTCCGGGAGGCCCTCGAAGGATTCGGCGAGGTGGTGGGGGAGGTCTTTACGGAGGACCTCCTCGATAAAATCTTCTCCCAATTCTGCATCGGGAAATGATACAATGAGGGCGTAACGATGGGTCGCGTTATCGATTATCTTAAACAGATGGCGAAGAAAGAGGCCTCGGACCTCTATTTGAAAACAGGGAGTCCTCCCTGTTTTCGTGTTTACGGCAAACTCCAGCCGGAAGGAGACGGAACTTTAACGGTGGAGGAGGTCAAGGCCTATGTCAACGAAATCCTCAATGAGGAACAAAAAAGGGCCTTTGAGAGCAACCTGGAGGTGGATCTGGCGCTGAGTCTGTCTGGAATCGGGCGGTTTCGTGCCAATGTCTACCTTCAACGGGGGAGTCTCGGGATTGTGTTCCGGGCTATCAAGGACAGCGTTCCTTCTTTTGAAGCACTGAACCTTCCGGACAAGGTGTTGCGGGAACTCTGCCACGAGACGCGGGGGCTGGTGCTGCTGACGGGATCCACCGGTTGCGGGAAATCCACTACCATCGCCAGTATGATTGATTACATCAATTTAAATCTTGAAAAGCATATCCTGACGATTGAGGACCCGATTGAATTCATCCATCACGACAAGAAATCGATTATCAGCCAGCGGGAAGTGGGGATGGACACCCGCTCCTATTACCATGCCCTCCGCCACATCATGCGGCAGACGCCCGATATCATTCATATCGGCGATATCCGGGACGTGGAAACGATGTCAAGCGCCATTCAGGCGGCGGAAACGGGCCAGTTGGTCTTGAGCACCCTTCACACCATCAATGCGACCCAGACGGTGGAACGGATCATTAATTTCTTCCCCCCTTACCAGCACCATGAGATTCGTCTTCAGCTTTCCCTTCTTTTAAAAGGGGTGATTTCGCTCCGGCTGATTCCCCAGCAGGATGGGGGCGGGAGGATCCCCGCCTGCGAGATCATGCGGCTGACCCCCACGATTCGGGGGCTCATTTATGAAGGACAGACGCTTCAGATTCCCGCCTTCATTCAGGACGGTGCGATTTTCGGGATGCAGACCTTTAATCAGGCCCTGGTGGCGCTTTACCGTTCCGGGAAAATTACACTGGAGGAAGCACGGAACAACTCCGACAACCGCGAGGAACTGGAGTTGGTGCTGAAAGGGTTCCAGTCCGGATTGAAAGGATTTTCCCGGGGGTAGCAAAATTATGCATGATTTTCTGAAGGAAGTAGGAGCCAACCGGATCTTGGGGGTCACGCTCCTGTCATGGTTCGTTGCACAGGTGATCAAGGTCCTACTCGGCGTATACCGGGAAAAGCGTTTTAATTTCCAGTGGTTTGTGGAAACGGGAGGAATGCCTTCCAGTCATGCGGCGGGGATGGCCTCTCTGGCGACGAGCGTCGGCCTTGTCACCGGATTTCACTCGGCGCTCTTTGCCCTGGCTTCAGTGGTGGCGCTGATCATTATGTTTGACGCCCAGGGGGTCCGTCGGGCAACCGGCAAGCAGGCGGAAGCGTTGAACAAAATACTGGATGATATTTATGTTAAGAAAAATATCCGGGAAGACCGGTTAAAGGAACTCCTGGGCCATACGCCGGTCGAAGTGATTATGGGAGCCTTTCTGGGTATTATCCTATCCATGCTGGTGTTCCAACTTTGAGGATTGAGGGAAAACAATGACAAGACGTTGGGGACTGGTGTTTGTTCTGGTCGGCCTTTTGGCGGCGGGATTGGGGGTGCGGTTTGTTTTCGGACCCCGTGAGGAAGGGGCCAGTCTTTTTCAGCAAAACCGGTATGAGGGACTATTCCGGAAAGCAGAAGCGGCACTTTCAGGAGAACAGTGGGATGAAGCCCTCCGGATTTATACCGACATTTCGCAAGAAGCCCCCTCTCCGGAGTTGATGGCGAAAGGGACTCTCGGTATCGGCAATGTCCAACTCCGTCGGGGGGATCTTTTGGGGGCCAAGGAAACGTATCAAAGGATCGTTCAGATGTTTCCCAATACCGATTCGGTTGTCCTGGCGCAGGAACGGTTGGGAGAAGTCAACGTGGCGATTCTTTATTCTCCCACCATGACCCCTCTTTATAAAAAGGTGACGGTTCAGCCGGGGGATAGCCTTGGGAAGATTGCAAGGACTCATGGCACCACCATTGAACTCCTCATGAAGGCGAACGGGCTGAAATCAGCGCTGATCCGCCCCGGCATGAAGTTGAAAGTGCCTTCGGTTTCCTTCAGCATCCTGGTAGATAAATCCCAGAATCAGCTAACCCTGAAAGCGGGGGAAGAGATTTTCAAAATCTATCCCGTTGCCACAGGCGAAAACGATTCCACCCCGGTCGGAACGTACAAAATCACCAATAAGCTCATCAATCCGGTTTGGTACACGTTGGGGGCCGTTGTTCCGTCGGACAGTCCCGAGAACGTTTTGGGGAGCCGCTGGATGGGGATCAACGAACCGGGATACGGTATTCACGGGACACGGGATCCGGCATCCATCGGAAGTGCCATTACCGCCGGATGTGTCCGGATGCACAACAAGGATGTGGAAGAACTCTACGCGTTGATCCCGATCGGAACGGAAGTCACGATTGGTGATTAAGTGGCAGACCTTAACTTCGAAAAGCCGATTACCGAGCTCGAGAAACAGATTGCCGAACTGAGGAGTCTTGCGTCGAAAGGAAAGATCGGCCTCGATGGGGAAATTAAATCGCTCGAGAAAAAACTGATCGAACTCCGCGAGTCTGTTTACGAAAATCTCACTCCCTGGCAGCGCGTCCAGATTGCCCGACATCCCCAGCGACCTTATTCCATGGATTATATTTCCCTCATCATGAGCGATTTCGTCGAGCTCCACGGCGATCGCGCCTTCCGGGATGACCAGGCGATTATCACCGGCTTCGCCAAATTCGACGGGACTGCCCTTACCGTCATCGGTCATCAAAAGGGACGGGACACCAAAGAGAACCTCTTGCGAAATTTCGGGAGCGCCCATCCGGAAGGATACCGCAAGGCGATGCGCATCATGAAATTGGCGGAGAAGTTTGACCATCCCATCCTTTGTCTTGTGGATACGCCCGGAGCCTACCCGGGAGTTGGGGCCGAAGAGCGAGGACAGGCCCAAGCGATTGCCTACAATCTCAGGGAGATGATCAGTCTGGCCGTTCCGATTATCGTCGTGGTGATTGGGGAGGGAGGAAGCGGCGGGGCGCTCGGGATCGGCGTCGGCGACCGCACGTTGGTGCTGGAAAATGCGTATTATTCCGTGATTTCTCCGGAAGGGTGTGCCGCGATCCTCTGGAAGGACCGTGCCCGCGCCCCCGATGCGGCCAGTGCCCTGAAACTGACTGCCCAGGACCTCCTGGAGTTGGGGGTGATTGATGAGATCATTCCGGAGCCGCTCGGCGGGGCCCACCATGACGCGGAAAAAACTGCCGCTGCCCTGAAAGAAGCGGTCGGAAAGCACCTGAAAGTTCTTCAAAAACTTCCAAAGGAAAAACTTCTTGAGGAGCGGTACGAAAAATTCCGGAAAATGGGGGCGTTTGAAACGGTTGAAGAGAAAAAAAGCGAGGCAAAAGGGGGGAGGAAAAAGGAAGAAAAGGAATAGTTAATCGAGACAAAATGTCGTTTTTAAATTTACTTAACTATTTAGTTTTAAACACGTTACATGTTTTTTTAAGTTGACTTTCATACCTTGACATCCCCCCTGGGGTGTGATATACTTTTCCCAGGATCGGGGGTTCTTTTTTTAACCAGTTTCTTCAGAACTTTTATAAACTTGCAATCCCTTTGGGATGGCAGGTGGGATAGGGCTTGGGCCTGGACCCCCATCCTTCCCAACCTATTCCGCCCGCCACCCCAATAAAACGGTGTAAGGTGTATGGTGTAAAGTGAAGGGTATAAAGAAGAAGCTAATAAAAGAAAAGAGCCTTTTGCTTCTTATCGTGCTCGGTGTAGTCGGTGCCGGAACCATGGCATGGGCCGATCCGCCTGAGAGAAGCATCTTTCAGCAGGCGCGGGTCGTGGCACCTGTGCTGCCGGATCCGATTCAGACAACCTCTCCCCAAAAAGAAGCGTTTCTTTTGCGTTCCCTCGGATTAGGTGAGATTCAAATCCCGGAGGCCTACGGCCGGATCGTCGATATCTACGAAGGAAACTCCGAACAGACTCTGATCCATATTCAAGATGCCCATGTGCACTACGAAGCACAGAAAAACCTTGCTTCCATTCTGGAGTCTCTCATCCGGAACAACGACGTGAAGTTAATTCTTGTGGAAGGGGGGGATATCCGGGGGGATCTTTCTTCGCTACGGAAACTCGGCTCAAAAGAGGCACGGACGGAGGTGGCAGAACGGTATCTCCGGAAGGGACTCATTGCGGGGGACGAATATCTGGAACTGGTGAGCGATTATCCGATCATCCGGCAGGGGATTGAAGACGCGGAGCTTTACGAGGAGAATTTCCGGGTCTTTCTGGAGGTCGAACGACTGAAAAAAGTGGCACTAGACCAGCTCGACCGCCTCCAGGAAGCGGTGGAAACACTCAAAAAAACCATTTACAGTTCCGCCCATCTCGACCTTGAGAAGATGCGCGAGGCATACGAGACGGAACAGATGGAACTCGTGGACTATTACGAATACCTGGCCGCTTACGGCGGGGCGGAGGGATATCCGAACGTGGAGCGACTCCTTCAGGCCTACCGACTGGAGAAGGCCATTGATTTCGGACAGGTTGACGAGGAGCGGAACCGGCTCATCGAAACATTGACGGATGACCTGACGCAGGAGGAATTGGATCTATTGGTGAGTCAGAGTCTCGCCTATCAGGAAGGGAAAGTTTCCCAGCGACGATACTACGGTCATGTGGCGAATGTGGCTTCCGAAAAGAGCGTGGCCCTTGAAGATTACCCGAATCTTGAAAAATATGTCCGCTATCTTTCCTTATATGGGGATATCCAGCACTCGGAACTTTTCAAGGAGGGGGACCGGCTGGAACAGGCGGTTCGGGAAAAACTCTTTACTTCCGAAGACGAAAGGCAGCTCGCCGCCATTTCGAAACACCTGAGGCTTCTTTCGGGCCTTTTCCGGCTCAAAATTTCACCGGATGACTTCGCCCTTTACCAGAAAAACCGCCTGAGATTTTCCGTCAAGACATTTATCCCTTATCTGGAGGGTAAAATCAACGAACACCGTTTGGAGATTGCCATTCCGCAGGAAGTCGGCAGCGTCGATGAGCATCTCAAGACGATGGATCGCTTTTACCGGATTGCGCAGGCGCGGGATGTGGCATTTGTTGAAAATTCGATGAGGGAAATGAAAAAGGAGAAAGTCACGTTCGCCGTCCTGATTACAGGAGGATTTCATACGCCGGGGCTGACACAGATTTTGAGAGAGCAGGGTATTTCCCATATTGTCATTTCGCCCCGAATCACGGAAGCGGGAAATCCGGAACTTTATTACACCATTTTGAAGGAAAAATCGCATTTAATCGTGGGGCAACTCCGCCAGCCAACCGCCGAGAAAGACGGCGGGCTCATGCAAAATCTTCAGGATGAGATTGCCGCTGTCACGGTCCGCGACGGGGGGGTCCGTGAGGACGATGAAGGCGAGGATTATTTGGACGAAGTCATTCGCGAAATCGGCGAACTGGGAAGAGAAGAACAAAGACTTCTCGCACTCCCGGCAGCCGATCCCGAAAGGGCAAAAATTGCGGCGGTACAGCAGAAGATTAGAGACTTGATAGACGAACGGAACGACCTGACCGGTCAAGCGGGTGACGGGGGGACTCGTTTGAGCGACGATCTTCTGATCGGCCGCAACATCTTTCTGACATCCGACCTCCTTTCACCGAATGTCTTGGCGCAGGCAAGGAATGTGGATAACCCCATTGTTGTGGGATACGACTTGGCTTACTTTGCTTTTAATCCGGACCTTTACGTGGACTATTGGCGGTATCGCAGGCAGGATCCAGAGTTCGGGAAAAAAGGAAGCGGAGTCATTTCAGCCCTTCTTCCATACGCCATTTCTAATCAGCCGGGAGATGCCCTTAGGGGTGTTGATTTGGAGAAGATCTCCAAAGCACTTGAGATACTGAGCGCATTTGCCAAAAGATACACCGGAAAGAATGTGGACCTGACACTTGAGGATTTCGGCGTTGTGGTTCCACCGGCACTCCTTTCGGACCACGAAGCAACGAGCCGGCATATCCAGGAGGAAGCGGGACGCCCTCTTACCCGGATGTTTGCCAGAAAGCAGGTGGCCGAGAGACTCGCTCCGTCGCTTCCTTCCTTTGTTGCCTTCACCGTTGAGTCGCCGTTTGTATCGAATCAGGTCGGGGATCAGGTCGGATATCGGAATCTGGAGGAACTTTTATCGTTCGCGGTCGGACGGAGCACTTTCATTGAGGCGAAAGTCTGGACTGTTTCCGAAGATGCGGAGGCGGCCCTCCGGACCCTCCGGGAGACACTCATCAACTTATAATCTTTAGAAAAAGGAGAAACAATGAATCGCTCATTTCTTCAAAAAATGATTTCGATGCTGATCGCGGGAATTTTCTTTGCCGTCATGCCGGCCTGGGGTGCCCCGGCTGAGGATCATTACCGGCCTCCCATGGCGGAGAAGGACGGCGGCCTCATGCAGAATCTCCAAAATGATTTGATTGCCGCGGAACAGGCCCTCTCCCTTCGGGACGGCGCGAACCGTCTCGGGGATGACCGGGAGAAACGGTATCGCGAAACCAATGTCCCCTTGAGCGGTGAAGCACGAAGAAGACATGTTGATTCAGCCGATTATGAGGATATCATGGAACGGTACATGGGGCAGGGCCTCTTAAAAGAGAGAGAAGCGCTGACGTTGGCACAGCTTCAAAGAATATTCGAGGGGCGCGTGTCGAGTTCCCATCCTGAGACTGCCAGTTCCGAAGTGACTTTTGCGTTAGGGGAGCGTTCCCTTCCGGACCGGAAGCCGGTTGAAGTCAAAATTTCCAGTTCCGAAACAGGCGATTTGATTCGTGTCCATGTCCGTGTCGATACGCGGCGAGCCATCCCGGAGGATGTTTTAGGGGCTCTCTTGGCCCGCCAGAAAGAACTCCCGGACTACCTTGCCGCTTCTGTTAGAATATTAAGTCACATTGACGCCCCCTTTCTTTTATATGGAAAAGGAGCCGGAAGCACGTTTTCCGACCGGGTCAAAGATGCGCAGAGACTTCGGCGGGATTTCAAAACAGCCCTCGGCATCAATTCGGATTATTTTGCGACCCATCCCGAAGAAGAGACTGCTCTTCAAGAGCAAATTATCGAGGCCGAAGCGCGGCTTTCCGCACTTGAAAATGTCGGTCCGAAGCTCTTTCCGACGGTGGACAGCCCGCTTTCGGGTGTGATTTTAAACCAGTTGAAAAGGGTTAACGCACCGGTTGTCTTGGTGTCCGAACCCGCTTATTACTATTACAGTTTCGATGCATGGGCAGCCCTCTGGAGACGCGTCCGGCAGGAACCCCGTTTCGGAAAAGTCGGAAGCGGGATTGTGACCGCTTTCCTGCCGCTGACCCCGCGTGAGGGGGTGCTTCAAGCCATGGATGCGGAAAAGACAAGCAACTTTTTCAACGAGATGAACGCGTTTGCTTCAAAGAAGACGGGTCTTCCCGTGGACCTGACACCGGAGGATTTTGGGATGTTCGTCCCGGCCGAACGTTTATCGGAAGTGGCCGGCATTGAGAGCTACATTCAGCAAAAACTCGAGGAAAAAGGCGGCCCTTCCCCCGAACGGAAAAACCTGATTTTTGCCAGAAGGGAAGTTGCCAGGCTATTTGAAGGGCGAGAGAATTCCGTTGCTTTTACGTTTGATTTGCCGGTCAAGGATACGGAGGTCGGCCTTGATCATCTAAACAGTGCCTTGATTGCGAGAATCGAGGAGGGACTCACCTGGACCATTCCGGTCGAGGTCCTTTCCACCGGATTCGAGGAGGAAGCGATTGAGGCAGTCCGCAAATTCCGGGAAACACTCCGAAGACTCTAAGGATGGGTGGTGAAAAGGGAATGGCGTTTCGACCAACTAGAAGAGGGAAGCGGCAAAGATTTTTGCTTTTGGGTTTGGCCGTTTCTTTCCTTTTCCTCTCCGACGTCCCTCTCCATGCGAAAAGCATCTTCCAGACCGTTGAGGAAAAAAAGGCGTTCGATTCAAAGACCGAGACAGTCACCGCCCGCTCCGATATCAAACCGGTCAAGTCTACCCCGGCCGTCGATCCTTTAACGCTTCTCGGCGAGCGTCCCAAGACGCTCGCCCAGGCCATCCAGATCCCTCCGGAATACGGCCGGATTTCCGAAACCTACGAAGGAAATCCCCTTCCCCTGATCATCCATATTCAGGATGTTCATGTCCATTATGAAGCGCAAAAAAACCTCGCGAACATCCTGGGCCAACTCGTCAAGGAGCATGGTCTCCGTCTGATTCTTGTGGAGGGGGGAAGCGGAGATACGAGCCTTTCCTTTTTGCGGACCGAAGCGACGCCGGAAAGGCGTCTGGAGGTTGCCGAGAAATACCTGAAACTCGGAAAAATTTCGGGGGAGGAATACCTTGATATTGTTTCGGACAAACCGATTACCCTCTGGGGCATCGAGAATGAAGCGCTTTACGACCAGAACTTGGGCATCTTCTTCAAAGTGGATGGAATCAAGGCAAAATCCTTGGAAAAGGCCCGGGCGCTTGAGGCGATTGCAGACACTCTGAAAGTCGACATCTACTCCCCGGAGATAAAAGCCCTTGAGCGGAAAAAAGAGGAATATGACAAAGGGAAGATTCAGGCGGTGGAATATTATCAGTATTTGGGAGATCTGGCCCGGCGTTACAGCATCCCTCTTTTCCAATACCCCAATTTCGACAATTTCCTGCAGGCCTCTCTCCTTGAGAAGAGCATCAATTTTGAAAAGGTGGACGGCCAGCACCAGGCACTCATCGGGAAGTTGACACAGGTTCTTTCCAAGGAGGAACTTACCCTTCTTGCCGAAAAGGGGCTCAAATATAAAATGAACGAAACAGGGCCCGGGGAGTATTATGGGTTTCTCAAGGAAGTTCTCCAGAAAAACGATCCGGCTCCCGGTTCCCACGGCGATCTGGACCGGTACATCGATTATGTCATTCTCTATGCCGGGCGGGACCATGTGGAACTTTTCCGGGAAGGACGCGTTCTTGAAAAGGAAATTAAGAGCCATCTTTACACCTCGCCGGATGAACAAGAACTTTCTGAACTTTCAGACCGTCTTGATCTCCTCCTGAGCTTTCTGGAACTCAATCTCTCACCCGATGACCTTGAGACGTATCAGGCAAACCGCCAGACCTTCCTCGTACAAACTTGGAAGCCGTTTCTGATTGAAAAAATGAATCAGTATCATGTAACCCTCTCTTTTCCACAGGACACTGCTGTGATCGATGACAATTTGGAACTTCTCGAGTCCTTCTACAAAGTCGGGATGAAGCGGGATGAAGCCCTTGTGGCCAATACTCTCAGTAAAGTTCGGGAGGAAGGCGTGGACCTGGCCGTCTTGATTGCAGGCGGATTCCACACCGCCCAGATTACGAAACTCTTGAAGGAACAGAATTTGTCCTATATGGTGATTGCACCGAAGATTACGGAGGCCTCGGATCTTGAACTTTATCATAAGATTCTGAAAGAGAAGGCGGGACCGGCCGGGGAGAATCTGCGCCAAATCCCCGCGCTCAAACGGGGCGCAACAGGCCTTATCCGGGGTGAACTGGACGGTCGTCGCGCACAAGATGGGGGAAAACGGGAATTCTTTGAAGGCATCCGGAATCTCCTTCAATCCAACTCGAGGTTTCTTTTTAAAGACGAAACACTCCCCCATGTCAATCAGAGTCCTATTCCAGAGGGAATGAAGACCCTGGTGGTACAAATCGGCGAACGGGATGCCGATTTTTACGCAGGAAGTTTTTTGAGCGGGCTTCGGGGAAGGAAAAATGATTTCCGACATCTTCAAATTTCCAGGGAAGTAGCTTTCGGAGAGGATCAAAAGGGACTTGAGGCCCTCGAAAAAGAAATTCGGGCTTCTCCATTCGACATTGTTTTTTTACCCCTTCATCTTTTTCCCCTTGAAAATGCCGTCCGCCGGGCTGTTTCGGAATGGAATGAGTCTCCGCTGGGCGTTTTTTATCAATCCTCCGAGCTCTTCGACAAGCCGGGCATCATCGTCCCTTACACCAACAACATAGCCGACATCAAAGAGAAAGGAATTAAGTCGCACAAAAGCCAACTGCTTCGCGTGCCCTATGATGAGATGGCCCGGGCGCGGGGGAGGGAAAACGGACTCTACCTTGGAGTTCAGAATGCCGAAATCTTCCCGCTTGCCTACCTGAAGGGAGGCACCTATCGTTTTCTTCCCAACAGACCTCTGATCTGGGGGAGCGGGAAGTTCCAGGAGATGCGAAGGAAGGGGACACCGATCATCGCCATTATCACCCATCCGGATGATGTGGCGGTTCTCATGGGTGCCACGGCACACCTTGCAGCGAAGGCGGGTGTGAAGATCCGGATTTTTGTTCTCTCTCCCTCTACGGGCGCCGCCATACCGGGAGTGGAAGATCGGGGCGACATTGCCGACATCCGGGCTAAAGAGGAGATAAAGTCCGGCAGGGTTCTTGATCTTCCGGAGCCAAACCTTCTCGGGCACCAATTATACAAGGCCCATCCTGACTGGTCCGATGCACAAATCGTTGAAGAGGGGGGTCGGCTTTTGGAATCGCATCTCGAAGATTTCTTGATGGGCCATTTTGGAGGCAACCTCAAGGGAAAAGAGGTCGTCTTTTTTCTAAACAGTAGAAACGACCCTCACCCTTCCCACCGCGCGGTGTACCATGAAGGCATTCAGGCGATCCGTTCCTATTCAACCCGACATAAAGAGACAGGCATTTATCTTCCTTTTCTTCCTCCGCCTGAAATTGAGGATTTTAACGCCATTTATCCGTTTGAGACGGCGCTTGAAGTAAGAAGCGGCGATCCAGAGATCGAAAAGAGAGCAAAGGCGGCCCGTTACCGTGCCAGACAGATGGCGAGTATCGGTATGGAAATCGTCATGCGAGGTGAAGGGGAAAAGGGAGGAAAGGGAAAAATCCCCCCTTTCCATCCTCCTTGGGCAGAGGCCTTCCGGGTCGAGTTTTTGGGAGAAAGGGAGAATGCCTTTGATGGCTCCGAAAGAGTTTATGCCGAAAACGATATCTTTGCCGACTTTGAGGGGACGGTGGTTTCCGAGGAGATCCCTTACCGGGAATGGGTGAAGAAGACCGGGGTCGACCCGGCGTGGGTGGATGAAGAACACCGCCGGAGACTCGACGAAGTCAGGGAGAATCCGGGCGAAGCCAGTTGGCAGGCGTATCTCAATATGTATGCGAGACTCCTCAGGACGGATGATTTTGAAGAGATGTCCAAAAGGTATTCCCTGAATCCAAGATTTGTGGAGTGGGTGAAGGCCTTCAAACGGAGAGGGGGACATGAGCAGGTCCGGCTCACCATTTTGACCAGAAGTTTTGCGCCGGCAGCGCGCCTTTTCTTTGAAAGAGAGGATATTCGGGAAAGTCTCAAGGCATTGGGAGTCGAAGTCCGGGAGGTGATCGGCGCAGAGCCGGAAGCGGACGAAAACGGCCTCATTACCGGCGTTTTGCACACGGTTTACCGGAAGAAACCTCTGATTCCCGAAGGCCATTACTTCCTGGGGGACGACCATGAGACCGAAGAATTCGGGGAGGGAGAGGAGATTCACTTTGCAAACCTCACTCACTGGGATCCTTCCGCAGGCACCCTTACAGCGCCGGAGGGGGGCAGCCGGATGCGCGAGATTCGCAACATCAACACACGTATAAGAGCATTGGAGTTGGAGGGCGAAGAACTCAGGTCAAAAGAGATAACCCCGGAGATTGAAAAGCGCCTTTGGGATATTCAGGAAGAAATTATGGAGTTGATAAACGAACGGTATGACTTAACGCCGGACGCTGAGGATGGCGGGAATCGCGTTGCCCGCGTTGAGGCAATTATCACCTCTTTGGAGGAACTCGCAAGAGAAGAAAAAGGGGGTGTCGCGCAGAACCGGCTGAGCGCCATCCGAGATGAACGAAAGCAATTGTTCGGTGAGGCCGGTCAACTCATCGAGGAAGAGAAGAAGGACGCCGGAAACATTGACCGGATCAGAGAGTTGGATGATCTGCGCCTCCGTGTGGCCAATGCCCGCGACGGACTGACCGGAGAAGCCCGGGACGGGGGATACCGCGGCCCAAGGAAATACAAAAAACCGAAGCGGTATGAAGCCGAACGGTATCTCCACACCCGGATCAAGGAGTTAAGGAGAAGCATTTCTTCCCACGAAAGCAGTTTTGCGCGGCTGAATCCCCATGAAAGACGATCGGAGCGAGGCGAAGAACTGGCTTCGGCGTTGAGCGATTTGAGGAGACAGCTTCGCGAACTGCGGCGGAGCGCCAAAGACGGGGCCTACAAAATCTTGGGTGACCCGCGGAATATTTTCGGACTGGAGCGGGCCGGAGCCATCGGGGATGAAGTGGTGTTTGATGCGCGGGAAGGGCTGATCGTGATCTTGCAAGGTGCCCGGATCACCGGGAGAAGTTACATTCAGGCGACAAAGGATCATGCCGTGGAACTCGGCGTTGACTCCGCGGTCGATTCGAGTTTTGTTTCGGGAGCCGTGGTCGGAGACCGCGCTATTGTCTCCCACGCTGTTTTGGAGACGACCGGTAAACCTGGAAAGTTTGAGGACTGGTCCTTCGACCGGAAGGATTTCTCCGGAAAAAGGGAATATACGGTCTCCGGTAGCCAGACGCGGGTCGGTCCGGAAGCGCGGGTGAATGGCGCAAGACTCGTTAATACAACCGTCGGCTTAAGGACGGAAATTGAAAGCGGCGTCTATCAAAATAGCGAAATCGGGAAAGAGAACCGGCTCCTTCATACAAAAATGACCCTTGTCCATACGGAGGATGACGTTTCTATTGAAGGAAGCCACGAACTTCCGATTGAAGTGAGCGAGGCATGGCTCGGCCATGGCTACCGTCTCAATGCCCAAGCCTTTATCGATTCGGTTCTCCATCGCAATCGAATCGTCTCCCTCCGCTTTGACGGACGGAGATTCCATCTCCGTAAAACCTTTAACCTTCCAGCGATTGCCCATATCGGACGGAACGTGGTTGATTCGAGTTACCTCGGCACCTTGAATCCGCTCAAAGCGCATAAACACGGTCTTTATGAAGAATTTAAGGAAGAGGAAATGATTCAAATTGTCCCGCGGGATCCGAAAACGCTTTTGCCGCCTATCCGGATCAGGGGAATCGACGGCTCGGAATCGAGCGCCCATGGTTACCTCTTGGTCGATCCTCTTTCAATTTTGGGTCCTTATTTACGGTGGATCGCCCTTGCCGGAGGACAACCCTCTTCCGATCCCCTGACACTGATGGCCAACCGGAATCTCACGCATGCAACTCCCTTTTCAATGATCGGCTCTCCTGTTCGGCGGAAACCGGCATGGGATGATTGGGGCGTGGCACTTCCGGGTGCGGCAAAGTTCGGTTTGAGCCGGAAAGCGACTTCTGTTCCTTTCCTTTTTACCGAAAGCCCCGACACAGTCTTTGCCCTGATGCAGGAAATGATTGATGCTCTGCCCGATGAGAAAAAGCCGGAAGTGGACGACTTTCCGGTTGAGATGCTTGAAACCGGGAAAGCACTCGTGGAGGCGGAGCTTGCAGAGGAAAGGGCAAAATTCACGGATGACCAGGACCCTGAGCGGATCGCCCTCCTTGAAAAATGGCGGGAGGCCTATCGGCTCCATATCGATAGCGGTGCGTGGCGATATCAGAATGGAACAAAAGACTCCCGTTGGAAATTTGAGAACGGCACATGGACTCATGAAGCGCTCGATCTAAAAAGAATCGCCTCATTGGAAGGCATTTCTGCATCGGATTACCGCCAAACTCTTTTCAAAGACCTTCCTGAAAACGATCCGAAAATCCCGCGGGACCGGGTGCCGGACTATGAACCGATCCTAACGGAGGCGCATCTTCCAGGGACGTTTGAGCCGACGAAGGGTGAAAGGAGAGTCAATCCTCTTGAGGAATTCGGTGCTATTGCCGATATCGACCCGACAGCAATTATCGGCGATCAGGTTGAAATTGAAGAAGAAGCGATCATCGGGCCGGAGGTGATTTTGGAAGGAAAGACGGTTATCCGGAAAGGAGCGCAAATTTTCGGCTCCCATCTGATAGATACGGTAGTCGGTGAAGAAACTTTTATCTGGGGTTCCCGAATCAAGCAGGCGGCCATCGGAAAGAAAGAGAATCTTGTCCGGATGTGGATTGATTCGACCGACAGGAACGTTTCACAACTCGGAGACGAAGTCCGCTTGCGGATGGGCCGTGTTGAAAATTCGTTTATCGGGGATCGGACGGAAGGGAGTCTTTTTCTCTCAAGATTCAGCAATATCGGAAGAGATCATCTCCTTGAGCCCTACGCAACAGTCTTTAGGAGCCATTTTGACGACTCGGTGGCGGGGGTCAACCGGGGTATCGGCGCACTCCATGTGAATGTCATTGCCTCGGGACTTTACACAAACCACCACCTTGCCAGTAGGGCGTTGAACCTCATTGCACGCCCAATTACCTTCAAGGTTAAAGGAGAAACCAAAACAGTGGCGAATGCCCCCAACTGGGGGGGCGGCTCCACGGTGATCCTGGATCGTCCCGATTCCACCGGGAGAATCATTCTTGAGACGACCTTTATCGGCACAAACACCGTTTTCGAGGTAGAGGACGGAAAAGAGACCCATCTAGGTTTTGGAAGTATCGTGGCACAGCGGGTTAAGGCAGGGGAGCGTCTGATTCACTTTACCCGGAAAGTCGGTCCCGGCCCTGAAAATGATATTATTGGGGATGTTCTCCTTCGACTGGAGGTGGTGCTAAGGCATATTCTCAGTAAAACCAAGAGTGCGACCAAAAACCCTCTGGACGTGGACCTTTTGATGGAGGCGAAAATTCAAGAAGCGCTCGAGCAGGCACAGGAAGAACTGGCAATGGTCCGAGCGGGACATACGCATCATCCGGAACTCGGGCACAAACTTCATACGGAGGCACAACTTCAAAAGGGAATCGAACTTTTCGAGGAAAATCTGGACGGCCGATGGCGGATGGAGAATCACAGGTTTGTAAACGGATTTTGGCTTTTTAACGGTGAGCGATACAGTTGGAATGTGGAGCACGAATTTGGGGTGACGGATGCCGTCTCGGGCGGGAAGATCAGCTATGTGGCCGATATCGGCAAGGGACGGGAGGGGCAGGAGAGTCGCGTCCTTGTTCATCCGGTAAGGGTGGGAAAGGTTGAAGGAGATTTAATTGCTGTGATCGATGGGCATCGTGACGAACAGGCGGCGCATTTGATTAAGCAAAGACTCCCCTCTCTTTTTGAAGCAGCCGTTCGGGAACATGGCGAAAATATGATGGAGGTCCATCGGGCGACGGATCGAGCACTTCGGAAACTGACGGATCAAATGGAATCGGGCGCAACCGCCGCCGTTGCCTTTATCCGGAAGAAGGGGGACCAGCGGAAAGTCTCCGGATTCGGAAGAGGGGATGCCTGGTTCATGATTGCGGATCAGGGGGAAATCCGGCTGACCACTCCCGAGCAGAACTCTGCATTGGATGAGAAAGGGAGAAACATTGTCCTTTCAAAGGGAGGGATTTATCATGAAACCCTCCAGGCCTTCGAACGGGCAGAGGGGGTGGATCCTTCATGGAGATTTACCAATTCTTACGGAGACCGGAAAATAAGACCCTATTTACGCGAGGAAGCATGGTTTCTGGAAGGAGAACTCCCCTTAGGAGATCAGAGCGTGGTTCTTGCCGGAGACGACGGGATCGCATACGACCTCAATGGGCAGAGGCGGTGGCTTGCCGAACAGATAGCCGGATGGGCGGACCACGGCGAACCAGCAAAGCTCATTCTCAGCCGCCGGAATGACCGGCTGTCGGAGGAGACCGAAGTGGCCAGCCACAGGGAATGGAAAGACAACCGGGCCCTTGTTGTTTATCAGCCGGAGCCGATTCGGGTTCGGGACGGTGCCGAGCGGTATGTAGCGAAAACACCGGAGTGGCTTACCACGTATGAACCGCTCCATCGGCGTCCTGTCAGTCCGGCCATGCGCGAAGCGAGCGAAAGATTAAAGGAAACCGGAGAGGCGTTTATTCTTGTTTTTCCATCCTCCCTGTTAAAGGAGGATATGGGGGAGAGTTTCTCTTGGGCTTTGGATCGTCTTGCGCGGGAGACCGGAAACTCCCTCAATAACGAAGAGAGTGTTTTCAAACATGTCCTTTTAATCGAGGATCCCACCGTGACCATGCAGGAGGTAGAGAATTATTTGGCAAGGTTCCATCTCCGGCGCGACCAGTTTTATGCCGTCATCACCTATGACATTCTGGAAAATTACGGTGATGCAAAAGAGTCAGCGCGTTACCAGAATGATCCTCCCCTCCAGTATCGATTTCAAATTGAAGAGTTTCTCTGGGTGAACCTTCTTCAGGACAACCTTAAACTACGCCTTGGGGAAAATTCCAATCTGGTCATTGTCTCGAGTGAGGACCAGATGAAGGCGTGGGAGCGATATCTTAGAGCGAAGCGCCTTAGAATTTCAAATCCCGGTATCCGTCTCGTGGTCTTCGAACCCCGAAAAGGTGGGGATGACCGTTATCTGAATCTTGCCCCTCTTTTGGTGAATACGGCTGCCGAATTTGTCAGCACGGCTGATCCCCAGAAAGCCCTGGAAGACATCAAATCCTTCCTCACCATCCTCACGCATAAGATTTATGTGGACCCTGTCCCGGTCATCCCGGATTACTTCGAGGCGTATGTCGATTACCTCAACAAGGTCTAAGGGGTGCCGAAGGAGAGGGTCGGCGCCTCGCGCGGGTCCCTGAACCCGCGCTCGGTCGGCCACCCGTCGCGCTGGCGTCCCTCGCTATTCGCTCGGGACTTTTCATCCACAGGATGCGCGCGGCTCCCTTCGACCCTCAAGACGTTGGAGCAATTCAGAGAAGTGGTGCCGAAGGAGAGGGTCGAACTCTCACAGGGTTGCCCCCACCGGTTTTTGAGACCGGCGCGTATACCAATTCCGCCACTTCGGCATATTTCATATTATAGAGTGCTTTAAAAAGGATTTCAATTCGCAAAAAAACCAAAAAATTTCAATTGGGTATTGACAAAATCAGTTTTATCGTGTATGATAAAAACGAAAAAAGGAGCCGATTGATACGGCTCCTTTTCTTTTATGCACCAATATGTTATGATAAATTGTTCGATCCCCAAGCGGGATGGAATGAAAAAAATGGTGGAGCAGAGGGGGATCGGCGCCTCGCGCGGGTCCCTGAACCCGCGCTCGGTCGGCCACCCGCCGCGCTGACGTCCCTCGCTATTCGCTCGGGACTTTTCATCCACAGGATGCGCGCGGCTCCCTTCGATCCCCAAGCGGGATGGAATGAAAAAAATGGTGGAGCAGAGGGGGATCGAACCCCTGACCTCCTGAATGCCATTCAGGTGTGCTCCCAACTGCACCACTGCCCCACGATCGGATATTATTATACGGTAAAGATTCCCGAAAGACAATCCAGATGACCGAAGAGACCTATCCGTACCAGACCATCGAACCCAAATGGCAGGCGTTTTGGGAGAAAGAGCGCCTGTTTGAAACGGACACCTCCCGAACCGAGGGGAAGTATTATTGCCTCGTGATGTTCCCGTACCCATCCTCGATGCTCCATGTCGGGCACGGCCGCAATTACATCATCGGGGATGTCGTGGCCCGGTACAAGCGGATGAAGGGCTTCAACGTTCTTTCCCCGATCGGGTGGGATGCCTTCGGGCTCCCGGCGGAAAATGCCGCCATCAAGGGGGGACTTCATCCGAAGAAATCGACCCTCGCCAATATTGCGACCATGAAACGGCAGCTCCGGCAGTGGGGGGTCTGCTATGACTGGCGGAGGGAAGTAACCTCCTGTCTGCCCGATTACTACAAATGGACCCAGTGGATCTTTCTGAAACTTTTTGAGAAGGGGCTCGCCTATAAAAAACGGGCGGCGGCCAATTGGTGTTCTTCCTGCCAGACCGTTTTGGCCAACGAGCAGGTGGTGAATGGTGCCTGCGAACGTTGCGAAACGCCGGTCATCCAGAAATTTTTGGAACAGTGGTTTTTCAAGATTACCGATTACGCTGATCGGCTGCTTCTGGACTTGGAAAAGCTGACCGACTGGCCGGAGCGCGTCCGGATCATGCAGCGGAACTGGATCGGAAAGAGTACCGGCGTGGAAATTGATTTTCCAATCAAGGAAGAGGAGCCGCTGAGATGCTTCACCACCCGGGTTGATACAATTTACGGCGCAACCTACATGGTCATGGCCCCTGAACATCCCCGCCTCGAATCGCTGATTGCCCGCTCCCCCAACCGGCAGGAGATCGAATCATTCGTGGAACGGGTTCTTCGACAGAACAAGGAGGAGCGTTCCGCCCTCGAGACGAAGAAAGAGGGAATCTTCACCGGACGGACCGTCACCAACCCGATGACAGGAAAGGAAATCCCCCTTTGGGTGGCGAATTATGTCCTCCTCGAGTACGGAACCGGGGCGGTGATGGCTGTTCCGGCGCATGATCAGAGGGACTTTGAATTTGCCAAACAATACCGCCTCCCGATCGAGGTGGTGATTGATAACCCCCGGGAACCGCTTGAGGCCTCCCGCCTTGAGGCGGCCTATATAGAGGAAGGAATCCTTGTCCATTCCGGCCCTTTTAACGGCCTTCCGAGCCGTGAAGGGATGGAGAAGATCGCCGATGACATGGAGAAAAGGAAAATCGGACGCCGCGCCTCGGCCTACCGGCTCCGGGACTGGCTGATTTCCCGGCAGCGTTACTGGGGGGCGCCGATCCCGATCCTCTATTGCGACCGGTGCGGTATCCTCCCGGTGCCGGAAAAAGAGCTCCCGGTCCTATTGCCGGAAGAGGTCTCTTTTAAACCGACCGGCGAGTCTCCCTTGAAAGATGTGCCGGAATTTGTCAATGCAGTCTGCCCCCGGTGTCGGGGCAGGGCCCGTCGGGAAATCGATACGATGGACACCTTTGTGGACTCAAGCTGGTATTTTCTCCGGTATCTTTCCCCCAAGGAGAGCAAAAGACCGTTTGACCCAGAGGTGGTGAACCGATGGCTTCCCGTTGACCAGTATATCGGGGGAGTGGAGCATGCGATTCTTCATCTTCTCTATTCCCGCTTCATCGTAAAGGTGCTTCACGATCTGAAATATCTTTCCTTTGACGAGCCGTTTGAGCGGCTCTTTACACAGGGGATGATTATCAAAGACGGGATGAAGATGTCCAAGTCGAAGGGAAATGTGGTCAGTCCGGACGAACTAATCGAGCGGTTCGGTGTGGATACGGTCCGTCTTTACACGCTTTTCATCGGCCCTCCCGAGAAGGATGCGGAGTGGAATGACCGGGCGGTGGAGGGTTCTTTCCGGTTTTTAAACCGGGTCTGGCGGCTTCTGAAAGCCCTTTCGGCGAGCGGCGCCCCGAAGGAGTCCGCTTTGGAACGGGTGGTACCGGATGAAAAGGGGAAGGTCCTCCGGCGGAAAGTGCACACAACACTCAAAAAGGTGACAGAGGATATGGAGGGCTCTTTCCGATTCAACACCGCCATCGCTTCCACCATGGAACTGGTCAATGAGATGGCCCGCACTCTCGGAGAGGACCCAAGGACCCTTTCGAAAAACGAAAAACTCCTCCTTCGGGAGGCCTCCGAAATTTTGGTCTATCTTCTTGCTCCTTTTGTACCTCATTTGGCTGAGGAGCTCTGGTCTTTGCTGGGCCACAAGGAAAGTATTTTTCGGGCTCCCTGGCCGGAATACGATCCTTCCGCCTTGGAAACAGAGGAATTTACACTGGTGGTTCAGGTAAACGGTAAAGTTCGCGCGAAACTCCAGGTGAGCGCCGGCGTCTCCGAAGATGAGCTGAAGAAGAAGATTTTGGGGGAGAGCGCTGTTCAAAAGTGGCTGAACGGAAAACGGGTCAAACAGTGGATCATTGTTCCCCAGAAACTGGTGAATCTTGTGGTGCAGGGATGAAAGGTCCGACGCGTTCCGAACGGATTGCAGCTCTTCTTTTAAGTGCTCTCTTTTTAGCCGGCGTGGCGCTTCACTTGATACCAAGGATCTTTACCCCTTTTTCTCTTGAGGTTTTATCTCCTTCCGAGGAAGCGGCTTTTGTCAAGGCCAAGCAAGTTTCGTTGAGGCGGGGCACTCCGGAAGATTTTGCCCGCCTTCCCCGGATCGGGCCGGCACTCGCCGCGCGGATCGTCGATTTTCAGAAAAAACAGGGGTTCGAGCGGAAGGAAGACCTTTTAAACATTGAAGGAATCGGAGCCAAAACCTATGATGAGATAAAAGACCAAATCGTTCTTGAGTAAATCCTCTTTTCTCTGGAGTGCCCTTCCTTTTACCCTCGGATGCATCCTCTTTTTCCGGTTTCATCCCCCCCTCTGGCCGGTTTTACTTCTGTCCCTCATTTGCCTTTTGCTCGGTTTTTTTCTGCGCCGCAATAATAAGGGATTTTCGGCAATTCTTTTTCTCCTTCTTTTGTCTCTTGGAGTTTTGCGCGGGGAGATGACCCAGACCCAAGAAAGATGGCATCCGGCCTCTCCGGATCAGACAGGTCCGGTCCTGATCCGTCTGAAGGGGGTTGTGGCATCGGATCCAAACCCCTTGGGAGGAGATCGGACCGCTTTTGACTTCCATCCCTTCGCTCTGAAGGGAAAAAACAGTTGGCACCCTTCCGGAGGAAAACTCCGCCTTTTTGTTCAGGGCCATCCGGTTCCTTCCTACGGTCAGGAGCTTCTGGTTGAGGGATTCCTTCAAGAATCAAAAGGAATCGTCCGGGTCAAACCTTACCATGGTTTTCTTCCTTTGGATCGAACGCATGCAACATGGCCAAGGAGAAAACTCACACTCTTCCGGGAAAGGGCCTTTCATCGGGTCATCGAACGGCTTCCGGAAAATGAAGGGGCTCTTTTCGGAGCGATGATCCTCGGTGAGCGCTCCACCCTTGAAAGGGAGCTCTGGGCTCTTTTTGCCCGGACAGGGACGATTCATCTTTTGGCGATCAGCGGGCTTCATGTGGGGGTGATTGCCACGCTCCTTTATGCCGCTTGCCGGCTCTTCTGCCTCGGAAGGACCGCCGCATTTTTTTCTATTCTTTTTGGTCTGACCGCTTATGCATTTCTTGTGGGCGGTTCTCCTCCCGTAGTCCGGGCAAGTCTCATGATCATTCTTTACGGTCTGGGAAAGATTCTCTTTCGCAAGGGCCCTGTTTTGAATATTCTGGCGCTTGCGTATCTCATCCTTTTGGTTTGGAATCCCCTTTTTCTTTTTGAAGCGGGGTTTCAGCTTTCTTTTCTTTCGGTCCTCTTTATTTTCCTGACCCTCGAGCGGCTGAAAACGGCCCGGCTCAGGCAGCCGGTCCGTTTTTTTGCCGAACTTTTAGGAGTTTCGGCCGGCGTCTGGATCGGTATCTGGCCGGTGGTCTCTTATCATTTCATGCAGGTAAGCCCGGTCAGTCTTGCGGCCAATCTTTTTGTTGTTCCGCTTCTTTTTCCGATTGTCGGAGCCGGGATTCCTTGGCTACTCCTCGGTTCTTTCCCGTTTTTTTCCGACCTCCTTTTGGGGCTCGAGAAACTCCTTTTGGCCCTGCTTGTGAATATTACCCAAACGATGGACCGGATCCCTTTCGGTTCTTTCCGGCTTTTTGCGCCGGGGATTTTTGTTTTTCTCTATTATGTTTTGCTCTTTCTTTTCTTTTCCGAAAAATTCAAGCGCTTCCGCTGGAAGACGGTTATTGCGACGCTTTTTCTTTTGAATTTTTTGGTTTGGATTCCCCTCGTCAGGGGAATGAACCGCCTGACCGTCACCTTTTTGGATGTGGGACACGGCGATGCGATCTTTGTCGAGTTCCCGGACGGAAGGAATTTATTGGTAGATGGGGGAGACCGGTATGAAGACTTTGATGCAGGGAGGGACATCGTTGCCCCCTTTCTCTGGCGAAAGAACATCCGGCGCCTGGATGCGGTCCTTTTGACGCATACGGACCGGGACCATGTCGGGGGGCTCCCGTTTATTCTAAAAACATTTCGTCCCCGCACCCTTTTTGAAAGCGGACTTCAAAAGGGAAGCATTCCTTATCAAGAATACCGGGAAGCGCAAAAAAAGAGCGGGATTGAACCGGTTTTTCTACGGCGGGGCCAGCGCATTATAGGATACCGCAATGTCTCTCTCGAAGTCCTCCATCCGCCCCGACCCTATTTAGAGGGAACAGGGAAGGACACGAACAATAACGGAGTGGTCCTGAAACTGACCCACGGAAAGATTCGATTTCTTTTGACGGCGGATATCGAGAAGGAGGCGATCCGGAATATCCAAATGGCGGGAGTTGATCTGGACGGCGAAATACTCAAAATGCCCCACCACGGCGGCGACCTTGGGGAAGAAGGCAACCCGTTTTTGAAGGCGGTTTCCCCGGAAGTTGCCGTGATTAGCGTCGGACAACGGGAAATGTTTCATCTGCCGTCGCCCAAAACACTTTCTTTGTTGGCAGACTTCAACGTGCCTACGGTTCAGACGGTCCGTTCCGGAATAATCCGGATCTTCTCGGACGGAGAAAGATTTCGAGTTGACACGGAAAGGGAAGAAGGGTTATAATAAGCCACCTATTCATCAAATCTAACTTTCAATGTTAATAATTTTTAGAGAAAGTTCTTGACAATTGGTAGATTTGTGCTATACTTTGTAACAACTGGAACCTCATTCGAAAGGATGGGGTCTCAGGGAGCTCACTTGACAAGTCGGTAAATGGCCATTTCTTGAGCGGGTATTTTACTCGCTGAACCCTATTCTTTCAATGGGAAAGATAGGGTTTTTTATTTCATAGAACTTTTTTAAAGTTTGTGTGAAGTCGTTTTAACTTATTGAAAATAAAGAGGATGGGGTGTTAGTCATGATAAAGAGTAAGATTAGCGAAGCCCTGCTGGGGAGAAGAGAGCATCCGAGATTGCGGCTGAATGTTCCGGTCCGATTCGGAAAGGAGGAGAGCCATACCCAGGATTCTTTGACCAAGGATCTTGGCGAGGGAGGAGTTCGCCTCCTTTCAAGGGAGTTTCTGCCTGTGAATGGCAAGGTCAAGATGGAGTTTTTCCTGAGCCCTGCCAGTGAGGCGCTCCGGACGGTCGGAAAAGTGATCTGGATCCGGAAACTTCCTTATAGTTATCAACATGATGTGGGGATTAAGTTTGTGGACATTCCGGAGCCGACAAAAAGGAGAATAGCTCACTTCGTGGAGCAGAATGCGGCTCCTTCGGAGAAGTTGATTCCTGCCAAGCAGGATGCGTATCGCGATTTCCCCTATACGATTGCGCTTTAGACAGAGCGCGTCCCGATTTCTCTGGATAAATTGACACCTTTTGGGGGATATGCCATAATGAAGGGACGATGCGCAAGTCCCTTCTTTTCATCGGAGTTGGCTTCCTTCTCGTAAGTGTTCAGGGGAGCGCTTACGGCTTCTGGATCTGGTCTCCTAAAACCTCCAAGTTTACCAATCCCAAGAAAGTTTCCAAACAGACCCCCGCGGAACAGCTCGCATGGGCCCTTTCCTTTTATGAAGCGGGCGACCACGGGCGGGTGGTGCAGGAGATGAAGAATCTGGTCCGCCAGTACCCCCGGAGTCACGAAGCGGCCGAGGCCCAGTTTTATGCCGGGCGTTCGCTGGAAGCCCTTGAGGATTACGACGGTGCTTTTAAGGCCTATGAAGAAGTCATCAAGAAATATCCCAACAGCGCCCGGATTCAGGAGGTGATTGAGCGGGAATACCAGATCGCCAATCTGTACTATAGCGGGAAGAAACGGAAGATTGCCGGACTCGAACTTCTCCCTTCCTATCAAAAGGCGATTGAAATTTACAAACAGGTGGTTGACCACGCCCCCTACGGGCCGTATGCGGAACTGGCCCTGTACAAAATGGGGGAATGTTACAGGAAGACGGGGGAATACGGGGAAGCCCAGAAGACATTTGAGAGACTGATGAAGGATTACCCCTCAACCGAACTGAAAGATGACGCCAAGTATCAGATTGCGCTGACAACCTTCAAGATGTCCAGGCCCTCCAGTTACGACGCCCAGTCCACCGATGCGGCCCTCGAGCAGTTCACCCGTTTTATCGAGGAGCATCCGGGGAGTGAACTGGTTGAGGAATCGCAGGAAGTGATCCGCGACCTCAAAGAAAGAAAAGCGGAGAAAGCACTTGAAATTGCGGAATTCTACGACGGGCAGGGGAAATGGTCGGCAGCGGCTGTCTATTATAACAAGGTGATCGAGGAGCATCCGGAAAGCGCTTCGGCGAAAGAGGCCCTGGAGAAATTAACCGTTTTAAAAAAGCGGGAGGAGACAGAAAAGAAATGAAGCAAGGCATTCTGCTTCTTTTTCTTTTGTGGGTCTCCGGATGCGGCTATGCCCTCACCGGAACCCCTCCGCATGGGCTTAAGACCGTGCATGTGGAAACCTTCAAGAACGCCACTTATGAGCCGGCGGTCGAAATTGATCTGACAAACGGCATCATTGAGCGCTTCCTCTACGACGGGACACTCCGGACGACGAACCGGGAGAACGCGGATGCGGTGTTAAAAGGAACGCTCACCCGCTATATCCGGGAGCCGCTCCGCTACGACAGCGCCGAAGAAATTTCCGAGTACCGCCTGATCCTGATGGTCGATTTTTCTCTGTGGGACAGCCGGAGTCAAAAGGTGATTTGGGAAGAGAAAAACTTTGTCGGCGACACCAGTTTCCTCATCAGCGGACCCTCCGCCGTGAGTGAGGGAGATGCGCGGGAGAACGCGATCCAGGAGCTGGCCAGGCGGATCGTTGACCGGGCGGTCGAAGAATGGCCCGAGTAGCCCCCCTTTTTGTTTTTGCCGGAGAAAACAACTGGGAGAAAACCGAAGCCCTGAAGCGGCTCAAGGAAAAACTCTCCCCCGCTCACCCGGAGTCGGTCGCTTGTGAACTGTTCCGGGGCGACGACAAAAACTTTCGTCCCGATGAGGTCTTGACAGCGCTTCAGACGATCCCATGGGCGACCCAACCGCGCCTCACGCGCATTATCTCCGTCGAGAAAACACCTCCCACTTTTCAATCACGGCTGTTGGAGATGGCGGTCCGTCTTCCAGGGGGGGCGTGCTGTCTTTTGGAGACGGACGAGACAAATCTCCGGGGACCTTTTTTTGAAAAACTCTCGCATCTTGCACAGGTCTCGGTCTTCAAACTTCCCAAAGGGGCCGCCTTTTTGAAGTGGCTTGATGAGCGAGCCTCCTCTTCCGGCAAAAAATTCTTACCCCAGGCCAAGGAGGCACTCGTGGAGCGGGTGGGGGAGGATCTTTTCCAGTGCGATCAGGCGGTCGAGGCGCTCGCCACGTTTGTGGGAGAAAAACCGACGATCGACGAAAAGGATGTGGAAACTCTGATGGGTTTTTCCCTGAGCCAGACGAGTTTTGCCCTCGCCCGTGCGATCGCCTTTCGGGAAGGTCTTGAAGCGTTGAAAATCCTGGATCGCCTCTTGACGGGAAAAGAGCGGCCCCACGAAATCATGGGAGCGGTCGGGTGGCAGCTCCGCCGGATGCTCCGTGCCAAGGAACTGCTCGAAAACGGAACCCGCCCTCAAGAGGCGGCAAGGCAGCTCCGGCTTCGTTGGGGCGAGGAGGAAACATTCTTTTCTTGTCTAGCCCGTTTTGAAGGGCCGGAACTTCTATCGGGGCTCCAGGCTCTTTTAAAGATGGACCAACGATTGAAGAGAGGGAGAGGAGAGGGAAGGGAAGAAGTCGAAAGGTTTTTGCTGGCGCTATGCCGCTAAAAACTTGGAAAGTCTCTTGGCAAGACGGGCCTTCTTTCGGGAGGCCCTGTTTTTGTGAATAATGCCGCGGGAGAAGGCCTTATCGAATTTCCGACTGACCTCTTTGAAGAGTGCTTGGGCTCCTTCCCGGTTATTAGAGGCGATCAGTTTTTCGAATTTTCGGGAAAGAGTTTTCAGTTCATTCAGGACCCAGCTGTTCCGTGCCTTCAGCTTCCGGTCGCTCTTCATCCTTTTGAGGGCTGCTTTTTTAATCGGCATGACTCAAACTCCTTTATTATGAAAGGGTAACACACTTTCTCTGCCCATGTCAAGGACTTTCGCGCCTCTTGCCCGTTCCGCGGCTATTCTGGGAGGGACCACCTTTTCAAGCCGCCTCCTTGGCTTCCTCCGGGATGTGTTGATCGCCCGGGCCTTTGGCACCGGCACCTCGGCGCAGGCCTTTGTGGTCGCCTTCACGATTCCGAACCTGTTCCGGGATTTCATTGCGGAGGGGGCGGTGAGTGCGGCCGTCGTTCCGACCCTTGCCGGCTACTGGCGGAAAGGGAAGGAGGCCTTTTGGGAATTGGCAGCGCTCCTCTGGAATCAGGCCCTTCTTCGTCTTGGATTTCTCACCCTTCTCGGAGTGGCGCTCGCACCGATTCTGGTTTTGGTCTATGCCCCCGGCTTTCTGGGGGATCCGGAGAAATACCGGCTGACCGTTTTTCTGACGCGGCTTTTATTTCCTTTTCTTTTTCTGGTCGGGTTGAGCGCGTACGGGATGGGAATTCTCAATACCCTCCGCCATTTTTTTATACCGGCACTCGGTTCGTCCCTTTTAAATTGCTGCATGATCGCTTCTCTTTTGCTTCTCGTTCCCTGGATGGAACCGCAAGTGTTGGGGCTCGGGATCGGGGTCTTGGTCGGCGGGGTCGTGCAGCTTCTCATTCAGTTCCCGGTTCTCCGTCAGAAGGGGTTTGTTTTTAATGCCCGGTTCTCCTCCCGCCATCCGGGGGTTCAAAACGTCGGGCGCCTTCTGCTTCCCCGGGTCTTCGGTTCAGCCGTCTACCAACTCAGCGTGATGATAGACCGGATCTTTGCTTCGCTTTCGATGATTGTCGGGGAGGGAGGAGTGGCTGCCCTCTATTATTCAAACCGGATTGTGCAACTTCCGTTTGCCTTGTTCGGCGTCTCATTGGCAACGGCCGCCCTTCCGACCCTTTCCGACCAGGCCCAGGAAGAAAGTCTGGAGAAATTCCGAGAGACTCTCCTTTTTTCTTTGAAATCGGTTTTCTTTACCATGATTCCTGCCGTAATCGGAACCCTGGTCCTGGCGCGGCCGATTGTCCGGCTTCTCTTTGAGCGGGGGAATTTTGACGTCTACTCCACGGACATCACCGCTCAAGCCCTTTTCTTTTATGTGATGGGGCTTCTTTCGTTTTCCGGCTCGAAAATTCTTGCCTCCGCCTTTTATTCCCTTCAGGACACCCGGACCCCTGTGAAGGTTGCTGCGCTTGCCCTTTTGGTGAATGTTCTTTTCAACGCCATCCTCATGTTTCCGATGAAGATCGGCGGCATCGCCCTGGCGACCAGCATCTCTTCGACGGCTCATTTCCTTTTTCTTTTTTTCCTTTTGCGAAGGCGGATCGGCCCGTTCGGTGGAGGGCGTCTTTTCAGGGCGTCCCTCCGGTTTTTGGGTGCGGGGCTTTTGATGGCCGTTTGTCTTTCTTGGATCTCTTCCAACCTGCTCAAAGAAAACGCGCCTTTCTGGGGACTGGCATTCCTCGGTACGATTACATCAGGCGCGATTTCTTATCTACTCTTCTCGCTTTTATTCCGGTTTGAGGAGGCGAAACAACTCATCCGATGGATCTCCAAGAAAGAATAAAATCATTTCCTGAAGCACCCGGTGTTTACCTGATGAAAGGGAAGGGGGGAGATATTCTCTATGTCGGAAAGGCGGTCTCTCTCCGGAAGCGGGCCCTTTCCTATTTCCAGAGTTCCCGCTCCCATCCGCCGAGAATTGCCGCCATGCTGGATCAGGTTCAGGAGGTCACGTTTCTGGTGACCCGTTCCGAAGCGGAGGCCCTTTTTTATGAGGCGGGTCTCATCAAGAAACATCAGCCGAAATACAACGTTGCCTTCCGGGACGACAAAAGTTATCCCTGGATCAAGCTGACCCGGGATGAGTTTCCCCGGATTTTTGTCACCCGGAAGAAGACGGAGGACGGATCGTTCTATTTCGGTCCTTATACGGATGCCAGGCTCCTCAAAACTGCCCTGGCTTCGATGCGCCGGATTTTTCCCCTCCGGAACTGCCGGACCTTTCCCAAGAAACCGTGCCTCGACTACTACATCGGACAGTGTCATGCCCCCTGTGTGGGGAATATCGATCAGGGTCGCTACGGCCAGATCGTGGAGGAGGCAAAACTTTTTCTGGAGGGGAACCGGGAGGGGCTTTTGCGGAGTCTCTCCGAGAAGATGCACACCCTTTCCCGGGAAAGGCAGTATGAAGAGGCGGCAAAGGTCCGGGATGAGATTCAGGCCTTGAGCGGCGTGGCCTCCGGCAATCAACGGACCGGCTGGATGGAACAACTTCAGGACCTCAAGGGGATTCTGAAGATGAAGTTTCTCCCCAGGCGGATTGAGGCGTTTGACATCTCAAATATTTTTGGGGCTGCCGCCGTCGGCTCGATGGTCAGTTTCGTGGACGGCTTTCCCAACAAAGACGGTTACCGGCGTTTCCGGATCAAGGAAGTGAAGGGAATCGACGATTACGAGATGATGCGGGAAGTGGTCGGGCGGCGGTACCGTCGCGTCAGACGCGAGAAGCTTGAGCATCCGGACCTCATCATCATTGACGGAGGCCGGGGCCATTTGAGTGTTGCCTGCGGAGTCCTGAAGCCGCTCGGTTTCGGCGACACCACGGTCATCGGAATTGCCAAGCGCCTCGAGAGGATTTATCAACCGGGAAGAAAAACGCCCATTGAACTCCCGAGAAACACCAAAGCTCTCCATCTGATCCAGCGGATCCGGGATGAAGCGCACCGTTTTGCCATCCGTTATCACCGCCTCCTCCGGGGCAAATCGCAGTTTGAGTCCCGGCTTCTGGCCATTCCGGGACTCGGTCCGCGCCGTCTGCGGGAGCTCCTCTGCCATTTTAAAAGTCTCGAGGAACTGAAAAAGGCCTCTCCTGAAAGACTGGTGCAACTGCGCGGCATGACCGAGACCCTGGCAAAGCGGATACAAAGATCACTTCATTGAAGAGGATGTCTTTACGATCCCTTTTTTTTGCGGTATGATGAAGGAAAGGAGAGAGCCATGACGTTAGACGAAATCCGCGCTTCTTTAAAACAGCTCCGGGACGGCCTTGAAAAGATTCGGAGGCATCTTTGACGTCGGTGAGATGCTTGAAACCATCTCCTCCCTTGAGGAGGAGATTGCAAAAGCGGGCTTCTGGGAGCAGCCGAAGGAAGCCAATCAGACCATCCAAAAATTGAAAGAATCCAAAATACGGGTGGAGCCCCTTTTATCCTGTGAAAAGGAACTGCGGGAGCTTGAAGAGCTTTTATCCGTTGTGGACGAAGGCGATACGGCATCCCTCAAGGAGTGTGAGAAGGATCTCCGGAAACTGGAGGAAAAGATCCGGCGCCTCCAGACGCAACGGCTTCTGGGAGGGAGAAATGACATTCGGGATGCCATCTTGAGCGTGAATGCGGGCGCGGGCGGAACCGAATCCTGTGACTGGGCGGCGATGCTCCTCCGGATGTACGAGCGCTGGGCGGAGGAAAAGCAGTTCAAGGTTGAAACACTCGATGTACTGCCCGGTGAGGAAGCCGGCATCAAAAATGCCACCCTTTTGATCAAGGGGGAGTTCGCTTACGGGCTTCTCCAATCGGAAATCGGGGTTCACCGGCTCGTCCGGATTTCCCCCTTTGACGCCAACAAACGGCGTCATACCTCCTTTGCCTCGGTGGATGTCATTCCCCAGGCCCCCGAAGATGTTCCCATTGATATCAAGGAGTCCGATTTGCGAATCGATACGTACCGCTCAAGCGGCAAAGGAGGACAACATGTGAATGTGACCGATTCCGCAGTCCGGATTACCCATTTGCCTACCGGGATCGTTGTCCAGTGTCAGAACGAACGGTCCCAGCACAAAAATAAAGCGACCGCCCTGAAGGTCCTTCGGGCCCGTCTTTACGAACGCCAGCAGAGAGAAAAGGAGGAAGCCCTCAAGGCCGCCCACGGCACCAAGCGGGAAATTGCCTGGGGAAGCCAGATCCGCTCTTACGTTTTTCACCCGTATCAGATGGTCAAAGACCACCGGACCGGGACGGAAACGTCCAACACCACTTCCGTGATGGACGGGGAGATCGGCCTTTTTGTTCAGGCCTTTCTCGAGCAGAAAGCCGGGAAGGGGAAAAAAGGATGAAACTTTTTATAAGGGGCTGGTTGATTGTTTTGTTCCTGCTCCACTCGATGGCCCCGGCGGCGCTTTCGGGCGGAAAATGGTATGATCGGACAGAGGAAGAGGCGAGTCTGGTACGGACCGTTACGGATGGGGACACCATCGAACTTGAAAACGGCGAAAAGGTTCGGTATCTCGGCATCGACACGCCGGAGATGATGCGGCGGGTCGGGACCGCCTGGGTGTACGATCCTAAGCCGTACGCGGAAGAAGCAACCCGGGAAAACCGCGCACTCGTGGAGGGAAAAAAAGTGCGGCTTGAATTTGACCAGGTCAAGCGTGATCGTTTTGGACGGCTCTTGGCTTATGTTTATGTCCGGATGGGGGCTTTGGCGGAGGAAATTTTCGTCAATGCGCATCTGATCCGGAAGGGGCTCGCCAAACCCCTTTCCATCCCCCCTAATACCCGGTACGCGGAACACTTCGAGAAACTCGCCCTGCAGGCCGAGCGGGAGGGTCTGGGTCTCTGGGGACCTTAGGAAGGAGAAAAGCGATGCTGGCGAATGTGAGATATTTCTTGGAGGCGGTCAGCAAACGTCAGGCGATTTCCTTTGAAACCAAAATCTACGCCCTGCTGGATGAATGGGACATTCAGGACGCCACCGAGCAGTTCATGTACATCGCTCTCTGCCATCTCTATTGGGACCTCATGAATGATTACTTCATTTACAAGACAACAAAAGAGGGGCAGGTGGTGGAGAAGGTGATGCTCCGTCTTGCCATCGGCCATGCGGTAAAAATCGGGGAGTATGAAGTCGATTTTTTGGTCATTTATAAAACCAAACAGGAGGATATCCGGATTGCCATTGAATGCGAGAAAGGTGATCATAAATCCGATGAGCAGAAAAAGAGCGATGAAGAAAAGGATGCCGCCCTTCGGGAGGACGGCTATCATGTTCTCCGGTTTACGCGGGAGCAGATTATCACAGACCCCCTCGAGTGCGCCCGCGAGGCGTATAACTTGATCACCGATTAAAGGTGCATGATGAGAAACGTTACTGTTTGGTTTGTAGCGGGTTGGCTTCTCATTTCGCTCTCCGGTTGCGAGGCCTTTTTGAAGGAATATGAACCGAGACCAGCCGTGCAGACCACAAACACCCCCTATTGAAGCGGCTCAAAGGGGAATAAGAAAAGGAGGAGGATGGCTTTGCCTCCTCCTTTTGTTTCAGACAGGATGCGCTTCCTCTTCCTATTATGATCTTGCGACCGACCGCGAAGAGTGGGTTCTCTACACCACCGAGCAGGAAGTCAATATGGGCCGGAAAATTGCGAAGCGGCTCGGAGAACAGTACAAACTCCTGCCGGACCGGGAGGCGCAACAGCGGGTTGAGACGATTGGACAGAAGCTGGCCGCTTTTTCCGATCGCCAGGAACTCGTTTACGATTTCAAGGTGCTGGATTTGGAGGAGGTAAATGCCTCTTCGCTGCCGGGCGGATTCGTTTATGTGAACCGCGGGCTTTTGGAAAAGGCGGAGAGCGATGATGAACTGGCTGGGGTTTTGGCCCACGAAATCGCTCATGTGGCGGCCCGGCATTCGGTGAAACGGCTCCAGGCCTCCATGGGCTACGGACTCCTCCAGGCCCTTGCCGTCGGCTCTGGCGCGGATGCGCGCGCGGTTCGGGGGGCCCAATACGCCCTCACCCAGATTTTTCTGGCATACGCCCGGGGGGATGAGTTGACCGCCGACCGGCTTGCCGTGACGATGATGCGGGAGGCGGGGTATGATCCGCATGCCATGGTCCGCTTTCTTGAGAAGTTGAAGGAGGTCCACCGGGAAAAGGGGCCGCGCGGACATTACCTCCGGACCCATCCTTATATGGCGGACCGGGTCCGCGTCATCCATGAGGAGATCGAGGGAAAGCTCCGTTTTGAAGATTACATCAATATTGAGGAAGGGAATGTTCAATAGAGTCCTCAGACTGATTGGAACGCAAAACGACCGGGAGTTGAGAAGGCTTCTTCCGGTGGTCCAACGGATCAATGCGCTGGAGGAAGCCGTCGCGCGCCTCACGGATGCGGAGCTTCGCGCCAAGACCGAGCTCTTCCGTTCCCACCTTTTGGAGAAGGAAAAGACGATTGCAAACCAGATCGAGGCCCTTCAGGCGGAAATCCATGAAAGCACCTCCCCTGAAGCGAAGGTGAAACTCAAAGAGAAGCTGAAGCGGACGCGCAACCAGATTTTCGATGAAATCCTTCCCGAAGCGTTCGCCGTGGTTCGGGAGACTGGGAAAAGGCAAGTCGGAATGCGCCATTTTGATGTGCAACTCATGGGGGGACTGGTTCTCCATGAGGGAAAGATTGCGGAGATGGCGACCGGAGAGGGAAAGACGCTTGTAGCGACGCTCCCGGTTTACCTGAATGCCCTTCTCGGGAGAGGCGTCTATGTGGTGACCGTCAACGATTATCTTGCCCGGCGCGACCGGGAGTGGATGGGCCCGATTTACGAATCGCTGGGACTTTCCGTGGGGGTGATCCAACATGACATGACCCCCCCTGACCGCCAGGCCGCCTATCGTTGCGATGTCACCTACGGAACAAATAACGAGTTCGGTTTTGACTACCTGCGCGACAATATGGTGATGGGTAAAGAAGACCGGGTTCAGAGGGATCTTCATTACGCGATCGTGGATGAGGTGGATTCCATTCTGATTGATGAGGCCAGAACTCCCCTGATTATTTCGGGTCCGGCGGAAGAATCGACTGACAAGTATTACACGATTGACCGGATCATTCCGAAATTGAAAAAAGAGACCGAGTATCAGGTGGATGAAAAACACCAGACAGCGAACCTAACGGAGGAGGGCGTCCGGCAGGTGGAGGAAATGTTGGGCGTCGAGAATCTCTTTGAAGACGTCCACATCGATCTGGTGCATCATGTGAACCAGGCCCTCCGCGCGCACACCCTCTTCAAGCGGGACGTGGATTATGTCGTCAAAGATAACGGCGTTCTCATCGTGGATGAATTTACCGGCCGGCTGATGCCGGGCCGCCGCTGGTCGGACGGGCTGCATCAGGCGATCGAGGCAAAGGAAGGGGTCAAGATTGAACGGGAAAACCAGACCCTTGCCACCATTACCTTCCAGAACTATTTCAGGATGTTTGAGAAACTGGCCGGGATGACCGGGACCGCTGCGACGGAAGCCCAGGAATTTGACCATACCTATAAACTGGATGTGGTGGTGATTCCCACGAACCGGTCTCTCATCCGGACGAACTACCCCGATGTGATTTTCAGAACGGAAACCGAAAAGTTTCGCGCGGTGGTCGAGGAGATTACGGAATTGTATCGGAAGGGACGGCCTGTCCTTGTCGGGACCATCTCGATCGACAAATCGGAAGTGTTGAGCGAGCTTTTGAAAAAGAAAAATATCCCCCACCAGGTCCTGAACGCAAAATACCATGAGATGGAGGCGCGGATCGTGGCACAGGCAGGCCGAAAAGGTAGCGTGACCATCGCCACCAACATGGCCGGCCGCGGAACGGACATTCTCCTTGGGGGAAATCCCCAGTTTCTGGCGCAGGATGCGATCCACCGAAAGGAAAGTGAAAAGGAGCCCTTGACGCCGGAGGAACAGTCCGCCATTCTGGCCGGGAAGAAAAAGGAGGTGGAGGCAGAGCACGAGGAAGTGGTTGAACTGGGTGGACTTCATATTCTCGGAACCGAGCGGCATGAGGCGCGCCGGATCGACAATCAACTGCGGGGCCGTGCCGGCCGGCAGGGAGACCCTGGTTCCTCCCGCTTTTATCTTTCCCTGGAGGATGACCTGATGCGGGTCTTTGCCTCGGACCGGATTGCGAAACTGATGGATTTCTTCAAATGGGAAGAAAACATGCCGATCGAGCATCCGATGGTTTCCAAATCCATCGAGATTGCCCAGAAGCGGGTCGAGACCCACCATTTTGAAATCCGGAAACAACTCCTCAACTTTGACAATGTCATGAACCGCCAGCGGGAGGTTATTTACGAGGAGCGTCGCGCATTGATTGAGGGGGAGAACCTGAAAGATCACCTTTTGGAGATGGGGGAGGATGTGATTTCAGACCAGATCGACCTTTTTATGAATGAGGCGCAGCGCCCCGAAGAGTGGGATCGGGAGGGGCTCTCTGAGTGGGCCCGCTCCAAATGGGGTCTTGCACTCCTCCCCCAGGAAGTCGGCGAGGCAGACCGCGAAGAGGCAAAGAAAAAATGCCTCGAAAAATTCGAGGAGACCTATGAGACGAAGGAAAAGGAGCTCGGAGAGGAACTGATGCGCCATCATGAGCGGCTGATCCTTTTGCAGGTCGTGGACTCCAAATGGAAAGACCATCTTTACATCATGGATGGCCTTCGGGAAGGGATTGGGTTGCGCGCCTACGGACAACGGGACCCCTTGATTGAGTATCAGCATGAGGCGTATGCCCTCTTTCAGGAGATGATCCGGCGGATCAAAGAGGATGCCATCGAATATATCCTGAAATTCCGGATCGCGGGTCTTGAGCGGCTTTCAAGTGTCTTTGAATCAGTGCCTCAAAAATTAATTCACCCGGAGGCAGCCCGTTTTGAAGGAAAAGGGCCTTCTCCGGAAAAAAGTGTTCCGTTCGAAAGTCCCTTTGCCCAGGCACAAGCCGCCGGCGGAGAGGCCCCGGAACCGTACCGGAGAAAGGAAAAAGTCGGACGGAATGACCCTTGCCCCTGTGGAAGCGGCAAGAAGTATAAGAAGTGTCACGGTGCGTGATTGAGACGGGTTTCCCTTTCGATCCTTTCGGTTCTTCTCCTTGTTTTTTCGTATCCCCCCTTTAATATCGGTATTTTCGCCTGGTTTTCATTTTTACCTTTTTTTCTTGCCCTTCAGGAATGTTCCCTAAAAAAAGCGTTCGGATTGGCCATCCTCACCGGCACTCTCTTTTTCTTGGGAACTCTCCAATGGATTCACCATGTGACCTGGCCCGGCACCCTTGTGCTTGTCGGCTACCTTTCACTCTATTTCGGACTCTTTGGCATTGCGGCAAGGTACTGCCCTTCTCAGTGGCTTCCTCTTTTTCTTCCACCAGGATGGGTGGTGCTCGAATGGCTCCGGAGCAGTTTATTCACCGGGTTTGGTTGGCCCATTTTGGGTTATTCCCAATGGCGCTTTCTTCCCTTGATTCAGGTGGCAGACCTGACCGGCGCTTACGGCGTCTCCTTTCTCGTGATGGGGGGCAATGCACTTCTTTATCAATGGGTCCGGCGGAGAGGGGAGAGGAAGGTTCTTGTTTCTTCCATTTTATTTGTGTGTCTTTTCCTGGGGGTATGGGTTTACGGCTTTTTCCGGCTGAATGAATTTTCAAAACCGAGCAAAACGCTTCGCGCTTCCGTCATTCAGGGAAACATCCCCCAGCATCTGAAGTGGGATCCCCTTCTCCAGGATGGCATCATGGAAAAGTATGAGCAGCTCACCCTTACCGCCTCCGCACAAAATCCGGATCTTGTGGTCTGGCCGGAGACGGCGGTGCCGGGTTTCCTTCCGGAAGAAAAAGAGCTTCTTCTTCGGCTTGAGAGACTGAACAAAAAGACAGGCGGTTTTCTATTGGTCGGAGCCCCGTGGACTGCAGGGCGTCTCTCGTATAATAGCGCCGTCTTCTTTCACAAAGGGGAAATCCTGAAACGTTACGACAAACTCCACCTTGTCCCTTTCGGGGAATTTATTCCCTTTGAAGACCTGTTTCCGTTTCTTCGGGAGTGGATCGTGACAGGCGATTTTGACCCTGGGAGCGAGGCCACTATTTTTCAGCATCCGAAGGGGAATTTTTCGGTCCTCATCTGCTTTGAAGACATCTTTCCGGATTTGGTTCGCCGCTTTGCAAAGGAGTCTGATTTTTTGGTGAATATCACGAACGACGCCTGGTTCGGGAAAAGCGGCGCCCCTTTCCAGCATGCCCAGGCCTCCGCGTTTCGCGCCATTGAGAACCGCCGGAGCGTTCTTCGCGCCGCCAATACCGGCTACAGCTGCCTGATTGACCCGACCGGACGGATTGTCCGGGATCTCCGACTCGGGGGAGAAGCGCTTTTCATCACCGGCCAGCGGACCTGGGAGGTGCCGCTATTTAGGAAAGAGACATTTTATACGCGCCACAGCGGCCTTTTTTTAGGACTCTGTCTCCTTTTATCTGCGGCAGGAATCTTTACATCCTCTTTCTCCTTCCGAAAGTAACTCTTGTGCAATTGCACAATTTGACAATGTCCGACGATAATTTAGCTTCTCCATCTTGATTTTCGCCATTTTTAGGGTATACTTCCTAATAGGAGCGCGCGTTTCTTAAGGCGCAGAATTTTTTTTGCGCCTATTTTTGACGATTTAAAAAAGAATTTACGATAAAGGCAAACTACTCGAAAGGGTAGGACGCAAAGTTACGGGTCTACAAAAACGGTGAAGGGTGTCAGGTGCAGGGTGTTAGGTAGCATGTAACCTTACACCGTACACCTAACACCAGACACCGTTTTTACGATCGCCGAGCTGCCGAATCCCTTCGAAAAGCTCAGGATTCGCCCTGAGCGGGGTCGAAGGGCGAATTTTTTTTCGGCAGCTTTTTTGTTTCCCCTAAAAAAGGAGGGGTGGATTGGATGAAGTTCAGCGTTTCCAAAATGACTTTTTTATTCCTTGCGGCTGCTATGGCATATTTTCCGTTTTCGCAGCCCGAGGGAATCACGAATCCGAGTTCCGGAGAAAAAGGGGGGTTCAACCATGATGGCGCTTTTCATGATGAGGATTCTGCAATCGATCGCAAAATCTATCAGGCGTTCGAACGGGGAGGGAGCATGGCGGAAAACCCCGACGCTCAGATGGCAGGAGTCGGTGCCGTTACGGGTGATTCAGATGCAAAAGAAGCTATTCTCAGCGTCGTTGGTCCGGAAGGGTCTGGAAAGCATCAAATCAGGGAAAGGGTTCTTCAGTCTGCCGGTCCACCTGTGAGCGAACAGGAGGTCATTGCACCGGAAAGTCCTGCTCTGCCTTTGCCGAATGATCCTGCCGGTTCCGAGGAAACATTTGAAGAGGAACCCGAACCGGAAGTCGAACAGGAAACGCCGGTACCGGTAAAGGAAAAACCGAGAAAGATTTCAGGAATGCGCTATGTTTGATGATACCGTGCAGGCGGCCTGCCTCCCGGGGCGAAATTTAGCCTTGGACCCCCAAAATTTCGCTGGAGGCCGGCCGCTTCGCAACGGAATGACAATTCGATTACGTTAGCCCATAAGGGACGGTCTCTCACCTGTCCTCCAAATCCCGTTATCCGAGGACAGTCATCATCTACCGGAGACCGTCCTTTTTTGTCCATCCAAATCGCCTATCCCTAATCTCCGCTTGAGGTAACGAAAACCGGCTCCCCAAACGCCGGCATTGACAGAATGTTTCCGATGCGCTATAATCGATTGATTTAGTATGCCTTATGGATGAGACGAACACCCTTTATCAGGAAAGATTAAAGAAGCTCGCCTCCTTTAAGGGACTCCGTTTGTATGAGAAACCGGTTGTTCCCTACGGGGGACGTTTTGAGCGGAGCGGTTCTCTGAGCGAAATCGTCTCCGCCTTTGAAGAGGGAAAAAAGGTGAAGGTCGCCGGGCGTCTCATGGCTCTTCGGCGGCACGGCAAGACAGGATTTGCCGATCTCCGCGACCAGACAGGCAAGCTCCAACTTTATATCAAGGAGGAGACTGTCGGCGGAGAGGCATTTGCGTTCTTTGAAAAACTGGACATCGGGGATATTGTCGGCGCGGAGGGGTCCCTTTTCAAGACCAAGACCGGAGAACCGAGCGTCCGGGTTGAGCGGCTCGAGCTTCTCTCCAAAAATTTAAGACCGCTTCCGGAGAAGTGGCACGGACTCAAAGACGTGGAGACACGCATCCGGCAGCGTTATGTGGATCTCCTCATGAGCGAAGAGGTCCGCTCCGTCTTTGTGCTGAGGAGCCGCCTGATTCAGAAGATGAGGCATTTCCTGGACAAAAAGGGATTTCTGGAGGTGGAGACGCCGATGATGCATCCGATCCCCGGCGGGGCGGCGGGAGACCCTTTTAAAACGCACCACAAGACCCTCGATATGGAGCTTTACCTCCGGCTCGCCCCGGAGTTATACCTGAAGAAACTCCTCGTCGGCGGATTTGAAAAGGTGTATGAGATTGCGAAAAGTTTCCGGAACGAGGGGATTTCCGCGCAGCATAATCCTGAATTCACGATGCTGGAGGCCTACGCGGCGTATTGGAATTACGAAGATATGATGATTTTTATGGAGGAGATGATCGCGACATTGGTTGAGGGATTACTGGGCACGACGAAGGTCAAATTTGGCAATCTTCCAGAGATCGATTTTGCGCCCCCCTGGAGACGTTTTTCTTTTACAAAAGAGTTAAAAGACATTTTTGATATTGATCCCGGGGATTCCGAAAAAGAAATGATTCAAAAGTTAAAAAAGCGAAAAGAATCAGCCCATTTAGAATTAAAGGAAAATTTGACCCGTTCTCAAATTGTAAATTTAGTTTCAGATTTAGTCGCTCCTCATGCGGATAAACCAGTCTTTGTGATCGATTATTACACAGCCATTTCACCTCTTGCAAAGAGCAAAAAGGAAAATCCGGACGTTGCGGAACGGTTTGAGCTTTTCGTCGGCGGCATGGAAGTGGCCAACGGTTATTCCGAGCTGAATGATCCGGTTGAGCAGATGAAACGCTTTGAAACACAAGCGGACGGAGATGCATCTAAAATTGATGGAGACTTTGTGAAGGCCCTGGAGTACGGCATGCCGCCTGCGGCGGGACTCGGGGTCGGGATCGACCGACTCACCATGTTGTTTGCCAATCAGCGTTCAATCCGGGAAGTCATCCTTTTCCCGCAGCTGAAACCGGAGAAATAGGGATGCGGTTAGAACTGTTTGTGGGGTTGCGGTATCTGTTCCGACAGAAGGATTCCTATTTTTCGGTGACCACGCTGATTTCAACCCTTGGCGTGGCGGTGGGGGTGATGGCTCTCATCGTCGTGATTGCCGTGATGAGCGGGTTCGACCGGGATCTGAAAGAAAAAATCACCGGCTCTCATCCCCATCTTTTTATCGAATCTCCCGGAGGGATCAGCGAGCCGGAGGCGGTGATGAGTCGGCTCGCCCAGGTGGAAGAAATTACGGGAAGCGCCCCCTTTCTTCACGGTCAGGCGATGCTTTCCGTAGATGACCTGGTGCACGGAGTTCTTCTCCGTGGCATCGATCCGGACCTTGAGCAAACCGTGACCCGGACCCATCAGGGCATCATCGAGGGCTCTTTTCATCTGGCCGAAAGGGAGATTCTGATCGGAAGGGAGCTGGCGCGCAAACTGGACCTCCGTATCGGTGAGAAACTCGAAGTGATTTCCCCCGCCCGCAAGCGGGGCGAACCGTTCCGGGTCGGCGGCATTTTCCATTCCGGGATGTATGACTATGACCTGAACCTTGTTTTTGTCCGGCTGGAGGATGCCCAGCATCTTTTCGGATTGCAGGAAGCGGTCGGCGGCATCGGGGTGCGGCTGCGGAACATGCACCGGGCGGAGGAAGCGAAAAAGAAGGCGGAGGCCCTTTTGGGTCCCGGTTTCCGGGTGACCACCTGGATTGAGATGAACCGGAACCTCTTCGGGGCTTTGGCCCTTGAGAAGATCGCCATGTTTGTCATTTTAACCCTGATCATCTGCGTGGCCTGTTTCAACATCGCCGGTTCTCTGATCGTCATGGTGACGGAAAAAACCCGGGACATCGGGATTTTGAAAGCACTCGGCAGTTCGAACCGCTCCATCCGGCTGATTTTCTCGTTGCAGGGATTTCTCATCGGTGTGGCGGGGACGCTCCTGGGGACGGGCGCCGGGTTGGGACTCTGTCTTTTTTTAAAGCGGTATCCTTTTATCCGTCTGCCGCAGGACATCTATTACATCGAATATCTGCCGGTGGATATTCAGTGGCTCGATTCGCTGGCGATTGTTTTGGCGGCGGTCTTGATCAGCGGATTGGCCACCCTTTACCCGGCTTGGAGGGCGTCCCGGCTCGATCCGGTCGAGGCCCTTCGCTATGAGTAAGCGATGTTGGCGGCGCTGAAGGAACCTCAGACAAAGGAAGCGGTGGAACTTCTTCTGGAAACAAGAGGACTCCGCCACCTGTACCGGGAGGGAGGGAGAGATCTCCAGGTCCTGCGCGGAATCGATCTTCAAATCCCGCGGGGAAAGATTGTCAGCATCGTCGGTGCCTCCGGAGCGGGGAAATCGACCCTGTTGCATATTTTGGGAGGACTTCAGAAGCCGACGGCGGGAGAGGTTCTTTTCCAGGGGAAGGATTTGTACCGGCTTTCGGAGGAGAAGCGTTGCCGGTTCCGGAACGAAAAAATCGGTTTTATTTTTCAATTTTACCATCTCCTTCCGGAATTGACGGCGCTTGAAAATGTCATGCTTCCGGCGAAGATTCGTGACGCGAAGGTCCCGTTTCGTTCCCTCCGGCGCGAGGCGGAGGAATGGCTTGTCAAACTTGGCCTCGGGGAACGCCTGCGTCACCGGCCGGCGGCCCTTTCCGGCGGAGAACAGCAGCGGGTTGCGATTGCGCGGGCTCTGATGAACCGCCCGGAACTGGTCCTTTGCGATGAACCGACTGGGAATCTGGATTCGAAGACAGGGGAAGCGATTCTCGAGTTGATGACCTCCTTGAATCAAACGGAACAGATGACATTTTTAATCGTGACCCATGCGGAGGCGGTGGCCCAGGCAGCATCGATCCTTTTCCGCATCCGGGATGGACAGCTTGAGGAGCGTGTATGAAAAATAATTTGAAGGTGTATCTCGACGGGAAGTTGCTGGACCGGCAGGCCGCTAAGATCTCCGTCTTTGACCATGGTCTTTTGTACGGAGACGGGGTCTTTGAGGGGATCCGTTCTTACGACGGACTGATTTTCAAACTGGAGGAGCACCTGGATCGGCTCTTCGAGTCGGCGAAAACGCTGATGCTGAAGATCCCTCTTTCCCGGAAGGAGATGACCCGTGCCGTCATTGAGACGTTGAAGGCGAATCGTCTCAAGGATGCGTATATCCGGCTTGTGGTGACGCGGGGGGAAGGGGATCTCGGATTGGATCCGAGAAAATGCGGCCGTCCGACGCTTTTTATCATCACGGACCGGATCGTCCTTTACCCGAAGAAACTGTACCGGCAGGGACTTGAAATTATCACCGTTCCGACGCAGAGGAATCTTCCGAGCGCCGTGGACCCGCAACTGAAATCCCTGAATTACCTGAACAACATCCTCGCCAAGATTGAGGCGACGAATGCGGGAAAGGAAGAGGCGATTATGATGAATCAGGCCGGCTACGTGGCCGAATGCACCGGCGACAACATCTTCATCGCCAAAAACGGGGAATTGTTGACGCCCCCTCCCTATGTGGGCGCACTAAAAGGGATCACGCGGCTTGCCGTCATCACGATTGCCAGACGGGAGCGGATTCCGATTCGGGAGGAAGTGATGACACGGCATAATGTGTTCAATGCGGAGGAGGTTTTTCTGACCGGAACCGCGGCAGAGGTGATTCCGGTGGTCCGGGTGGACGGCCGGGTCATCGGAGAAGGAAAGCCGGGCCCCTTGACCCTCCGGATCATGCGGGAATTCCGGAAGCTCACCCGGACCGACGGGGTCCGGTACCGGCTTTGAGGGATTAAAATGTTATGTGATGTCTGCAAGACCAGTCAGGCGACGGTTCATCTGACCGAAATTGTGGATGAGGAGATGACAGAGTTGCACCTTTGCGAAGGGTGCGCCCGGAAGAAGTCCGCCTCGATGGAACAGCATTTCGGCCTTTCCGATCTTCTGGCGGGGCTGGCCGATTTCGGGGTGCAGTTGGGTGAGGAGGCGGAGATCAAAGTCGCCTGTTCCACCTGCGGGATGACGCATGACGATTTCAAGCGGATCGGGCGGCTAGGTTGCAGCGACTGTTATCAGGCCTTTCGGAAGAGTTTAACGGGCCTTTTGAAGCGGATTCAGGGGTCGGGACAGCATGTCGGAAAGACACCCGGCGGAAAGACCGTGCCCAAAACAGCGGCCCCCCCGCCCAAGCCGGCCGCCGTCAAAGAGAAACCGAAGGGGGAGTTGGAAATTTTACAGGAAAAACTGAAGAAGGCGATTCAGGATGAGGCGTTCGAAGAAGCGGTGAAGATCCGGGATAAAATCCGCCTCCTCGAAAAGAAATCAAAGAATCAAAGTCAAGAGGAAGAGAAACCTTCGTGAAACTCGACGACTTGCTCAGACAACCAAGCGAATGGCTGAAGGGAACGGGACCGCAGTCCGAGATCGTCCTCTCCAGCCGCGTCCGTCTGGCGCGGAACCTGGATCACGTTCCGTACGCCCACTGGGCCAACGAGAAACAGGAACAGGAGGTGATGGAAAAGGTCAAAAAGGCAATGGCCCAATCTTCGTTTCTGAAAGGAGCGCTTTTTCTCCGCCTGAGCGAGCTCTCCTCCATCGACAAGCAATTTCTGATTGAACGGCATCTGATCAGCCGGGAACATGCGGTGGATGTCGACCATAAAGGAGTCTGCCTCACCCCCAATGAGACGGTGAGCGTCATGATCAACGAAGAAGACCATCTCCGGATCCAGGTGCTTCAGTCCGGTTTTAACCTGATGGAGGTCTGGCGGGTGGCGGAGAAGATAGACGACACTTTAAGCGAGTCTCTCTCCTACGCCTTTTCACCGGAATGGGGGCATTTGACCTGCTGTCCGACCAACACCGGGACCGGCATGCGGGCCTCGGTGATGTCGCATCTGCCGGCCCTGGTTATGACGAAACAGATCGACAAGATCGTCAACATGATTACAAAACTTCATCTTGCGGTCCGCGGTTTCTACGGGGAGGGAACGCAGGCGAGCGGAAATCTTTTCCAGATTTCCAATCAGGTGACACTGGGGCATTCCGAGACGGAGATTATCGATTCCATCGAGCGGGTCATCCGCCAGATTATCGACTATGAGATGAACGCCCGGAAGTCGTTGATGACGCAGGGGAAACTGGAACTGCAGGACCGGATTTTCCGCGCCTACGGAACGCTCCGGAGCGCTTACATCATCAGCAGCAACGAAACGACCGATCTTTTATCCATGGTGCGATTGGGGGTGGACCTCGGACTGATTCAGGATCTGGACAGGAAACTGTTGAACGAGCTCTTCATCCTGACCCAGCCGGCGCACCTCCAAAAGATGGAAGGCAAAACCTTGTCCGCATCCCAACGGGACGTGAAGCGGGCCATGATTATCCGCAGCAAACTCACAAAATAAAGCGTTTTTCATTTGAACGGAAGGGGGGAGCATGTTTAATCGATTCACGGAAAGAGCGCGTAAAGTCATCATTCTGGCCAAGGAGGAGGCCAAACGGTTCAACCATGATTACATCGGGACCGAACACCTGCTTCTTGGGCTCATCCGGGAGGGGGAAGGAGTTGCCGCAGCCGTCTTCCGGAGTCTGGGACTCAGTTCCGAAAATATCCGGCTGGAGGTTGAGAAACTGGTGCAGTCCGGCCCGAGTACGATTGTCTCCGGCGACATTCCCTTCACGCCGAAGGCCAAAAAAGTGATTGAACTGGCCATGGATGAGGCCCGGTCCCTCGGGCATAACTACATCGGCACGGAACATCTTCTGCTTGGACTGATCCGGGAAGGGGAGGGGGTTGCCTCCCAGGTCCTTCTTAATCTTGGACTCGACCTGACGAAGGTCCGGAGCGAAGTGATGGCCCTTCTGGGATCCGGATCACCGCCGCAGAGTGCTCCGACCGGGGGTGGGACCTCCTACAAGACCAAGACCCCTGCGTTGGACGCCTTTGGCCGGGATCTGACGGCGCTCGCCCGGGAGAATAAATTGGACCCGGTCATCGGACGCAAGGACGAAATCGAGCGGGTCATCCAGGTCCTTTCCCGGCGGACCAAAAATAACCCCGTCCTTCTCGGAGAAGCGGGGGTCGGAAAAACCGCCATCGTCGAGGGGCTGGCCCATCTGATCGTCTCGGGAGATGTTCCCGAGGTGCTGCGGGATAAACGGGTCATCACGCTCGACTTGGCGCTCATGGTCGCCGGCACAAAATACCGCGGCCAGTTTGAGGAACGGATCAAAGCGGTGATGGATGAGATCAGACGCTCCGAGAACGTCATCATCTTCATTGACGAACTTCACACCCTGGTGGGAGCCGGCGGGGCGGAGGGAGCCATCGACGCCTCCAACATTCTCAAGCCGGCGCTCTCCCGCGGCGAAATCCAGTGTGTCGGCGCCACCACCCTCGATGAATACCGGAAATACATTGAAAAGGACGCGGCCCTTGAGCGCCGTTTTCAGACGATTTATGTCGAGCAGCCGACGGTGGATGAGACGATGGAGATCCTGAAGGGACTCCGGGACAAATATGAAGCGCATCACCGGGTCAAGATCCTCGATGAGGCGCTTGATGCGGCGGCGAAACTCTCCGACCGTTATATCACGGGAAGGTTCCTTCCGGACAAGGCGATTGATCTTATCGACGAGGCCGGTTCTCGGATCCGGCTCTCCGTGATGACCATGCCCAAAGAGGTCAAGGAACAGGAGGGAAAAATCGAGGTCCTCCGGAAGGAAAAAGAGGCGGCGATCAAGGGACAGGATTTCGAAAAAGCGGCAAACCTCCGGGACCAGGAGCGCGAGGCCAAACAGCGCCTTGAGAAGATGAAACAGGACTGGAAGGAGAGGAAGATGGAGTCGAGCCCGCAGGTCACAGCCGATGACATCGCCCATATTGTCTCCAAGTGGACCGGCGTGCCCGTCGTTAAACTCGAGGAAAAGGAGCTTGCCCGGCTTCTCCGGATGGAAGAGGAACTGCACAAACGGGTAATCGGTCAGGACGAACCGATTAATGCCATCACCCGCGCCATCCGCCGCTCCCGCGCAGGACTCAAGGATACGCGCCGCCCGATCGGTTCCTTCATCTTTCTGGGGCCGACCGGCGTCGGAAAAACGCTTTTGGCGAAGACACTGGCCGAGTTTCTGTTCGGGGATCCGGATGCGGTGGTCCAGGTGGACATGTCCGAGTATATGGAGAAATTCAATGTTTCCCGGCTCGTGGGGGCGCCGCCCGGATACGTCGGGTACGAAGAGGGAGGACAGCTCACCGAGCGGATCCGGCGACGGCCGTACGCGGTGGTCCTTCTGGATGAAATCGAGAAAGCCCATCCGGATGTCTTTAACCTCCTCCTTCAAGTCCTGGAAGAGGGCCGGATTACCGATTCTTTCGGGAGGCGGGTCGATTTTCGCAATACCGTTCTGATCATGACCGCCAATATCGGCGCGGAGATCATCCGAAAGCAGGGATCCCTCGGCTTTTCGACGCAGAAGGAGGAAGTGAAATACGATGAGATGAAGACGAAACTGTTGGATGAAGTCAAACGGACGTTCAAACCGGAATTTCTGAACCGGGTGGATGACATCATTGTCTTCCATCCGCTCACGAAGGACGATTTGAACAAAATCATCGAGATTGAAGTGGAGGAGGTTCAAGAGCGCCTTAAAGAGAGACGGATCCAGGTCAAGCTGACGAAGGAAGCGAAGGAATTCCTCATCGAAAAGGGATTCGATCCCGTCTTCGGGGCGCGTCCTTTGAAGCGGACCATCCAGCGTTTTCTCGAGGATCCCCTTGCCGAAGAGATCATTCTCGGTAAATTCAAGGAGGGAGGAGAGGTCAAGGTCTCCGTGAAAGACGGAAAACTTCTGTTCGGATAATGCGCCGGCGCCTGACTCGTAAGAAAAAAACGATTTTTTTGTGCATCCTTCCGGTCCTTTTGGCGGGGGGAGTGAGTCTCTGGAGGGGCCTGGAAAGCCAGCGGGAAATCTGGGCCCAGGAAATCCGTCTCTGGACAGGGAAGACCCTGACAGAGTCGCTCGGTCTGGAAACGTCGGTGGGGGAAGTCCGGTTCAATGCACTGGGAGAGGTCGTGTTGGAGGATTTGACGTTTGCCCTTCCGGGGGGAGGATTTATCCGACTCGACCGGACCCATCTTCAAAGGGAAAGAAACCGGTACACCTTGATCATCAAAGACGGAAAGGCCCATTGGAAGGACGTGGCATTCAGCTCTCTGAAAGGCCGGATTAAGTTTGAAGGGGGGACACTCTCGGCAAAGTCACCCCTTCTTCCGAACTCGGTGCAATGGGAAGGGATTCTCGATTCGAATCGTGGAAAAGTGCAATTTTCTCTTTTCCGGAGGAACCCTCTTTTCTTTCAGGGAAAACTTTTCTTCCGGAGTCTGCCGGGGGAGGAAAGGAGCTTCTCCGGAAGCGGTGATCTTTATCTTTTGATTCCGAATAAGCGCCCCCCTTGGCGCTCCTTACGGGCCAAGCTGGTTTCGCGCGGTCTGGAGTGGAGGGGATTTCCCCTCGAGCGTTTCTTTGGCGATGTTTCCATATCGGAAGGAGTCTTTTCCTTCCGGAGGATCGCGTTCGGTAAGCATGTCAGCGCTTCAGGACGGACGAAACTTGCTTCTCCTTTTGAAACGGCTGCCCATGTACAATTTTCAGAGATGAGGCGGGAAGAAGTTGAGCCCTTTGTGGAGGAGTCTTTTTTAACCCAACTTCCCCAGCGTCTTAAGGGGAAGTTGTTTGTGCGGGGGCCGCTCAGGAGACTTCGCTTCAACGGTCATGGGGTTGCATACGACGGGGTCATTAAGAGGAAGGGGATTGATTACAAACAGGTAAACGGCACCTTTCAGGGAGAGTGGCCGATCCTGACGCTGGAATCCCGGTTGGAACGGGTTTTTCCCAAAGAGAGCTTCTTGGCCGTTTCCGGGTTGGTAGACCTTTCCGCCTTCGGCAGGAAGGGATTCTACAAGACCCTTGCCGTGGAGGAGGCGGATGCGGTTGTTTGGGAAGAGATGACCTTGCAGAAGCCCTCCGAGGAGGAGGTCGTCTTCGGGAAGGGAAACGGAACGACCTCCGTGACGTTGAAAACCTTTCTGAACCAGGGGTTTCCGGCGGAAGAGGAGGCGGGGGAGTTGGAAATGGACTACAAACTGCTCAAGGACAAGCACCTGAAAGTCCGGCTCAAGGGCGAAGAAGAATTCTTCGGGCTTGAACATCAACTGAAATTTTAGGAAAACGATGCGGCGGATCCTGGAAGTTTGGACGGGAATCGGGTCACGGTTTATCGCCTTTCTCGAATATACCGGAGGAGCAGTCTCCCTTTTTGTCCAGACCCTTTTATGGGTTTTTATCCCCCCGCTCAAGTGGCGGCGGATCATTCATCAGATGAGCGTGATCGGGTGGGACAGTCTCCCGATCGTTTCACTCATCGCCCTTTTTATCGGCATCGTCCTTGCGCTCCAAAGTGCTTATCAACTGCAAAAACTCTCGGCGGATATCTATATTCCGAGTCTCGTGTCTTTATCCGTGACGCGTGAAATCGGACCGGTCATTACCGCACTCGTGGTTGCCGGACGAGTCGGTGCGGCGATTGCGGCGGAGCTCGGTACCATGAAGGTTACGGAACAGATCGACGCCCTTGAAACGTTGGCGGCCAATCCGATCAAGTATCTGGTGGTTCCCCGCTTTTTGGCGACCGTTTTCATGCTGCCGATCCTGACCGTCTATGCCGACTACATCGGGATTCTCGGCGGTTACCTTTTTGGCGTGTATAAGTTGGGGATCGGTTCGAGTCTTTATTGGCGGATGACGTATGAACCGCTCCTTTTGAAAGACGTCCTGACCGGGTTGGTGAAGTCGGTCTTCTTCGGAATCATCATCGCCATCGTCGGCTGTTTTGAAGGCTTCCGCGTCGAAGGGGGGGCGGAGGGGGTGGGACGGGCGACGACGCTTGCGGTTGTGATTTCGTTCATTTTGATTATTGCGGCGGACTGTTTGTTCACCACACTTTTCTACTTCGCCTTTTAAATGATCGAGATTATCAATCTGACGAAGTCGTTCAACCGAAAGCCCGTTCTCCGGAAGTTAAACCTCACTATTGAGAAAGGAGAGACCCTGGTTGTCATCGGGCGATCCGGATGCGGGAAAAGCGTCCTTTTGAAGCATATCATCGGATTGATGCGGCCGGAAAACGGACAGATTCTGGTGGACGGAGAGGATGTCACCCGGGCCAAGGGAAGAGAGATGGAGAGAATCCGGTTCAAATTCGGAATGCTCTTTCAAGGGGCGGCCCTTTTTGATTCTTTGAGCATCGGAGAAAATGTCGGTTTTTCCCTGACGGAGCACACCACTCTCGATGAGGAATCAATCGCCGCCCGTGTTCGAGAAGCCCTTCAAACGGTGGGGCTCAAAGGAATTGAGGAGATGAAGCCGTCAGAGCTTTCCGGCGGGATGCGCAAGCGTGTGGGGCTTGCCCGGGCGATCATCCGGAATCCCCAGATCATGTTGTATGATGAGCCGACGACCGGTGTGGACCCGATCATGGGGGATGCCATCAATGATCTGATTCTCGAACTTCATGACAAACTGAAAGTGACTTCCGTCGTGGTAACCCATGACATGACGAGCGCCTATAAGATCGCGACCCGTATTGCCATGCTGTATGAAGGGAAAATTATTGAAATCGGGGCACCAGATCAGATCCGGAACAGCCGGAATCCGATCGTGCGCCAATTTATCACAGGGGCCGCAGTCGGCCCAATTACCGAGGGACAATAGGAGAACCGATATGGCGGCAAAGCAATCAAACTTTGAGTTGAAGGTGGGACTGTTTGCATTTATCGGACTCTTGATTCTTTTCATGATTGTTTTTTCGATCGGCGATTTTTACCTTCTGAACCCCGGCTATACCCTGACCCTCCGGTTTAAGAGCGCCCACGGCCTTGAAATCGGGGCACCGGTCCATGTAGCGGGTGTGATTTCGGGGGAGGTCAAGGGAGTATCCGTCCGGATCGAGGAAGGAAAAACGCATGTGGACCTTTTGGTCTGGCTCCGGGAGGGAACGTTGGTTTCTCATAATTCCGAAGCCAGGATTAAGACGTTGGGGCTATTGGGGGAAAAATTTGTGGATATCTACCCCGGGGAACATGCCGATCGGTTTCTTCAGGAGGGAGAACGTCTCGAAGGAGTCGACCCCGTCTCGATGGATGAACTGCTCGAGAGGGGGTATCTATTGGTCGGCCGTCTGGAGGATTCCGCCGACTCCCTTCATCGCATCATGAGTCAGGTGGAGCAGGGGGAGGGGACTCTCGGGAAACTTTTAATGAATGATGCGTTGTACCTTTCTCTCGAAGAATTTATTGAGGACATCCGGCGTCATCCCTGGAAGCTGCTGCGTCGCGGTAAAGAGGAGGACTCGGACAAAGAGAAAAGCGGCAACCAGGGCTTCATCGGAAGAAGGAGGTAGGAAAGATGTCTCTTACGATTGTCCGTCTTTTTTTCATTCTGGTCAGTGTTTTTGTGGGGTATCAGTTGGGGAGTCTTTTACAAGGTCTTAATGAAATGTGGGCGTTCATCGGTGCGGGCATAGGCCTCGTCGTATCAACGATTGTGGTTGTTTTTGAGCTGGCGATGCGCAATGTGAGTGTCCGGGGTCTTTCCGCTGCCGTGTTCGGACTCGTCTTCGGGCTCCTTCTGGCAAAATTGCTTGCGGGGGCGTTCATCATTGTGCCGCTCGGGGAGGAGGTGTTACTGACTCTGCAGGTGATTCTGACGCTTGTCTTCTGCTATCTCGGCATGGTGATGGCGATGCGGGGTCGGGATGAGTTCAACCTCATCATCCCGTATGTGAAATTCAGCCGTCAGGACCGCAACGACGATGTGATTCTTCTCGATACAAGCGTGATCATCGACGGACGGATTGCCGACATCTGTCAGACAAAATTCATCGAGGGCCGGTTCGTCGTCCCGAAGTTTATCCTGAGGGAAATTCAGCAGATTGCGGATTCTTCGGATTCTCTGAAGCGCAACCGCGGACGGCGGGGGCTGGACATTCTGAATAAAATCCGGAAGAACACCCACGTCGATGTCCGGATTTCGGATGAGGACTTCCCGGAGATTCCGGAAGTGGATGCGAAACTGGTGAAACTTGCGAAAATACTTGGGGGCAAGATCTTCACCAACGATTTCAATCTCAACAAAATCGCCGAACTGCAGGGGATCACCGTCTTCAACGTCAATGAACTGGCTAATGCCCTGAAACCGGTCGTCCTTCCGGGCGAGGTGATGGATGTGAAGCTCATCAAGGAGGGGAAGGAGTACAATCAGGGAGTGGCCTATCTGGACGACGGAACCATGGTGGTGGTGGATAACGGCCGACGGCTGATCGGCCAAACCCTGAAGGTGATGGTGACGAGTGTCCTCCAGACCACGGCGGGCCGGATGGTCTTTGCGAAGGTAGAAGATCATCGGTAAGGATTCGGATGACCCTTACCGCCATCGTCCCCGCCGCCGGGAAATCGAGGCGGATGAAAACATCTTTTGAAAAGCCCTATCTTCTCCTCGACCGGAAACCAATCCTGGCCCATGCCCTTTTGGCGCTCGAACGTTCGCCGCTTGTCCGGGACATCATCCTGGTTGTCCGCCGTTCCCGCATCCCCCTGGCGGGCCGGTTGATCCGGGCATTCGGGCTCCGCAAAGTGAGAACCATCTGCCCGGGTGGACCGAGCCGATTTGAATCGGTCTGGAGGGGACTCAAGCGGCTTTCGCCTGATACAGAGTTCATCCTGGTACATGATGGGGCCCGGCCTCTGTTGAGTGGGGCCTTGATCCAACGGGTGGCGCGCGCCGCTCGACGGTACGGCGCAGCAATTCCGGCGCTTCCAATCCATTCCACCGTCAAGCGGGGGAGGGGACGTTTTGTGAAAGAAACCCTTCTCCGGGATCAGCTTTGGGAGATTCAAACGCCTCAAATTTTCCGGAAGTCGCTTTTGCTGGAAGGATATCTTAAGGCGAAACGGAGCCGTGGAAACTCGGTCACGGATTGCGCCATTTTGTTGGAACGTCTGGGAAAAAAGGTCTTTCTCGTTCCCGGCGACCCGCGGAACATCAAAATTACAACGCGGGAGGAGTGGCGGTTCTGCGAAAGTTTATTGGGATCCGAAGGGGATAAACCATGCGTCTGGGGATAGGGTTCGACGTTCATGAGATGACCGAAAATAGGCCCCTGGTTCTGGGAGGAATCGAAATTCCGTTTGAAAAGGGGTTAGAGGGTCATTCGGATGCGGACGTCCTCTCCCACGCCATCTGCGATGCCCTTCTCGGCGCCTGCGGCGAGGGGGATATGGGCGAACATTTTCCGGATTCAGACGTCGCCTATAAGGATATTTCGAGTCTGGAACTCTTGAAGCGGGTTTTGAGACGAATGACCGAAAAGGGATTTGAGATTGTGAACATTGACACGGTGGTGATTGCGGAAGAGCCGAAACTGGCGCCGTTTAAGGGGGCGATTCGAAAGAAACTGGCCGAGACCCTGCAGCTTACGGAAGCGCAGGTGAACGTCAAGGCGAAATCAACCGAGGGACTCGGATTTCTGGGACGCTCGGAGGGGATCGCTAGTTACGCAATCGTTTCCGTCATCAACAAAGAAATTTAAACGGTAGGGAACAATGGAAATTTTGCTGGGTATCTTGATCGTTTTTCTGGTGGGTCTTTTCGCCGTCGCGGGTCTTTTCCGGCAAGAGGTACAGGCCGCCTTTGAACGGGATCCGGCCGCGACGAATTTCTTTGAGGTTGTCCTGACCTATTCGGGACTTCATGCCCTGATCGTCCATCGAATCACCCATCTCCTTTATCTCTGGAAAATCCCGTTTCTCCCGCGCTTTTTATCGCAACTGGCCCGTTCCTTGACCGGCATTGAAATTCATCCGGGCGCCAAGATCGGAAAACGGTGCTTTATCGACCACGGGATGGGTGTTGTGATCGGGGAGACGGCAGAGCTCGGAGAGGATGTTACCCTCTTTCAGGGGGTGACGCTGGGCGGGACCGGGAAGGAACGGGGGAAACGACACCCCACTCTCGGGAACCGGGTGGTGGTCGGTGCCGGCGCAAAAGTGCTCGGGAGCATCACGATCGGCGATGACAGCCAGATCGGCGCCAATGCGGTCGTGATCCGGGACGTTCCTCCCCACTCCACCGTCGTGGGTGTGCCGGGACGCGTGGTGAAGACGGCCGGAAAGCAGTTCCCCGGCATCAATCTGGATCATACCAATCTTCCCGACCCGATGGCCCAGGCCTTGGAAAAACTCCAACACGAAATCGATACCATCGAGCACCAGATGAAGGACTGGCGTAAACACGCCCAGAAGTAGCGAGCCCCCCTGATCATGCGCCTCTACAACACGCTCACGCGGGCCAAAGAATCCCTGGAAACCCATGCACCCGACAAAAAGCTCGGGATGTATGTCTGCGGTCCGACGGTTTACGACGAGTCCCATATCGGCCATGCCCGTTCTGCTTTTGTCTTCGACATGATCCGGCGGTATCTTGCCTTCCGGGGATACACCGTTGATTTTGTCCGGAATGTCACGGATGTGGATGACAAGATTATCGAGCGGGCCCGGAAGGAAAGGGGGAACCTGAAACAATCGGTCCGGGCTGTCTCCGAACGGTACCTTTCCCTTTATCACTCGGACTTGGGGCGTCTCGGGGTCAACCCTCCCACCGTGGAGCCGAAGGCGACCGAATACATTGAGGCGATGCAGGAGATGATCCGGGAAATCCTGGACCGCGGCGCGGGGTATGTGGCGGGAGGGGATGTCTATTTTGATGTCAAGAAAGCCCCTTCCTACGGAAAGCTGTCCAGACGGAATCCGGATGAGATGCTGGAAGGGACCCGGGGGGAACCGGCGGAAAACAAGCGCCATCCGCTCGATTTTGCCCTCTGGAAATCGGCCAAGCCGGAGGAACCGGCATGGTCGAGCGATTGGGGAGAAGGACGCCCCGGCTGGCACATCGAATGTTCCACCATGAGTACGGATATTTTCCGGAAAAGGGGCGTTCCGTTTGTGATTCACGGCGGAGGGCTTGACCTGATTTTCCCGCATCATGAGAATGAAAGGGCCCAGGCGGAGGGGGCGGGACGGTCTTTTGCAACGCTTTGGATGCACAACGGCCTTGTGACGGTGAACGGCCAGAAGATGTCCAAATCGCTCGGGAATTTCATCACGCTAAAGGAAATTTTCGAGAAGGCCTCCCCCGAGACGATCCGGTTTTACTTTTTGCAGACCCACTATCGAAACCCCCTCGATTTTTCGTGGGAGAGGTTGGAGGAAGCAAAACGGACATACCAAAGTTTTGAAATTTTTTTCAAAAAAAATCCCGTTCCGTCCGGCAAAATGCTCCGGGAGGAAAAACATCCCTTAGCCAAGGCCTTTTTGGAAGCGATGGATGACGATTTGAATACGCCGGAGGCCCTTTCGGTGGCTCATGAACTTCTGACCCGTTGCAATAGAGCAATGGCCAATCAGGCCGTACCAGGGATGGAGGTCAAAGAGGAAGGAGCCCTTTTGGGAGAGATCCTTTCTGTTTTGGGGGTTTTTCCTCCAAAGAAAGAAGAGACTTTGGCTCCCGATATTGAAAAAAAGATTTTCGAAAGAGATGCAGCGCGGAAAAAGGGAGATTTCAAGAAAGCGGACCGGCTCCGGAAAGAGCTTCTCGGTCAGGGAATCATTCTGGAGGATGAAAAAGGAAAAACAGTATGGCGCCGCGCAAGATAAAAAAAGGGCTTTTCATCACCTTCGACGGTCCCGAGGGGTGCGGAAAGACGACCCAGGCGCATCTTTTGGCGCGGATGCTCAAAGGGAAGGGGTACCCGGTTGTTTTGACCAGGGACCCGGGCGGCTCTCCGATTGCGGAGGAGATCCGGGGACTTCTCCTTGACCGCCGGTACAAGCGGCTCAGTGCTTTATCGGAGACGCTCCTTTATGAAACCTGCCGCGCCTCTTTGGTGCAGGAGGTGATTCTCCCTGCTCTCAAGAAAGGGAAGATTGTGATCTGCGACCGTTTCTCCGATGCGACGCGCGTCTATCAAGGAGCGGCGGGAGGGGTTGCAAACGGGTTGATTCGGAAAATCGATGCGTTTGCCTGTCAGGGTCTCAAACCGGATCTTACTTTTCTTTTGGATGTGTCGAGCCGGGAAGGACTGCGGCGGCTCCGCCGGAAGCGGCTGTTTGACCGGATGGAGGGAAAACCGCTCCGGTTTCATGAAAAGGTCCGTCGCGGATACCTGAAAATTGTCCGGACAGAGCCGAAGCGGATCCGATTCATCCCCCCTATTTCTCTCGAGGCAGTGAGGGAGCGGGTCTGGAAGGAGGTTTTACGTGTCCTTCCGTGATATTGTGGGGCAGGCCTTTGCCGTGGAGACGCTGAAGAAGGCGGTCGCCCAAAACGGTCTTTCAGGGACTTATCTATTCCTCGGACCAGAAGGGGTCGGAAAGAGGCTTGCGGCTAAAGAGATCGCCAAGGCAGTCAATTGCGATACCGGGAAAGGAGACAGTTGCGACCAATGTCTTTCCTGCCGGAAGATTGAAAATGGGATCCATCCGGATATCTTATGGATCCTCCCCAAAGGGGAGACCCAACATTCGATTGAGACGATCCGGGAGTTAAAACGGGAAATCGGCTTCCGACCCTGGGAAGGGAGGCGGCGGATTGCGGTTCTGGTTGAGGCGGAACGAGCTACGGAAGAGGCGCAGAACGCTTTTCTCAAGATGCTGGAGGAGACCCCGCCGGGGAGCCTTGTGATTCTGACGGCGGTCAGGAGCGAGGGAGTTCTTCCGACGGTTCTTTCCCGGTGTAAAATCATCCGGTTCGGACCGATCCCGGATGCGGTCATTCAGAAATATCTGAAAACGGCGCTGGATCTTTCGGCGGAGAACTGCCTGACTCTTTCTAGACTCTGCCACGGAAGTCTCGGCAAAGCCCTTTCCATGAAAGAAGATTTTTTAAAGCAAAAACAGGAGACCTTGAAGCATTTTCTGGAACGGGCCTTCCATATCGATGAGGAACGGGAGGCCTTCAAGAACAAAGAGGAGCTCTTCGAAACACTCGATCTTTTGACCAGTTGGTATCGGGACCTTTGGGTCTTCAAGGAGATGGGTGCCCGGTCGCTCCTTTTTCACGGGGATCAGCTCTCCGACCTGGAGAAAGAAGCGTCGCACTGGACCAAGGAGCGCCTGGAGAAAGCCCTTGAAGCGCTTCTTGAGGCGCGGGAGATGCTGGAGGATCATGTGAATCCGAAACTCCTTTTTCATCTTCTTTCGCGAAGAATCCGGTCTCTTCAGGCGTCTCTTCCATGAAGCGGTATTACGTCACCACCCCTCTTTATTATGTGAACGCCGAGCCGCATATCGGACATTCCTATACGGAGATCGCAACCGACTGTCTGGCCCGGTATCACAGGCTGAAAGGGGAGGAGGTCTTCTTCCTGACCGGAACCGATGAGCACGGCGAAAAGATCACTCAAGCCGCAAAGGCGAAAGGATTCGACTCTCCAAAGGCCTTTGTGGATGAGAATTCTAGCCGCTTCAAATCCCTTTGGGAGGGGTTGAACATTTCCTACGATTTTTTCATCCGGACGACGGATGAAGCGCACAAAAAAATTGTCCAGCGGTTTCTTGAGAAGTTGCGGCCGCAATTGGCGGAGGGGACATTTAGGTCCTGGTATTGCGTCCCCTGCGAAACCCATTACGGGATCGACGAGCTGGAGGGTGTCAGTCCGGTTTGTCCGAATTGCGCCCGCCCCGTTACGAAAATTGAGGAAGAGGATTTTTATCTCCCGCTTGAGCGGCACCGGGAGTGGCTCAAAAGGTACATTCTCTCCCACGAGGAATTCATTCTCCCTTCTGTCCGCCGGAACGAAATCCTCGCCCTCTTGGAGAACGAACTTCCGGACCTTTGTATCACGCGGCCCAGGGAGCGGGTGCCGTGGGGCATTCCGGTTCCTTTCAGTTCGAAGCATGTGACCTATGTCTGGTTCGATGCTTTGTTGAATTACATCAGCGCCCTCGGCTGGCCGGACGGGGAACGGTTCACTCCTTTCTGGGAGGAGGCGGGGGCGGTCCACCTTGTGGGCAAAGACATTCTCCGACACCATGCCGTTTATTGGCCGATTACGCTCCATGCGCTCGGAATCCGGCCGCCGCGGACGATTTTTGCCCACGGCTGGTGGAAAGTCGGCGGGGAGAAGATGTCGAAGTCAAAAAAGAATGTTGTGGACCCGGTTGAGATGATCGAAAAATACGGCGTCGATTCCTACCGCTATTTTTTGCTGCGGGAGGTCCCGTTCGGACTGGACGGTGTTTTCAGCGAGGAAGCGCTCATCACCCGTCTCAATAACGAATTGGCCAACGACCTCGGAAATCTCGTTTACCGGACATTGACAATGGTCGAGAAGTATTTCGAGGGAAAAATACCGGAAGGGGAGATTCTGGAGCCGGGGAGAAAATTTCCCTTGCAAGAAATCGATGAAAAAATGAGCCGCCTCCAGTTTGACGGTGCACTTCTTTTAATCTGGGAGCGGGTCCGGAACGCCAACCGGTTCATCGAGGAGGAGGCCCCCTGGAAGCTTGCGAAGGAAAGGGACGAAAAACGGCTCGGGTCGGTCCTTCGGACCCTTTTGGAGGTCTTGAAAAAAGTCTCCCTTTCGATTTACCCCTTCATCCCGGAGACGGCGGAAAGGATTTGGGAGCAGCTCGGCATCCGGAAACAACTCGCTCAAGCGACCTTTCAGGCGTTGGAGGAACCGCTTCTTCCGGTCGGTGGTACAATTCAAAAAGGGGAAGTCCTCTATCAAAAAATTGAAGCATGAAGAAAATCCATTACTTTGACCATAACGCAACCTCCCCCCTCCATCCGGAGGTGCTGGAGGCGATGCTGCCGTACCTGAAGGACGAATACGGGAATGCCTCCAGCATCTACGGGAAGGGGAGACAGGCACGGGAGGCGGTGGAGCATGCCCGGGAGGTTGTTGCCGATTTTCTCGGAGTCAAACCGAACACCGTCTATTTTACCTCCGGCGGCACCGAGTCAAACAATTTTGCCCTCAAAGGAATCAGTTTTAGAAACCGCGAGTTCGGAAACCATCTGATTTCAAGCCGGATCGAGCACCCCTGCGTCCTCGATACCTGCCGGTTTCTCGAGAGCCAGGGGTTTGAGGTCACCCTCCTGCCGGTGGACCGGACCGGGAAGATCTCGCCGGAAGATTTGAAAGCGGCCATCACCGACCGGACGATTCTCGTCTCCATCATGCACGCCAATAACGAAGTCGGAACGGTTCAACCTATTCGGGAACTGGCAACCCTTGCCAGAGAGCGGGGGATTCCCTTTCACACCGACGCGGTTCAAAGTTTTGCCAAGATTCCGTTCACGGTGGATGGATTGGGTGTGGACCTTCTTTCCGTCTCGGCGCACAAATTTTACGGACCGAAGGGGGTTGGATTTCTTTACATCCGAAAGGATGTCCGGATTCTGCCCCACCAGCACGGCGGGCATCATGAGAGGCGGATGCGGGCCGGGACTGAGAATGTGGCAGGGATTGTGGGACTGGGCAAAGCGATCTCCCTTGCCAAAAGCCAGATGGAAAAGCGGGGGAAGCATCTTCAATCCCTTCAGGAACGGTTTTACGAGGGGATTTTAAGGCAGGTGGAGGATGCGGTCTTGAACGGTCACCCGACCGACCGGATTCCAGGGACCGTGAATTTGGGGTTCAAGGGGGTTGAAGGGGAATCCTTGGCCATCAATTTGGATCTGGAGGGGGTCTGCATCTCGACCGGATCGGCCTGCACGGCGGGCAGCCTTGAGCCCTCGCATGTGCTGGTGGCGATGGGGGTTCCTCAGGAGGTGGCGCGAGGGACGGTCAGATTTTCCTTTGGCTACGAGAACACGGAAGCGGAGATCGACGCCGGTGTGGTTCTCACGGCGAAAGTGGTCAAACGGCTCCGTCAGATCGTGGGTAAAAATAAATAGTAGACGCTTTACATAACATACTAAATTTAAATAAGATACAAATAAATAATAAATGGATTGGATGATTGAATTTATTTGTAACATTAAGTCGTTAAAGTGGTTTCGTAAAGCGTCTACTCTTTACTAATCTATGTTTGTGGATACGCATTGCCATTTGCAGTTTCAGGATTTTGATCCGGACCGCGAATCGGTGATCCGGCGGGCGGCGGAGGGGGGTGTCTCGGCCCTTTTGTGTGTGGGAACCGACGTCGGGACAAGCCGCGGGGCAAACGGCCTTGCCCAGAAATTCCCTTTTATCTATTCGACCGTCGGGTACCATCCCCATGAAGCAAAGCATTTTAATGAATCGATCTTCGAGGAATTGAGAGAAGTGACCCAATCGACCAAGGTGGTTGCCATCGGCGAGATCGGCCTTGATTATTACCGGAACCTTTCGCCGGAGGAGGATCAGAAAAAATGTTTCATCCGGATGCTGGAGCTGGCGGATGAATTCCGCCACCCGATCCTCCTCCATATCCGGGACGCCTATCCGGACCTTGTCTCAATCTTGAAAGCGCATGTCTCTTTGCCGATCCGGGGCGTGAATCATTGTTTTTCAGGAACTGCTGCGAACCTGGAAACACTCCTTGCACTTGGACTCCACATCTCCTTTTCCGGAAATATCACCTATCCCAAATCGGAAGGACTCCGAGAGGCGGTGAAGGCCTGTCCCTTGGATCGAATGCTGATTGAGACGGATGCCCCGTATCTTTCCCCTCAGTCGGTCCGGGGAAAAAGGAATGAACCCGCTTATCTGAAAGAGACCGCAGAAGCGATTGCCAGATTGAAAGCAGTTTCGGCGGAGGAAATCGGACATCGGACCTCTGAAAATGCCTTTTCCCTTTTTCCGATGGGCCGGCCGGGTGAGGAGCAGCTGGTTTATCCGATCGATAACGCCCTTTATGTGAATGTGACCAACGCCTGCAGTGCCCGGTGCACCTTTTGTGAATTGAGCGAACCGGATTCGGAGTTGTATCTGAAGGGATACCGGCTCAAAATGAAGCGGGCCCCATCCGCTCAGGAGGTCCTCTCGGCGCTTGCGGGGGCGGATCAGTACGAAGAGGTGGTCTTTTGCGGCTACGGGGAGCCGACCCTCCGGATTGATTTTGTGGTGGAGGTGGCCAAGGCCCTTAAAGCGCGCGGCGGCATCCGGACCCGGTTGAACACGAATGGCCACGGCAACCTGATTCATAAACGGTCCATTGTACCGGAGTTGTCGGGTCTCATTGACGAAATCTCCGTGAGTCTCAACGCGGAAAATGAGGAAAAATATAACGCGATCGTCCGTCCGCATTTCGGGGTCGGGACATTTGAAAAAGTCAAAGCGTTTATCCTGGAGTGCAAAAAAATGATCCCGAAAGTGGCCGTGACGTTCGTGGAGGTTCCGGAAATTGATGTAGCCGCCTGCCAGAAGCTTGCGGGTGAATTGGGGGTCGAGGCGCGGTTTCGAAAACTGGACGTGGTGGGATGAGAAGACTTGAAGGAATCAGACAATGGATTCACGAGGAGCGGAAATACGTCTGGATCCTGGTTTTTTTGATCCTCTTTCACAGCATGGTCGTCTTGGTGGGCTCTTTCGCCCTTCCCCTGCCTGGCCCTGAATCGGTTCCCGGGGAGGAGATTTTCGAAGAAGCGAAACTGATGGAAACCTTCCGGAAGGATCCGCTCATCCAGTTTCTCTTTGGGATCGGAACGCTTGCCTTTCTCTTTTTGATGGTGGCAGGATTTATCCTGGGACTTCAATTTGTCATGCTCAAGCGACAGGGACGATTCGTCATTCCGTGGCGCTCTCCCGAGCAAGAGATCCGCTGGTCATTGCGGGATGTCTTTCATGTCGTGGTTCTCATCATCTTTGCCAGTTACGTCATCGAACTGATTCAGGCCTTCTTTTTCCATTTCTCCGGCGGTAAAGGGACGGAGGGGGTGCATCTGATCGGCGGGACGCTCCTTTTGGACCTTTTGGCCGTTTATCTCATCCTCCGGGTTGTCACGGCCCAGAAGGGACAGGGGGTCTCATCCCTCGGCCTTTCAACCAACGCCTTTCCCCAAAACGTCCTTTTTGGCTTACGGGGCTACTTTTCACTCCTCCCGGTTCTCCTTTTGGCTTTTTTTCTTTCACTCTGGCTTGCGGAACTTTTCCGATTTTCGCCGCCGAAGCAGCCCCTCCAGCATCTCTTTTTGGAGGAGAGTTCCAGGGAAATTCTTGCGCTCGCCTTGATCCTGGTGGTGATTCTGGGGCCGATTGTGGAGGAAATTTTCTTCCGGGGATTTCTGTACAATGCGCTGAAGGTCCGGTGGGGAAGGGGACGGGCGATTCTTTCAAGCGGGTTTTTCTTTGCGGTGTTGCATGCCAATCTCGTGGGGTTTCTCCCGATTATCCTTTTGGGTTGTGCACTCGCTTACGGGTATGAACTCACCGGATCGCTCGTAACCTCCATGACGATTCATATTGTCCACAATGCGCTGGTGATGGCGGTCTTTTATTTTTCCATCCACCTCTCCCAACTCTTCGGCGTGGGGGGGTAGGATGTTCAAACTGAAGCGGCCGATCGTTTTTCTGGACCTTGAAGCAACGGGGGTCTGGCCGGAGAAAGACCGAATCGTGGAAATCGCACTCATTAAACTCTTTCCCGACGGAAGGGAGGAGCTGTTCCACACCCGTATCAACCCCGAGATGAAAATCCCGCCCGAGGCAACCGCGATTCACCGGATTACCGATGGGGATGTGAAGAACGCTCCCCCTTTCAGGGAGATTGCCAAGAAGGTCATCGAATGCTTTGAGGGGTCGGATTTGGGCGGATTCGGACTGGACCGGCTGGATGTACCGCTTTTGAAAAAGGAATTTGAGCTGGCAGGGGTCTTGTTCAATTTTGAGCGCTGTTTCCTCATCGACGCCAAAAAAGTTTTTATGTTGAAGGAGCCCCGCGATCTGGATGCCGCCTGCCGACGTTACCTTCAAAAACCGCTTGAAAATGCCCATTCGGCGCTGGCGGATGCACGGGCCTCTCTCGAGGTATTTAAAGCGGAGCTCGAAGCGTATCCGGATCTTCCCCGCGAGGTGGAACTTTTGGATGAGGCGACTCAGCGGGAAACGGTTTATGTGGACCGGACACAGCGTTTCCGCTGGTGGAACGGAGAGGTCTATTTTAACTTCGGGAAAAAGGGGATCTACGGAAAGTCCCTCCGGGAGGTGGCCAAGGAGAATCCGGGGTATCTCCAGTGGATGCTCGACCAGAATTTTCCTCCGGAGGTCCTTTCGATTGCCGCGGATGCGCTGAACGGTAAATTCCCGAAGCCGAAAAAGGCGACGTGAAAAACAAAACCGCACTCAGTTTTTCCCCGACCACATTGAATCTTCTTTTGAACTGCCCCCGCTGTTTCTGGCTCCATTTCAATAAAAACATTCAAAGGCCGCGGGGGATTTTTCCCTCTTTACCGGGCGGAATGGACCGGGTCATCAAGGAATATTTCGACGGATACCGGAAGACAAAAAAACTTCCTCCGGAACTGGCAGGCAAGGTGGAGGGCCGCCTTTTTGACGATGTGGCGACCCTGAACAGGTGGCGGAATTGGCGGGAGGGTCTTTCTTATCAGGATGACCGACTCGGCGTGGCGCTTTCCGGGGCGCTGGACGAGTGTCTGGTGAAAGGCGAATATTACATCCCGCTCGACTATAAGACAAAGGGCTCGGCACCGAATCAGGCGGATGCGGAGCGGTACTATCAAAACCAACTCGACTGCTACACCCTACTTTTGGAATCGAACCAGCGGCCGACCTGTTCGCTGGGATACCTGATTTTTTACTCGCCCGGAAAGGTGGAAAAGGAAGGAGTAGTTCGCTTTCAGGTGGATCCGATTAAAATGGAGACTGACCCCCTCCGCGCCAAATTAACCCTCGAGAAGGCGGTCAAACTTCTCCTCGGGGATATCCCGAAGGATGGGGGCGACTGCGAGTACTGCCGATACACCGGGAACTTCGGGAAGTGAACCTCGGTCAGATCGGGGAATTCGGACTGATTCAAAGGTTCCAAAAGATTTTTGGAGCCCAAAAAGGGATCATCCGGGGAAGCGGCGATGATGCGGCGGTTCTGCCGCTCACGCGGAGTCACCGCCTCCTTTTTACTACCGATGCCATCCTTGAAGGCCATCACTTCACTCTGAAAAAGACCCCTCTCTACCCCAAAAAAGCGACACCCTTTGAAATCGGATGGAAAGCGATCGCCGTCAATATCAGCGATATCGCCGCGATGGGCGGAGTTCCCCGGTATGCGGTTGTGGTGCTCGGGGTCCGGAGGGATCTCCCTATTTCTTTTTATGAAGCAATGGGCCGGGGGATGAAAGCGATCTCCCGGAAATTTGGCGTTGTGATTGTCGGCGGCGATATCGACCGCTCGGAGAAACTGTTTGTCTCCGTGGCGATGACCGGGATTGTCAAAAAGGGAAGAGCAGTCTACCGGAGTACCGCAAAAGTGGGAGACGCGGTCTTTGTAACCGGCACACTCGGCGGCTCCCGAAAGGGAAGGCACCTGACTTTTATTCCGCGGGTCAGGGAGGCCCGGCTTTTGACGCAAAAGTTCCGGCTCACTTCTATGATTGATCTTTCGGACGGCCTTGCCGGAGACCTGGGACAGATCTGCCGGGGAAGCAAAGTTGGCGCACTCGTGAAAAAGGAGGCGGTTCCGGTCACAAAAGGGGCCACTTTTGAAAGTGCGATGAATCACGGAGAGGATTTCGAACTTCTTTTTACCGTAGCGCCGAAAGAGGCGAAACGCCTTTCCCAAATAGGCCTCGGTTTTCGTGTGACCAAAATTGGGAAAATTCTCCCGAAAAGGAAAGGGATTTTACTCCAAAGCGGCGGGAAAATCGTTCCACTCAAGGGAGGATTTAAGCACTTTTGAAGAAAATTGTATCGAAGGAGCCGAAAGAAACAGTCCAACTCGGCAGGCGGCTCGGAGAAGCGTTGAAGGGCGGGGAAGTGCTCGGGCTTGTCGGAGACCTCGGGGCTGGAAAGACAACCTTTGTAAAGGGGATTGCAGAAGGGCTTGACGTTTCTCAAAACCATCCGGTGAATAGTCCCTCCTTTGTCCTGATGCGGGAATACGAGGGACGGCTTCCTTTGTATCACTTTGACGCTCACCGGCTGACCGGAGAGGGGGATCTTCTCCGGCTTGAGCAGGAGATCGGGATCGAAGAGTACCTTTTCGGAAAAGGGGTCTCTGTTTTGGAGTGGGCGGACCGGCTTACGTCTCTTCTTCCGCCGGAGTATCTCCAAATCGAGTTTCAACATGTGGGGGAAAATGAGCGGAGTCTTTTGTTTAAACCGAAGGGGAAACGATACGAGATTCTGATTCGGGAGCTCGGCCTTTGATGAAATTCCTTGCCTTTGACACCTCCACTCCCTATTTTTCGCTCGGGATTTCAAAAGAGGGCAAAACCCTTTTTGCAGAGCGGATCCTTCTTGAAAGGAAACACTCGGCCGACCTTCTTCCGGTTCTTGAAAAGGTGCTGAAGCGGCTGAAACTTCCTATCCGGGAAATCGACTGTTTCATCATCGGACTCGGACCCGGCTCTTTTACCGGACTTCGCGTCGGGATCTCCATGGTCAAGGTGATGGCGGTGAGTCTCCAAAAACCGGTTGTCGGGGTTCCGACGCTTGATTGTCTTGCGGAGGCGGTTTCGGATGAAGAAACCCGGATCGTTCCCTTTATTGACGCCAAGCGGAGCCAGGTTTATGCAGCGCTCTATGAGCGTGAAAACGGCTTTCTCCAAAAGAAAATCAATGAGCAAGTTACGCCGCCGGAGACTTTCCTCGGGTCTCTTGAGGGAAGGACCCTTTTTCTGGGGGATGGGGCCTTCCTTTATCGGAGTTTGATCGAAAAGCGTCTCGGGAAAGAAGCGCGTTTTGCTCCGCCTGAGCAGGGGATCCCGGATCCGGCGACTCTCCTACGGCTCGGTGGGGAGCGTTTTGTCCGGAAGGCCTTTGAAAACCCAAGGACACTAATTCCCTTGTATCTTTATCCGAAAGATTGTATGATAAAAATATAGGGACTGTCCCAAAAGAGATTACGATGCAATTTGTTTCGGCCATTACCCAGAAAGAAAGCGCCCTTGAGGCGCTCAGCGAGCTGACCATCGAGGTCCGGAAGTCCCTTTCGGAACTTCCGCACCTTGTCTTTCTTTTTGTCTCGCCCGATTATGAGACAGCGTGGGAGGAAGCGATACGGAGTTTCCGGCACGGACTCGGAAATCCGATTTTGATCGGGTGCAGTTCGAGCGGTGTGATCGGAAACGATCTGGAACTTGAATTCCGTCCGGCAATGTCGCTTGTGGCGGCCCGTCTCCCGGAGGTCTTGCTTCATCCTTTTACCGTCAGCCCCATCGAACTGGAACTTTCCGGAAATGTCGGAAAGCGGTGGACGACACGGATCGGCGTCTCCCGGGAAGATCATCCCTCCTTCATCTTGATCCCCGAGCCGTATACCTGCGATGCGATGAAACTGGTTCATGATTTGAACGAGGGTTTCAGCGAGCGTCCCGTCATCGGAGGCCTTGCAAGCGGTGCCACCGAGGCGGGGCAGAATTTCCTCTTCCTGAACGACGAAGTGATTCGGGAAGGGGCGGTGGGTCTTGCGTTGACCGGCAATATCTCTCTGGACACCATTGTCTCGCAGGGGTGCCGTCCCATCGGGGAGCGGTTTGTCATTACCAAAGCGGATGAAAATGCCCTATTGGAATTGGGAGGGAAATTCCCCGTCGATGTCCTTCAGGAACTGTTTGGGAGTCTTTCTCTTCGGGATCGGGTCTTGGCGCAACATTCTCTTTTTCTCGGTGTGGTGATGGATGAGATGAGGTCCGAGTTCGGGCGGGGGGACTTTCTCATCCGGAACATCATCGGAGCCGACCCGACCACCGGTGCGCTCATCATCGGAGACCGTTTGTCGGTGGGTCAGACGGTCCAGTTTCATCTTCGGGATGCCAAGACATCCGAGGAGGATCTCCGGACGCTTCTGGAGTCCCAGCTCTCCTCTTTGAAGAGCGATCCACCCCGCGGGATGCTTCTTTTCAGCTGTCAGGGAAGGGGGAGGGGGCTTTACGGAAAGCCGAACCATGACATCCAGATGATCCGCTCTGTCATCGGCCCTTCGGCGATCGCTGGGTTTTTCTGCAACGGCGAGATCGGCCCTGTCGGCGGAAAAACATACCTTCACGGCTACACCTCAAGTCTCGGAATTTTCAGGGAAAAACAGACGAACCGAAAGGAGGTCATATGAGACGAGTATGGAAGTTAGTTGGGTGCGCAGTCTTTTTTCTTTTCAGCGTCACCCTGGCGGAGGCGTGGGCTCCCAACGAAAAACCCGTGACAACGAAACGGCTCCGCGAGGAGATGAAGACGGAGGAACAAAGGGCAAGAGAGGCGAAAGCCAACGAGATGACGCCTGAACAAAAACAGAAGTGGAATGAAAGAAAACAACGTGTGAAGGCAGAGGTAGATAAGTGGCTTGTTAATCCGGTGAAAAAACTGAAACCCCAAAGGCATCCCGGTTCCCCTGACAAACAGTTGGCAGCCGACCGGCAGGAGAAAATGGACAACTTTGTTGAAAAATTGGTCCCCCGCCGGTATCCGAAGGGGTACACGACGGATACAAAAGCCCAGCCAGCCAGTTACACCACGGAAGGGACGAAGTAACTTCTCCGTCGCAGGTTTGAGGAAGGGACGAATGGTTCGTCCCTTCCTCTTTTTTTGTCCCCGGTTTTGTGGTATAATAAAACGAAATGGAACGCCCACAGGATTTCTACCGTCCCACCTGGATCGAAATCGACCTAAAAGCCATCACCCAAAACCTCGACCGGATTCGCGAACATCTCCGTCCCGGGACGGAAATATTGGTTCCGGTCAAGGCGAATGCCTACGGTCACGGCGCCGTCGAGATTGCAAGATTCCTTGAGACTCAAGAAATCTCTTTCCTCGGCGTCGCAAGCATTGATGAAGCCGTTTTTTTAAAGCAAGAAGGGATCCGGCTCCCGATTTTGGTGTTAAGCACAATTCTGGAGCATGAGATTGAGGCCGTCATGGAGTTCGATCTCATTCAGACGGTCTGTACGGAAGAGAGCGCGCGCCAGCTCGACCAAAAAGCGGCGCGCTTGAAAAAACGGATTCCGGTTCACCTGAAGGTGGATACCGGCATGGGACGGATCGGTGTCTGGCATGAGGAGGCATTCGGACTGGCGCAGGCCTTGAGCCGCTTCAACCACTTATCTTTCGAGGGACTTTATACGCATCTTGCGAACGCCGACGATGCCGACCCGGCCGAAACAGCGCTTCAAATTGAACGTTTCCGAAAACTGGCGGAGACCTTAAAGAAACATTCCCTTCTTCCGCCTTTTGTTCACATGGCCAATTCCGCGGGGCTTCTTCATTATCCGGCGTCCCATTTTAACTTGGTCCGGCCGGGGCTTGCGGTTTACGGTGTGGATCCCTGTTATGCCGATCCGAAGAAGAAGACCCTTTCGTTGAAACCGGCGCTCTCTTTTTTTTCAAGGATTGTGTATCTGAAGAAAACGCCCAAAGGGAGAAAAATCAGTTACGGCGGAACCTATACCACCTCCAGGGAGACTCTCATCGCAACCCTTCCGGTCGGCTATGCGGACGGATACAACCGGCTCCTCTCCAATCGAAGCAGCGTCCTTGTCCGGGGGAAAAGAGCTCCTCTGGTCGGGCGGATCTGTATGGATCAGATGATGGTTGATGTAGGAGAGTGTCCCGGCGTATCGGTCGGGGATGAAGTGGTCCTCATCGGCCGGCAGGAGAAGGAGGAGATCCGGGTAGAAGAACTTACAACCCTTTATAATACAATACCTTATGAGTTTCTTACCCAGCTTTCAAGCCGCATACCCCGTTTCTACCAGGACCCCTCCCCCCTTGTCTTGCCCCTTACCATTGACAAAGAGAACCCTTCCTCTGTATAATTATTAAGTTTACGAGGGAATGGTGAAAAAACTCATCGGTGCGAAGATTTTAGCGGAGTCTCTTCTGCGGGAAGGGGTGGATGTTGTCTTCGGAATTCCCGGCGGGGCAAACCTTCCCACATTTGATGCTTTGTACGATTCCCCCATTAAAGTCATCATGAGTCGCCATGAACAGGGGGCGGCCCATATGGCGGACGGCTATGCCCGGGCAACGGGAAAGGCGGGGGTCTGTCTTGCCACCTCCGGTCCCGGCGCAACAAATTTGGTCACCGGCATCGCCACCGCCTACATGGACTCCATCCCGGTCGTGGCGATTACCGGACAGGTCCGGACCTTTATGATTGGAAATGATGCCTTTCAGGAAGCGGACACGATCGGCATTACCCGGCCGATTGTCAAACACAGTTATCTGGTGAAGAATGTCAAGGACCTGGCACGAATTATACGTGAGTCTTTCTTCATTGCCAGAACCGGACGTCCCGGACCGGTGTTAATCGATCTTCCCCTTGATGTCAGCACCACGGAGACGGAATTTGTCTACCCGAAAGAGGTGAACATCCGGGGATATAAGCCGACGCTCGAAGGGCATGCCGGTCAGGTCAAGAAGGCGGTGGAGGCGATCAAAAAGGCGAAGCGTCCGGTTCTCTATGCCGGCGGAGGCGTGATTGCATCCGGTGCAGCCAAGGAGCTGACGGAACTGGCCCGGAAGACCCGGATTCCGGTGACGACAACGCTTTTGGGACTCGGCGGATTTCCGGAGACGGATCCTTTGTCTCTCGGGATGCTCGGGATGCACGGGTTCGAATACACCAACTATGCGGTGGGGGAGTGCGATTTGTTGATTGCGGTGGGGGCGCGGTTTGACGACCGGGTGACCGGCAAACCGGATGAATTTGCGAAAAAGGCCAAAAAGATTCAGATCGACGTGGACCCCTCGCAGATCTCCAAGACCGTTCCGATCGATATCCCCATTGTAGGCGATGTCCGCGCCACCTTGGAGGTGTTGAACAAAATCGTGGAACGGGGCGAGACCAACGGATGGTTGAAACAGATTGCCGAGTGGAAGGACCAATACCCCCTCGTCTACAAGGAAAAAGACAAACTCCTCCCACAGTATATCATTCAGCAGATTTCAGAGGCGACGGGAGGGAATGCGGTGGTCGCCACCGGCGTGGGCCAACACCAGATGTGGGCCGCCCAGTTTTACCAATTCAACAAGCCCCGGTCGTTTCTCACCAGCGGCGGTCTCGGCACGATGGGATTCGGCTTTCCGGCCGCGATCGGCGCTTCTTTTGGCCGTCCGAACGAGGTGGTCTTTGATATTGACGGGGACGGAAGTTTCGAGATGACCTTGAACGAGATCGCCACCGCCGTTTCAAACAATTGCCGGGTCAAGGTGGCCATTATGAACAACCGCCATCACGGGATGGTGCGGCAGTGGCAGGACCTTTTCTACAAGGGCCGCCATGCGCAATCCGAGATGGTCGGTCAGCCCGATTTTGCAAAACTGGCCGAGGCGTACGGCGCGGTGGGCATTACGGTGAAGACGCGGGAAGAAGTCCGTCCCGCCATCGAGAAGGCGCTGAAGACGCCCAATACCGTGATTATGAATTTCCTGGTGGAGGAGACGGAGAACTGTTGGCCGATGATTGCACCCGGAAAGCCGGCCACTGAGATGCTCGGAACCTACGAGTCGCTCAAAGAGCACGGCGGAACGCCGCAGCATCGGAAATTCGCGGAGGAACTTCCCGAGGACCTGAGTTTGAGTTGACATGAAATCATGAAACACACCATTTCGGTTTTGGTCGAGAATCAGTTCGGGGTCCTCTCACGGGTCTCCGGACTTTTTAGTGCACGGGGTTTCAACATCGATTCGCTGGCGGTGGGGGAGACCGAGGACCCGACCGTCTCCCGGATGACCATTGTGGTGGAGGGGGATGAACGGACCCTGGAACAGGTGAAGAAGCAGTTGAACCGTCTGATCGATGTGATCAAGGTGCAGGATATCCCACCCGATGATCTGTTGGAACGGGAGATTGTCCTTGTCCGGGTGGGCGTCACCCCAAAAAACCGGCCGCAGATTCTCGAGGCGGTCAATGCTTTTCAAGGCAGGGTGATGGATGCCTCCACCAACACGCTAACGATTGAGGTCACCGGCGACCAGAGCAAAATCCGTTCGGTCTTCGAACTTTTGAAACCGTACGGCATCCTTGAAATTGTCCGGAGCGGTCGCATCGCCCTTTCCCGCAAGGGCAAACTGACTGTCAAGCAATAGGGACGTTTTTAAGAAGTGCCCTTAGCGTGGCAGAGAGACAAGGGACACTTCTAAAAACGTCCCATAGATGGACGAACAAGGGACAGGTTGGAGCCAGAACTAGAAACGTCCCTCAAGGGGAAATAATGGCAAAAATCTATTACGACAAAGATGCGGATTTAAACATCCTGAAGGGAAAGAAAATCGGCATTATCGGCTACGGGATTCAGGGACGGGGCCAGGCCCTGAACCTGAGGGATTCCGGTCTTGAGGTAATGATTGCCCAGCGGAAAGGGGGCGTTCATTATGACCAGGCCCTCGCAGACGGCTTTTCGCCGGTGACCGCGGAAGAGGCGGCGAAGACCTGCGACCTGATTCAAATTTTGACGCAGGATCCTCTCCAGCCGCAGATTTACCGGGAATCGGTCGCCAAGCATCTTTCGCGGGGGAAGTCACTTGTCTTTTCGCACGGTTTTAACATTCATCACAAGCAGATTTTGCCGCCGAAAGAGGTGGATGTTTTCATGATTGCCCCGAAAGCACCCGGCTCGCGGCTTCGGCAGCTTTATGTGGAGGGAAAAGGGGTGCCGAGCCTTGTCGCAGTCTATCAGGATGCCTCCGGGAACGCACTCAAGACCGCCCTTGCGTATGCCAAGGGGATCGGAAGCACCCGTGCGGGGGTTTTGGAGACGACCTTTAAGGAGGAGACAGAGACGGATAATTTCGGCGAGCAGGCGGTTTTGTGCGGGGGTGTTTCGGCGCTCATCAAAGCGGGATTCGAGACCCTCGTGGAGGCGGGGTATCAGCCGGAACTCGCCTATTTTGAGTGTTTGCATGAGCTGAAGTTGATTGTGGACATGATTTATGCAACTGGCATTCAGGGAATGCGCCAGCGCGTCTCCGATACCGCCAAATACGGCGATGTCACGCGGGGACCGCGGGTGATTAACGAACAGACGAAAAAAATCATGCGCGACATTTTGAGAGAAATTCAAACGGAGAAATTCGCAAAGGAGTGGATCGCGGAGCATGAAAAGGGAAGGCCCCTCTTCAACAAGCTGCTTCGTGAGGATGACAACCATTTGATTGAAAAAGTAGGAAAAGAGATTCGGAGTATGTTTGCGTGGGAAGACCAACAACCCAAGAGAGCGGGAGTCAAAAGTGGCCGGTAAGGGCAAGAAGGAAAAACTGATCATCTTCGACACGACACTCCGAGATGGAGAGCAGTGTCCGGGAGCGAGTCTGGAGACCCCTGAGAAACTCGAGATTGCGCGGCAGCTGGACCGCCTCGGCGTGGATGTCATTGAGGCGGGGTTTCCGATCGCCTCCCCCGGTGATTTTGAGGCGGTGAAACGGATTGCCCAGGAGATCCGCCGTCCGATCATCTGCGGACTGGCACGGACCATCCCGAAGGATATCGACCGGGCCTATGAGGCGGTGAAACCGGCCCGGAGGCCGCGGATCCATGTCTTTATTGCGACCAGCCCCATTCACATGAAGTACAAACTCCGGAAGGCGGAGAGCGAAATTATGCGGATTGCGGAGGCGATGGTCCGGTATGCCAAAAAAGTCGTCGAGGACGTGGAGTTTTCTCCGGAAGATGCGGCCCGGAGCAACCGGGAATTTCTTTTCAAGGTGGTTGAAAGAGCGATTGCCGCGGGGGCAACGACCGTGAACATTCCGGATACGGTCGGGTATACCACGCCGTTTGAATTCGGGGATCTCATCCGCTCCATGCGGGAGGAGGTTTCGAATATCCACAAGGCGGTGATCAGCGTCCATTGTCATAATGACTTGGGGCTCGCCGTGGCGAATTCGCTTTCGGCGGTATTGAACGGCGCCCGGCAGGTCGAGTGCACGGTGAACGGGATCGGGGAGCGGGCAGGCAACGCCTCGCTTGAGGAGATTGCGATGGGTATTGCGACCCGTCGGACCCTTTACCCGGTTTACACCGATATCAACGCCAAGGAAATTATGAAAGCAAGCCGGATGGTCAGCACCCTCACAGGGCTCGTGGTGCAGCCGAATAAGGCAGTGGTCGGGGCCAATGCCTTCCGTCATGAGTCGGGCATCCATCAGCACGGAATCCTCCGGCGCCGGACGACGTATGAAATCATCGACCCGCGCTCCGTCGGTTTCGGGGACTCGAAGCTCGTCCTCGGAAAGCATTCCGGCCGCCACGCCTTTACGGAACGGCTCAAAAAATTGGGCTACCACCTGACCCAGGCCCAGACCGAGCGGGCCTTTGAGGAGTTTAAACAGCTCGCCGACAAGAAAAAAGAGGTCTTTGACGGGGATCTCTCCGCCATCATCGAGGGGGAGATCGCAAAGGTCCCGGAGGTTTACACGCTCGATTACGTGCACACCTCGAGCGGGACCGGGACCGTTCCGACAGCCACCGTCCGCCTGAAGAGCAAGGACAAACTGCTTCAGGATGCCTCCTCCGGGGACGGCCCAGTGGATGCCTGCTACAGAACGATTGACCGGATCACCGGCGTCAAGGGGCATCTCTTGGATTATTCCCTCCGGGCGGTCACGGGGGGAAAGGATGCGCAAGGAGAAGTCACCCTCCGGGTGAAATTTGACGACAGGGAGATCACGGCGCGGGGGACTTCCACAGATATCATCGAAGCGAGTGCGAAGGCGTATCTTTCCGCCATCAACAAACATCTCCATGCCCGAACCCCTCAACGCGTCAAACGGCCTCCCAAAAAGGGATTGGTGTGAATGACCCGTGAGCGGTACGGACTTTTGGGATATCCCATCTCACGGAGTCCTTCTCCTGCCATGCACAACGCTGCCTTCCGGGCAGCGGGGCTGGACGCTGCCTATGAGGCGTTTGAAAGACCCACCTTAGAAAGCGCAAGGAACTTTTTCGCCTCTCTTCGTCCGGAGGGAATCTCCGGCTTCAATATCACCGTGCCGTATAAAACGCACATCTACCGCTGGATGGTGGAGCGGGGGGATCTCCTTGACCGCCAGGTCCGGTTGACCTGCTCGGTCAATACGGTCAAAGTCGAGGAGAACCGGCTTGTCGGATACTCAACCGACGGATGCGGCTTTGTCGCGTCTCTCAAAGAGCAGGCGGTTTCTCTCAAAGAGAAAAAGGCTCTGATTCTCGGAGCCGGCGGGGCCGCCCAGGCGATTGCCATCGCACTCAAAGAGGAAGGCGCTTCCTTTGTCGGCTATTACTATATCCGGATGAAACGGTTCCACATTTTGGAATCGTTGCTCACAGGTGAAAACCGGGAGGGGCGTCAGGAAAAAGAATACTACCTGGGACTCGGGGAACTGGCAAAGGAGTATCTCGCCCCGTGCGACATCCTGGTGAATGCCACCCCGGTCAGGGAATTTTCTTTTTTTGAAGAGCGGGATCTTCATCCGGGACTCTTGGTCTGCGACCTCTCCTATGCACCGGAGGGAACAGCCCTTTTAAGACAGGCAAGGTCCCGCGGGCTCCAGGGAATTGACGGAAAAGGGATGCTTCTCCATCAAGGAGCCCGTTCCTTTGAACTTTGGACAGGCCGAAGGAGTCCGCTCGAAGTGATGCGGAAAGCTCTGGGGGAGGCCCTCGGGGGATGATCGGAGCGCTGGCTTTTGTCTTCGGTTCGGTCGTCGGCAGTTTTCTGAATGTCTGCATTGTCCGGCTGCCGAGGGAAGAATCGATCGTCATGCCCCATTCCCACTGTCTCGGGTGCAAGCGGCCGATTCCCTGGTACGACAATATCCCGCTTTTAAGTTTTCTACTTCTAAAAGGACGGTGCCGGTTCTGCAAGAAGCTGATTTCCAAGCGGTATTGGGTGGTGGAATTACTCACCGCGGGGATTTTTTTGTGGTTTTATCTTATCTTTGGGCTGACAGAGCAGTCCCTCATTTACGCGGCGTGGGGGGCGGCACTGATTGTGGTCAGTTTCATCGATTTGGAACATCAAATTATCCCGGATGTCATCAGTCTCGGGGGACTCGCCGCGGCGCTCGTTTTGAGTTTTTTGGTGCCGGCGCTTCACGCAAGCGAAAACCGCTGGCTTTCTCTTTGGGAGTCGGCTCTTGGGGCATTGGTCGGCGGTGGTTCCATTTATGGGATAGGTCTTTTAGGAAATTTTTTCTTCCGCAAAGAAAGCATGGGGGGTGGGGATGTCAAACTCCTCGCCATGGTCGGGGCGGTCTTGGGGTGGAAACTGGTCCTGGTTGCCTTTTTTGTGGCTCCTTTTTTCGGCTCCGTCGTCGGACTCATTTTGAAATTCCGAAAGGGAGTGGAAGTCATTCCGTACGGTCCGTTTCTTTCGCTCGGGAGCGTGATTGCTTTGATGTGGGGGAGGGACATTCTGAATTTTTTGGGATTCAGCCTTTATTTTTAACGGCAAGGGGTGAACCATGCTACGTTACCTGACAAGCGGTGAAAGTCACGGGAAGTGTCTGGTGGCAACACTCGAGGGGATGCCGGCAGGACTCGGACTGAACGAGACGGCCATCAATGCGGACCTTGCCCGCCGACAGGTCGGTTTTGGCCGCGGGGGCCGGATGCAGATTGAAAAAGATGCCGTTGAAATTCTCTCCGGCGTCAAGGACAGCCAGACCCTCGGAAGTCCGATCGCGCTTTTGATTCAGAACAAAGATTTCAAAATCAACGAACTCCCAAAGGTCACGAAGCCCCGGCCGGGCCACGCCGATTTAACCGGCGCGCTGAAGTATGCCCACCGGGACATCCGGAACGTCCTTGAGCGCTCGAGCGCCCGGGAGACGGCTGCCCGTGTGGCGGTCGGCGCGGTCTGCAAACGTTTTCTTTCGGAATTCAACATCCGGATCATCAGCCATGTGATCCGAATCGGGGAGGTTGAGGCAAACACGGAGAAACTTTCGTTCGATGAGATTCAAAAGCGCGCGGAGAACTCTCAGGTCCGGTGCGCAGACCCTGAAGCGGAAAAACGGATGGTCGAGGCCATTACCCGGGCAAAGGAGGAAAAGGACACGCTCGGGGGGGTCTATGAGGTGATTGCAACCGGTGTTCCGGTCGGACTCGGGAGTTACGTCCATTATGACCGAAAACTCGATGCCCGTTTGGGCCGCGCGATTCTTTCCATTCAGGCGATGAAGGCGGTGGAGATCGGAGACGGTGTGGCGGGATCGCGGAAACGGGGATCCGAAGTGCATGATGCCATTTATCACGACAAGAAGAAGGGGTTCCATCGCGGCACAAACCGCTCAGGGGGAATCGAAGGGGGAATGTCGAGCGGCGAACCGATCTTCCTCCGCGCCTACATGAAACCGATTTCAACGCTTCTCAATCCGCTTCCCTCCGTCGATATCGCGACCAAGGAGCCGGTCAAGGCGACGGTGGAGCGTTCCGATGTTTGCACGGTACCGGCAGCCGGTGTGATCGGGGAGGCGGTCGTCGCCTTTGAGATTGCGAATGCTTTCCTCGAGAAATTCGGCGGCGATTCCATTCCCGAGATCAAGCGGAACGTCCAAGGATATTTGAAGCAGATAGCGGAGTTTTAGGGACTGTCCCCCTTACGCTTCTACGAGTCACTTCTGCGGGGGGACTGTCCCTAACGTGACTAACGTGATAAAGGCGGGTTTGGATATGGGTAACATTGCCATCGTCGGGTTCATGGGAACCGGAAAGAGCGTTGTCGCGCAGATGCTTGCAAAGCGGCTCAAAAAGAGCGTTATTTCCACGGATGATTTGATTGTCGAGCGGGAGAAGAAATCGATTCACGACCTTTTCAAACAAGACGGAGAACCCTATTTCCGGAAGGTCGAATCCGAGATGGTGAAAAAGGCGGCCCGGATGGAGAATGTGGTGATTGACTGCGGCGGGGGGGTTGTTTTGAAGGAAGAAAATCTGAAGACGCTGAAGCAAAATGGGCCGGTCGTCGCGCTTTCGGCAAGCCCGGCCGTGATTTATGAGCGGGTCAAGGATCACCGCCACAGACCCCTTTTGAATGTCTCCGACCCGGCCGCGGCGATTGAGCGGATTCTGAAGGAACGGAAGCCGTTCTACGGGAAGGCCGATTTTCAGGTTGAGACGGACCATTTGACGGTGGAGGAGGTCGTCTCCGAAATCATCCGGCGTCTCGAAGGGCAAAAGCATGAATGAAACGGAAGCGCTGATTCTCCTGAATTTGATTGAGGGACTCGGTCCGGTCCGGATCCGCTCTCTTTTATCCCATGTCGGTTCGGCCGAAGACCTTTTCGGAGCATCGGCCGAAAAACTGACCCGGTTCGGACTCTCCGAATCGCTCGTCCATGCGGTCCTTGAAGCGCCGCGGGGAGGGATGCTGAAAGAGGAGCTGGACCTCATTGAGAAAGAAGGGGTTATTCTGATCACGTTTCAGGATGAGAGGTATCCGAAGGCCCTCAAGGAAATCCACGATTTCCCGGTTGTTCTTTACCTCAAGGGAGGTCTGCAGTCGGACGACCGGCTTGCCCTTGCCATTGTCGGCTCCCGGAGGGCGACGCCGTACGGATTGGAGATGGCCGAACGGATTGCCCGGGAGATCACCGGATACGGTTTTTTGGTTGTCTCCGGCTTTGCCCGCGGGGTCGATACCGCTGCCCATCAGGGAGCCCTCTCTGCCGGCGGAAGAACGGTGGCGGTTTTGGGAAGCGGACTTTCAAGCATTTATCCTCCCGAAAACCGCTCCCTGGTCAAGGAAGTCTCACAACACGGTGCACTCATAAGCGAATTTCCGATGTCCTCGCCCCCTCTTTCTCAACATTTCCCCCAACGAAACCGCCTCATCAGCGGACTTTCTCTCGGGGTGTTGGTGGTAGAGGCGGATGAGAAAAGCGGGGCGTTGATTACCGCCCATTGTGCCGCGGAGCAGGGGCGGGAGGTCTTTGCCATTCCCGGACGGATTGATTCTCCTCTTTCCCGGGGGACCCACCGGTTGATTCGGGAGGGAGCCACGCTGGTTCAGGATCTGACCGATATTCTGGAAGAGTTGAAAGTGCCGATTGCCCGGGAGACCGGGAAGGAAACACTCGTCAAGTCGCTGCCCCCTCTTTCACAGGAGGAAGAGGTGGTCTATGAGGTTCTTTCGGAACTCCCAAAATCGATTGATGCCATTGTGGAGGAGGCCCAACTTTCCGCAAAGGAGACCCTTGCGGCGCTTTTACAACTTGAAGTGAAACATCTGGTCCGAACCTATCCCGGGAGACACTACGCAAGAAAATGAACGAATTCGTCACCCTGAAGATCAACGGAGAGTTCAAAAAGATGCCGAAAGGGCTTTCGGTGGCGGCTCTTCTTGAAGAACTTTCCATCGATCCCCGGCGGGTGGTCGTCGAGTTGAATCAGGATATCCTCCTGAAAGAGACTTACCCGGCGAAGCTTCTGAGCGAAAATGACGAAGTCGAAATCGTCCATTTAATCGGCGGCGGTGCGCCGAAGAAATTCCTTGTCATCGTGGAGTCTCCCGCCAAATCCCGGACCATCCATCATATCTTGGGGGATCAGTACGTTATCCGTCCTTCGATGGGGCATGTGATGGACCTTCCGACCAGTTCCATGGGGGTGGATATCGAAAAGGACTTTGAGCCGAAATACGTCGTCATCAAGGGAAAGAAAAAACTCCTGAACGATTTGAAAAAGGAAGCCAAGACCATGGAGGCGATTTACCTCGCACCGGACCCGGACCGGGAAGGAGAGGCGATCTCCTGGCATCTGAAAAACTTTCTGGGAGACTCCAAAAAGATTTACCGGGTGGTCTTCCATGAGATTACCCGGGAGGCGGTGATGGAGGCCTTCGAGCATCCGAGCGAAATCGACCCCAAAAAGGTGGACGCCCAGCAGGCGAGACGCGTTCTGGACCGAATCGTCGGATACAGTTTGAGTCCCCTTCTCTGGAAGAAAGTCGGGAAGGGGTTGAGTGCGGGGCGGGTTCAGTCGGTGGCGGTCCGTCTGGTGGTGGACCGGGAAAAAGAGATTCAGGCCTTTGTGTCTAAGGAATATTGGGAACTCGAGGCGCGTCTTTCCTCTCCCAAATCACCGAAGCAGGATTTCACCGCGAAACTCGAGAAATTGGACGACCAGAAGGCGGAACTTCCCTCCAAAGAATTAGTGGATGCGCTCATCAAAAAACTGGAAAAAGAGCCGTTTGTGGTGAAGGATGTCCGGAAGAGCGAAAAGAACAAATCCTCCCAAGCCCCCTTTACCACCAGTAAACTCCAGCAGGATGCATTCAACAAACTCCACTTTTCAGCCGCACGGACGATGCGGATTGCCCAGCAGCTCTATGAGGGGTTGGACATCGGGAAGGAGGAAACGACCGGTCTGATTACGTATATGCGGACCGATTCGGTCCGGGTGAGCGAGGGGGCGATCCGGCAGGTGAGGGAGTATATCGGCAAAAAGTACGGGAATGATTACGTTCCGAAGGCCCCCAACCGGTACCGCTCCAAAAAAACGGCCCAAGAGGCGCACGAAGCGATCCGCCCGACCTCCGCCTTCCGGGAGCCGGATGCGATGAAGTCCTATTTGACGGGGGATCAGTACAAATTATACCGCCTTATCTTCAACCGGTTTGTGGCGAGTCAGATGGAAAAAGCCCGTTTTGAAATCCTCTCCGTTGATGTGTCTTGTGCCAATGCCCTCTTCCGCGCTTCCCACCAGAGGTGCCTTTTCCCCGGATTTCTCTCTGTGTATGCGATCGACGAGGAGGAGGAAAAGGGCAAACTCCTTCCCCCACTCACCGTCGGGGAACGGCTGAATTTTCACGAATTTCTGCCGAGCCAGCATTTTACCAAGCCCCCTCCCCGGTATACGGAAGGGTCGCTGGTCAAAGCCCTTGAGGAATTGGGAATCGGGCGGCCCAGTACCTATGCCCCGACTCTGCAGACGATCATCACCCGCGATTATGTCCGCCGGGAAAAGGGGAGTCTGGTTCCGACGGAACTCGGGAATCTGGTGACGGAACTTCTCACCCAGCATTTTCCGAAAATTCTCGATGTGAAATTTACCGCGACGATGGAGGAGGAGCTGGACGAAATCGAGGAGGGCCGGATTGCCTGGGTGGATGTTCTGAAAAAGTTTTATCCCCCTTTTGCGGAACGCCTGAGTCAGGCCTCAACCAAGATTAAAAAGGAAGTGATTGAGACGGATGAACGCTGTGAGAAATGCGGCCGGCCGATGGTCATCAAATGGGGCCGCTCAGGGAAGTTCCTGAGCTGTGCCGGTTTTCCGGAATGCAAAAACGCCCGTTCCATCACCACCGGCATTGCCTGCTCGAGCCCGGGATGTGACGGGGAACTGGTCGGGCGGCGCTCCAGAAGAGGACAGTTTTTCTACGGATGCATCCGCTATCCGAAATGCACCTATACGACGAATCGCCTCCCGGCCGCGGATGACAAGCCGACGGAAGGAGAACACGTTGAGTCGTGAAACGTTACATCGAAAAGTTCCTTCGCTATCTGGAATATGAGAAGAATGCCTCCGCTTATACCCTGGTTTCCTACCGGTCGGACCTTGAGGCGTTCCACCGCTTCGCCGGGGAGATTCCGGTTGAGAAGGTGGACCTTCTACTCCTCCGCCGCTTTTTGGTGGAGTTGAAAGCCAAGGGGTTCCGGAAAGTCACTGTCGCCAGAAAACTCTCCTCCCTCCGTTCCTTTTTTAAATTCCTCTGCCGCGAAGGTTATCTGAAAGTCAATCCGGTCCTCGTTCTCCGGACCCCCAAGCAGGAGAAACGGCTGCCGAAAATACTCGGCGTGGAAGAGGTGATGAATCTTTTGCGATTTCCGGGGGAGGCGGTGCAGGATCTCCGTGACCGGGCGATCCTGGAGACTCTTTACAGTTCCGGACTCCGGGTGAGTGAATTGACAAAACTCGACATCTCCCATATCGATTTCATCGGTGGGGTGGTGAAGGTGGCCGGGAAGGGAAAGAAGGAGCGTCTTTCGCCGATCGGCGAGCCGGCCCTCCGCTCCATTCACACCTATCTGGGAGCCCGGAAGAAATCACAGCGAAGGGATTCCCAGGTTCTTTTTGTGAACAAACAGGGCGGCCGGCTGACCGACCGGAGCGTGCGGAGGGTTTTGGACCGGGCGATCAAGCGGTCAAGTTTTGAGCATCATATTTCCCCGCACACCCTCCGCCATTCCTTTGCCACACACCTTTTGGACCGGGGGGCGGACCTCCGGTCGGTTCAGGAATTGTTGGGACACCAGAATCTTTCCACAACCCAGATCTATACGCATGTCACGGCTGAGCGGCTGAAGAAAGTTTATGCAAAGGCACATCCGCGCGCATGAGAAACCGAAATGAATTTTCTGTATAATGCAGTTTTTTTGTTGTTTTGTCTCGGGTACCTTCCGGTCTTCTTGCTCAAGAAGAAAGCAACCGATCATCTGGGCGAGCGGTTCGGACGGGTTCCGAAGCGGGAGGGGACCCAACCCTGTTTCTGGCTCCATGCCGTCTCCTTGGGCGAGGCACTCGCCGCCCGTTCCCTGATCGATGAAATCCGGAAGCGTCATCCCGGATTGCAGTTTGCTTTTTCCACCACCACCCGGACCGGTCGAACGGTTCTGGAAAAGATGCGGCAAGGGGAGGATCTTCTTTTTTACTTTCCGTTGAATTTCACCGGAATCCTCCGCCGAGCGGTTCGGAGACTGAGGCCCGATTTTTTTGCCACCATGGAGACGGAGATCTGGCCGGCGCTCATCCTGGTTTTGAAAGAAGGGGACATTCCGGTTTTTCTTCTGAACGGGAGGATTTCGACAAGATCCTTTAACCGGTACCGCCGGATCCGGTGGGCGCTTCGCAGACCGCTTCAAGGGATCGATCTTTTTTGTATGCAATACCCCGAGGATGCCGAGCGGGTCCAAAGACTCGGCGCCCCTTCCGGAAAAGTTTTTACCGTCGGAAATATGAAATTCGACGTCGCTTATTCCGGAGGGGAGTCCGCCTCCGGCATCCGCGGGCGGCTCGGCCTGAAAAGTCATGAAAGACTTTGGGTGGCGGGGAGTACCCATCCGGGCGAGGAACGGTTTCTGCTTGAGGCGTACGGCGATTTGACTCAAAGACATCCGGATCTTCGGCTTTTGATCGCACCCCGCCATCCGGAACGGGCAAAGGAAGTGGCCCGGCTCATCGACGGATTCCGTCAAAAGGCGGTTCTTATTTCGGAAAACGGCGGGCGGAGCCGGGAGCGTTCGGTTTTGGTTCTGGACACGGTGGGCCAACTCCGTTCGATGTATGCGGCGGCCGACTTTGTCTTTATCGGCGGAAGTCTGGTCCGGCGGGGGGGACAAAATCTCCTCGAGCCGGCCTTTTTCGGAAAACCGATTCTTTTCGGACCCCATATGGAGAATTTCCGGGATATCGTGAAACTTTTTTTGGATGGAGAGGCGGCGCTCAAGGTGCATGACCGGACATCCCTCAAGGAGGCGGCCGATTCTCTTCTTCGGGATCGTGCGCTGAGCCGGCGGCTCGGAGAAAAGGCGAGAATGCTGATCCTTTCCCAGCAGGGAGTCGTTCAGCGGCACCTTTTGCATCTTGAGCCGTTTTTGTCATCCAGATGAGACAGTACATCCATTCCCTCATGACCGACCAAAGAAGGGGTCCCCTTTCGGGACTTGTGAAGCTTTTTCTTTGGGTACTTTCCTTGATCTACCGGATGCTTCTGAAAGGGGAATCCCTTTTGCGGAAGATCGGACTCCTCCGGACGGAGCGACTTCCCCTGGCCGTTATCAGCGTCGGCAATCTGACGGTGGGGGGGACCGGCAAAACTCCCTTTGTGCATTGGTTGGTTCAAAGACTCCTTTCCCGGCAGAAAAAAGTGGCGGTGTTGACTCATCCGTATTTTCCGGTGAATAACGGTCTCTCCGATGAGGCGCTGGAGCTGAAGCGCCGGCTTCCGCAAGCCACAGTCTGGGCCGGGAAGAATCGGGTCTTGCTTTCCCAAAAAGCGGTCCTATCCCGGATGGATGCGGTTATTCTGGACGACGGGTTTCAATACCGGAAGCTCCACCGGGATCTCGATATTGTCCTGATCGATGCGACCAATCCCTTCGGAAACGGAAAGACCCTCCCACGGGGAATTCTCCGGGAGGAGCCGGTTTCCCTCCGGAGGGCGGATCTTTTGGTCCTGACCCGGACGGACGACACCGAACCGGCCACTTTACACCATCTGGAGGAGATGTTGAGCCGTCTTGCACCCGGGATTCCGCTCCTTTTCTCGGTTCACAGGCCGAAAGGTTTTATCGATGCGAGGACCCAAGAGCCGCTTTCTCTGGAAAACCTTCGCAAAAAAAGGGGAATTGCCTTCTGCGGGATCGGAAGCCCCGGCTCCTTTTTCCGGGCGCTCGGGAAATGCGGGATTGAGCCGCTCCGAACCGTTTCCTTTTCGGATCACCACCCGTACCGGAGGAGGGATCTGGAGCGACTGGACCGGCTGAACGGCTCTTTGGGAGGGGAGGTCCTTTTCACGACGGCAAAGGATGTCGAACGGCTGCAGGCGTTTGGTCTCTGGCCGAAGAGTCCGCTTGCCGTCCTCGAAGTGGAACTGGTCGTCACACAACATGAAGACAAACTCCTTCAGCGACTCAATACTTTATCGGTCCGCTAAGATTCTTTCGGGGATTTTTTCGATCCTCCCTCTTCCGGCCGTTTTATGGATCGGCCGGCGGGTGGGGGATTTGGCCTTTTGGTTTTATCCCCGTCGGGGGGAGGTGGCTTACGCCAACCTGAAGGCCTGTTTGGGAGAGCGGTTTGGTCCTTCGGAACTTCTCCGAGTCAAACGGCGGATCTTTCAAAATCTCATGCAGACCGCGGCGGAGATCTTGCGCTTTCCCAAAGTGAACCGCGCCTATCTGGACCGTTATGTCACGTTTCAGGGGCTTGACCGGTTGGAAGCGGCTTTAAAAAAAGGAAAGGGACTCGTCGCTCTCACGGCGCACCTTGGCAATTGGGAACTTCAGAGTTTCGCTGGCGCGGCACGGGGTTATCCATCCCATGTTCTGGCCCGAGAGCAGGGGTTTCCGAAGGCGAACGGACTTCTCAACCGGTACCGGGAATTGACCGGTTGCCGGGTGATTCACAAGGGGTTTATGACGCGGGAAATCCTCCGCCACCTCCGTTCAAACGGCATCGTCGGCATGCTCATCGACCAGGATGCCGGGAAAAACGGTCTCTTTGTCAATTTCTTCGGCCGGCCGACCTCCTTTGCAAAAGGGGCGATCGCCTTTTCGCTTAAAACCGGATGCGAAGTCATTCCTTGTTTTGCCCGTCGTGAGGCGGATCAAGCGCATCATGTCATTGAAATTACGGAGCCACTCCGGATCCCGCGAACCGGGAATGAAGAAGAGGATATCCGGGAAGGTTTGCAGCAGTTTGCGTATCGCCTTGAAACATTCATTCGGAATTACCCGGACCAGTGGCTCTGGCTTCACAAGCGGTGGAAGTCGAGCCCCACACGGCAGATCGCGATTTTAAACGACGGAAAGGCGGGCCATTTGAATCAGTCCCTCGGCGTGGGATTGGCTCTTCAAAAAGTTCTAAAAGAGGAAGGGAAAGAAGCCAAGCAGCTTTCGCAACTTGACATCCATTTCAAAAGTCGGTGGCACCGTCTCTGGGCTGCCGCTTTGAGTCTTCAGGCGAACCGCCGCTGCCAGGGGTGCCTGAAATGTTTGAAATTTGCCTTGACCCCCTCGAGTTTTGAGCGTCTCGTCCGGGGCCGCGCCGATTTTGTCATTTCAGCCGGCTCGGCAGTTGCGCCGGTGAACCGGATTCTCTCACTCGATAATGCCGCAAAAAGCGTCGTGGTGATGGACCCGGTCCTTCCGAGTGCTTCCCGTTTTGACCTGGCGATTATCCCGGAACATGACCATCCTTCTTCGACGCCTCATATCGTGACGACGGCCGGCGCCCCGCATCCTTTAACCGAGGAACGGGTCGCATTTGAAACGTCGCGGCTTTCCGGAAAAATCGGAAAGATAAAGGGACGCGTCCTCGGGCTTCTCTTTGGGGGAGAGACGGCCGGAGTCCGGTGGTCCCGGGAGGACATCCTCGCGATGGTGGAAGGGATCACGGAGGAGGCAAAAAAAGGGAATTTCGAATTTCTGGTCAGTACCTCTCGCCGGACCTCGAAAGAGACGGAAGCACTTTTCGAATCTTCCTGGAAGGAGGAACCCCGGTGCAAACTTCTCGTCCTTGCGAACCGGGAAAATCCGGAAGGGGTTGTTCCCGGCATCCTCGGGCTTTCGGATCTGGTCGTGGTGACAGGCGAAAGTGTCTCCATGATCTCCGAGGCCTCTTCGATTGCGGAGCGGGTTTTGGTTTTTCTGCCGGGGGACTGGAAGAAAGATTCCAAGCGGGACGAAACCCTTTTGAGACTCTCCAAGAGCGGTCAGGTGGTTTTGACAGGGCCGGCCCAGTTTCGGGAACTCCTCCGGAAGACCTTTCAGACGAAGGGAAGGGGGCTCAAACTGAATGATTCGCTTCGGATTGAAAAGGGACTGAAGAAAATTCTATGAATATCCTCCAAATCATCCCAGCATTAGAGGTGGGCGGCGCGGAACGGGGGACCGTGGAACTGGCGCAGCATCTTGTGGCGAGAGGGCACCGATCCGTCGTCATTTCCGGCGGCGGGGAACTGGTTTCCCGTCTGGAAGCATCCGGTTCCAAACATGTCCGGCTTCCGGTCGGGGATAAAAACCCCTGGACCGTCTTCCGGATGGTCAGAGAGGTTTCCCGGATCATCGAAAAGGAAAAAATCGATCTTGTCCATGCCAGAAGCCGCGTGCCGGGATTCATTGCATTTCTTGCCTGCCGGAAGACCTTTCGTCCGTTTGTGACCACCTGCCACGGATATTACCGGAAGAACTTTTTCGGTTACTGCATGGGATGGGCCAAGCGGGTGATTGTTTCAAGTCAGGCGATCGGGAAGCATATGCTGGAGGATTTCGAGGTTGTCCCCGAACGGCTGGCACTCATTCCGCGGGGGGTGGACCTTGATGAGTTCACCTACCGCTCCTCCCGGAAGAGACTGGAGGGGGATTTTACCGTCGGCATGATCGGCCGGATTACACCCCTTAAGGGACATCTCGATTTCATTCGCGCCGTCTCGCGCGTGGTCCGGGTCTTTCCGAAAATCCGGGTTCTGATTGTGGGGGAGGCCCCTCCCGAAAGGGCAAAATACCGGGAGGAATTGGAGCTCCTTGTGAAACGGCTTGGACTTCATCAGACGGTGGAATTTTGGGGAAGATCCCAGAACATCCCGGACGTCCTCTTTGAAATGGACCTTTTAGTCGTTGCTACCAAAACACCGGAGGCGTTCGGACGGGTCATTATCGAGGCAGGGGCCTGCGGGGTGCCGGTTGTGGCAACTCGGGTCGGAGGGATCGTGGAGATTCTGGATGAGGGGAAGGACGGCCTTCTGGTTCCGCCGCGGGATCCGCTGGCACTGTCGGAAGCGATCGTCCGGGTATTGAAGGATCCGGCTTTGGCGGAGAGTTTTGCGAAGCGGCTCCGGGAAAAGGTCGAAAAGAAATATTCCCTCAAGCAGATGGTTGATAAAACGATTCACGAATACGAAAAGGCACTTAAGGCGGAAAGGATTTTAGTCATCAAATTGGGGGCGATCGGGGATGTGGTTCTGATCGTGCCGAGTCTCCGGGCCATTCGAAAACGGTTCCCCAAATCTTCCATCACCCTTTTGGTCGGACGGGATGCCTTTGAGCTGGTGCAGCATACCCCCTATGTGGACGATTTAATGGTGTATGATCCGGCACGGAAGGAAAGAACCTGGAAAAGCCGCTTCCGGCTTGCGTCGGAACTGCGCCGGCGCGGTTTCGACCGGGTGATCGACCTTCAGAACAACAAGACGAGCCAGCTCCTTTCCTATTTATCCTGTGCCCCGAAGCGTTACGGATGGGACCGGGGGGTATTCCGGTTTCTGGTGAATTTCAAAGTCCGGGACCCGGGACCGATGGGTCCGGTGGCGCACCAGGGTCATTTGCTGCGGCTTCTGGAGATCGAGGAGGTGGAGCCGGCTCTTGAACTCTGGTCCCAGCCGAAGGATGAGGCCACTGTGGACCGGTTCCTCCGCCAGGAATGGATTGCAGGAACAGAGCCGCTCGTCGGCGTGAATCTCGGAGGGAGCCCCCGTTGGGAGACCAAAAGGTGGCCGGTCGCCTCCATCGCGTCCCTGTGCGACCGGCTCGCCCAGGATAGAATCCGCGTGGTCTTGACCGGAAGCGAACGGGAAAGATCCCTGGTTCACGAAGTGCTTGCCCGGGTTCGGACCAAACCGATTGTTGCCGTCGGCAAGACGACGCTCCCGCAGATGGTTTCTCTGATGCGGCGGTTCTCCGCCTTTGTGACGGTGGATAGCGCCCCCATGCATATCGCCGCGAGTCTCAAAGTTCCGGTCATCGCCCTTTTCGGGCCGACAGATCCGAAACGGCATTTTCCCCCGACGGAAAGGGGGGTGGTGCTGAATAAGCAGGTCAAATGCCACCCGTGTTACCGGCGCCGTTGCCCGATTGGGCTCATTTGTATGACCGGGATTACACCGGATGAGGTTTATCGGGAAGTGAAACAATGGATCGAGCATGATGCGAATTCTCCTTTTCAGCACTCATCTTGACATCGGCGGAATCCCGCGGCACCTGTTGAGTCTTTCCGGGGAACTGGTAGCGAAGGGACACGAGGTGTTTGTCGCAAGCAGCGGAGGGAAATGGGAGGGCCTGTTTCAGGAGAAGGGAGCCCGCTTGATATCGGTCGATCTCCGGACCAAAAGCGAATTGAGTCCGAAGGTTTGGAAAACGGTCGGGAGACTGAATCGCTTTCTTCGGGAAAATCCGGTTGATGTGATTCATGCCCACACCCGTGTGACCCAAGTCGCCGCAGCGGTCCTTTCGCGGCTCCGGGGAATCCCCGCTTTGACCACCTGTCACGGGTTTTACAGGCCGCGGCTCGGGAGACGGCTTTTTCCCTGCTGGGGAGAAAAGGTGATTGCCATCAGCGGCGCGGTCCGTGATCATCTGATTCAGGACTTCAAACTTCCGGAAGGGCGGGTCCGTCTGATCCCAAACGGTGTGGACCTCCGTCAGTTCCGGCCGATTGACGACGAGGAAAGACAAAACCTCCGGAAAAAACTGAACCTTCCAACGGAGGGGAAAATCATCGGTTCGGTTTCCCGGTTGATTGCGGATAAGGGTCATGATAACCTCCTGGAATCCATCGCTCTTTTGCAAAGCCATTATCCGACGGCGAGTCTCGTCTTGATTGGAGAGGGGAATTTCCGGAATCATTTGGAGAAACTTTCCAGAAAATTGGGCATCTCCGAGAAAGTCTACTTCCGGGGTGAAGTCTCGGACCCGACGCCGTACCTGTTGAGCTTCGACCTTTTTGTGCATCCGGCAGAATGGAATGAGGGATTCGGTCTGGCACCCGCAGAGGCGATGGCCTGCGGCGTTCCGGTCGTTGCTTCCAAGAGCAGAAGGGGGGGGCTTAGGATGTTTATCACGCATAAGGTCAGCGGCTATCTTTTGGAGAATAATGATCCTTATACCCTTCGGGAAGCGATTGACGAACTGTTGAAGGATCCGAACCTTGCAGAGCAGGTCGGACGGAACGGACGGCGGGTGATCGAGGAAAAATTCTCATCGGAGCGGATGGCAAAAGAAACTTCCCAACTGTACCAAGAGATTATCGGATGAAACGAATCCTCGTGGTGAATGTCAATTGGGTGGGGGATGTCCTTTTTTCCACCCCTTTTCTGGAGGCGCTCCGGAACGCCTTTCCCGAAAGCACCATCGCTTCTCTTGTGGTGCCGAGCTGCCGGGAGGTCCTGGAGGGAAACCCCCATTTGAACGAGATCCTTGTCTATGATGAAAAAGGATGTCACCGTTCTCCCTGGGGAAAACTCGAACTGGTCCGGATGCTTAAGTCAAAGCGGTTTGACAGCGTCTATCTTTTGCACCGTTCCTTTACGAGACGGCTTCTTGCGGTGCTGGCCGGCATTCCGGAGCGGATCGGGTATGCCATCAAATGGAAAGGGTTTCTTTTGACCCAAAAGATCCCTCCTCCCCCTTCGGATCTGCACAAGGTGGAGTTTTTTCTCGGCCTTCTGCCTGAGGCGATGCGGTATGGAAACCGGAATTACACGTTGAAGGTGAGCAGGGAAGAAGAGCAAACAGTCGATCGGCTTCTGGAATCCAAAGGAGTGAACCGCAACGATCCCTACGTGGTTCTCTGTCCCTTCGGCAACTGGAATCAGAAACGGTGGCCGCCGGAGCGGTTCGCGGCGTTGGGGGATGCCTTAGCCGACCGCAAGCAAAAACGGATTGTCATTGCAGGGGCGGCGAAAGACCGTTTTCTCGGAGAGAGGATTGCAGCGGTCATGAAGATAAAGCCGGTTCTCCTTTGCGGAGAGATGTCGCTCCGTCAGTTGGCGGCCCTTCTCAAACGAGCAACGCTCGTTGTCTCGAACGATACCGGTCCGATGCATGTGGCGCAGAGCCAGGGGACAAAAGTGGTCGCCCTTTTCGGACCGACCCATCCATCTCTCACCGGTCCTTCGGGTGATTCCCCGAAGATCATCCTCCGCAAAGATGTCGGCTGCAACGATGATCCTCCCTGTTATTATGTGGATTGCCCGGATAACATCTGCATGAAGGCGATTCAGGTCGAAGAGGTTTTGGATGCCGTTGAAAAGAACACCTGAGCGGGTTCTAATTGTCTCCCTTTCCAACGTGGGCGATGCCTTTTTGACGGCGCCGGTGGTGCATGCGGTTCGAAACGCGTTTCCGAAGGCCGCCTTGAGTGTTTTGGTCGGCGCCCAGGCGGAGGCGGTTTTCAGGGGAGACCCCCGTCTCGAAGAGGTGATTGTCTATGATAAGCGCGCCTCCCTCCGGGAGAAGTGGGGATTCATCCGCGAACTCCGGAAGAAAAGATTTGACGGGGTCATTGACTTAAGACATTCTCTTTTTCCGATTCTCGTCGGGGCCTCCTGGCGGACCCCACTACTTTCAAAACCGCCCCGGGACCTTCTTCACCGGATGGACCGGCATCTCTGGCAGGCGGAACGGCTTGGTCTTGCCGTTAACCATCCCAAGAAGGAAATTCTCTGGATTCAGCCGGAGGCCGAGTCGGCGATGAAAAAGGAACTTCAAAGTCAGGGACTTCGCCTGACCGATCCGTTTATTCTGTTCAGTCCCGGCTCCAAAAGCACACTCAAGCGATGGAACTCCTCCGGGTTTGCCCGACTCGCAGACCGGCTATACGAGACAAAAAGGTTACCCCCCCTTTTTGTGGGGGAGGCGTTTGATGCACCTTTTGTGGAGTCAATCATCCAAAAGATGAAAAGCCCCTCCTTCTCCCTGGCCGGCAGGACATCGGTTCCGGAAGCGGTGGTGCTTGTTCAAAAGGCCCGGCTTTTGGTGACCAATGACAATGCCGCGCTTCATATGGCCAGTCTCCTTGACACGCCGACCGTGGCGATTTTCGGTCCAACGGATCCGAAGAAATATGGTCCGCGGAGCGCTAGGAGCCGTGTGGTTCGGAAGGACCTTTTTTGTTCGCCTTGCGAAAAAGCGGAATGCCCGTATCATCACGAATGTATGGAAGAACTTCCGGTCGAAGAGGTTTATCAGGCATGCAGCGAACTTCTATAGGGACGTTTTCAGAAAGTGTCCCCCTGGCCTGCCGGCCAGGGCAGGCCAGCGTGTCGATTGATTCAAGGGACACTTTCGAAAACGTCCCAAAAAGAAGGATTCTTATCGTCCGCCCGGACCGGATCGGGGATGTTCTCCTTTCGACGCCGGCGGTGGAAGCGCTCCGGAAAGCGCTTCCGGAGGCGTATCTCGTCGTGCTGGTTGCGCCGCACGCCCGTGAGATTGTGGAATTAAACCCTTATTTGAACGGGATCCTGGTGCTGGATAAAAAAGGAAGACACCGGGGACTTTTCGGGACATTCCGGTTGATTGGGGAACTCCGGCGCCATCGGTTTGATACCGCCCTGGTCCTTCACGGGACCCGGCGAGTTCATCTGGCGTTGGCGCTTGCCCGGATTCCGGACCGCGTCGGTTACGACCGGAAATGGGGATTTTTCCTGACCCGGCGGCTAAAGGATATCAAAGTCTTCGGAGAGCGTCATGAAACAGAGTATTCCCTGGATTTGGTTCGGGAATTGGGGCTTCTGGTCGAAGCGGGACGGGTCACGATGCCGACCACCGAAGAGTCGGACCGCCGGATCGAGCGACTCCTCAAGGAGAAGGGCATTTCGGAGAAGGACCGTTTGGTTGCCATTCATCCGGGTGCGAGCAGTCTTTCCAAGCGGTGGATGAGCGAACGATTCGCCGCGCTCGCCGACCGGCTTCAGGGAGCGCACTATAAAGTGGCCATCGTCACCGGGCCGGAGGACATCCAAACAGGCCAAGAAGTGATTCGGGGGATGACGCATTCCCCGGTCGATCTTTGTGGTAAAATGTCGATACGGGAGCTCGCCTCTTTCTTTAAAAAAAGTTCCCTCCTGATTTCAAACGATTCGGGACCGGTCCACGTGGCGGTCGGCGTGGGGATTCCGGTCATTTCCATTTTCGGACGGAGCCAACCGGGACTCTCCCGCGGCAGATGGCGACCGTTGGGAGAGCGGGATATTGCCCTTCAAAAGGATGTGGGATGTCCCGTCTGTCTTGCAGATGACTGCCCGATTCAATTTGAATGCCTCAGGGCCCTCACGGTGGAAGAGGTGCTGGAGGCAGCCCGACGGATATTGGAAAAAAAGTGACACGCCCCTCTTTTTTTATTGTTCCGTTTGTTTTCTTTCTTGCCGGCTGTTCCAGCGTTTCCTATTTTGTCCATAAAAGCGAATTGCCCGCCGAAAGACGAGAGGCCTTTACCGCCCAGGCGATCCACGAGCCGCTTAAGCAACTGCCGGTGGGGGAGGTGTTGGATTACGACATCCGGTGGATGGGAATCGGCGTCGGAAGCGGCAAACTGGAGGTGCGGGGAATCGAGACCTATGAGGGACGGGAGGTGTATCACGTCGTGATGGAAGCCCGTTCCAACTCCTTTTTGTCCGCGTTTTATCCGGTTAAAGACGAGATTCAGAGCTTTATCGACACCAAAGAGTTGATCCCGTACAAATTCCGGAAAATCCAGCGGGAAGGGGGTTATCGGGCGGATGAAGAGATGGTGTACGATCAAAAAAACCAGCGCGCGACGTACCACTCTTTCCTTAACCAGAGCACCAAGGAGATGGCGGTCCCGCCGAACGTTCAGGATGCGTTAAGCATCCTTTATTATTTCCGGACCCTCCCCCTGAATATGGGGGAGTCTCTTTTCGTGGATGTCAACGCGGATGAAAAGAACTGGCGCCTGGAAATCAAAGTGCTCAAGTCCGGCTTCCTGAAATTGATGGGGAAGGAGGAGCTCCCCGCTGTTTTAATCGAGCCGTTGGCCAAATTCCACGGCGTCTTTATCCGCAAGGGCCGGATGCAGATCTGGTTCACCCTGGACGAAAGGCGAATCCCTCTTTACATGAAAGCCCGAATCCCCTTTGGAATCGTCGAGGTGGTGCTGAAAAAAGAACCTTGAATTGGACCGGGTTCCCGATTAAAATAAGGTCATAACACAAAAGGAATTACGACCGTTTGAGCTCTCAAAGTTTTGCCTTCTATCAGAACCTCATCCAGCGCTTTCGCAAATGCCGCATCCTTGTGGTGGGCGATTGCATGTTGGATGAATTCATTTGGGGGGATGTCAGCCGGATCTCCCCGGAGGCACCGGTGCCGGTCGTTTGGGAAAAGCGCCGCTCCGCCATGCCGGGGGGTGCGGCCAATGTCTCGAATAATGTTGCCGGCCTCGGCGCGGAGGCGACGCTCTGCGGCATCGTGGGCGGGGATGAAGCGGAACGGAGGTTGAAAACCCTCCTTAACAGAAGCAAGGTCGATATCCGGCATCTTCTGACCGTGCGTCGCCGCCCCACCACTCTCAAAACCCGGATCGTGGCCCAGACCCAACAGGTGGTCCGGATCGACCGGGAAGATCAAGATCCGCTACCCGCTTCCGTGATCTCGCGGCTTATTTCCCAGATCCGGAAGGAAATTCCAAAAGTCGATGCCGTGATTCTGGAGGATTATGGGAAGGGAGTGATCACCCCCAGGCTCATTCAGGAGGCGGTCCGTTCATCCAAAAGACATTCCCGAATCCTCACCGTAGATCCCAAGGAAGAGCATTTCGAATATTACAAGGGAGTGACGGTTCTGACCCCGAACCGGAAGGAGGCCTACGGAGCGATCGGGGAACACCGGACCGACCGGGTCCCTCTGGCAAAAGTAGGAGGGGAAATCCTGAAGCGGCTCCGGTGCAAGGCGGTTTTGATTACCCTTGGAGAGGACGGGATGGCCCTCTTTGAAAAGGGGAGGAAGGTTACCCATATCCCGACGGTGGCCCAGGAGGTCTTTGATGTCTCGGGAGCGGGAGATGCGGTCATTGCCACCTTCACGACCGCGCTTGCGGCGGGAAGTTCGATGACAGATGCCGCCTTTCTTTCCAACGTGGCGGCCGGCATCGTGGTGGGAAAGATCGGCATTGCTCCGGTGACTGTTCCGGAACTGACCCAGCGGGTCCGGGAACTTTTGTGGAAGCGTTAGGGGTTATCCCGGCCCGGTATCATTCTACCCGGCTGAGCGGGAAGGTCTTAATGGAGGTGGCGGGGAAACCGCTCATCCAGCATGTATATGAGCGTGCCCGCAATGCCAAACGACTGAATGCGCTTTGGATTGCCACGGACGACACGCGGATCAGGGAAGCGGCGGAATCGTTCGGGGCGGAAGTGGTGATGACCTCCTCCGCCCATACCTCCGGGACCGAACGGATTGCGGAAGCGGTTCAGGACTGTGAGGTCGACATCGTTGTCAACATTCAGGCGGATGAACCGCTTGTGGCTCCCCAGATGATTGATTTGCTGGTGGAGACGCTGAGGAAGGAAAAAAAAGAAGTGGGGGTGGCGACCCTCTTCCGGCCGCTGAGACGATTGGCCGATGAAGAGGATATTTCGAATCCGAATGTGGTGAAGGTTGTGATGGACCTGAGGGGTTACGCCCTCTATTTTTCAAGAACGGCGATCCCTCACCCGCGGCCGGGAGGAAGCAACCCCCCCTCGTATCTGAAGCACCTTGGGCTCTACGCTTACCGGAAGGAACTCCTTCTCCGGTGGTCCGGCTGGAAAAGGTCTCCCTTGGAGGAAGCGGAGGGGCTGGAACAGCTCCGGCTCCTGGAAAACGGGGAGAAGATCCGGCTGGTGGAAAGCCCCTATAACACCGTAGGGGTTGATACGCACGAGGATTTGGAAAAGGTAAGGAAGTTGCTAGAGAAAGATGCCTAAATATATCTTCATAACCGGCGGAGTGGTTTCGAGTCTCGGAAAGGGGATCGCTGCCGCCTCCATCGGCCGACTCCTTCAGTCGCGGGGACTTCGCGTTACCCTTCAGAAACTGGACCCTTATCTCAATGTGGATCCGGGAACCATGAATCCGTATCAGCACGGGGAAGTCTATGTCACTGATGACGGGGCCGAGACCGATCTGGATCTGGGCCATTACGAACGGTTTACCGGTATTACGACCGGCAAGGAAAATAACGTCACCACGGGCCAGATCTATTTTTCGGTCATCACCAAGGAGCGGCGGGGGGATTATTTGGGAGGGACGGTTCAGGTGGTGCCGCATGTGACGGATGAAATCAAGGAATCGATCCGTCGGCTCGCCCGCCGGGGCCGGTATGACGTCGTCATCTGCGAAGTCGGGGGGACGGTGGGCGATATCGAGGGACTTCCGTATCTGGAGGCGATCCGACAGTTCCAGCAGGAAGTCGGACGGCAAAATGCCATCAGCGTCCATCTGACGCTGGTTCCCTATATTCGGGCGGCGGATGAACTCAAGACCAAACCGACCCAGCACAGCGTCGGGAAACTCCGTGAGATCGGTGTTCAACCGGACATTCTCCTCTGCCGGACGGAAAAGACCATCTCCCGCAAGATTCGGGAAAAAATTGCCCTTTTTTGCAATGTAAACGTCGAAGCGGTCGTCCAGGCGAAGGATGTCAAAGACATTTATGAAGTTCCCCTGATGTTCAAGGAACAAAAACTCGACCGGGTGATTGTGCGGCTTTTGAATCTCAGGACCAAGGGGAGCGATCTGGTCTCCTGGCGGAAAGAGGTGGTGGAGCCGGTCCTTCATCCCGAGCATGTGGTGCGGGTGGCGGTGGTGGGAAAATATATCGAACTTCAGGATGCCTACAAATCGGTCTATGAGGCCTTGCGTCACGGGGGACTCGCCAACCGGACGCGCGTTGTCATCAAGAAGGTGGATGCGGAAAGCATCGGCAAAAGAGGAGCGGAAAAATATCTGAAGAGTGTGCAGGGAATCCTGGTGCCGGGAGGATTCGGCCACCGGGCGATCGAGGGAAAAATCAAGGCGATCCGTTATGCCCGCGAAAAGGGAATCCCCTTTTTGGGGCTCTGTCTCGGTATGCAGGTTGCCACCATCGAATTTGCCCGCTCGGTCTGCGGGTTGAAAGGGGCCGATTCCACCGAGTTCGACAAAAACACGCCGCATCCAGTCATTAGTCTTTTAAAAGAGCAAAAACAGGTTAAGGATTTGGGAGGGACGATGCGGCTCGGCGCAAATCCCTGCCGGGTCAAGCGGAACACCAAGACCTACCAGGCCTATAAAAAGACGCTGGTTTATGAACGGCACCGGCACCGGTATGAATTCAACAACAAATACCGGAAATTCTTCCAGCGGAAGGGATTCATGGTGACAGGCGTCTATCCGAGGGGGGATCTGGTCGAGATTATCGAGTTGAAGAACCATCCCTGGTTTATTGCAAGTCAATTCCATCCTGAATTCCGCTCCCGACCGGGGCAGCCCCATCCCCTCTTCCGCGAATTCATCCGCGCCACCCTCAAAGTCCAGCAGCCGGTTCCGATCCCTCCCGCTTCTGATGAGGAAGGAATCTCGCAGAAATGAAAACGCGGACGGTCACGGTCGGCAGTATCCCGCTCGGGGGAAAAGCGCCTCTTGTCTTAATCGGGGGTCCCTGCGTGATTGAGTCGGAATCCTTTACGCTGAAAATGGCGAGCCGTGTCAAACGGATTGCGGATCAACTCCGTGTCCCTTATATTTTCAAGTCCAGTTACGACAAAGCAAACCGCTCTTCACTCCGTTCGTTCCGGGGTCCGGGGCTCAAGAAGGGCTTGAGAATCCTAGCGCGGGTGAAACGGGAACTGAAGATTCCGGTTTTAAGCGATGTGCATACCTCCCAGGAGGTGCCGCCTGCTGCAGAGGTCCTGGACTGCCTTCAGGTTCCCGCCTTTTTGTGCCGCCAGACGGATCTGGTTCTGGCCGCTGCCAAAAGCGGAAAGCCGGTGAACGTCAAAAAAGGCCAATTCCTAGCCCCCTGGGATGTCCAAAACATCATTCAAAAAATTGAAAGTGTCGGCAACCGACAAATCCTTGTGACGGAGCGGGGGGTCAGTTTCGGATACAATCTTTTGGTCAATGATTTCCGGGCGCTTCAGATTATGCGCGAATTCGGATATCCGGTCGTCTTTGATGCGACCCACAGTACGCAATTGCCGGGCGGATTGGGGCACGCCTCCGGGGGACAAAGAGAGTTTGTGCCGGGACTCGTCCGCTCGGCTTGTGGGATGGGGTGCGACGGACTCTTCCTTGAAATTCATGAAAATCCCTCCAAGGCCCTATCGGACGGGACCAACATGCTCTATCTGAAAGACTTGAAAAAGGTCCTGGAACAGGCAAAGGAAATCGACGCCGTCGTGGATGGAAAAAAATGATCCTTCGACTCGGCACCCATGGAATTGCATGCCTCGCTCAGGATCATGGTGAGCCCTTCGATGTTACTCAGGACGATTCGAAGGGTGGTGAGTTCATCGAACCGCGAGCGAAGCGAGTCGAACCATGTCCTTAAAACGGGCGAAAGAAGTTTTAAAAATTGAGGCGGACGCCATTCGCTCCCTGATTCCGCGGCTGGACCGGAACTTCGAAAGAGCGATTCAACTGCTCCTCGCCGTCAAGGGAAGAATTGTCGTCACCGGCATGGGAAAACCGGGCATCATCGGCCAGAAGCTCTCCGCCACCCTTTCTTCAACCGGCAGTCCCAGTCTCTGGCTTCATCCGGCGGAGGCGTTTCATGGCGATCTGGGACGGGTGACCCGCTCGGATACGGTGATCGTGCTTTCCAATAGCGGCGAGACGGAGGAACTGGTGAAACTCCTCCCCCTCGTGAAAAAAATCGGGGCCAAACTCATTGCCATCACCGGAAATCCCCGCTCGATCCTTGCCAAAAATAGCGATGCGACGTTGGATGTCGCCATCAAGCGGGAGGCCTGTCCCTTGGGACTGGCACCCACCGCCTCCACCACGGCGATGCTGGCCATCGGGGATGCCCTTGCGCTTGAACTTCAGAGACGCCGGCACTTTAAGACAGAGGACTTTGCGTTTTATCATCCCGGCGGAAATCTGGGGAAACGTCTCATCAAGGTGAAGGACGTTATGCGGACGGGGAAGAGTAACCCGGTTGTGAGAAAGAGCGCGACGGTTCGCGAGGCCCTTTTGGCCATCACGCGCGCCCGGGCCGGAAGCGCTTCCATTGTGGACCAAAAGGGAAGACTCGTCGGCATTTTCACGGACGGGGACCTCCGCCGGTATCTGGAAAGGGAACCGAATGTCTCGAAAGTCAAGGTGGAAGCGGTCATGACCCGACGTCCCATCACCATTTCTCCGGAGAAACTCGCCACCGAAGCGCTCCGGATCCTTGAGGAGAAGCGGATTGACGAACTCCCGGTTGTAAACCAACACCGGCGTCCGGTCGGTCTTTTGGATGTCCAGGACCTTTTGCGGGTCGGATTGGTCTCCCCTTCCTTAAAAGAGTTATCCTGATGAAATCGCTCAAAGAAAAATATGACGAGTTGATTTTTACAAGCGGGATCGCCGGTGGTTCCATCGGCGGATCCCTTGTCATTCAGATTGTGGATCTCATTCTCAATCAAGCGATTGAGGAAGGGGCGAGCGATGTCCATATCGAACCGGCCAAAGAGGCGATCCGGGTCCGCTACCGGTTGGACGGAATCCTCTATGATATGCTGACTTTGAAAGGGGATGCCCTCTCGATTATTCCGCGCCTTAAGGTGATGGCCGAACTCGATCCGGATATCGGACGGACCCACACCCCCCAGGACGGACGTTTTATGATGAAGCTGGGAAACCGGGAGGTGGACATCCGTCTCTCCACTTTTCCGACGATCCTCGGCGAGAAAATCGCCATGCGGATTCTGGATAAAGAGGTCGCTTTTCGGAGTCTGAACCAACTCGGCTTTTCGGAGACGGTTCAAAGCCGATTCGAGACCCTTATCAGGCGGCCGAACGGCATGATTTTCGTCACCGGACCGACCAATAGCGGCAAGACCTCAACCCTGTATGCGGCCCTTTCGCTTTTAAATTCCCCCCAGGTCAATATCATCACCCTTGAGGACCCGGTGGAGTATCAACTGAAGGGGATCAATCAGGGTCAAATCAACCCGAAGGTGGGACTCACCTTTGCGAACGGCCTCCGCGCGGTTCTGCGCCAGGATCCGAACATTGTCCTTGTCGGAGAGATCCGGGACTTGGAGACGGCAGAGATCGCGATTCGGGCCTCCCTGACTGGACACCTCGTCTTCAGCACCCTTCACACGAACGACGCCGCCGGAACCATCACACGGCTCGTTGATATGGGAATCGAGCCTTTTCTGATCTCTTCTTCCTTAATAGGGATCCTTGCCCAACGCCTCGTCCGCCGTCTCTGCACCGCCTGCAAAACGGAGTATACCCCGCCCCCCGCGCTTTTGAAGAAAATGGAGGAAGAAAAACCGAAAACCAAACGGGAGAAGCGGCGCTCGGAGCGGGACGAGGGTTTTTACGTGATGGAGGGGGAGATTGCAAAGGAAGCGGTTTCCAATCTCGAAACGCCTTACGCAGCACCGACCCCATCCAAAACTGTTTTTTACCGGGGCAAGGGATGTGCCAGTTGCCGTCAAATCGGTTACAAGGGCCGGATCGGAATCTTTGAATTGATGGAAATGAACGACGAAATCCGGAACCTCATCGTATCCAAAAGCCAGAGCGACGCCATTAAAGCGGCGGCCCTCCGCACCGGGATGAGGATGCTACGGGATGACGGTTTTGACAAAGCCCGTGCCGGCATTACCACGATTGAAGAGGTGATTCGTGCCACCCGGGAGACTTGAGATGACCCCTTCCTCCCTTCCCCCAGAGTTGAAAACGCGCGCCGAAAAAATCAAAGTGTTGATTCTGGATGTGGATGGCGTATTGACCGATGGCCGGATTATCTACGGGGATGCGGGGGATGAACTGAAATGTTTCGATGTCCAGGACGGCCTTGGGATTTATCTCCTTTCAAGGGCCGGGATCAAAACAGTGATTATTACCGCCAAGAGATCCCCTGTGGTCCGGCGGCGGGCTAAAGATTCCTTTGTCGCAAAGGTCTATCAGGGGGCGATTGACAAATGGAAGGTCTACCAGAAAGTGAGACGGAAATTCAGAGTGAGCGACGAGGAGGTCTGCTTTATCGGGGATGACCTTTTGGACCTTCCGATCCTGGTCCGGGCCGGGTTTTCGGTCAGTGTCCCGAATGCGGTGGATGAAATCCGGACCCGGAGCCATTATATCACCCAGCGGCAGGGGGGACGCGGGGCGGTCCGGGAAGTGGTGGACCTGATTCTCCGGAGCCAGGGCCAATACGAAGCGCTCCTTTCCCGCTACCTCAACCACCGTTAGTTGTTAAGTTGCACAATTGCACAACTCTTTTCATTGAGTCACTTCGGTTTTCCATATGGTATACTTATAAAGTGGCAATAGCGGCGGAGGTATCCAATGGAACCAAAACAAAATAAACGGGTTTTTCTATTCCTTCTACTTTTCCTCCTCGTCGTCGGGGTTGCCGGAACCATTGCAGAGCAGATAACCCTAAGCGCCTATTACCCTTCCCCCATGGGGGATTACCAGACGGTGCGGCTTGTCCCGACGGCTGCCGCCTCCATGCCGACCTGCAGCGCCACGGTCGAAGGATCCCTCTATTATGATCAAGACCAGAATCGAATCCTTTTCTGTAACGGGACTGCCTGGACTTCCATGGGAGTCTGGACCCAGACAGGATCCGATATCTATCCCAATGACCTGACCGCCGATGTGGGGATCGGCACAAGTAGCCCCGGCTATGATCTGGATGTCACAGGGGTGATTCAGATCGGGGGCAGTTATCCTTATCTCCGGATCGCGGATTCGAATTCCAGCGTGGCCGATGACACCTATTCTCTTATCTCAAATAACGGCCAACTGACCCTCCAGGTCTCCGACGGCGTCGCATCGAACTTCAACACCGCGGTGCTGGACCGGAACGTCCAGTATTTCCCGGGAAGAGTCGGAATCGGCGTCACCAGTCCGGCCGAAGAACTTCAGGTGAGTGGGGATATCCAGGCCTCGGGAAATGTGCGGGGGACGTCGTTGACGGTGGGAGGGACGCAGCGATTTTCGTGGCCCAATTCCACCGCCATTTGGGGTCGGACAGGGGATGTTCCGGTCGGCTGGAACTGGACCAATATGGTTAATGTCGGAGCGAATCGAAAATGCATTACCCATATTGTTTGCTGGCGTTCGGAATTTCAAAGTTCAGGCCCTTGCCATAACAATTTTTATAATTCACGCGGAGTCTACTATAACGAGACGAGTGGATACATCATGGGCTTTTACAATGGGGACCAGGAGGGCCCAACGGACGGATATTTGCAGATCGAATATCTCTGCGTTCCTCCATAACAGAATGAGCTCTCCCTCCTTTCAAGGAGAATCAGAATGAGAAAATTTTTTGTGTGGGCCATTATTTTTCTTCTTCCAACGCCCCTTTATGCGGACACCGTCACCTTAAGGGATGGGCGTATTCTTCACGGCGTCGTCACAGAAGACCAAAGGGGCAATAGAGCCATCAAAATGGATGTCTATTCCGAAAGTATGGTGATTCCGCGGACCGCCATCTTTTCGATTGCAAAAGAGGATCGTAAAGAGGGCATGGCAACAACCAGTTCCTCATCCGGTCGGGTTTCATCTTCAAGAAAGTCCGGTCCCAAGATTCCTTCCCCCGCATTCCAGGGAGAGCCGCCACCGCCGACACCTTAAAGCACAAGAGAATCAGGCCCAGCCAAATCCACTTGACACTCCCCCTAACATATTGTAACATAATAAGTTTGGAGTGATTCCTCATGAAAAATCGCTTCAGGCGGAAGGTCCTCTATGCCCTGGCGCTTCTTATCCGGAGTCTTTTCAAGTACTTACCACCTTCCTGGGGGATCCGCGTTGGTGCCGGGGTCGG
>CAMTXH010000005.1:0-95507 GCA_947085655.1 uncultured Omnitrophica bacterium | reverse complement strand
GTGGCGGAGAGGGTGGGATTTGAACCCACGAACCCTTGCGGGTTACGCGCTCTCCAAGCGCGCGCGCTAAGCCGGACTACGCGACCTCTCCAATGAGCGCATAAGTTATGGAGGCGTCAGCCGACATAACTTATATGCGCGAATTGGACCCCGAGCCGCCGGATTTTCCGGTAGCATCTAGGGGTCTTCCTAATTTCATAAGAACAACTGCTGATAAATCTGCTTGTAGGCCAGCCCCGTCTCGGTGAAGGCGTTCACAAAATAATTTCCGGGTGAGACCTCCGGGAACACAAAAGCAAGGATGAAGACGGCGACAAAAAGGTTTCCCAGGTAAATCACCTCCACCGAAAGAAACGGCCCCAGCCGCAACAGGTCCGGCTGCTTCGTCTTCAGAAAATCGACCGTCATCACCACATGAAAGGTGAGCGAAAACCCTATTAAAAAAAAGAAAAAATCCTGCCAGGCCTCCAGGTCAAAGAGCCGGACCAGGATGAATGTCACGGCGCAAAGGAGAAACGTGTAAAGCGGCGTAAAATAAGGGGCGATTTCCACCATGAGGTTGGTCTTGGTGGTCTTGGTTTCTCCCCCCTTCTTTGAAACCTTCACCGACTGAACCGCCCCGCCGAAGACCATGGTGACGAGCGCATGCACCGCCTCATGCGCCCACATGTAAAGGGAAACCGGTTTAAAAAGGAGCGTGTGAATCAGAAAATACCCGAAAACGCCATAGACAAAGTAAATTTCATTTCCGTCGAGGGTCTTGATCTGCCTGAGCGACGCATAAAATACATGGGTTTGCACGAAGCACGCGGGTAAGAAAAGAAGTCCCACAACAAAACGAAAAAGGGTGTTCATCCCTGTCAGCGCGCTTGAAGACGCTCCTGTCCGTCCAGATACGGACGGAGGGCTTTCGGAAGGACCACAGACCCGTCCGCCTCCTGAAAATGCTCCAGTAGGCAGATCACGGTCCGCGCCAGAGCCACACCGGAACCGTTCAGCGTATGGACAAAGCGGGAAGCGCCGTCTTTGTCCCGGAATTTGATATTGGCCCTGCGCGCCTGAAACTCCTCAAAGTTTGAACAGCTCGACACTTCAAGGTACGCCCCGGCCGCAGGCGCATGGGCTTCGATATCGTAGCATTTGCTTGCGGCAAACCCAAGATCCCCGGTTGACAAAACCACCACCCGGTAAGGAAGCTCCAAAAGCTGTAATACCGCTTCCGCATCCTTTAAGAGCGATTCATGCTCCTCATAGGATTTTTCCGGATGCGCAAACTTCACCAGTTCCACCTTGTCGAACTGGTGCACCCGCGTCAGCCCTTTGGTCTCTTTGCCGTAGGAACCGGCTTCCCGCCGGAAGCAGGGGGTGTAGGCCGCATATTTGACAGGGAGTTCCTCTTCTTTCAGGATCTCGTCCCGGTGGAGGTTCGTCAGGGGCACTTCTGCCGTGGGGACCAGAAAGTAGTCATCATCCTTCAGCCGGTACATATCCTCCTCAAATTTCGGGAGCTGCCCGGTCCCGGTCATGCTGGCACGGTTCACCAAAAAAGGGGGGGAAACCTCCAGATAGCCGTGCTTTTGGGTATGGAGATCGAGCATCATCCGGATCAGGGCCCTTTCAAGCCGGGCTCCATCTCCTATAAAGAGGGGGAAATTCGACCCGGTGACCTTGGAAGCCATCTTAAAGTCAATTATTCCAATATGTTCTGACAATTCTAGGTGATGTTTGGGCTTGAAGGAGAATTTCCGCTCCTTCCCCCACCGCCTTATCTCCCGGTTTGCGGTTTTGTCCCCTACTGGAACGCTGGAATGGGGTATATTTGGGATTAGATATGACAATTCATCTATTTCAGAGACTATTTCCCCCACTTCTCCATCCAAATCTGCGATTTTTTGGGATACACCCCTCATCTCCTCTTTTTTGAGGGTGGGGTCCTTCTTTTCCCTTAGTGACAAACCGATTTCTTTTGAGGCGGTATTCCGCATTGCCTTAAGCTCCTCAACCTCCTTGAGAAGCCGGCGCCGCTCCTCATCCAGTTTGAGAAACCGCTCCAGATCAAAAGAGGCCCCCCGTCTCTTCAGGGCCTCTTCCACCTTCTTCCGGTTTTCTCGAATGAATTTGATATCCAGCATCCGGTTTATCCCTTAATAACCCCGATCGGCTTCATCCGGACAACCCTCTTGGAAATGCCGGCTTTGTCCACCACCCGGACCACATCATTAACATCTTTATACGCCTCCGGCTGCTCCTCGGCAAGGCCTGTCCGGCCCCGGGCCATGGCAATGATTCCCTTTTCCTCAAGCTCTTTGTGAATTAAGCGCCCTTTGGAAATCCGGATCGCTTGCGCTCGGGACATCACCCGTCCGGCACCATGGCAAGAAGAGCCGAAAGTCTCCTCCATCGAGCCCTGCCGGCCGACCAAAAGATACGAATTCCTCCCCATATCTCCCGGAATCAGAACCGGCTGCCCTACTTGGCGGTAATCGGCGGGAAGTTCCGGATGTCCCGGCGGAAAGGCGCGCGTGGCACCCTTTCTATGGACACACAAGGTTTTCTTGTGTCCGTCAATCTCATAGGTTTCCATCTTGGCGATGTTGTGGGCCACGTCGTAAATTAAATCGAGCCCCAAGTCATTTTCGCCCCGGCGGAAGACGCGAACAAAGGCCTGCCGGACAAGATACGTGAGGACCTGCCGGTTCGCCCAGGCGTAATTGGCCGCCGCGCGCATGGCCGAAAGGTACGCCTTCCCCTCCGGCGACTTCACCGGTGCGCAAAGAAGCTGCCGGTCCGGAAGCAAGATGCCGTATTTATCCGGACAACCCGCCAACTGGCGAAGATAATCTTCGCAAACTTGGTATCCCAATCCGCGCGAGCCGGAGTGAATCATGATGGTGACCTGATCTCTCTCAAGACCGAAAAACTGCGAAAGACTCGGGTCATAACTTTCATCCACAACTTGAACCTCGATGAAATGGTTTCCGGAACCGAGGGTTCCCACTTGCCCTTTCCCCCGTTCATACGCCCGATCCGAGACCGCCCCCGGATCGGCCCCTTCAAGACATCCCCCCGCCTCTGTATGGTTAGGATCCTGTGGCCGACCGAATCCCTTCTTCACTACATACGGGGATCCTTCAACAAGAATCTTCCGCTCTTCCTGCTGGCTGAACTTAATCTCCCCGCCGCGGCCAAGGCCGCAAGGGACGTCACGGAAGAGCTGCGCCACAATTTCTTTCTGTTTCGGAAGAATTTCCTCCTTGGTCAGGCGCGTCCTAAGAAGCCGGACCCCGCAGTTCGACACTACAAACCCATTCGCTATGAAGTTATGATCTGGATGATCTACGGTGAAGTCGTAAACATACTCCGGAGGATCAACCGGTTTGATGGAAGCAATCCGATCCCAGATCATGCCGCTCGTTCCAGATCCTACGACTACCTCTATCAAATACTCATCAAAAGTTGGGAAATCCTGACCTACTCGTGGTTCCGTTTTTCTCCCTTCATAGAGACTTCGTTCGATGAAACGTTGATTCACGGAAGCACCTAATTGATCGAAGATGTCAGCTCGAGGCACGCCCGCCTGCTGTAATCGTAAGGAGTTAACGACAAACTCCTTTCTCATCCCCGCACATTTTTCTTTCAATTTTAGATACTGAACAGCAGCGTTTGCCAATGTCCGGCGCATTTGATTGTATTCAAAGCCTATTTTGCCCCACAAATTGAGCAGACTTTCTGTCTCCCCGGAAAGAACCAGACGCAGGCGATAAGAAACGACTCCCTTTTTGTTCTTGTATTCCTCACGAATACCGATGGTGTGTGTTTTCACGCCAAATTCAGCCAACAAGTATGAGATGGAGGATAGGAAATCTCTGCCATTCTTAACAAAATCTCCCTTTTTGTTCATTGATAACATTGGCATATAGAAATTGTGGTTATGTTTTTCAAAAGTTTTGGGTTTCGACAATTCCGCTCCAAAGAAAGCAGCCAGAAAGAGACGTTGCTGCCACAAGGGGGCTTTAAAAATCCAAGAAGGGACATCATAATTCTGCGTTGTTTTGTTTCCAGCGGGGGCCCCCAAAGCCATTAAAAGGACTGCAAACCCGCTTCCGCAAACTTTAAAACTTGTCTCTTCAGTTGAAAATTCGCAGTCGTCATAGGACGTTTTGATCTGATGAAAACGTTCCCTTCGATAGACACGGGAGGGAGTAAAGCCGATGCGCTGGATATCGCTACGGATTTGCTCAAGATCGTCTGCCTTCCCATAGAACCACGATATCCCTTTCCCGGTCTTGTTCACAAAATGAAGCGTTCCATCTCCAATCTGATAGCCAAGAATCTTCAGAAGAGACGGAACTTGCTGTGAGTTATACCTTAACGGCAGCAATCCTAACTTGTGGAGATGCCTTAAAGTCTGGGTCAGGGCATGTCCACCGGTCTCTTTTCCAAGTTTTTCAAAAAGCTTTCGAATATCTGGTTCACTCACAATGACATCATCGCTAGGTGACTCGTAAGGAACTCCCATAAAGGGGTAAAGGGCAACTTGGTCATTGATACCGAGCTTCTCTAAAGAAACCATTCCGTCAGGAGTCCAAAAAGGATGATCCGCCGTTGCAACAATCTCGTTGCCTCCTTGAGTTTTCAATCGATAAACGGGCTTAGAGGGTCTCAGTTTGAGATAACGAATAGGGGTAGCAGATGTCTCACGGGCCCTTTCAAAATCTTGGCATTTCAATTCGGCGCCTTCCCATGATTTCTCCATCTCTCCAATTTTCTGGAAAAATCCATGATGGTTCATGACATAACTCATTGAATCAAGGCAATTTATATCATACCCGACACCTCCGGGTGAAATCACGCCTCCCTCTTCCGGATCCGTGGCGCAGACCCCGCCGACACAAAAACCGTAGCCCCAGTGAATATCCGGCATCCCGATGGAATATTTCTGAATGCCGGGAAGAAACGCGACATTCGCCACCTGCTCCAGGGCATTGTCCAGTTTGATGTCCTTCAAGAGGCGCTCATCCGCATAGACCAGTCCGTCCACACGCATCCCTCTTTTGTAGGATTTCGGAATGCGCCAGCGGTAATCGTCGATTTTCTCCAAAGGTCCCTGCCAGGGTTCTTTCATATGTCGAAAATGACCTCGCCGACCCAGCCGTCCCCTTTCTTTTGAACCTTCAGCCCATGATACGTGACGGCCTTGATCTCTTTTTTCAGGTTGTGCTTTTCAAAATTCATCGGCTCGCCCCGGAGGGAGGCCTCGAGATGCTTTTCGGAGAGGGCATTGAATGAAAATTCGTTGTAAATGGTACGGTCCACCGCCGAGCGGAAGAGAAGTTCCTGGTGCCAGGCAAGGTACAGCTCCTCAAGACCAACCGCATCGAGCACGATGTTTTTTATTTTTTTGGAGGTGATGGTCTCCAGATCCGCCATCTGCTCAAACATCCCGATGGCGGCATTCCGGAAAAGTTCCTGTAGTGTTTTCCCGAATGCGCGGATACCCATATCTGCCGTATGATCGATCAGTTCATATGCCTTCACGATGCTGCCAGTCACGCAGTCGATGCGCTGATTCGGCTTAATCGCAGTTTATCCCGGCGGCTTAGTTGTTTAATTTCTATCTCACGTCGCAAAGCGCCGCTCTTGTCAGGAAACTGCTCGGAATAAATCAAATGAACCGGCCCGCGACCTCTTGTAAAACGGGCTCCGCGTGATCGATTATGTCGTGCAATACGTGTTTGTAAGTCTTGTGTAATTCCTGTATACAAAACATCATCGTTGCATTGAACGATGTAGACATGCCATGCGGGCATTGGTCCCTCGTCGCTGAAAGGAAAAATCTGGCTCCTCGGGATGTAATTCGCACAGCCACTTACGTCGGCCTTGGGGCCTCCGTAAGTGGCGTGCTCATAACATGAGCCGCCCGAGACTCGAACTCGGCACAACCGCCTTAAAAGGGCGGTGCTCTACCAGATGAGCTAGCGGCCCATCAAATCGTCCAAAGAACAGCCTATTGCTATTATATCGAAAAAAAAGGCCAGGTTTTGCACCTGGCCCACACGCAAATTTTCTGAGAAGTGCGGGCCCTAAAACTCCAGGACCTCCTTTTCTTTCTGTTTCAAGATTTCGTCGATTCTTTTGATATGCTGATCGGTCAGTTTTTGAACCTCATCCTGGCTTGTGAATGATTCATCCTCCGAAACCGCTTTGTCCTTTTCAAGTTTCCGAATCAGTTCAATCGCATGGTGCCGGCCGGTCCGGATGGAAATCCGCCCGTCCTCCGCAATCTTCCGGACAACCTTTGCCAGTTCCTCCCGCCGGTCATGCGTCAACTGAGGCATGCTCAGACGGATCACTTTCCCGTCATTGGTCGGGTTAATCCCAAGATTCGCCTCCAGAATCCCCCGCTCAATCTCCTTGAGGGAGGAAGCATCCCACGGTTGTATCACAATCAGCTTCGGGTCAGGCGTGGTAATCGTCGCCAGTTGCTTCAAGGGGGTCGGAACGCCGTAATAGGAAACTTTAACGCCTTCCACCAACGCCGTGGAGGCCCGGCCGGTTCTCACGGTCATGAACTCTCTGTGGGTCGATTCCACCGTTTTGTCCATTTTTTCCCGGGTATCCTTCATAATTTCCTTGAGGGTCATCTCGGTTACCTCCGGCGGGTAACAGCAGGGCCGACCACCGTTCCGATTTTTTCCCCCAGAACCACCCGCTTGATGTTTCCGGATTTTCGCAGATTAAAAACGACGATCGGAAGATTATTTTCCCGGCAGAGCGCAATGGCGGTCGCATCCATCACCTCAAGGCGCTTCTTGAGAACATCGATATAAGCGACACGGTCGAACCGTTTGGCGCGGGGGTTTTTCTCCGGATCCGCAGAATAGACGCCGTCCACCCGGGTGGCTTTCAGAATTACATCCGCCCCGATTTCAATCGCCCGGAGAGCCGCCGTCGTGTCCGTCGTGAAATAGGGATTCCCGGTCCCGGCCACAAAAATCACCACCCGTCCCTTTTCCAGATGGCGGATGGCGCGGCGGCGGATATACGGCTCGGCCAGTTCCTGCATTTCAATGGCCGTCAACACCCTCGTAAAAACACCCTGTTTTTCAAGGGCATCCTGGAGCGCCAGGCCGTTGATGACGGTGGCGAGCATTCCCATGTAATCGGAAGTGGAACGGTCAATCCCGTTATTCCGGGTCACCTCGCTGCCGCGGAAAATATTTCCCGCCCCGATCACGATGGCGATCTCAAGGCCGAGTCGCGCAATTTCCTTGATTTGCAGGGCAATCAAGCGGAGGGCTTCGGGATCGATCCCGTATCCGCGCTGCCCTTGAAGCGCTTCCCCGCTTAACTTCAGTACGACCCGTTTATAGACCGGTTTTGTCTTTGGCACTACGACGCCCCTTCCCCGAGCCCAAAACGAATGAATCGACGAACAACGATATTCTCACCGACTTTCGCAATGACCTGGGTCAAGAGATCCTGGACGGTCATGGCTTGATCCTTAATGAACGGCTGCTGTAACAAGCAGTGCTCTTTGCAGAATTCTTCGAAGTGGTCGTTTTGTTTTTCCTTCAATACCTCTTTGGGAATGTCTTCTTTTTGAAGATACGTGGGATTCGTCGCCGCAACCTGCATGGCCAGGTCCCGCGCCAGTGCCTTGAAATCATCGCAGCGGGCCACGAAGTCAGTTTCACAGTTCACTTCAACGAGAACGCCGATTTTCCCGCCCATATGGATATAGGAGGCGACCGTTCCCTGATTGGCGACCCGTCCCGCCTTCTTGGCGGCGATGGCAAGACCCTGCTTTTTCAGAATCTCAAGGGCCTTGTTGAGATCGCCGGAGGCCTTCTCCAGCGCTTTCTTGCAGTCCATAATCCCCGCCCCGGTCATCTGCCGCAATTTCTTGACGGATTCCATCGCTCAATCTTCCTTCGTTTTCCGGACCGGCTTTTTGGGTTTTGTTTTGGTTTTGGTCTTTGTCGGCGACGCCAACAGTTTTTCCGGAACGCTGATCACATCCTCTTCGATGACCGGCTGCTCCTTCTCTTCCGCTTCTCCTGATAACGCCTCCGGTTTCTCCTTCGGCTCCTCCAGTTTTTCCTTTTTTTCCTCCTCTTTCTTTTCTGCCACTTCCTTGACTTTTTTCTCCTCAACCGGAGGCGGATGGGCCAGTTCATACTGGTTTACGCCTTCAAGAATGCTTTCGCTCAAAAGGGTAATAACCAGTTTGATCGATTTAATCGCGTCGTCGTTTCCGGGAATCACATGGGAAATTTTGTCCGGGTCGCAATTGGTATCCACAAGTCCCACAATCGGGATTTCGAGCCGGTTCGCCTCTTCCACCGCAATCTCTTCTTTCTTGGAATCGACAACAATCACACAGTCGGGTCTTTTTTCAAGACCCACTATCCCGCCGAGATTCTTCTGAAGACGCCCCCTTTCCTTTTCAAGGACGGCGCGCTCTTTCTTCGTGTAGTGGGAGAGCTTTTCCGGATCCTCACGGAGCGCGGTGAGTTCCTTATGCCGGTGAATCCCTTCCTTAATGGTTTCGAAATTGGTGAGGGTTCCGCCGAGCCAGCGGTCGGTCGCATAAAACATCTTGCAGCGCGTGGCCTGTTCCCGGACGATCTCCTGCGCCTGCTTTTTGGTGCCGACAAAAAGGACCTTCCCCCCGTTTGCGGCAAGGTCCCTTAGGAATTCGCACGCCTCTTTGAGCTTCACGGTGGTCTTTTCCAGATCGATGATGTAGATGCCGTTCCGCTCCCCGAAGATGTACGGTTTCATCTTGGGGTTCCAGCGCTTGGTCTGGTGACCGAAATGAACTCCTGCTTCCAACAATTCCTTAATCTCTCCGACTGCCAAACGTAACCTCCTTCTCCGTTTAAATGAGAAATTATACCAGAAAACGGCCCTTTAGCAAGTGCTTTTTAGAGGTTCATAACTTCTTGAAACTGAACAGAATACAACTTTTTGTAGAGTCCGTCTTTCTTCAAAAGCTCGCTGTGGCCGCCGACTTCGATCATCCTCCCCTGCTCCAACACCACAATCCGGTCCGCATTCACCACGGTCGAAAGCCGGTGGGCGATGACAAAGACGGTCCGCCCCTTCATGAGCCGCTCGATCGCCTCCTGAACATACCGCTCCGATTCCGAGTCCAACTGGCTTGTGGCCTCATCCAGAATCAGAATCGGCGGATTTTTGAGGATGGCGCGGGCAATGGCAATCCGCTGGCGTTCCCCTCCGGAGAGCTTCACCCCCCGCTCCCCGATGACCGCCTGATACCCTTCCGGAATCCGCGAAATGAATTCACCCGCATGGGCGAGCCGGGCTGCTCCTTCAATTTCGGAGGTGGTGGCGCCGGCTCTGCCGTAGGCGATGTTTGCTTCGATGCTATCGTGAAAAAGGAATGTCTCCTGCGTCACCACACCAACCTGCTCTCGAAGGGATTGAAGCGTCACCTCCCGGATATCGGTTCCGTCAATCAAAATAGTTCCTGCCGTCGGGTCATAAAAGCGCGGGATGAGATTCACCAGAGTGGTTTTTCCGGCGCCGCTCCGTCCGACGATGGCAATGACCTCCCCCGCCTTGACGCTGAGCGTGACCTCTTGAAGCGCGTCACTTTCTTTTCCGGGATAGCGGAAGGAAACGTTTTGGAATTCAATCGATTCTTGGACAGGCGACAGAACTTTGGCGCCCGGTTTCTCCGCCACGCTCGGCACAGCGTCGAGGATTTCGTAAACGCGCGGAATGACCGCAAGTGTTTGCTGAAAGAGGCCGTATGTCGAGGTGACTTTCTTCGCCGGTTTGATGAGCGAAAGGAGTGCGCCAAGAAAAAGGATCAGAACACCGCTTGAGAGGGTCCCGCGGACCACTTCACGCCCGCCGATATAAAGAATAATGATCGCCCCCACCCCTGCAACCAGCTCGCTGAAAGGTCCAAGGGCTAAGACGCGCTTGATCCGCTTCATGGTATAGCGGTAGAAATCCTGATTGGAGCGTTCGAATTTGGACCGCTCATGCCCTTCCATATTGAACACCTTGACGATCCGGACACCCGACATGAACTCATGGAGGACGGAGCTCACTTCCGCCATGCTTTCAAGCGCACTTTGATTCACCTTTTTAAGGCGCTTTCCGATTTTGGCAACCGGGACGGTAATCAGCGGAATCAAAACGAGCGAAGCGACCGCCAGTTTCCAGTGAATGGAAAAGGCGATCACAGCAAAAACAAGGATTTGAAACGGACGGTAAAGAAGATCGGTCAGCCCGACCGCCACCGAATCCTGCAAGGTCGTGACATCATGAGTGAAGCGGGAGATGAGGGTGCCGGACTTTTTCTCGGTAAAATAATCAAGGGAAAGGAGATGGAGTTTCTGAAAGAGGGCATTCCGGACATCCCGGACCATCCGCTGGGAAAGGTCCATCATCAGATAGTCCTGCAAGAAAAGAAAGAAGAACTTAAAGGCGATTAACACCGCCCCGAAAACGCATAGGTACCAAAGGAGGGTGAGGGGCTCGGCCTGGTTGATGGCCGCCACCAGATGCTCAAGGGGCGGGGGTAGGGGAAATGGGAGAATCACCTCTCCCCGGTTCAAGACCCGGTCCGCCAGGGGAACGATTGGAAGGAGGGTAATTCCGTCGAAACCCGCTGAAAGTATTAGAGTTACAAAGGCCGCCCCAAGTACATGAAGGTGCTTTTTAAGGAAGCCGAGTAGCCGGAAGTAATCTTTCATAGCACTTTATTATATCAGAACCTTAGGGTTATGGCAATTGACCCCAAAACAGGGTATAATAGGGACGTTTTCAGAAAGTGTCCCCCTGGCCTGCCGGCCAGGGCAGGCCAGCGTGAGGGAGATACAAGGGACACTTTCGAAAACGTCCCAAGAAGGGGGAAAGGGCCTGTGGATAAAGTCAGAGTAGGCGTCATCGGAGTCGGATACCTTGGAAGCCGCCATGCCCAGCTCTACGCAAAGGTACCGGGGGCGCAGCTTGTCGGCCTTTCCGATATTGACCCTTCCAAGAAACCGCTCTCCCGGAAACTCCGGGTTCCTTTTTATCAGGACCACTGGGCCCTCCTTGATAAAGTCGATGCGGTAAGTATCGCTGTTCCAACCAAAGAGCACCACCGGATTGCCAGGGACTCTCTCCAAAAGGGAATTCATGTTCTGATTGAAAAACCGATGACCATCACCGTGGAAGAGGCGGATGAACTGATCGCCCTAGCCAAGCAGAAAAAGTGCCTGATCCAGGTGGGACACGTGGAGCGGTTCAACAGTGCTTTTCAGGCAGCACTCCCCTTCGTGAAAAGTCCGATGTTTATCGAATGTCACCGGCTCGGTCCTTTCAAAAGACGCTCGCTTGATGTCGGGGTGGTTCTTGACCTCATGATTCACGATATCGACATTATGCTCTCTCTTGTGGAGAGCCCTGTTGAGCGGCTAGATGGTATCGGGATCAACGTCCTCACCAGCGACGAAGATATTGCGAACGCCCGGATCACCTTCCAAAACGGTGCAGTGGCAAACTTGACCGCAAGCCGGATGACCCAGCGTTCTCTTCGGAAAATCCGGATTTTTGCCGAAGAGACGTATATCTCGATGGACACCGAATCCCAAAAAGTGGTCCGCTACTGGAAGGAAAACGGAAAGATTCACGGAAAAGGGATCCATTTCAAACGGAAAGAGCCGCTTTTCGAGGAGTTGGCCAGTTTCGTGGATGCGGTCCGGAATCACCAAATGCCTGTTGTGGCCGGCGAGGATGCGCGTGAGGCGCTCCGCGTGGCCCTTGAGATCCGCGACAAAATCCGCCAACATGTCCGCTGGCCAACCGCCGAAAAAGCCGCCACTCCCTGATGTCCCCAGTCCATCCGCAAAAATCTCTCAAACTCATGATGCTCGCCGGTGAGGCCTCTGGCGACCTGCACGGGGCACATCTGGCCGAAGCACTCCGCGCAAAAGAGCCCGGCATTCAGCTCTTCGGCGCAGGCGGGAAAAAAATGGAAGAGGCAGGGGTCCGGCTTGAAATCGACCTTGCCGAGAAAGCGGTGGTGGGGTTTGTCGAGGTCTTGCAGAATCTCTCCGAATTCAAAAGGATTTTCTCTCATCTCACAAAGCGCCTTAAAGAAGAAAAGCCGGATGCCGTGATTCTGATCGATTACCCCGGTTTCAACCTGCGCTTTGCGAAAGTCGCCAAAAAATTGGGCGTGCGCGTGATTTACTACATCAGTCCCCAGGTCTGGGCCTGGGGCGGCTGGCGCGTGAAAACGATCCGTGAAACGGTCGACCAGATGATTGTTGTTTTCGCCTTCGAAGAAATTTTCTACAAGCGCCGCGGGATAAGCGCCCAATTTGTGGGACACCCTCTTTTGGATCTCATCCAACCCCGGGAAAACAAAATGAGACTCCTTTCGGAACTTTCCATCCCGGACGGAAAAACCTTGATCGGGCTTCTCCCCGGCTCGCGCGAGAAGGAAGTGAAAACGCTTCTCCCAATCATGCTCGGTGCGGCCAAAATCCTTAAGGAAAGACTCCCGGATGCGCACTTTCTGATTTTCAAATCGCCGACGCTACCGAGTGAACTTTACGACCCCTTCCCCGCTTTTGACCTTCCGGCGACGTTTGTTCAGGACAAAAACTACGAATACCGGAACGCGCTCGACTTCGCCCTCGTCGCCTCAGGAACCGCAACTCTTGAAACGGCCGTTCTCGGAAAACCGATGGTCATCCTCTACAAAGTCTCGCCCCTTACGGCGCTCCTCATGAGATCCCTTATTCAGATTCCCTACGTCGGGCTTGTGAACGTCGTCGCTGGAGAGAGGATCGTTCCGGAGTGTCTCCAGTATCAAGCCACGCCCCGAAGAGTGGCTGAAATAGCTCTTACCTACTTGAAAAATCCTGCAAGACTTGAGGGAATGCGAAGGGATTTAGAAGGGATCAAGGAAAGATTGGGTGAGCCCGGTGCCGCCCCCCGCACCGCGGAACTGATTCTTAAAGGATTGGATAGTAACGCTTCAGTTCGTGGTCGGTGACCTGGGAGCGGTAACGGACCCATTCGATCTTATCGGTAAACTTCTCGCCGATGGCCAATGTCGAAAATATAGATGGTCACCTCGTGTTTGGCCACCGAATAAATGATGCGGTATGTGCCTACACGTAACGAATATTTGCCTTTTAAGTTGTCTTTAAGGGGCTTCCCAACGAATGGATTGATTTTTAACAAGTTTAATGCGTTGTCGATACGTCTAAAAAGTTCTTTATTGAGGCGAAACAGTTTTTCATAGAATTTTTTGGCATTCGGTAAAAGAACAATTTTATACAAGCCCGAGTTCCTTTTTGACTTTTTCCAAAGGAACTCCCTTGCCCGCCTTAAATTCTTTCTCGGCTTTTCTGATCCTTTTCATGAGGACTTTGTCGGATTGGATCTCCAAGGTCTCGAGAAGACTCTCGTAGTCTTCAACACTGATCATCACAACCTCCGGGCGGCCCCTCCGGGTCACAATGTAACGGTCAAACCGGTCGTGAATGGTCTTGAGGACACTTGATAATTTGGGTCGGAGTTCTCGGGCAGAAATCGTATTCACCATGATTCTCACCCCCTGTTAAAAGTATACCATATTGCGTAAACATTTGCAAGGGGAATTTTAAAAAAGCGGGCTTAATTATAAGATAGGGTAATACCGTTTCAGTTCGTAGTCGGTGACCTGGGAGCGGTAACGGTCCCATTCGATCTTTTTGTTTTGGATCAGTTTCTCGAAGAGATGGTCGCCGAGCGCTTTCCGGACCAGTTCGCTTTTTTCGGCCAGTTTAATCGCTTCGTTCAAATCGGCAGGGAGCGTCGCAATGCCTGCCTGTTCCCGCTCCTTATCAGTCATCTCCGCCACATTCCGGCCCGGCGGCGGGGGAAGCGAGTAATCCTTTTCAATGCCATCGAGACCTGCGGCCAGCATCACGCTGAAGGCAAGATAGGGATTGCAGGCGGCATCCGGCGAGCGGTACTCCACCCGGGTCGCATCCTCCCTTCCCGGCTTATAGGAAGGGATCCGCACCAGATCCGAACGGCTCCGGACGGCCCACGTCACATAAACCGGTGCTTCATACCCTGGAACAAGCCGTTTGTAGGAATTGACCCATTGGTTGGTGGCCAGTGTCATCTCCGGGGCATGCTTGAGCAGCCCCGCGATGAAACGTTTTGCAATCACCGAAAGATGAAATTTGTCCTTCGGGTCAAAGAAGGCGTTCCGTTCGCTTCCTGTTTTATTTGAAAAAAGGGACATATGGGTGTGCATGCCGGAGCCGTTCATCCCCTGAATCGGTTTCGGCATAAAGGTCGCATACACCCCGCTTTTTAAGGCGATCTCCTTCACCACAAGCCGGTAGGTCATCGCGGAGTCGGCCATGGTGAGCGCATCGTTATAGCGGAGGTCGATTTCGTGCTGGCTTGAGGCCGCTTCATGGTGGCTGTATTCCACGTCGATCCCCATCTCTTCAAGCGTCAACACCGTCTCCCGCCTTAAGTCGGTTGCCACATCGAGGGGGGTCAAGTCAAAATAACCGCCCTGATCAAGCACCTCGAGGGTCGGGACGCCAGAGGCGTTCGGATTTTCCTGGTCCCGGAAATAAAAAAATTCGAGTTCGGGACTGACATAAAAGGTGTATCCGAGGTCGTGAGCCCACTTCAGGTTTTTCTTCAATATCCAGCGGGGATCCCCTTCAAAGGGTTTTCCGCCCGGATAGAGGATGTCGCAAAACATCCGGGCCACGGCGCCGTCTTCCTTGGGCCGCCACGGCAAAATGCAAAAGGTGTTCGGGTCCGGCATCGCCATCATGTCGCTCTCGTCAATGCGCGCGAATCCTTCGACGGAGGAACCGTCAAAGCCGATCCCCTCCTTCAGCGCATCCTCAAGTTGATCCACCGTGATCGCGACACTCTTCAAAAATCCGAGGATATCCGTAAACCAGAGGCGGATGAATTTCACCCGGCGCTCATGCGCCATTTTCAGCACATAGTCTTTGTCCCGGGTGATTTTGGTTATAGGTTTTGTTTCAGTCGGCATGGCGAATGTTTTTTGGGAGAAAAGCCCCCGACTCCTCGGGGGCTTTTCTCGGATTTCGGTGTTCGAAACCGTTAGATGTCGAAATAGAGATAGAATCGTCCTTCGACTCGCCCTTCTCCTCGCGAAGGACGACCCTGAGCAAGCGAAGCGCGTCGAAGGGCTCGCTCAGGATGAATTCTCTCAGATATCAAAGTAGAGATAGAATTCATAGGGATGCGGTCTCAGTTTGACGGCGGGGATTTCTTTCTCCCGCTTGTATTCAAGCCAGACATCGATCACATCCTTGGTGAACACATCTCCCTTCAACAGGAACTGATGGTCTTTCTCCAAGGCATCCAGCGCTTCTTCTAAAGACCCTGGAACGGTCGGGATCTTGGCCGCTTCTTCCGGAGAAAGTTCGTAAGTGTTCTTGTCCAGCGGCTTCCCCGGGTCGATTCGGTTCTGAATCCCGTCCAACCCTGCCATCAGCATCGCCGAAAACGCAATGTAGGGGTTGCAGGAGGGATCGGGGGGTCTAAACTCCACCCGCTTCGATTTCGGGTGTGCCACATAGACCGGAATACGGCAGGCCGCAGAACGGTTTCTCGCCGAATAGGCAAGGTTCACCGGCGCTTCATACCCAGGAACAAGCCGCTTGTAGGAGTTGGTAGTCGGGGCGCAGAACGCCATCAAAGCCGGCGCATGCTTGATCAACCCGCCGATGTAATACTTGCAGGTGCTGCTGATCAGCGCATAACCGTTTTTGTCGTAAAAGATATTCTCACCGCTCTTTGCCAAACTCTGATGGGTGTGCATCCCGGAGCCGTTGTCTCCGTACAGCGGTTTCGGCATGTAGGTCGCGACCTTGCCGAATTTCCGGGCGACGTTTTTGGTGACGTACTTTAACGTCATCAAATGATCCGCCATCCGGGTCAGGGTATCGTACCGCATGTCGATTTCGGCCTGACCGGCGGTCGCCACTTCATGATGATGTTTCTCAACCGGAACACCCGCCTCCCGGGCCTTCTTCATGATTTCACTGCGGATATCCTGGAAGGTGTCGTGAGGCGGAACCGGGAAATACCCCTCTTTGTAACGGGGTTTGTAGCCCAGATTCGGTTTCTCATCCCGTCCGGAATTCCACTCCCCTTCGCTCGAATCGACAAAGTAGTACCCGGAATTCTCGGTCTGATCAAAACGGACATCGTCAAAGATGAAAAACTCTGGTTCCGGTCCCCAGTAACTGAGATCGGCGATCCCTGTTTTCTTCAGGTACGCCTCCGCTTTCTTGGCGATATACCGGGGATCCCGGCTGTACGGCTGTTTGGTCAGCGGATCGTAGATATCGCAGACCATGCTCAACGTCGGTGATTCGCAAACAGGATCCAGAATCGCCGTATCCGGGTCCGGGAAAAGATTCATGTCTGATTCCTGGATCTTCTGGAACCCGCGGATCGAGGAGCCATCAAAACCGATTCCATCGACCCAGATCCCCTTGTTTGGATCGCTGTCCAGTTCCTCCACGGGAATGGAAAAGTGCTGCCAAAGACCCGGGAGGTCGTTAAATTTCAAGTCCACCACCTTGATGTTATGCTGGCGGATGAGTCGAAAGATCTGATCGACTCCCTTGACACGCGTGGCTGCTTCGCCCTTCGCTTTCGCAGGCGACGTCACACTCGCGAATGCCTTTTTTCCGGCCCGCTCAACGACGCCCGAGCGACTGTTCTTAGCCATTTTCTGTTTCCTCCTCTTCTTCATTCAAGGCCTCTCTTTTCGCCTGATGTAAAATTATTCGACTGCTTTTTCGCCCCGATCCCCTGTCCGGATCCGGACGGCATCTTTCACATCTGAGACGAAAATTTTTCCGTCGCCCACGGCACCGGTGCGGGCGGTCTGCATGATGGTTAAAAGAATACGGTCTGCGTCGCCGTCCTTCGCGACAATCTCAATTTTAACCTTGGGGAGGAATTCCACCTTGTACTTCTCCCCCCGCCACTGCTGCTCAACCCCTTTTTGCTTTCCGTGCCCCTCAATTTCAGTAATCATGATTCCCGGGTATCCCGACTTATCCAGTTGTTTTCTGACCTCGTCGAGCTTTTCCGGCCGGATAATTGCTTCGATCTTTTTCATGGTTGGCCTCTCTTCATCAATCGCTTTTATTGGTTCCCGATGCCTAAAAAGGTATAGCCGCGCTTACGGATTGCAAATTCGGGATAGGCCAGCTGACCATGTTCCCCGATATCAAGGCCTTCGAGTTCCTCTTGGGGCGACACACGGATCCCGATCGTCACCTTTAAAAGCCACCAGAAAAGGAGCGCTGCGGTAAAGGCATACGCCCCTGCAGCGGCCGCACCGATTGCCTGTACTTTCAAAAGATGAAGACCGCCGCCGAAGAAAAGACCGTTTCCGGTTGTGTTCGGCATAAACCGTCCTTCCGCAAAAAGGCCAATACAGAGGGTCCCGAAAACGCCGTTCACCAAGTGAACCGAAATAGCACCGACCGGATCATCAATTCTGAGTTTATCGAAAGCGATGACGGCCAACACCACCAACATCCCTGCCAAAAGACCGATGACCACGGAACTTCCCACACTCACAAAGGCACATGGCGCGGTGATGGCGACCAGCCCTGCGAGCATGCCGTTAATTGTCATCCCAAGATCCGGTTTTCCGATGAGGGTCCAGGAGAGAAACGTAGAACTCAAAAGGCCCGCGGCCGCTGCGCTATTGGTCGTGACGCAGATCCGGGCGATGTCATTGGGAACTGCCGCCATCGTGCTCCCCGGATTAAAACCGAACCATCCGAGCCACAGGACAAACGCCCCGATGAGCGCGGAGGTAAGGCTGTGTCCCGGAATCGGATTGATGGCGCCGTTGGGACCATACTTTCCGAATCGGGCACCCAAGATCAAAACCCCGGCAAGAGCGCACCATCCTCCCACCGAGTGGACCACCGTCGATCCTGCAAAATCCCACATCCCCATTTTAGCAAGCCACCCTCCCCCCCAAATCCAGTGGCCTGTGATCGGATAGATAAATCCGACGAGTAAAAAGGAAAAGAGGATAAACGCGATATATTTAACCCGTTCCGCCACAGCCCCCGAAACGATGGTGGCCGCTGTTCCTGCAAAAACAAGCTGAAAGAAAAATTTTGCCAGAAGCGGTACGGTTGTCCAATTAATCGAAGAATAAACCCCTTGATACGCCTCTCCCGTGGCGGGGGAATTATCCAGTCCGCTCAAAAACAGAAGGCCCTTCAATCCCACAAAAGGCGATCCGTCCCCGAACATCAACCCCCATCCGATCACCCAGAAGGAGATGGAAGAGGCGGCGAAGACGATGAAGTTTTTCGAAATGATGTTCACGCAGTTTTTGGAGCGGCAGAAACCTGACTCGACCATCGCGAAGCCGAGGTTCATGAAGAAAACCAGCATCGCGGTTACCAAAACCCATATGGTATCTGCAACGACTTTCATATCCATGGATGATTCCTCCTCTCTGAGGAGATTACCTTAAAGCCGGAATGTTTCAGGGAAATTAACAGGATGTTAAATCGGTATTAATTTAGGGTACAAATTTGTACCCCACCCCCCGAACCGTCTCCAAATAAGGGTGCGCCCGGGGGCCTGACTCAAGTTTGCTCCGGAGGCGGCGGATATGAACGTCGACCGTCCGCGTGCCTCCGTAATAGTCGTAACCCCAAACTTTGTTGAGGATTGCATCCCGCGTGAAAACTTTTTCCGGCTGGCTCGCCATAAATTTGAGAAGTTCGTATTCCTTGAAGGTAAGCGTAAGAGTTGTTCCGTTCAGGGAAACTTCATATTTTTCAAGGTCGATGATGAGTTTGCCGTGGCGAATCACATCCTCTCCCGAAATCCGCCGATGTTTCCAGAGGAGAAAACGGAGCCGCGCCAAAAGCTCCGGAACCTCGTAAGGGACGGGGACAAAATCATCCACCCCTTCTCCAAAATCAATCTGTGCCGTCTTTTCTTTCGGGATAAGAAAGAGAACCGGGATATCCCGGAGTTCTTTTTCCTCTTTGAGAACCCGATGGGCCGATGCGCCCTTCGCATCCGGGAAAGTCTGGAAATGAAAGACGGCCAGATCCGGGATCTTTTTCACCGCCTGCTCCAGAACACTTTTGGCGGACATCTCCGTCACATTCACCGTAAAGTTTTCCCGGCCCAGAGCGCTTTGAAGCGGCTCCACTTCTTTTCGCTGATTGGTCACCAACAAAATCCGGCTCATGGTTCTATGTCTGTATCCTCAAATTCCGACGAGCGAAAGTCCGATTTCATCGGCCATGGCAAATACCCCTTCTTTTTCGATAAACAAGGTCTTTTTCGCCTGAATCGCCAGGACCGCCGCATGAACTTCCCGGAGGACATCGATCGTTCTCGGTCCGACGACAGGAACGTCAAAACGCATATCCTGACGCGGGCGCGCCATCTTGACCACCACCACTCCCTCCCGGCCGAGAGCCCCTCCCCGTCGGATCGCCTGATCCGTCCCTTCGAGCGCTTCAACAGCGAGAACCACCCCCTGTTTCACCACGACGGTCTGTCCGATTTCAAAAGAGGCGGACCGTCCGGCCACGCGCTGGCCGAAACGGATATCCTCCCACTCCAGGGACGTCGGCTTCCGTTTGGAAAGACATCCCTTTCGGGCAAGATCCTCGGAGAGAAAAGAGGTGGAATCCAAAAGCCGCACTCCGATTCTCTTGAGCGATTGAACGACAACCTGCAAAAGGGCGTGATCCGCCACTCGGGCGGGAAGTTTGACCTTCATGGGCGCTTCTTTAAACACCCGTTCTTTCTTCACCTGTCCCGCCATGACCGCCCGGCGGACTCCCTGACTTTTAAAAAAATCGAGCAGTTTTTCCAATTCCCAGAATTCGACCCAGGTCAGGGTTTCCACTTCCTGTTCAAGCAAAGGGTCCGTTTCCCCCCGGATCGCGCATGCTGCAACACTGAAGCCCTTGTCTTTCGCCATCCGGGCAACCGTAAGGGGAAATTGGCCGTTTCCGGCAATCAGTCCAAGTCGCTCCATAACGCTTCCTTTTCGGGAATCGCAGCCGGCCGCCTGTGCCGGACCCGGACCGAGACACCCCGTTTGGACGAACGGACAAAATCAATCAACATTTTCACCTCCGGCGTCCTGCCGTATTGCCTCTCGATCTCTTTCAGTGCCTCTTCCCTTGAAAGAGCCGATTCAAAGAGAATCCGGAGGGCCTGTTTCAGATGGTGTTGCGTCTCCTTCGGAAGGCCGGCCCGTTTTAAACCGACAAGGTTTAATCCGTAAACCCGTGCCGGAGAGCCGTTCGCCATCACAAAGGGGAGAATATCCTGAACGGCCTTGGAGCACCCGCCCACAATCGCCAGCTTTCCGATCCGGACGAACTGATGGACTGCCGAAAGCCCGCCGACGATCGCCCCTTCGCCGATCTCCACATGTCCTCCGAGGGTGCCGTTATTCGCAATGATGGCGCCGTCATGAACAATGCAGTCATGAGCGACGTGACAGTAGGCCATCATATGAACGCGGTTCCCGATCCGGGTCGTCATCCTTCCCCCCGTCGTCCCGATGTGAACCGTGACATATTCCCTGAAATTATTGTCGTCTCCGATTTCAAGACGGCCCTCTTCTCCTTTGTACTTCAGATCCTGCGGGATCTCCCCGATCACCGCCCCGGTGTAGATGCGGTTATTCTCGCCAATCCGTGTGTAACCTGTCAGCAGGCAGTGGTTCCCCACCACACACCCTTTTCCGAGGGTGACGTGTTCTTCAATAATCGTGTAGGGTCCCACTGTGACATCGTCGGCCAGTTCGGCCTTCGGATGCACAATGGCGGTTGGGTGAATGTTCATTTATCTTCTTGGGACGTTTTCGAAAGTGTCCCTTGTATCAATCATCACGCTAGGGACACTTTATGAACACGTCCCTATCTTAAAGAAAAACCGGGGCCCCCCTTTTAGGAGCCCCTTCAGGTTGCGGGGCGCACTGTCCCCTCGGTTTAAGCGTCCACCAAGGCAACCATCAGATCCGCCTCGGCAATCAGCTTTCCTTTCACAAAGGCCTTGCCATGAACTTGCCCGGAGTGGGTGCGGTACCGGGTCAGCGTTACGTCCAAGACCAGATCGTCTCCGGGAAGGGCCGGTCTCCGGAACTTGACGTTGTCCATCGCGATAAAATAGGCATATTTGCCCCGATTTTCTTCTTTACTCAGGACGATGATCCCGCCTACCTGCGCCATCGCTTCGATAATCAGAACCCCGGGGGTAATCGGACGGCCTGGAAAATGACCTTTGTAAAAATCAGAGTCTTTTGAGAGATGCTTGAGTCCCACCGCTCGCTTCTCCGGCTCGAATTCAAGAATCTTGTCCACAAAAAGGAAGGGATCGCGGTGGGGGATGATCCGTTTAATCTCTCCCGGGCCTATCTGTTGCTTGGCGATGGGACCGGTTCCTTTGACGCCCCAATGAAGGAGAGCATCCTCTTGGGCTTTCAGTGCCTGAAGGAGCCGCATGTTCAACGGATGGCCGCTCCGGTAGGCGATGACATGGCCTTTGATCGGATAGCCCATGAGATAGAGATCTCCGACGAGATCCAAGACCTTATGCCGCACAAATTCGTCTTCGAACCGGAGGGTATTCTCAATCACTCCCTCTTTTCCAACCACTAGGGTGTTCTCATAGGTTGCACCGCGACCCAACCCTTTCTTTCTCAGGATTTCGGCTTCCTCCTGAAGGACAAATGTCCGGCTGGGAACGACCTCTTCGGAAAAATTTCTGCCGTTCACCGTGATTTCGTAGAATTGGGAGCGGAGACGGGGGTGGTTATAGGAGAGAACATAGGAGATCCGGAATCCTTCACCCGGCAGGACGGCGATGCTCGCTTCCTTTTCCTCAATCCAGATCGGCTCCCGGACCCGAAAGACGCTACGGGGTTTATCCTGTACCGTAGTGCCCGCCTGTTTCAAAACCTCCAGAAACCCGAGTGCACTTCCGTCCAGTCCCGGCAATTCCACCCCGTCCACCTCGACCAGGACATTGTCGATTTCCAGCGCAAAAAGAGCAGCCATTAGATGCTCGACGGTCTGAACCTCCGCCTGGCCGTTGCCGAGGGAGGTCCGGCGGGGACGCTTTTCCACATCAATGACCGAGGAGACATCCCCTTTGATGCGCGGCTTTCCCGGGAGATCTATCCGGACAAACTGGATCCCATGATCCGGCGGAGCGCTTTTGAACACCACCCGGACTTTTTCCCCGGAGTGAAGGCCGATACCCTCAAGCGCGGCTTCTTTTGCGACTGTTTTTTGAAGATTTTTTTCGGGCATGTTTTGTCTTTTCAAGTGTGCTTACTTTTTCCTCCAGAACCCTGACGGTCTCGTACAGTTTCGGAAGCCGTTGGAGGCACGCGTTGGTCTCTTTGAATTTCGCAATCGATTTGGCCGGCGCTCCGAGCAGGACGCTGTTGGGCGGCACCGACTTGGTGACGCCGGATTGAGCCCCGATCACGGTGTTATCGCCGATGGCGATATGCCCCACAATCCCCGCCTGTCCTGCGATGACCACGCCGTTCCCGATCGAAGTGCTTCCGGAAATCCCCGCCTGTGCCACGATGATCGAATGCTCCCCGATCACGGCATTATGAGCAATTTGGACCAGATTGTCGATTTTGGTGCCCCGTTTGATGTGGGTAATGCCGAACCGGGCCCGGTCGATGGTGACATTGGCGCCGATTTCCACATCATCTTCGATTTTGACGGTGCCGATCTGGGGAATCTTGACATGCACCCCTTTCACCGTCGAAAACCCAAATCCGTCGCTGCCGATGATGGTGCCGCTGTGAACAATGACGCGGTTCCCGATCTCCACCCTTTCCCGAATGGCGACATGCGGATAAATGAGGCCGTCGCATCCGATCTTGACGTGGTCGCCGATAAAAACCCCCGCGTAGATAATCGTTCGGTCGCCGATTTCGGTGTGATCCCCAATCACCGCATAGGCCTGAAGCGCGACATCCTGCCCGAGTTTGACTCCCTCGCCGATGATGGCGGTCGGATGAATCCCTTTCGGATGGGTCACTTCGTTCGGGGCCAGGAGTGAAATCATCTTGGCAAACGCGAGATCCGGATTATCCGTCCGGATAATCGGCTTCGGGGCATGTTTGACCTGGCGGGAGGTAATAATGGCGGAGGCCTGTGTCTGGCGCATCAGGGGGGCATATTTCTCGTTGGCCACAAAGGTGAGGTCTCCTTGCCTCGCTTCGCGGATCCCGCAGACACCCGTAATCACCACATTTTCGTCGCCGACCACTTCCCCGCCGACGATTTCCGCCACTTCCCGAAGCGTCTTTTTCATCTTAACGTTTCTTATGTTTTTCATTCAATTGCTTGATGATATCCTCGGTGATGTCCAGTCCTTTATCCTGATATAAAAGCACCCGGTCATTCAGAATCAGCGTGTATCCTTTGTCTCGGCCGTAGGATTGAAGGATATCGTCAATCTCCTTTAGAATCTCACGGACAATCTGATCCCGCTCTCCGCGGAGACGGTCGCGCACTTCTCGGTCGAAGGCCTGAAGTTCCTTCACCTTCTGATCAATGACGGCCTGTTTTTCCCCCCTGGCCTCTTCCTTGAGCAGGTCCACCTCCGCCTTGAGTTTTTTAATCTCTTCGACCTTTTTGTCCCGTTCCGCTTTGCTCTGATTCGCCTTCTCCTCCAGAACCTGGTCCCACTCTTTGGTCTTTTGGTATTCGTCAAAGGTCCGGGAAAGATCGATGGTGGCAACCTGCAAATCCGCTGTGGACGTGCCTGCCGATAGCAAGAACAAAAATCCAAAACAAACCGCACTTCTTCGAAGATATTTTGTCATCAGAAGCTCCGACTGATATTAAAGTGAAGCCGCCCGTTGTCATCCTGGGTCGAATCCGGATTGAGCGGGAATCCGAAATCGAGACTGACAGGCCCGATGGGGGTTTTCACCCGCACGCCGACTCCCGCGCCTGAACGATAGTCCCCCTGGGCAAACTCATTCGTTTTTGCCCAAACCCCGCCGATGTCGTAAAAAACCGCACCTTTCAAAATCTCGACGATCGGAAAAAGATACTCCACATTCCCGACCAGCATGCCTTCGCCTCCAATCGGGTCGTTGGAGGAGGTGTCCTTCGGGCCGACATCCCGCTCCTGATAGCCGCGGATGGTATTGGATCCTCCCGCAAAAAACCGTTCAAAAATGGGGACCGACTGGCTGTCATGGTAAGCATGCACGAGCCCCGCCCGGCCACCGATGGAAAGGATATGCTGCGTCCCGAAAATGGGGAAAAAGATTTTATTGGATACAAAATATTTCAGAAAATCCCGGTCAAATCCCAAGGGCCCGCCCGCCGTCTCCACCGACCCGGATGCGGTATATCCTGTCGAAGGGGAAAAAATGTTATCCCGCGTATCGCGCGACAGGGTCAACTCGATACTGGAAACGGTGTTTCCCCCCTCTTCCGCCTTGAGTGCCGCGGAGGCGCTGGCCTGGACATTCGAAATATCGACCTCTTCCAGCTTGTACCGAAGAAACCCCCGGCTGTATTCGCCCAATTCTTTTCCAAGACGAAGTTTTCCCCCTGTCTGTTCCTGGTCATAGCTGAAACCGCTCGTACCGCTCCGCTTCCGTGCAGCCCGATAGGCATCAAAGCCGAATGAAACCGGCCGGTCAAAAATCCAGGGCTCTGTCCAACTCAAGATATAATCCTGCCGTTTCCCGCCGATTTGGGCGCGCACGCGAAGGTCCTGGCCGTCTCCCACAAAGACCGGCGGATTCTGCCAATCAAAGTTCCGCTGGGCTATCTCGATGAGCCCGATAAACCGGTCGATGGAACTGAAGCCGGCACCAAAACTGAATTCCCCCGTCTTCCGCTCCGAAACTTCCACGATCAAATCGTGCTGATTGGGAATCGTCGTGGGAGCCGTATCAAACGAAACTTCTTCAAAAAAGCCGAGGTTAAAAAGGCGCGTGCGGCTCCGTTTGAGCTTTTCCCCGTCAAACGGGTCGCCGGGAAGCTCCCGCAGCTCCCGGCGGATGACCACATCCTTTGTTTTGATGTTTCCCCGGATATGCACCTCTCGGACGTAGGTCAACTCATGTCCGTCGATTTGATACCGGAGATCGACCCGTCCGGTCAACTCATCAAGGAAAGTCTCGGCATTGATCTCGGCGTTGATGTATCCTTTGTCAAAATAATATTTCTGGATATTGGCGATATCCTGCCGGAGCCCGTCGCGACTGAAGGGATTCCCTTCGTTCATCTTCAAGGTCTTCAGGATTTCTCCTTCGGGAAAAATGAGCCGCCCCTCGAGACGGGTTTGTCCGACCAGATATTGTTTCCCCTCGTCAATGGTAAACCGAAGAAAAATGCGTTTGCCGGCCGTATCGTATTCGATATGACGGTTCACGATGACATCCAGATACCCCTGCCCCCGATAAAAAGCGGAGATCCGCTCCAGATCCTCCTCCGCGACCTGTTCTTTTAAAAGGCCGGATGAAAAGAGTGAATCCTCTTTGGTTTTGATGAGTTTACGAATCCGCTTTTTCGGAAAGGCCTTGTTCCCCTCGATGACAATTTTCTTGATCCGGACGCGCTCGCCTTCCTCGATTTGAAATGTCACCGCCGCCTCGTTCCCCTCCCGAAGCGCGATATCGTACGAAACATCGGCCCGCGAAAATCCTTTGTCCAAGTACGCCTGCGTGAGAGCGGCCGCATCTTTCCGGAGCCGTGCGTGATCCAGAAATTCCTTGAGTTTGACCTGGATCATTTTCAACAGGGCCTTGTCCCGCAGGGCCCGGTTTCCGGAGAACTTGATTTCGGCAATCACCGGCTGCTCCGAGACCTTCACGACTACTTTCACACCGTCCGGAACGTCCTCCACATCCATCTGGATGTCGGTGAAGAATCCGGTCCGGTAAAGACGCTTCAGGTCCTCATCCAGAACCTCCTGGGAAAAGAAACTCCCCGTTCTGGTTTTCATTTTGGCAAGGGCCGAATCCGCGCTGACAATCCGATTCCCCCGGATTTCAATCGCCCGGACAACTCGGGAAGAAGATTCCTGCGCTGCCACCCAACGGGGAAAAAGAGGGGTCACGAGGAAGCATATCCAAAGGATGAGAAATCGCTTTTTCACTCTGGCCGCCGGCTCAAACTTTCAAAGCGTGAAAATTCCTTCAGGAATGCCAGACGGACCGTGTCCGTTGGGCCGTTTCTCTGTTTGGCAATATTCAACTCCGCCGTCCCACGATTGGGATCATCCACAGGCAACTGTTTGTAATAATCCTCCCGGAAAAGAAGGAGCACTAGATCCGCGTCCTGCTCGATTGCGCCCGATTCCCTAAGGTCTGAAAGCCGGGGCCGGAAATCTTCCCGCCGTTCCGGTGCCCGGGAAAGCTGGCTGACCGCCAGGACCGGAACGTTCAATTCGCGCGCCAGGGCTTTGAGTGACCGCGAGATCTGTGAAATTTCCTGCTGCCGGTTATCCGAGGAGGCGTGGGCGCGCATCAACTGAAGATAGTCGACCACCACCAGATGAATATCGTAGCGGGCCTTGAGCCGGCGGCAACGGGCACGGAGCTCCAAAGCCGAAATGTCCGGCGAATCATCGATAAAAATCAGGGCCTCTGCCAGTTTGCCAGCCGCCGTGGAAAGATCCGGCCAGGCCTTCTCCGGGACAAATCCGGTCCGGACCTTTTGAATCTCCACTCTGGCGTGGGAACAGAGCATCCGGAGCACCAGATGCTCCTTGGACATCTCCAAACTGAAAAGGGCTACGCCCTTTTTCTCTTGTAAAGCGATATGCTCCGCAATATTCATCGCAAGAGAGCTTTTCCCCATGGAGGGTCTCCCCGCCAAAACAATTAATTCGGAGGGCTGCAATCCCGCCGTCCGGGCATCCAAGTCGGGAAAGCCGGTCGAAAGTCCTGTCACATGCACCTTCCGTTGATAGAGATTTTCGATGGTTTCGAAGCTGTCCCGTACCAGTTCCTTGATCGGCACGAATGTCTTGGAGGCGCCGTGCAGGGCAATGTCGAAAATCATGCTTTCCGCCTTGTCGAGGAGGAGGTTCGCATCTTCGGAGCCCTCGTAACAGGCAGTGGCGATCTGGGTTGAGGTCTGAATGAGGTTTCGGAGAATGCTCTTTTCCCGGACGATCCGAGCGTAATGTTCCACATTGGCAGCGGTCGGGATAACGTTGGTCAGGGTGGTGAGATAGGAGGCGTTTCCGACATCCTCCAGAATGCCTTCTTTTCTCAAAAGATCGGTGAGGGTGATCAGGTCCACGGAACGCCCCTCCTCATAGAGACGCGCCATGGCTGCGTAAATCTTTTTGTGGGCTTCCTTGTAAAAGGCGTTTTCGGTGATGAGTTCGATGACCTGGCCGATGGCATCTTCCTCCAAAAGCATCGACCCCAGGAGGGCCATTTCGGCTTCGATATTCTGGGGAGGGACCCGATCCAGCAAAAGTTCGGGTACGCTTTGTGTGGGCATCTGTCTATTCCTTGACAACCCAAAGTTTCAAATGGGCCGTCACTTCCGGATGAAGCCGAACTGGAATCTGATACACCCCGAGTGTCCGAATCGGCTGTTCCAATTCAATCCGCTTCCGGTCAATCGTCACGCCTTCTTCCTGGAGGGCTGCTGCGATATCCTGGGGTGTGACCGCGCCGTAAAGTTTATCCTCCTCCCCCGTTTTGACCCTCAAGGTGCAGGAGATTGAAGCAAGCCGTCCGGCAACCGCCTTGGCCTGCTCCAACTCCTTTTTCTTCTGGGCTTCCTGCTGGAGTTTAAGCCGTTCAACCAGCTTGAGGTTGCCGGGGGTATTTGGCCGGGCGAGCCCTGCTGGAAGCAGATAGTTTCTGGCGTAACCGTCCTTCACGGCCACTAACTGCCCCTGCTTCCCGAGTTTTTCAACATCTTTGACCAGAATGACATCCATCTGAATTACTCCGCGGTATACGGCAAAAGGGCGATTGCCCTCGCAAACTTGATGGCCCGGGCAAGACTCCGTTGATGCGGCGCACAGTTCCCGGAGATCCGGCTCGGAAGAATCTTCCCCTTTTCCGTAATAAATTTCTGAAGTCGAAGGACATCCTTATAATCAATCCCGCTGGCTTTGTCGGCACAGAACTTACAGATTTTCTTCCGGAAAAAAAAGGACTTTTCCCCCCGACGCTCCCGGGCATCCTGTCGCCTGCCGGATCGGGTGTCGTAACGGCCCCCGCGCTGTGCTGGGTATGCGGTTTCATTCCTCATGTGTTATTCCTTATAATATAAAGAGGCTCAAAACGGCACTTCTTCAGTGCTCATCCCCTCTTCATCCATGGAAGGTTCGGAAGGGGTCTCTTCAACTTTCAATGCCTCTTGTGGCAGAGCGCCTCCCTTCGGCTTGCCCAGGAATTGAACCCGGTCCGCACGAACTTCCAGGGTGCTCCGCTTCTGGCCCTCCTGCTCCCAGGCCCGGTAGGTGAGACGCCCCTCGACCAGGACCAGACTTCCCTTATTCAGATATTGATTGCAACTTTCGGCCTGCTTGCCCCAGACAACCACATTGACAAAACAGACCTCCTCCTTTTTCTCTCCGGACTGGGAGGTGTAGGTCCGGTTCACGGCGAGTCCGAAGCTTGCCACCGCCGCCCCGCTCGGAATATACCGGAGTTCCGGATCGCGTGTCAGGTTGCCCATCAAGAAAACTCGGTTAAGGCCTGCCATCTTATGTCTGCCGGGTAATCAGAGAGCCGAGAATGGATTCATTCATCGCGTAACTTTTCCAAAGCAGCTGAACGGCCTTGGGAGCCAGTTGAAACCGGATAAGGTAATAAACCCCCTCCCGCTGCTTTCGGATCGGATAGGCGAGGGGACGCCTTCCCCACTCCTGGGCGGTTTCAATGGTGCCGCCCTGCTTGGTAATCGGCTCCTCGATTTTGGAAAAGACTGTTTTCTGCTCTTCCGGCGGTAAACCGGGCTGGACAATAAAAAGTCCCTCGTACAGACTCATGTTTGTTCTCTCTTGTTCAACCGATTCATACAAACATCCATTGCTTCTTCAATCCAAAGGCGACACCCTTCCGACGCCCTTTCCACAGTGGACTCGACCCGAGAGGCCTCCTTTTTGGCAAAAGGTTTCAACACATAGGTCTCCCAGTTTTTGTCCGTGACTCCAGAACCGATGCCGACCCGCAGTCTCGAGAAATCTTCCGTCCCGAGCGCTTCAATGATGGAAAGAAGTCCTTTTTGTCCTCCGTCCGAGCCGCGGGACCGGATCCGGAGCTGACCCAACGGAAGTGCCAGGTCGTCCACCACCACCAGCATCTTTTCCAGAGGAAAATGCCACTTTGAAACCAAGCGTCGAACCACCTCACCGGAGCGGTTCATGAAGCGCTGCGGTAGGACCACCCGCACTTCCTCCCCTCCGCAGACTCCCTTTCCCCAAACGGCCCCGAGTGTGTCCGACTTGGAAAAACGGATGCCTTCTTCCTTCGCAAAATGACTGATCACCCGAAACCCGATATTGTGACGTGTGTTGGCGTACCGGCGGCCGGGGTTTCCAAGCCCGACGAGAACTTTCACCCTTCCTTTGCCTCGCCTTTTTTCTTCCCTTCTTCGGCCGGTTTCTTTTCGGCTGCGGGCTTTTTGCCCTCTTCCGCTTTTCCTTTCTCCTTCCCCTCTTTTTCCTCGCCCTCGGCTTCCGCCTTTCTTTCGGTGATGACTTCGGGTTCCGCCACTTCTGCTTCCACGGGTGCTACCTCTTCCACTTTCTCGGGAGGTTTGACGGTAAAAATGGTTAATTCCGGATCGGTGAGAATCTGAACCCCCTCCGGTGCAATCAAATCCCTCACATGAAGGGAATCCCCGATCTGGAGTTGCGAGACATCCACTTCCAGATGGTTCGGGATTTGGGTAACCAGACATTCCACTTCAACCTCCCGAAGCGTATGCTCCAACACGCCAACGTCCTGCTTGACACCGACCGGCTCTCCCTTCGGTTCTACCGGAACATGAACTTTCAGTTTCTCGCTCAGGGAGATTTCGTGAAAATCCACATGGAGAATCCCGCCGTAAATCGGTTCGCTCTGCACTTCCTTGATCATAACTAGGCGCTCTTTCTTCTGCTTTGCATCCCCCGTCACCGTCAGAGCAATCACGACATTCTCTCCGTGTTCGGTATGAAGGACCCGGTTCACCTCTCCTGCGGGAATTTTCAAGGGAACTGTTTCCTTGCCTTGTCGGTAGACGACGGCGGGAATCAATCCTTTTTCCCTCAAATGTTTGTTTTTTTGTTTACCGATTTCCGTGCGGATCTCCGCTTTTAATTCAATCTGCTCCATTCTTACATCTCCACCGTCGGTTCAAACAAAGAACTGACCGATTCTTCATTATGGATGCGCCGGATCGCTTCTCCTAAAACAGGCGCAACGGACAATACTTTAATTTTTTTGTTCCGTTTCTCCGGAGGAATCGGAATCGTGTCGGTCACGACCAGTTCCTTCAACGCCGATTTTTCGATCCGCTCTATCGCCGGCCCCGAGAGAACGGCGTGGGTAATAGCGGCCCGAATCTCTCTTGCGCCGTGTGCTTTCAACGCCTTGATCGCCTCGGTCAGCGAACCGGCGGTCGCGACCAAATCATCCACCAAGAGAACGTTCTTTCCCTTCACTTCTCCCAGGATGTTCATCGCCTCCGTATCCCGATCGTTCAGCCGCCTTTTATCAACAATCGCAAGTTCCGCCCGAAGCCGCTTGGCGTAGGCACGCGCCATCTTGATGCCGCCCACATCCGGCGAAACCACCACCATCTCCTTGACTTTTTTCGTGCCGATATAGTCCACAAAGGTATTGACGGCATACAGATGGTCCAGCGGAATGTCAAAAAAGCCCTGGATCTGACCCGCGTGCAAATCCATTGTCAGAACCCGATTGGCTCCCGATACGGTCAACAGATTCGCCACCAACTTGGCGGTGATCGGGACGCGCGGCTGGTCCTTCCGGTCCTGACGGGCATACCCATAATAGGGGATGACCGCCGTGATCCGCCGGGCAGAGGCGCGCCGGAGCGCATCGAGGAGAATCAAAAGCTCCATCAGATTCTCGTTGACCGGGGAACAGGTCGACTGGACCACAAAGACATCACGCCCCCGGACATCCTGGTTGATTTTGACCCGGATCTCCCCTTCGCTGAACCGGGACACCAGGACACTTCCGATCGGAATTTTCAAAAAACGGCAAATCTCTTCCGCGAGTCGCCGATTGGCGTTGCCAGAAAAAACAACCAGTTTTTCCTTCATGAATGGGAAGATGTCTTGGAAAAAGCCCGACGGACCTTGGTCAGGTCCGAAGGCGAATTCACTCCCAAAACCTCATAGCGGTCACGGCTTACCACCGAACGAACCATCTTCCGTTTCCCGGCAAGGATCGTGATGGTATCCGTCAGGTAATATTCGTTCTTCCGGTTATCCGGTTTTACCTCTTTGATGGCATCAAAAAGGGGCCGCGATTGAAAACAATAGACGCCGACATTGATTTCCTTCACCGCTTTCTCATCCGCACCGGCGTCCGCCTCCTCGACAATCCTGGAGACCGCTTCACTCTGTCCGTTCCGGACAATCCGACCATATCCTGTCGGATCTTCCAACATCGTTGTCAAGAGCGTACACGTGTTCTTTTGGGCCCGATGCCGCTCCAAGAGCATTCGCAACGTCCGTTCCGTTAAAAGCGGGGTGTCGCCGTAGAGAACCAGAACATCCCCCCGGTGTCGAGCCAAAAGCGATTCCGCCTGCCGGACCGCATCGGCCGTTCCGCGGGGCAGTTTTTGCCGAACGGTTTCAATGTGGAGACGCTTCCGCCACTGTCTCAGGTATTGTTTAACTTCTTCACTCTGATGACCGGTTACCACGATCACCCGTTCAATTCCGACGGAGGCGACCGTCTCAAGAACGTGTCCCAGCATCGGCTTTTGCCGAAGTTTCAAAAGAACTTTCTGACGGGTCTTTTCTCCCTGCTGTATCCGTTTTCCCTGTCCCGCCGCTAAAATCACACAGACGATGTCTCTCATTTCGGGTTATGCAATTTTCTGTTGAGCCCGGACGCCGCTTTTGAGAATGTATTCGGGAGGAATTCCTTGCCGGATGCAGGCGGGGGTGACGATGCATTCGACCACTTCCTTGCGGGAGGGAATTTCGTACATCACCTCCAGCATCACATCCTCCAGGACCGAACGGAGTCCCCGCGCCCCGGTTTTCAGACGCTGGGCCTCCTCCGCAATCGCCTCAAGGGCCGCATCGGTAAATGTCAGTTTGACACTCTCCAATTCAAAAAATTTTGTATACTGGCGGATCAGGGCGTTTTTGGGTTTGACAAGGATCTCCATCAAATCCGCTTTGCTCAACGGATCCAGCGTCCCGACCACCGGAAACCGTCCGATGAATTCCGGAATCATGCCGAATTTGAGAAGGTCGTCCGGTTCCACGCGGGAAAGGAGTTTTCCCAGTTCCTTTTCGGTTCCTTCCGCGCCCTTGCCGAAACCGACGATTTTGTGCCCCATTCGCCGTTCGATGATCCGCTCAAGGCCGGTGAAGGTCCCCCCGGCGATGAAGAGGATGTTCGTGGTGTCAACCTGAATGAATTCCTGATGAGGGTGCTTTCGTCCACCCTGCGGCGGGACATTCGCAATCGTCCCTTCCAGAATCTTCAAAAGGGCCTGCTGGACGCCTTCTCCCGAGACGTCCCGCGTGATGGAAACGTTTTCGTGGGTTTTTCCGATTTTGTCGATCTCGTCAATGTAGACAATCCCGTACTCCGCCCGCTTGATGTCGAAATTGGCCGCCTGAAGAAGCCGAAGGACCACATTTTCCACGTCTTCCCCGACATAACCCGCCTCGGTGAGCGTGGTGGCATCGCAAATCGCAAATGGCAAATCCAGAGTCCGAGCCAGGGTCCTTGCCATCAGGGTCTTGCCGGATCCGGTCGGACCGATTAAAAGGATGTTCGATTTTTCCAATTCCACATCGTCGACATTCACGCCGGCCAGGACCCGCTTGTAATGGTTGTGCACCGTCACCGCCAACTGGCGTTTGGGTCTTTCCTGACCGATGAGGTACGCATCCAATTGTCGCTTGATTTCGGCCGGCTTCGGCACCTCCCGGACGAGGGAGGCCTGACGGCTCCGGGAACGGAGATGGCCGTCCTCGACCATGACATCATGACAGAGTTTGATGCAGAGGTCGCAGATATAAACCCCCTGTCCGCTGAAAAGTTTTTGAACTTTGTCCTTGGTTTTTCCGCAAAACGAACAACGCTCTAACATTTTTTCCTCATTTTCCTCAAGAAAAGAAAAAAAATTTCCCTTCGAATCCTCAAGCACCAGCCATCTCCCTCTATCATTACGGATGGCTGGGAGAGGAGGATTCGAACCTCCGATCACGGCTCCAAAGGCCGGTGTGTTACCGCTACACCATCTCCCAACTGTTCGGATGAAACGCGAATGCCGGAATCGTTTCGCGTCTTACTCCGGTGGGTTGTCTATGGTGCTGGAAGAGGCCCGAGGTCCTGCTTTTTTCTCCGCCTCGTACGCTTCTAACACCTTCTTCTGGACATATTCCCGAAATTCGAGGGTGATGGGATGGGCGATGTCTTTGTGTTCCGACTGTCGTTCCTCATCGCCCGGTCCGGCTTTTCCACCCACATGAGGGGAGGGGTGCTGAAGTTCCTCGAGCTTCCCGCCGCACTGGTTGCAGAAGCGGCTTCGAACCACGTTCTTGTAGCCGCATTTCGGGCAGCTTTCCTTCATTTTCCGAGAAGGCATTGCTACAAAAAGACCCTTCGCTCCTTCGATCACTTTGACATTCCGGACGACAAATTGATTGTCGAAGGTCAGCGTGGCGTAGGCCTTGAGTTTCTTATCCTGGCCCTCTTTCAGGAAAATTCGGACTTCCGTGATTTCCAATTCTCTCTCTCCTCAACTCCCCCCGGATGCCTCAATATGTTTGACAGATGAAGACGTCCCAATCGTGCTTCGAGAGAATGGTTCGGCGCATTCTTTTTGCATGATGGAGATTCTTGGCAAAGCCGAAAACGGTCGGACCGCTTCCCGAAAGACCGACCCCTTCGAGCCCCATCGTCTGAAGGGCCTTTTTCATCTCTAAAATTTCAGGGCAACTTTTTGCTGCGGGCGGCTCCAGTGCATTGTAACATCTTTCCACAAGCCCCCTTAAGTTGCCCCTTTCGAGAAAACGCTGAAGAATTTTAACATCTGGTCGCTTCCTTGTCAAGGTAAAATTTCCCTGTTGATAAACCCCCTGGGTTGATAACTTAACTCTATTATTTACAATAAGATGTGAGATCTTCAGAGGGCTCTGAATCGGCCTCACCTGATCCCCCCTTTTTTGCCCCATGGCAAAGGGGGTTTCGAGGAGAAAAAAGGGAACATCTGCCCCCAAGTGCCTCCCGAGGATCAAGAGGGCCTTTCGGGACAGGCCCAGACGAAAAAGCCGGTTGAGACCAAGGAGAACTGTGGCGGCATTGGAACTTCCGCCGCCGAGACCGGCCGCCACCGGAATCTGCTTATGCAGATGGATCCGGACTCCCCGCCGCGTGCCGGTTTTTCGAAGAATCGCCTCCGCCGCGCGAAAAGCGAGGTTCGTTTCATCCCAGGGGATCTCCCGGGTATTGGCGGTCAAGCGGATACCGAAGGAGGCGGGAGTCAGGGTAATTCGGTCGGCAAGGTCAATCCGCTCAAAGCAGGTGATAATGTCATGATACCCATCGGGACGCCTCCGGAGAACATCCAGGTAGAGATTCAGTTTGGCGGGACTTTTGAGGGTGAGGGTTTTATTTTCTTTTTTTCTTGATGACATGGCGAGCGGCCTGGGCAATATCCTCGGCGGTCAGGCGGAAGGCCTTGAACAGTTCTTCCGGCTCGCCGGATTCCCCGATCCGGTCAAGGATGCCGATTCGCGCCATCGGCACCGGATGCTCTTCAACCACCACCTCGGCAACGGCGCTTCCGAATCCGCCGACGATAGTGTGCTCTTCGGCGGTGACAATCGCGCCGGTGTCGCGGCAGGCCGCAACAATCGCTTCCCGGTCCACCGGTTTGACGGTGTGCATATTGACCACCCGGGCGCGAATCCCCTCTTTTTCCAAAAGGGCCGCAGCGCGCAAGGACCGGTCCACCATGAGCCCGCAGGCAAAAAGAGCCACATCTTTTCCTTCGCGGAGGAGATTTGCTTTTCCGACAACAAAGGGGTCTTTTCCCTTCGTGAGGATCGATGAGGGACTTCGTCCCAACCGCAGATAGACCGGTCCCGGGGTCTCGGCCGCCGCCAACGTCGCCTTTTTCGCCTCGATCGAATCGCACGGAACCAAAACCGTCATGTTCACCTGGGCCCGCATGGTGCTGATATCTTCCAGCGCCTCGTTGGTTGTTCCATCGGCACCGACGGAGATGCCGCAGTGCGTCCCGCCGATCTTGACGTTCAAATTCATATTGCAGATGGAGGTCCGGATCTGTTCCCAGGCCCGGCCGGTGGCAAAAACGCCGAAGGAACAGACAAAGGGGATTTTTCCGGAAAGGGCAAGACCTGCCGCCGCACCCATCATGTCCTGTTCGGCAATCCCCATTTCAAAAAACCGTTCCGGAAATTCCTTCTGAAACCAGTTGGCCCGCGTCGAATCCCCCAGGTCGCCGGTCAACACGACGACGTCCGGGCGGGTCCTGCCGAGCTCGAGAAGCCCCTCCCCGAACCCGTCCCGTGTCGCTTTTTGCTCTGATTGTGCCTTTGTCGCGCTCCCCATCTCGTTTCCTTACCTTCATCGAACCGAACAACGAACGATGAGATGATACTTAGCACGCTTAGGGACAGTCCCTGTTATCCGATATTTCCCGCTTCGATTTCCTGAAGGGCCCGCTCCAGTTCCTCCGGTTTCGGCGCCTTGCCGTGCCAGCTGCTTTGCCCTTCCATAAAAGAGACCCCCTTCCCTTTGACCGTCCGGGCAATGAGAATGGCCGGTTTCCCCTTGACGGACTTTGCCTTTTCAAAGGCCGCAAGGAGTTCTTCAAACCGGTGGCCGTTCAGTTCAATCGGATGCCATCCGAAACTCCGCCATTTTTCGGGGAGCGGTTCAAGGTTTTTGATTTCGCTGACCGGCCCGTTTTGCTGGACGCCGTTGGCATCCAGGATCGCGCAGAAATTATCCAGCGCATACTTGGCCGCGGTCATCGCCGCTTCCCAAATCTGGCCCTCATCGCTTTCTCCGTCGCCGATGATGCAGTAAATCCGGTGTGTTTGCTTATCCAGTTTTGCCGCCAGGGCCATCCCGCCGGCGATGGAAAGTCCCTGGCCGAGCGATCCGGAAGAAATTTCAATGCCGGGAAGAAGGCCGCGCTGGGGATGTCCCTGAAGAGGGGATCCAAGTTTTCGGAGGGTCCAGAGAAGATCCCTCGGAAAATATCCCCGGTGAGCCAATACCACATAAAGGGCCGGGCAGCCGTGGCCCTTTGAGAGGACCAGCCGGTCGCGCTTGTCCCACTCCGGGTTTTTTGGGTCGTGCCGGAGAACACCGCCGTAAAAAAGAGTGGTCAGGATTTCCACCATCGAAAGCGACCCTCCCGGGTGTCCGGAACCGGCCTTGGCAATCATCGTGAGATCATCCCGCCGGATTTCCTTGGCTTTCTTTTTAAGAGCTTGAATGTCCGCTTTGGGGCTCATCGTGGGCTGACCTGCTTCAACTGTTCCAATTTATTCTTGACCGCTTCGTTTGTCGGATCCAGTTCATAGGATTTCTGCCACGCTTCTTTGGAGGCCTCGAACTTTCCCTGTTTGAAATAGACGTCCCCCAAATGATCGTACACCACCGGGTCCTCAATCATCTCGCTGGCACGTTTGATTTCACGCTCCGCATCTTCCAGCCGGCCAAGCTGATAGTAGGCCCAGCCGAGGGAATCGATATACGCGCCGTTGTCCGGGTCGAGGGTAATCGCTTTATGAATCAATTTCACCGCTTCCTTCAGATGAATCCCCTCTTCCGCGTACAAATAGCCGAGATAGTTGTAAACGTTGGAATTTTCCGGATCGAGGACGATGGCCTGCTTGAAAGAATGGATCGCTTCTTCCCTTCGGCCCATTCTATCATAGAGGGAACCGAGGTAGAAGTGCGTCCTCGCCTGATGCGGTTTGAGTTCGAGACTTTTGAGATAGGCCTGGAGGGACCGGTCGTATTGGTCCAGGGACCGGTAGGCCAGTCCCAACAGAAAATAAAGATCATGGTGCTGGCGTCCCCGCTTCACGAGACTTTCCAAAATCGAAACCGCTTCCTTGGCCCGATCCTCCTTAAGATACAGATACGCCAGCTCCAGCGATCCCTCGAGTGAATCCGGATCCATTTTGAGAAGGGCCTGAAATTGCCGGATCGCCTCTTTCGCCTTCCCCTCGTCGTTATAGAGCTGTCCGAGCCGGAGATAGATTTTGGGATTCAAAGGATCGGCGAGAAGCGCATGTTCATACTGCTCGATCGCCTTGTCGTATTTTTTCTCGAGTTCGTAAAGGATACCGAGCGCCAGATACGCATCGATAAATTGCGGTTCCAGTTCCGTCGCCCGTTGAAAGTGATCTTCCGCCTCCTTCCAGTTCAAAAGCCGGGTATAGATGATACCGAGATTAAAATGAAAGATGCCGTTTTCTTCCCGGGCAATCAGCGTTTTGTACATCTCGGCCGCCTTATCGAGATTGCCCTGGACCACATGAAGATCCGTCAGCGCAAAAAGAAGCTGGGGACTTTCGGGGTTTTGCTTGAGCGCTTCTTCATATTCCTGAATCGCCTCCGGTATTCTTCGAAGACTGATATAGAGAAGGGCGAGGAGGGTTCGCGGCCGGTCATCTTTTGGATCGACAGCCTTGGCTTGATTCAGTTCCTCGATCGCTTTGTCAAATTGGTGCAGTTTGATATAGCCGGCGCCGAGACGTGTATGAATGGCGCTTGAGGTTTCGTCATACTTGAGCGCCCGCTCGTATTCCTGAACCGCCTCCTCGATCCGGTCCTTGTTTTCGTGGAGCGTTCCGAGCGCATAGTGGGCATAGGCCTTCATCAGCGCTTTTTGCGAGCGCTTTTTCCGGTCTCGCCTTTCGAAATGGACGTCCAGCGGGGGGGCTTTCTGAGGAGAAGGGGTCCCCACGATGATCACTTTTTTCACGGTTGCCTGTTGGGTCGTCTGGCAGCCGGAAAAAACTGATCCGATGAGAAGCATCACGAAAAATTGAAAGATCATGCTGAATCAGCGCTGTCTTTTCTTGTGGCGGTTCTTGCGCAGTTTTTTCTTTCTTTTATGCTTGGCCATCTTGCGCCGTTTCCGTTTTTTGCCACTGGGCACTTGGGGTCACCTCCCTCCTTCTTCTTTTCCTTCCTAATCCTTCCATGGGACGTTTTCGAAAGCCTGTCCTGGCCGACAGGCCGGGTGTCCCTTGTATCGTCCCTCTATGGGACATGTTCAAAAGTGTCCCTTGAATGAAGATCACGCGAGGGACACTTTATGAACACGTCCCTTTAATCAATGACCTTATTTAAAGGATACTCGATGATGCCGGTTGCGCCTGCCTGTTTCAGTTTTGGAATCAGCACGCGGACCGTCTTTTCATCCACAATGGTATCCAGCGCCACCCATCCCGCATCGGAGAGATTTGAAATCGTCGGTTTTTTCATGGCGGGGAGGATCTTAAGGACTTTTGAGAGATCTTTCTTCGCCACATTCATCTTCAATCCGACTTTCTCCTCGGCCACCAACGCGCTTTTCAAAAGAAGGGCGATATTCTCGATCTTCTCCCGCATCCAGCGGTCCTCCCACGATTTTTTGTTTGCGATGAGCTGTGTCGTCGATTCGCACAGGGTATCGATGATGCGGAGATGATTCGCCTGGAGACTCGCACCGGTTTCGGTCAGTTCGACAATGGCATGCACCACTTTTGTCCCGACTTTTGCTTCGGTCGCGCCCCAACTGAACTCCACCTTGGCATTGACCTTTTTCTTTTTAAAATAATCTTCCGTGACGCGGACCAGTTCCGTCGCGACCCGTTTTCCGTTCAAATCCTTGGCACTCCGGATCGGCGAATCTTCCGGAACCGCCAACACCCACCGGACCGGCCGAAGCCCCTGCTTGGCATAGACCAGCTCTGCCACCCGGACCACATCCGAACCGTTCTCCAAAATCCAGTCGTTCCCGGTGAGCCCGCAGTCCAAGACCCCCCCCTCGACATACCGGGACATCTCCTGCGCCCGCAGCAAAATCGGCTGAATCTCCTCGTCATCGATCATCGGATAATAGGAGCGGGCATTCACCAGAATCTTGAACCCGGCCCTTTTGAACATCGCGACGGTCGATTCCTGAAGACTCCCCTTCGGAAGTCCAAGCTTCAATTTTTTGGATTGCGTCTTTGCCATAAGGTTACTCCTCTCAAAGAGTAACATAAACCCTGTTAAAAGTCAATCGAGGAAGCCGGAGAAATTACTTGATTCAAAGCCGAGCTAACGTATAATAGGTAACCGAGTTATCCCTATGATCATCAAACTCTTCCGTAAATATACCAAGATCTTCCTCTGGGGAATTGCAGTCGTGATTATCCCGACTTTCATCCTCTGGGGGGTCGGAACTGGTATCCAGAACCGCCAGCGGGCCTCCGAAGCGGGAAAGATCTTCGGGAAAAGAGTCACCTGGGATGCCTTTGACCAGGCCTACCGTTCGGTGCAGATCCTCCTTTCCCTTTCCAATCTTCAAGTCTATGCCCAGAATCTGAATCCGATAGACCTGACCTGGGACCGGCTCATTCTGCTTCACGAAGCGAAAAAACGGGGTGTCACGGTTTCAAATGACGAGATTGTGGAATATGTCCGGAATATGCCGGTCTTCTGGAAGCCGGAGAACCCCGGCCAATTCGACCGGGAGCGCTACGAAACCATTCTCCAGAGCGCCTTCCGGATGGATCCCCGCACTTTCGAGGAAGATGTCCGGAAGACCCTCGTCATATCCAAACTGCGCGAGGAAATTGGCAAGGAGTTCTCGATGGATGAAGAGACCCTCCGTGAAGAATACGAAAAACTCCATGAACAGCGGCGCGTCTCGTACCTTTCGTGGAAAAGTTCGGATTTCGAGAAGGATGTCCCGGTCACGGAGGAAGCTCTCAAGGCCTATTACGATACACACGCGGCGATATTCAATCGTGGGGAGGGACGGCGTGCGGCATACGTCATGACTGACTTTGCCACAGATTCAGAGGCCTCGAAAATAGAAATCCGAAACCGGATGGACCGGGTCTTTGATGCAACCCTGGAAGGAAAAACTTTGGAAGAGGCGGCGAAGCAAGAAGGGCTTGTTGCCCGGGAGACAGACTTTTTCTCCCTCGGAGATCCTCTGCCTGTAGCGGGGTTTTCCTATGATTGGATGCAGAAACTTTTCCAGTTAAACGCCGGCGAGACGACCGAACCGATTGAAACGGGAGGTAAGATTGTCATTATGAAAGTTCTCGAGATTCATCCCCCTCAGACCCTTTCGTTTGAAGAGGCACACAAAGAAGTGGAAAAGCGTTACCGAACCGACCAGGCGATGGCACTCGCCCGAAAGAAAGCGGAAGAGGCCAAGGCAGCCCTTCAGGAAAAACTTTCCGCAATGCCGTGGGAGGAGGCGGTCCAGGCGGTCGGTTTGAACTTAAACCAGACCGATTTTTTCGGCCGGCAAGGATTTATCGAAACGATAGGATTCGCCCCAACATTCAGCGAGGCGGCTTTTCATTTTCCTCTAAAAGAGGTGAGTGGGGTGATTCCGATTCCGGATGGCTTTGTGATTCTAAGGGTGGAGGAGGAGAAGCCGGTTACGGAAGAGGCCTTTCAGGAAGAAAAAGAGACCTTTCGCGAAAGGATCCTTGCGGAAAGACAGGCCGACCATTTTATAGAGTGGTACCGCACGCTGCGGGAAAAGGCCGCGCTGGTCTCCAACGTCGAACTCCCCGAACCTGAACCCTCCGAGTCCCCTTAGCGTTTTTTCTGGGGTTTCCCCTTCCGGTTCAAAATCAGGTCGTTCACTTCTTCCGCAAATTCATTCAGGTCTTTGAATTGATGGTAGACCGAGGCGAACCGGACGTAGGCGACGTCGTCCAACGGTTGGAGCTGTTTCATGACCTCTTCCCCGACCGCCTTGCTCTGAACTTCTTTTTCAAATTTATTCTGAAGGGCCCGTTCGATGGCGTCGGTAATCTCCTCGAGTTGTTCCATCGAAATCGACCGCTTCTCGCATGCCTTGGTGATGCCTCCAAGGACCTTGCGCCGGTCAAACGGTTCCCGCCGTCCATCCTTCTTTACCACCATAAGCGGAATACTCTCAATCCGCTCATAGGTCGTAAAACGCCGTTCGCACTTCAGGCACTCCCGGCGCCGCCGGATATAGACATCCTCTTCGCTTTCGCGCGAATCAACCACCCGGTCTTCCGAGTGTCCACAGAAAGGGCATCTCATGTTCGCATCTGGCGGACCGCCTCCTCATAGAGGGGAAACCGCTTTGTCAGTTCTTCCACCGCCTCCCGCACAGAAGCCGCTACCGATTCATCCTGGGGACTCGACAGCACCCGGTCGATGGAGGAGGCGATTTGCTTCATTTCATTTTCCTTCATCCCTCGGGTGGTGACGGCGGGCGTCCCGATCCGGATACCGCTGGCATGGAAGGGGCTTTTGGTATCAAAAGGAATTAAATTTTTATTCACGGTGATCCGGGCCCGGTCGAGCGCCACTTGCGCCTCCTTACCGGTCAAGCCCTTGGAGGTGACATCCATGAGAAGGAGATGGGTGTCCGTTCCGCCGGAGACAATCCGGTAGCCGAGGCGCTTGAATTCCGAAGCAAGGGTCTGGCAGTTTTTTACAATCTGTTTCTGGTAAATCCTGAACTCCTCCGTCAACGCCTCCTTGAGTGCTACCGCTTTGGCGGCAATCACATGCATGAGGGGTCCTCCCTGGACGCCCGGAAACACTTCCTTGTCAATCGCCTTGGCGAATTCTTGTTTGCAGAAAATCATGCCGCCGCGCGGACCGCGCAGCGTCTTATGGGTGGTGGTGGTGACAAACTCCGCATGAGGGATGGGGGTTGGGTGAATCCCGGCCGCCACCAGCCCCGCAAAATGCGCCATGTCGACAAAAAGATAGGCGCCGACTTTGTCTGCAATTTTCCGGAAGCGGGGAAAGTCGAAGATGCGCGGATAGGCGGATGCGCCGATCAGGATCATCTTCGGTTTGTGCTCTTTGGCAAGTGTTTCCACCTGGTCAAAGTCAACCTGCTCCGTGTCTTTCCGCACGCCGTAGGGAATGATCTGGTAAAGTTTACCCGAAAAATTGAGGGGATGGCCATGCGAAAGGTGCCCCCCATGCGCCAGATCCATCGCCATGAGTTTCTCGCCCGGCTTGAGCACGGCGAAACAGACCGCCATATTCGCCTGGGTGCCTGAATGCGGCTGGACATTGACATGTTCGGCCTTAAAAAGTTTCAGTGCCCGCTCCCGTGCCAGATTTTCCGCCGTATCCACATGCTCGCATCCGCCGTACCAGCGGGCGGCGGGATACCCTTCCGCATATTTATTGGTGAGACAGGAACCCTGCGCCTCCAAAACGGCTTCGCTTGCGAAATTCTCGCTCGCAATCAGTTCAAGGTTTTGGTTTTCCCTTTCGGTCTCATTCAGGATGGCTTGGTAGATTTCCGGGTCGGTTTCTTTCAGAGAGCGCATACGAACTTATCCCTTTCCGAATTGTTTTTCGAGCCGTTCAATCTTCAGGACGCGCCGGCGGTGCCGGCCTCCCTTGGCTTCGGTCTTGAGCCAGGTTTGAACAATTTCTTTTGCCGTCTGCACGGTCGTGGTTCCGTCGAGAGCAAGGACATTTGAATCGTTGTGTTCCCGCGAAAGGAGAGCGTCCCGTTTCGTCAGACACCGGGCCGCGCGGATGCCTTTGATTTTGTTGGCGGCGATCGACATCCCGATGCCGGTTCCGCAAATCAAAAGTCCCCGTTCAAAAGCGCCACCCGCCACCCGCCGGGCCAGCTTCGAAGCGACATCCGGGTAGTCGGAGGGCGGCTTTTCGGAATGGGTGCCGAGATCCGCCACCTCAAAACCGTTTCCCTTAAGAAACCGGATCAGTTTCGCCTTCAGGGAAAACCCGCGATGGTCCGAACCGATGGCGATTCTCATATTTTTTGGACCGCCTTTTCCACGGCCTCCCGGATCGTCTGAAAACAGGATTCATAAACTTCCGTCGGCTTGGCAATCGGGTCCACAATATCGATCTCGGCCGCATCCGGCGAATGGGTCCCTCCAAATTCCCGCAAAAGATGCACCTTCTTCGACGCGCCGGGAACGCGACTCAAAATTTCCTGCTTGTGAAACCGTTCCATCACCAAGACCAGATCCGCTTCTTCCACCATTTCGTTCGTCAACCGCTGGGTGAGATGCGAGGCGACATCGATGCCGTTTTTGGCCATCACATTGATTGTTTCCTGGGTTGCGCGAAGGCCCGGCATGGCGGCAATCCCGGCCGAAAGTACCATCACATCATTCCGGCCCTGAAGCATCTTTTTAAGAAGTCCCTTCGCCATGACGCTGCGGCAGCTGTTGCCGGTACAGACGAAGAGGACTCGCTTCACCCGCGGCATATCCGCTCAATCTCCTGTTTCGGAATCGCTCCCTCCCTTTCGACGGACCAGGAAGTCCCCTCCACCCTGACGACGGTGGAGGAGACCCCAAAGACGGTTTTCCCGCCGTCCACAATTAAATCGATTGCTCCGTCAAAATATGCAACCACCTCTTCGGCGCTCCGGGGAGGTGTTTTTCCGGAAGGATTGGCGCTCGGAAGGCCGATCGGCACGCCGGATGAAGCAATCACCTTCCGGGCAACCGGATGATCCGGCATCCGGACACCCAACGTCTCTCCGTTTTGAAGCTGCAAAATTAAAGTAAGAGGTCCCGGCCAAAAACGGTCCGCCAGCCGCTTCGCCACAGGGGAAAGCAAAACGCCGCGGGTCTTTAAATCGTCCGGGCCGGCGATGGCCAGCGTCAGGGATTTTTCCGAAGGCCTCCCTTTCACTTCATAAAGACGTTTCACCGCCTCGGAATTTTCAAGATCAACGCCCAGTCCGTAAACCGTTTCCGTCGGAAACGCAACCAGTTTTCCCTCTCGGAGAAATTTTCCCGCCTGCCGCGCTGCTTCTTCAAGATTATCGTTCCTGACGGTTATCACCGTTGTAGCTGTCTTCACGGAAAGCGGAATCCCTTGGTTTGGTCTTTGAGACGTACCCCGCGGGCCATCTTCTTTTTATAGGCAAAGAGTCTCTGTCGAAGAGGGGTGTGATCGGTCGCAAGAAGCTCTGCGGCAAACAGGCCCGCATTTTTGGCGCCGCTTTTTCCGATCGCCATCGTCCCCACCGGGACGCCGGGCGGCATCTGAACCGTTGAAAAAAGGGAATCGACCCCTTTGAGACTTTTGGTTTCAATCGGGACGCCGATGACCGGCAACACCGTGTGGGCGGCAATCACGCCGGCCAGATGGGCCGCTCCCCCCGCGGCCGCAACGATCACGCGGATGCCCCGCTTCTGGGCTTCCTCCGCGTACCGGGCGGTTGTCTTGGGGCTCCGGTGGGCGGAGAGAATCCGCACCTCATGCGGAATGTTGAATTCTTTCAAAATATCACTCGTCTCTTTCATCGTCGGGAGATCCGAATCGCTCCCCATCACAATACTGACAAGAGGTTTTCTCATGTGGACTTGACTCCCTGAGTCTTGGTTAACGCACGATAGGCGATGTCTTTTCGATAATACATGCCCTCAAAGTGGATTTGGGAAACAGTTTCATACGCCTGTTTCACCGCTTCTTCAAGCGTCTCGCCCAACGCACTGACGGCAAGCACCCGGCCGCCGCTTGTGAGGAACGTTCCGTCTTTCTTTTCGGTCCCTGCATGGAATACCACCACATCCTTTTGTCTCGCCGCCGTTTCAAGTCCTTCAATCACCTTCCCTTTTTCGTACTCGCCGGGATATCCCCCTGAGGCAAGGACGACCGAAACGCACGGACGTTCGTCAATCTCCAACATTCCCTTCGGAAACCGGCCTTGGGCCAGTTCAAAAAGAAGATGGGCAAAATCCCCTTTTAAGCGGGGAAGGATCGCCTGCGTCTCCGGATCCCCGAACCGGACGTTAAACTCCAACACCATCGGCCCGCTTCGGGTCAGCATGAGTCCTGCATACAAAACGCCCCGATAGGGCGAATCCTCTTGGGCCATCCCGCGAAGAGCCGGCGCCAGAATCCGGCGGCGAATCTCTTTCTCGACAGCCGCTGTCACCACCGGCGCTGGGGAATAGGCCCCCATTCCTCCTGTGTTCGGTCCGCGGTCCTGCTCATAAACCCGCTTATGGTCCTGACTGGAGGGGAGAAGACAAATCTCCTTGCCGTCCGTCAAAGCAAGCATTGAGGCCTCTTCTCCTTCAAGACGTTCCTCTATTATAATTTGCTCACCGGCGCTCCCGAAGGCCTTTTTCTCCATCAAGATCCGGACGGCGGCAGCAGCCTCCTCCGTATCCTGTGCCACCAAAACACCTTTTCCCTGACAAAGGCCGTCCGCTTTGACCACACAAGGGCCCTTCCATTTGAGAAGGCCGGCACTCGCTGTGGCCAGCGAGCGGAAGACCTCAAACGGGGCGGTTGGAACCTGATGCCGGGTCATCAGTTCCTTGGCAAAAATTTTACTTCCTTCAAGCCGGGAGGCCTTCCGGCTCGGCCCGAAAATCGTCAAGCCGCTTTCCGCAAACGCATCCGCAATCCCCGCGCAGAGGGGCGCCTCCGGTCCGACCACGGTCAGGTCAATCTTTTCCTTCTTTGCGAAATCGACAAGGGCCGGGATGTTCCCCGCGCCGATCGAGACACAGGCGGCCTGCTCGCTGATCCCGGCATTCCCCGGAGCGGCAAAGAGTTTCTTGACCGACCGGCTCTGGGCCAGTTTCCAGACGAGCGCATGCTCCCTTCCCCCGGAACCGATGACCAGGATCCTCATGCCACCACTTCCCCAATGACCCACGAGGGAATCCGGAACCGTTTCAAGACCCGCCGGATTCCGGAAATGTCTTTTGCGCGGCAGACCACCGCCATGCCGATTCCCATATTAAAGGTGGACAGCATCTCCTTTCGGGGAATTCTTCCCCGTTTTTCAATTTCAAGGAAGATAGAAGGAATGGGCCAGCTTTTCTGATACAAGACCGCGTGACGGCTCTTTGGGATGTTCTCGAAAAGGCGGTTGTAAAGCCCCCCACCGGTAATGTGGATCACGGACTTCAGGAAAAAACGTTTTTTCAAAGCAAGGACCGGCTTCACATAAATGCGCGTCGGACGGAGCAGACGTTTCATCATGGCCCGGGATGTTCTGTTTTCCGGGAAAACTTTTCTCACAAGGGAGAATCCATTCGAATGAAGACCGCTTGAAGCAAGCCCGATGATCAGATCTCCTTTTGAAATCTTTCTATCCCCGATAAACTCTTTTTCTTTGGTGACCCCGACCGCAAAACCGGCCACGTCATATTTGCCATCCGGGAAAAAGCCGGGCATCTCCGCCGTCTCTCCGCTGATTAAAGCGCATCCCGCCTCGCGGCAGCCCCGGCTGATTCCCCGCAAAAGAGGAAGGAGTGATTTTTCTCTGACCCTGCCCGTCGCAATATAATTCAAGAAAAAGCGCGGCTCGGCTCCCTTTGTGACGATGTCATTGACGTTCATGGCCACGCAATCAATGCCGACCTCTTCATGACGGTCTGCCGCAAACGCATACTCAAGCTTTGTGCCGACACCGTCGGTGCTCGAAACCCAGCATTCCCCCCTGTGTTTAAAAACACCCGCAAAGCGCCCTGTACTCTTCACAACGCCCGGACGCCGGGTCGAGCGTATATAAGGAAACGCCTTTTGAATAAAGCGATCTACACGCTCAAAACTGACTCCTGATTTTGCGTAAGCGGGTGCGTTTTTTCTCATCGTCGGTTCAGGTCCGGCAATTGGTCCTCCGCTCCAAGCTGAATTTGTCCCCCTCTCCGCCGAAGTCCACCGGATATTTGCCGCTGAAACAGGCGGTGCAGTAATGGGATTTGTCCCCTTTGACGGCGGCAAGGAGTCCTTCGATGGAAAGGTATCCGAGACTCGTCACCCCCAAAAATTTCCGGATCTCTTCGATACTGTGGTTCACCGCAATCAGCTCTTTCTGGGTCGGGAAATCAATGCCGTAAAAACAGGGATACCGGGACGGCGGACAACTCACCCGGAGATGAACCTCCTTCGCCCCCATGTCAAAAAGACTTTTGACGCGCGCCTTGGAGGTGGTCCCCCGGATAATGGAATCGTCCACCACAACAACCCGCTTTCCCTGCAGCACCTCCCGGATCGGGTTAAACTTCACTTTCACCTTGAAATCTCGGATGTTCTGGGTCGGCTGGATAAAGGTTCTTCCGATGTAGTGATTCCGGGTCATGCCGAATTCGAACGGAATTCCGGACTCGAGACTGAATCCGAGGGCGGCGGAATTGCCGGAATCGGGCACCGGGATGACGATGTCCGCGTCGGCGGGATGCTCGCGGGCAAGTTGTCTCCCAAGTTTTTGGCGGACCTGATGGACGTTTTCGTCAAAAATCGTGGAGTCGGGCCGGGCAAAATAAACATGTTCGAAAATGCAATAACTCGGCGTCGGCGTTCCGAACGGCTTGATGGAGCGGACGCCGTTTTTGTTGATAAATACCACTTCCCCCGCTTCAATCTCCCGGATCCGTTTTGCCCCGATCAGATCGAGCGCACAGTCCTCCGAAGCGAGGATATGGGCATCCCCCAGTTTCCCGAGCCAGAGCGGACGGAATCCGTTCGGGTCTCGCGCTCCGATGATTTCATCCTCCGTCAGAAAAACCAGGGTGAAGGCCCCCTTTAATTTCTTGAGACTGTCTACCAACGCCTCCTCCCGCCGGCTGTAGCGGGGATTGGCCATCAGATGGAGAATGATTTCGCTGTCCACCGTTGTCTGAAAGATGGACCCGTGCGCCTCCAACTCCGCCCGGAGAACATCCGCATTGACCAGATTTCCGTTATGGCCGATGGCGATCGTTCCCCGGGAATAATCGACCAGAATCGGTTGCGCATTCTTGAGGAGGGTGGACCCGGTCGTGGAATACCGGGTGTGCCCGATGGCCAGGTGCCCCTTTAACCGGGCAAGGGCCTCTTCATCAAAGACTTCCCCCACCAATCCAAGACCCCGATGGACATACGTCTGGTTTCCGTCGGAAGAGACGATTCCGGCCGATTCCTCCCCCCGATGCTGAAGCGCATAAAGACCCAGATACGCCAGGTGCACCGCATCCGGATGCCCGTACACCCCAAAAACGCCGCAAGACTCTTCCGGTTTATCTTCCCAAGAGTTCATGGAAACTTCCCTTCCAAATCTGTTCTGCCTCCTCTACCGGCAACTGAATTTTTTTTCCGAATTGAATCCGGTCACCGCCGACCCGTCCGAGACGGACGGCAAAAACTCCGGCTCGGACCGCCCGCTGACAAAAAGAATCGGCCGCTTTTTCAGCCACGCTGACAAGAATCCGGGAAGGGCTCTCCCCGAATAAAAAGCAATCCGTCCGCATCTTTGGAAACGCTTCTTCTTCAAAAAGGACGCCGATTCGCCTTTCCGGATTCATAAAGGTGCACTCGGCCGCCGCCACCGCAAGTCCCCCCTCCGAAAGGTCATGGGCCGATTTCACGCGCCCTTCCTTGATTTCCGAAAGCAAAAAGCGCTGCAGTGCTTTTTCCTGCATGAGATCTATTTCCGGAAGGGAACCGATTTTATGACGGTGAGCCACCTTCAAATATTCGCTCCCCCCAAGCGCCTCCTGGGTCTTTCCCAAAAGAATGACCGCGTCCCCTTCCTCTTTGAAATCCCCCGTCACCGGCTGGAATCCTTCGATCAACCCGACCATCGCCACAATCGGCGTCGGGTCAATCGCCCCCTTCGGGCTTTCATTGTAGAAACTCACATTCCCGCCAGTCACCGGAATGGAAAGGATGCGACAGGCCTCCGCCATCCCGCGGACACACTCCTTAAACTGCCAGAAGATTTCAGGGTCCTCCGGGCTTCCGAAGTTGAGGCAATCCGAAAGGCCGATCGGGGTAGCTCCCGCCACGACAAGATTCCGTGCCGCCTCGCACACCGCCATCATCCCGCCGCGGTACGGGTCCAGCGCAACATGCGTCCCGTTTCCGTCGGTTGTCATCGCCAAAAACTTCTTCGTCCCTTTCAAGCGGATCGCGGAGGTCCCCCGCCCCGGAAGAACGACGGTGTTGGTCTGAACCATGTGATCGTACTGTTCATAGACCCATGCTTTGCTTGCAATCGTCGGCGAGGCAAGAAGCGTCCGGAAGCTCTCTGTAAGATCCGTCTGGGGAATTTCATCAAGACGGATTTTTTCTTTGGAGGCGGCCGGTTTTTTTGCCGGGCGCTGATAGACCGGTGCCTCGTCCGTCAAAGAAGTGGCCGGAATTTCAGCCGCAAGACCTCCGTTTTCGGTAACCCGCAAAAGCGTGGAACGGGTCACCTGTCCGATCCGTGCCGCATGAAGGTCCCATTTCCGGAAAATTCGCTCCGCCACCTGTTCCCTCCCCTTTTGGACAATAATAAGCATCCGCTCCTGTGATTCCGAAAGCATCACTTCATACGGCGTCATTCCCTCTTCCCGCCGGGGAACCTTGGCGATATCGATTTCAATGCCGGTGCCGCCGCGGGAAGCGGTTTCGCAGGTGGAGCAGGTGAGCCCGGCTGCACCCATATCCTGAATCCCGACGACCGCGCCGGATTGGATTAACTCAAGACAGGCCTCCAGAAGGAGTTTCTCCAGAAACGGATCCGCGACCTGAACCGCAGGCCGGTCTTCCTCGGAAGTTTCGGTCAACTCCCGCGAAGCAAAACTCGCCCCCCCGAGTCCGTCCCGGCCGGTTGCGGCCCCCACATAAAAGACCGGGTTTCCGGCCCCTTTGGCACGCGCTTTTACCAGATCTTTTTTCTTCACAACGCCGACACAGACCACATTCACAAGAGGGTTTCCTTCGTAACTTTCATCAAATGCAATCTCTCCGCCGACGGTGGGGACCCCGATGCAATTCCCGTAATGGGCAATGCCGGAGACAACCCCTTTTAAAAGTTGTTTCACGCGCGGTTTGGAAAGATCCCCGAACCGGAGGGAATTTAAAAGAGCCACGGGTCTTGCCCCCATGGTGAAGATATCCCGGAGAATGCCTCCGACTCCTGTGGCCGCCCCCTGAAACGGTTCCACGGCGGAGGGATGGTTGTGGGACTCAATTTTAAACACCACCGCAAGCCCGTCCCCGATATCCACCACCCCCGCATTTTCCTCCCCCGCCTTGACCAGAACGCGCGCTCCCTCCATCGGGAAAAGCCGGAGAACCGGCTTGGACGACTTATAGGAGCAGTGCTCCGAATACATCACGCCGTACATCCCTATCTCCGTCACGGTGGGGACCCGCCCCAGACGGGAAACGATCTTTTGGTATTCTTCGTCCGTCACGCCGTGGTGGCGGGCGATCTCCTTGATTTCCCTTTCGGGAGTTGCGGTGGTCATGGTAACGGCTTTTGTGCTCCGCCTTCGCTGAATTGCTTTCGCATTCAGCTTCGGCGGATTTAATTCGCGCAAATGAGTTATGTCACTTCGTTCCATCACTCATGCACTCATTAAAGACTCAAAAATTTTACGGCCGTCCTCCGAACCGAGAGCCGTCTCCGAAGCCCGCTCCGGATGCGGCATGAGTCCGAGGATATTCCGTTTTGGGTTGCAAATCCCGGCGATGTTGCGAAGGGAGCCGTTCGGGTTCGCCTCGTCCGTCACATGACCCTTCGGATCGCAATAGCGGAAGACCACCTGTTCCCCTTCCTCCAGTTCCTCCAATGTCTTCGGATCGGCAAAATAATTCCCTTCGTTATGGGCGATCGGAAGCGTCAGTACCGTTCCCTTCCTAATTCGGTTCGTAAACGGCGTTTGGTCTGTCTCCGCCTTCAGATGCACCGGCCGGCAGATAAAATGGAGCGTTCGATTCCGGAGCATCGCCCCCGGCAGAAGTCCCGCTTCAAGGAGAATCTGAAATCCGTTGCAGATCCCGATGACCGGTTTTCCCTTCTTGGCATAAGCAATGACTTCCTTCATCACCGGGCTGAACCGCGCAATCGCCCCGCTTCGGAGATAATCGCCGTAACTGAATCCTCCCGGGAGAACCACACAGTCCAATCCTGAAAGATCCCGTTCCTTGTGCCAGACCATCCGGACCTTCTGCCTCATCACGTCGGTCAGCACATGACGGCAGTCCTCATCGCAGTTTGAGCCGGGAAAGACCACCACGCCGAATCTCATGGTTCGACCTCCGGTCTCGGCGGATTGACCTGCAGCACGACGGCAACCAAAAGGGCCGCATAGGCGGAAAGATAGATAATGCTGAAGAACGGAAGATGCATCCCCAAAAGCGATACGAGACAGAAGAATGCAAGCGGCGGCGTCAGCGCATAAAACCCGATCGCCAAGAGTGCTTGGTAGGAAAGCCGGCGCCTCGCCGCCCAATTCGCCAAAAGACTCACCAGACTGAAAAAGAGGACCTGTGTCAACTTCCCGATCCAGAAATAGACGAACAAAAAGACAAGAAGAAGGGGAGGGAGTGTCCAGTGACCGATCCGCCGCAAGCGCCCCACCGTCTCGGCATTCAAAAGAAAGTGTTCGATGCGGGAAAGATCGTATTCCCGCGTCTCAAACGGACCCCGTTTCAGATAAAGACGGTCTTCCGTCAAAAGGATGCCTTGTGAAACCGCATGATCAATCCGGCGGACCTTTCCGGTTGTATCAATCACCATGACAAAATGATCCCCCTCCTCCACCCAGGGCTGCGGCACATCCGCGGAGACCTTCCCCTTTTCGATCACAATTTCCGGGAGACGTTCCCGGCTCCAGAGTTCGAAAAGAGACAGCATCCTGAAGCTGTCGATCGAGAACCGGACGGAAAGAAGAAAAGCCGCCAAAAGAATTAAAAACGAAAAGTACTTCAGCGCCTCCGGCAGCGAACGCTTGGGAAGTTCCTGGTAGAAGGAGACGGAACTCAAAGCCCTCCAAAGTTCGGAAAGGAATCTTTTCCCCCTCATGCATCCTCGATTTCGTAGTCAAAGGTCTCGATGACCGGATTGGAAAGAATCCGCTTTCCCATCTCCGCCACCTCTTTTTCCACCGCCTGCCTGCTTTTACCGTGAAAGCGGAGTTCGATCAGCTTCCCGACCCGGACATCCTCAACGCCCCGGTATCCCATCGCCTCAAGGGCCTGCCGTGTGGCGATTCCCTGCGGGTCGAGGACGCCCGGTTTGAGACGAACGTGCATCTTGACCAAGAGTGTATTCAGTTTCATTGCACCACGCGGCGGTAGACTTCCTGATACGCTTCCTCGACCTTCCCAAGGTCGCGGCGGAAACGATCCTTGTCCAGTTTTTCGCCGGTTCCCCTCTCCCAAAGACGGGAAGTATCCGGCGAAAATTCATCGCCCAAAAGAATCGCTCCCTTATGCCGGCCGAACTCGAGCTTGAAATCGACCAGGTCGATATTCTTCGCCTTGAAGAAATCGATCAGAATCTGATTGATCGCGAAGGAATACTCGTTGATTTTTTGCAGTTCCTCCCGTGTGGCAAGTTTCAACGTGAAAATATGGTATTCATTAAAGAGGGGATCCCCCAGATCGTCCCGCTTGTAATGGTATTCCAGAACGGGAAATGCCAACCGCCCTCCCTCTTCGATCCCCAGAAGTTTTGCCATCCCGCCGGCGGTGATGTTCCGGATCGTCACCTCGATGGGGATGATTTCAAGGCGTTTGACGAGCATGTCCCGGTCGTTCAGTTGTTTCACGAAATGGGTCGGAATTTTTTTCGACTCCAAAAGCGAAAAAATTTTTGCGGAGATGGCATTGTTCATGATCCCCTTTTCCTGAATGGTCCCCCGCTTTTGCGCGTTAAAGGCGGTGGCATCGTCCTTAAACTCCTGGATCACAAGATCCGGGTCATCCGTCGCATAAAGTTTTTTTGCTTTTCCTTCATAGAAGAGTTTCCCTTTTTTCATCACAAGCTCCTTTTGTATCATAGGCCCACCCTCCTGAAAATCCGGCTGACATGCCGGGTGTGCACACCCAAGTCAAAACAATCTTCGATCTCATCGGCTGAGAGAGTCTTGGCGAGTTTTCCGTCTTGAAGAACCACCGTCTTGAAATGGCGTCCCTCCTTCCACGCCCTCATCGAGAGATCCTGAACCAGATCGTAGGCGTCGCTTCGGGAAAGTCCCTTTTCGACGAGTGAAAGGAGAAGCCGCTGGGAAAAAATCAAGCCGCGACTCGCTTCAAGATTTTTCATCATATTCTCCGGATAGACGAGGAGATCCCGGATGATCTCTGTTGCCTCGTTCAGCATGAAATCCAAAAGAATCGTCGCATCCGGAAAGATGACCCGCTCTGCGGAAGAATGGCTGATGTCCCGCTCATGCCAGAGGGTCACATTTTCAAGGGCTGTCTCGGCATATCCCCGAAGAAGACGGGCAAGCCCCACCAGACGTTCGCATCGGACGGGGTTCCGTTTGTGCGGCATGGCGCTCGAGCCCTTCTGCCCCTTGTGGAAAAATTCCTCCGCTTCCAGCACCTCCGTCCGCTGCAGATGCCGGATTTCCGTGGCGAGTCTCTCAAGAGACGTCCCGATGAGCGCCAGGATCGACATAAATTCGGCGTGGTGATCCCGCTGAACAATCTGCGTGGAAATCCGCGCGGGCGCCAGTTTCAATTGGCGGCAGACGTAGGCTTCCACATACGGATCAATATTGGCATAGGTTCCGACCGCCCCCGAAACCTTTCCGACGGAAATGACCGCTTTGGCCCGTTCCAAGCGCTCGAGGTTTCGGCGGCCCTCGTCATAAAAGACAGCCAGTTTCAATCCGAAACTGGTCGGCTCCGCATGGACCCCGTGACTCCTTCCGATACACGGTGTCATCCTGTACTGATTGGCTTTCTGTCTCAGTCGCGAAAGGAACCCTTTCATATCGGAAATCAAAATCTCCGATGCCTCCCGCAATAAGACCGCCAGAGAGGTGTCGAGCACGTCGCTGGAGGTCAGCCCCATATGGAGGTACCGGCCCCACTCCCCCACCGACTCCTGAAGATTCAGCACAAAAGCGAGAAGGTCGTGCCGGGTCGTTTTTTCGAGTGCACGAATCCGCTCTGGATCGAATCTGGCCTTCCGGCGGATGTGGGACGGCGCCCGCTTCGGAATTTTGCCGAGTTTCGCAAGTGCTTCACAGGCAAGAAGTTCGACGTCGAGCATCACCTCATAATGGTGGTCTTCCGACCAGAGGTGCTTCATCTTGGGAAGGGTGTAGCGTTCGATCATCTATAAGGAATCCCAAATAAACTATTTTACTAAAGGGCAGGATAAACGTCAAGGGTAACGTGTAGTGGGGATGTTACGTAACCCTAATTTTCTCAATGAGTTAAAGAATTGCTTGGAAGGAAAAACACAATATCTAGATGGGATTTGCCTCTAGATATCGTTCTGCGTCCATCGCGGCCATGCACCCCATGCCTGCGGCAGTCACCGCCTGCCGGTAGACATGGTCCACGCAGTCTCCCGCGGCAAAGACTCCCTTGACAGAAGTTTGGGTGTTTTCTTGGGTCGTGATATACCCTTTCTTGTCAAGAGCAATCTGTCCCCGAAAGATTTTGGTATTGGGTTCATGACCGATTGCCAGAAATACCCCCTCGCACTTTTTCTCGGCGACTTTTCCGGTCTTGACGTTTTTCAACTTCAAAGCGGTAACCTTTTTCTGGGACGGATCCAAAATGTCTTCCACGACCGTGTCCCAAATGAATTCGATTTTTGGATTTTTCTGGGCCCGTTCCTGCATAATCTTTGAAGCGCGGAGTTTGTCCCGGCGATGAACCACATTCACCTTGCTGGCAAATTTCGTGAGAAACGTGGACTCCTCCATCGCCGAGTCGCCCCCACCCACCACGACGATTTCCTTCCCCTTGAAGAAAAATCCGTCGCAGGTCGCGCAGGTGGAAACCCCGTGTCCCAAAAGTTTCTTTTCCGAGTCAAGCCCCAGCATCCGGGAAGAAGCGCCGGTTGAAATAATGACACTTTCCGCCTCATAGATTTCCTTGTCGGCCCAAATCCGGAACGGCCGCTTGGAAAAATCAACGCGGTTGACCAATTTTGAGATGATCTCCGTCCCGAAACGGACCGCCTGTCTTTTGGTCTGTTCCATCAAATCAGGACCCATGACACCGTCCGGAAAACCGGGATAATTCTCCACCATCGTCGTGAGGGAAAGTTGGCCGCCGATAAGCGGCCCTTCAAAAAGAAGGGGGGTCAGATTCGCCCGGGAGGCATAAATCGCGGCGGTCAAACCCGCAGAGCCGGAACCGATGATGATGACCCGACGACGGGTCACGGTATGTCCTCCTGGTCCTGAACCAGCTCAACCCAAGCCATCTGGATCCCCTCGAGCATCCCTTCGCTTGAGCGCTTCGGGTCATCCGTGAAATCTTCGAGCTCCGTAATCCACTTGTGAAGGTCCGTGAATCGGATGGAGAGCGGATCCGTATCCGGAAATTTTTCGTAAAGTTTCTCCGCAATTAAATCCTTGTCTTCCCACATGAGGCCCATCGTCTCCTCCTCTTCCGTAATGCATTTATCCTACTATAGAAAAAACGAGGGGTCAAGGCATCCAAAATAAAATGGGGCGCCCGTTCGCTCAAAAATAACGGGCGCCCCAAAGGAGGGCTTAGGAAGGATTAAAAGAAATAGAGGGCCTGGAAGGTGACAAGATCCTGTGAGTCGTCGGAAGTCCCTTTATCCTGGAAGAGATTCTGGTCTGACTCGTCGTGACGGTATTCGAGACGGCAGACCAGTCCCGGATAGAGGGTGTAGTCTGTCGTCACGGTCGCTTCCCACAACTCTTGCGGGGTGCGGCTGCCCGGTCCGCCGTTTGCGGATCCACCTCCAGAGGTTCCGAGAGTGCGAATACCATCGTTATCGTCGAAAAACTCCAAGCGGCCCGAAAGCCCCCATTTTTCGGTGAGCATGTAGCGAAGGTACCCTGCAATCCCCCACCATTCCGCATCCTGCGTGGTCGAAACAGCATCTTCTTCAAAACCGTAAACGGTGTCAACCATTGCAGTGAGATTCTCCATCGGTTTGAGGGTCAGGACACTGCTGACCATAGATCTTTGATTTCCCTGGTCGGCCGCCTGTTCCGCCCCGTGATAAAAGGAGGTGAACCAGCTGAGCCAGTCATACGGTGTGAGTCCGAGGCCTGTCTCAAGGGTCTTGGAATGGTTGTTGTCGTGGACCACATCCCAACCGTTGTTAACACCGGCGATGACAGTGGCCCAGTCGACGGGCGCATAGGTAGCCCGCGCCCCGGTCTGGGCAAAGGGAATCGCATAATAAAACATAAATGAATGGGTAATGTTCCAGTTATAGTTGGAAGGATCCTCGATCACCTCCGCCCCTGCCAGCGTCACATATTTCCCAAGCCAGAGATCAAGGGGGCGATCATCGACTGAAACACGATAGTTCACATAGGCCTGCTGGACATCCATGTTGTCTGAGGAAGAGGTGTTCGTTGAAGCGATCTGATCGGCGATCTCCGCAAAGACAAGATCGGTCCGAAATCCGACCCCCTCTTCCGGGTGCTTGTGGAAAATCAGCTCCACCGTATCCACCTGGAAATTGTTGGCGGCATTGTCAAACTGATGGAAGCGGTTCAAGCGGTCATTCGGTTCGTTGAAGTTATACGTCCCGGAAGCCGCCGCAATGCCGCTGATGGTCAGATCATGAAGATAGTCGGGGACCTTATAACGCTCCGCGGGGAGGGGCGGCCCTTCGCTGAGCTGGACCCTTGTCTCCGCCCTTTCCAGCCGGCGCTCCAACTCCGTGAGTCGCTGTTTGAGCAGTTGGATCTCCTGACGGAGCATCTGGGATTCGCCTTCCCGGTCCATCCCCTCATCCGCCCAGGCGATATTCAGCCAGAGAAACATAAAAACAAGGTAACAGGCAAAAAGTTTCTTCAACCGTTTCATGGTATTCCCCCTTTTTTGGATGTATTTTTAACTCCGCACGTTTCAAAAAGATTAACAATATGTTAAATCGCAGTTAAAAATCGTGATAAAATATGGGCCATGATGTGGTTTTTGAAGCGCCTTCTTCTCTTTGGGGTTGCCCTCATAACCCCCTTTTTTCTTTTGGAAGGGTTCCTCCAATTGAAAGAGATCCGGAGAGATTACCGCGTTGCCCAAGTTCAGCAAAGAGCCCCTCAGGATGTCTTCACCTTCTTTGAATACGACCCACTCCTCGGATGGAAAAACCGCCCTCATGCCCAGGGCACTTTCCAGACCCATGAGGCGACCACCTGGGTGGCGATCAATGCCAAGGGGCTCCGGGGCAAGGAGTATCCCTATGAACGTTCCGAAAAGCCGAGGGTTTTGGTGTTGGGGGACTCCTTTGTCTGGGGTTATGGTGTTCAGGAAAAAGACCGGTTTACGGAGCGGCTCGAGGCGCGCTTGAACGGCGAAATCGAAGTCATCAATGCGGGTGTCCCCGGATACGGACCGGACCAGATGTTTCTCTTCTTCGACACGGAAGGGAAACGGTACCGCCCGGACATGGTGATTGTGGCGCTGAACTATGCGGATTTATTCGACCTTTTCCTCCGGGTCAACCACACCTACCCCAAGCCCTATTTTATTGTGAAGAAAGGGGTGCTTCACCTCCAAGGCGTTCCGGTTCCGAGACGTCCCTCCTCTGGAGAAGAGCGAAAAGCCATCCGTCTTCCTCCGCGCACCCGCGTCGGCATGACACCTTATCCCGAAACGAATCCGTTTCTCGCCTTCCTCGAAAAACAGACCCTTCTCTATCCGAAATTAAAAAACATTTTTCAATGGGGGACCCATGATCCGAAAGGAGAAGAGCGTTTTATCCGCCTCCTCTTTGAGGCCTTTCAGAAAAACTGCAAGGAACTTGAAGCGGAGCTCCTCTTTTTGACGGTCCCTCTTTCCGGAGAAGTCTCCTCCGGTGCCCGGTCTCCTCTTTACCTGGAACTGAGCGAACTTCTTGAAGAATGGGGATACGCCGTGACGGACCCCTTTGAAAGGTTGCAAATGTCAAACAGGAAGGAACGGCTTTATTTTGAAAGAGATGACGGACACTGGACTTCTGCCGGACACGGCGCTATTGCAGAGACACTGGAAGAGACGTTACGGGAAACTTTGCTAATTAATAGAGAAGATAAATGACGCTGGCGAAAAAAAGAAGAAGCGCAATCCATTTCCAGATGCCCTCCAGGCGGCGCTTTTTTTGAAGAAGCCGGTCGCGCCCCGGGGGGAGTTCGGCTTCATGTTCAAGGCCGCCGGAAGGGACCATCGAGGCGCCGCAAGAGCAATCGAGTTCTGTGGTACCGACGTCAAATCCCTCGACCGGCACCTCCGAGACATTCCCGCATTTTGGACAGATGAATTTTTGGATCATGGCTCAGGAAAAAGAAGGCCACGGGGTCACCGTGGCCTTTTGAAACTGGTAGCGGGGCCTGGATTTGAACCAGGGACCTTTGGGTTATGCGTACTACTCCAGCTTTCGCTGTCTCCGTTCGCTATTCCTTTAGAGAACAGAGTTTGTAGTCTGGACTATACTTTCACCCACCCCATGTAGTGGGTGCCTATCCTCTAGTCTCTACACCTTTCCTTCGGCTCTGGTTCGATTCGGCCTTATGGCCTCTCTCACCATCGCTCAGGACTTGGCTCGGTATTACCTTGACAACTTAGCACTGGCTGTTACAGGCTCCACCGAATTTGACAGGAATCGCTCAACCGTTACCGGCTGAACAGCCCACTTGTGTTCTTTGAGCCCAACGAGCTACCAGACTGCTCCACCCCGCGTCGAATCGCTTCTTTGAATCTCTCCAAACTCCAGGTGGAATCCCGAGCGCCTCGACCTTCTTGCAGGCGCGAGGGGCTCCACCCCGCGATGTCTTTTTAGTATACCTAGCATCCCGTTCATTGTCAAACGGGAAGATTTCCTCCTTCACCCGAAACGCATTCTGTGATATCATAACACCATGCGTATAAAATGGTTCTGCTACTGCGCGATTTTCCTTTCGATATTCTTTTTATCTTCTTCCTCTTTTTCCGACTCTCCCAAAATCTATATCGCCACGGTGGATAACCAGATTATCCACTCCGCCACCTATGAATACCTCAACCGGGCGATCGAACAGGCGGAACAGGAAGGGGCGGAATGCCTCATCATCCAGCTCGACACGCCCGGCGGACTTCTGGAGTCCACCCACATGCTTGTGAAACGGATGATGAATGCCGATGTCCCAATCGTGGTCTATGTTGCCCCGCCCGGGGCACGGGCCGGCTCGGCCGGGGTTTTTATCACCCTGGCGGGTCATATCGCCGCGATGGCTCCCTCCACCCATATCGGCGCTGCCCATCCGATCGTCCTCGGAGAAGGCGGGGGTCTTCGCAAACTCGTTCGCCGGATTGAGGAGGAGACGGCGGGGAAAAAAAGAGAAATCATCGAAGAAGAAAATCCCCTCACCGATAAAATCATGAACGATACCCTTGCCTGGGTCGAGAATATCGCCAAAACAAGGGGACGGAATGTATCCTGGGCGAAAAAAGCGGTGGTAGAAAGCGTTTCCATCACCCAGGATGAAGCAATCAAGGAAAAGGTGGTGGACCTTGTTGCGGAAAACCTCGACACGCTTCTGAAGCAGATCGACGGGAAAAAGGTCCAGCTTCCGGGCACTTCAAAGACCTTGAAAACGGCGGGTGCCGCACAGGTCATGCTCCCGATGAGCGGAAGACAGAGACTCTTATCCGTCATCGGGCATCCGAACGTGGCGTACCTTTTGATGCTCTTCGGGTTTTTGGGGCTCCTTTTCGAATTCACCCACCCGGGAATCGGATTCCCGGGAATCGGAGGGGCGATCTGCCTTGTTCTGGCGCTTTATGCCATGCAGGTTCTCCCGACGAATTACGCGGCGCTTTTTCTGATCGGCCTCGGGATCCTTCTTCTCATTTTCGAGGTGAAGGTGACCAGTTTCGGTCTTTTGACCGTTGGGGGGCTCGTGGCCCTGACCCTCGGTTCTCTGATGCTTTTTGACACCCCTTATGAATTCATGCGCGTTTCGCTTCAGGTGATCATTCCGGTGGTAACAGCGACCGCCGTCATCGTTCTTTTTCTGTTGAATCTCGTCATCCGGGCACACCGAACCCAGGTGTTGACCGGCGCGGAAGGGCTGATTGGCGAGGTCGGCATCGCGCAGACAAACCTTGCTCCCGCCCACAAAGGGCAGGTCTTTGTTCACGGGGAACTGTGGCAGGCGGAAGCAGAGAAGCCGATTTCACGGGGCGCCGAGATCAAGGTTGTCTCGGTGAAAGGATTGAAGTTAAAAGTGGAACTCACAAAGAAGTAAGGAGGACGCCATGCCGTATTTATTCTCTCCCGTCGGTGTATTTTTACTTTTGGTGTTGTATGGCATCAGCTGCATCCGGGTGCTCAGAGAATATGAGCGGGGTGTCATCTTCACGCTCGGGCGTCTCTCGCCCCAGCCAAAGGGCCCGGGTCTTGTGCTTGTCTTTCATCCGATCCAGCAGATGGCGAAGATCAGTCTCCGGACGCTGGTACTGGATGTGCCGCCCCAGGATGTGATTACTCAAGATAATGTTTCCCTCAAAGTGAACGCCGTCGTCTATTTCCGGGTCATAGATCCGAACAAGGCGATAGTGGAGGTGGAAGATTATCTCTTTGCCACTTCCCAAATCTCCCAAACGACCCTCCGGAGCGTCCTGGGCCAGGCGGAACTGGATGACCTTCTCACCGAGCGGGACAAACTCAACGCCCAACTCCAGGAAATCATCGACAAGCACACCGATCCGTGGGGAATCAAAGTCTCTGCGGTAGAGGTGAAACATGTGGACCTTCCGGAAGAGATGCGGCGGGCGATGGCCAAACAAGCGGAGGCGGAACGCGAAAAGCGGGCCAAAATCATCGGGGCGGAAGCGGAATTCCAGGCGGCGGCGAAACTCGTGGAGGCGGCCAAGATGATGGGGGAACATCCGATGGCCCTTCAGATGCGCTACCTTCAGACGCTGGCGGATGTGGCGACCGAGAAAAACACAACGACCCTTTTCCCGATCCCGATCGACCTGATCAAACCTTTCCTCGAGAAAAAATAGCCACATCCAAGTGGCAAGTGGGGACAGATTAGAGCCAGGTGTAGAAACGTCCCTACTCTTCCATAATCACCCGGAGGGGTCTTTCCCCTTTCCGGACCACGCCCATTTGCTTCCGGGCGACCCGCTCCACATAACCAATGTCTTTTTTCAAGAGTTCTTTTTCTTCCGCCAAAGAGGCGTTCTCCTTCTTGAGCCGTTGCACTTCCTGACGGAGTTCCTCCCGTTTCGCCCGGAGCTCCTGAATCTCGATGAGGCCCGGGAGATAAATCACGCCCGCAATGAAAGCAAAAATCATCCACGGCCGGAGCCGGAACGGTCCTGCCATACACTCCCTCCGTAAACGGCCCTCCTCCCGAGGGCCTCTTCGATCCGCAACAGTTCATTGTATTTTGCCACCCGTTCGCTCCGGCAGAGCGATCCGGTTTTAATTTGGCCGCTCTGGGTGGCGACCGCAAGATGCGAAATGGTCGTATCCTCCGTCTCGCCCGAGCGGTGGGAAATCACCGTCGCATAACGGTGCTTTTGGGCCAATCGGATTGTTTCGAGGGTCTCGGTGAGCGTTCCGATTTGATTCAGTTTGATGAGAATCGCATTGGCCACAACTTTCAGGATGCCTGTTTTAAGGCGATTAACGTTCGTCACAAAAAGGTCGTCGCCCACCAGTTGGACCTTCCGGCCGAGCCGGTCGGTGAGCCGCTTCCAATTGTCCCAATCGTCCTCCGCCAATCCATCCTCGATCGAAACGACCGGGTATCGGTTCACCCAGTCCGCGTAATAATCAATCATCGCCCCCGGCTTTTTGCGGACATTCCCCTCCCCCCGGAGCACATAGACATCGTTTTCATAAAAACTGGTCGAGGCCGGATCCAGGGCGATGGAAAGATCCTTGCCGGGCCGATAGCCCGCTTTTTCAATCGCCTGGAGAATCAGCTTCAGGGCTTCCTCATTCGAGGCAAGGTCCGGGGCAAATCCGCCTTCATCCCCCGTGGCGGTCGAAAGTCCCTTTCCCTTCAGAATCGCTTTTAAATGGTGAAAGACCTCTGTTCCCCACCGGAGAGACTCGGAAAAAGTCGGTGCCCCGTGCGGAACAATCATGAATTCCTGAAAATCGACATTGTTATCGGCATGCTGGCCGCCGTTTAAAATGTTCATGAGGGGAACCGGAAGGAGCTTGGCCACGGTTCCACCTAAATGGCGGAAAAGAGACACACCCGCCGCCGACGCGGAGGCCTTGGCAAAGGCGAGTGAAACACCCAACAAGGCATTCGCCCCCAAGACACGCTTATTTTCGGTGCCGTCCAGCGCAATCAAAGCACGGTCCATCTCTTCCTGGGAAGTAAACCGTTTTTTTCGAAGAGCGCGGCCGATTGTTTCATTTACATGCCGGACCGCCTGTTGAACGCCCCTGCCGAGGAAACGGGTTTTAACGCCGTCCCGGAGTTCCAGCGCTTCATGCTCTCCTTTGGAAGCGCCGCTCGGAACGGCGGCACGCCCCCAGTGCCCGTTTGAAAGCACAACATCCACCTCGACGGTCGGATTGCCGCGGGAGTCGAGAATTTCACGTGCTTGGATGGTTTGAATGGTGAGTGATTTCGCCATTAGCATTCACGATACCGACTTTGGCAGAGCTTGTCAAGACGAGGAGAGACGGCGGATGAGGCGCTCCGAGGCCCGCTTGAGTTCCGCGACATGTTTTTGGGAACGACCCTCGATATAAAGACGGATAAGGGGCTCTGTGCCGGAAGGGCGAAGAAGAATCCAGTTCTCTTTCTCAAGGTAAAATTTGAATCCGTCCATCCGGCCCTGACGCAAAACCGGAAACGGTCCGAAACGCCGGATCTTTTCCTTGGCAAGGTGCGAAAGGAACCGCTTTTTTGACTCCGGTGAAAGCGCGAGGTCGCGGCGGAGCGAATAAAAAGGTCCGTACTTCCGGTTGAGAGACCTCATCATTTCCCGGAGACTCTTCCGCCGGGAGGCGACCATCTCGGCGACCAATAGACACGCCAGAATTCCGTCTTTTTCCGGAACATGATGTTGTATCGAAAGTCCGGCCGATTCCTCCGCTCCCAAAAGGCACTTCCCCCCGGAGAGAATTTCTCCGATATATTTGAAACCGACCGGCGTCTCTTCTACCTCCAGACCGTGTGCCGAGGCAATCGCATCGACCCGGTGGGTGGTGGCAAGTGTCCGTGCCACAAGCGGCGCCCGCGGCCGAGTCTCAATCAAATACTCCAGCAAAAGACTGATCACATCGTTCGGGGGGATGAACAGGCCGTTTCGATCCACAATGCCGAACCGGTCCGCATCGCCATCCGTTGCCAATCCCAAATCGGCCCTCCGGCGCCGGACCTCCCGAATCAGCCCCGAAAGGTTTTCTCCGACCGGATCGGGTCGCTTGCCGCCAAAGGTCGGGTCAAGGGTATTCCGTAAAACCGTCAACTCGGCGGTGACCGGTTTCAGGAATCGGTCGAGGTAATCACGGCTTGTCCCGTTGAGGCAGTCGACGATGAGCCGGAGGTTCGCGCGCTTGAGTGTTTTTAAATCGATGAGGAAGGCGAGGTGTTTCAGGTAGGGCGGTGCCGGATCAATGTCATGAATCTGTTTTGAATGCTGACTGCCGTTGAATGGGTGTTTCTTGCGAAGGAGTTTCTGAATTTCCTCTTCAATCCGCCGGGTGATTTCGATCCCGGCCGGACCGCCGTAGGATGAAGAGAATTTAATCCCGCCATATTCGGGCGGGTTATGACTGGCACTCAGGTTAATGCCGCCGAGGGTTTTCCGGCGGAGAATCGTGAACGCAACGCAGGGCGTCGGGACATCGCGCCTGGATAACAAAACCGGGATCCCGTTTGAAGCAAGAACCTCCGCCGCCTCCTTTGCAAAGGCGTCCGAGAGAAACCGGGTGTCATACCCGACCACAACCCCCCGTTTAACCGCCCCGTCCTGCTTCAGGGTATTGGCAATCGCCTGCACCACAAGGGCAAGGCGTGCAAAGGTAAACTCCTCCGCAATGACGGCTCTCCAGCCGGATGTCCCGAATCGGATGGCCATCGCTTCAGTATGTGATGTTATAGGTGAGTGTGGCGTTATCGTCCGAAAGGTTGAGGTGGAGACGGTACTGCTCGGCGAGACGGCGTTGGGTGGCGCTGAACCGTTCGGTTGTCCAGAGGATGCTCTCGGAAAATCGGGAAAGAAAAAGCGAATCGGCCAGTTCCGCACTCATTTTGACCGCCAGTTCCGCAAGTTCCTTCTCCCGCTGGCGGATTTCCGCTTCCGAAAGGGGCCGCCATGCCTCTTCGGAAACCGCTTCCTCATTCAGAAAAGGCCGTTCCCATTCTTTCGGCAAAGAGGTCCATGCCCAAGGGGGGTTTTCTGTAAAAAGACAGGGTGAGTTTTTCGGGTTGAGCGGTTCTTTCACAAGCGGAGAAAAAATGCCCGCTGATTCGAGGGAGTACTGCGGTTCTGCAAAGACCGTCCCTCCCATAACAAGCGCTATTCCAAGGAGAACCATCTGTGCAACGGCCGGAGAGCCCTTCATGCACGCAACTCCTTGTTTGGGCTTACGTTACTACTTTCGCTATTATTAATTTTACCACGAAATGGTCATTTTGTCAATGAGGACATGACTTAGCGAGCCGTCAGGCGAGCTAAGTCATCGTCCGAATTTATCCTGAGCGTAGCGCAGGATCTTCACAAGAAGATCCTTCGGGCTTTGCCCTCAGGATCAATTCAGCCACAGACTTACGCCTGCCAGCAGGCAGGCGTAAGTCTGGGCTTCATTGACTTTCTTCCTCCATTATGCTATACTTTTTTAACGTCTTAAGTTTCTTGTAGTTATTCCTCTAAAAGGAAGCCAAAATGCCAAAACATATTGTCATCAAAGGACATCGGTTAAAGATGTTCTGGCTGCTCCACAGCATGAAGATCCTGGTCATCGGGACCATTGCGATCCTGGTAATCCTTGCCGTCTGGGGCCTAAGCTCCCTTGAGTCCTTCTACCGCCAGATGACCCTGGCAACTCTCCCGATTCATGTGATGCTGGCCGGCGTGAGTGCTGCCGTTTTTGTCTTCATGTACCTTTTCGGCTTCCGCGGAGGGCTTGCCAGTGTCGGGAAAAGTGCCGTCAAGGGTGCTTTGATGGACATCAAGTGGAGTGATGTCATCGGAATGGAGGAAGCCAAAATCGAGGCGACGGAAGTGGTGCAGCTCATCCGGGACCGGGCGCGTCTTAAGAAAATCGGCGGAAAGATTGTCCGGGGGCTTCTTTTGATCGGGCCGCCGGGATGCGGGAAAACGTATCTCGCCAAGGCGATTGCGACCGAAGCAAAAATCCCCTTTATCTCGATGGCGGCGAGTGAATTCAACGAAATCTTTGTCGGCGTGGGCGCAAGCCGGGTCCGAAAACTCTTCGACACGGCCCGGACCTACGCTTACGGCTATGGGGCCTGTATCCTTTTTATCGACGAGTTGGATGCGATCGGGCGGACGCGAACCTTCAGTTTCATGGGAGGGGCCCAAGAGACCAACACCACCCAGAACCAGCTCCTGGTGGAGATGGACGGCCTTCATGAAAAAGACGCCAATGTCATTGTCATCGGCGCTTCAAACGCCGAAGAAGAGATACTGGATCCTGCTCTCCTTCGACCCGGCCGGTTTGACCGGAAAATCTTTATCTCCCTTCCCAATCTCGATGAACGGGAGAAGATTTTCGAATATTATTTCGGGAAGGTCAAGCACGACTCGTCCATCAATATCCCCCGTTTAGCCCGAAAAGCGGTTTACAAAAGCCCGGCGGACATCGAAAACGTCGTGAAGGAATCTGCCCTCATCGCCACCCGGAAGGGAAAAGAGATCATTGAATACAAAGATGTCAGTGAAGCCCTCGAGCGGATTGACATGGGGTTGAAACACCGGGTCCATATGACGGAGGAAGAGCGGCGGATGACCGCCTACCATGAAAGCGGGCATCTGGTGGTTTTGTACCTCATCCATCCGACGGACGATGTCTTCAAGGCCTCCATTATCGCCAGGGGCGGCGCCCTCGGCGTCGTGCATCACCAGCCGCGGGAGGAGTGGCACACCAAAAACCGGAATGTGCTTCTGGCCGATATCAAAACGTCTCTCGCCGGCTACGTGGCCGAAAAACTCAAATTCGAAACCACTTCCAACGGGGTGGCGGCCGATTTTCGGAACGCAACCGCGAAGGCGAATCAGATGGTCTGGCAATACGGGATGGGAGAAAACGGTTTCCTCGGCGACTACGCTTCCCTCTCCGGATTCAAGCTCGGCCGGGAACTTACGGCCGATATGCTTTCGGACCGCCTCAAATACGAACTCAACATGGAAACGAACCGGATCCTCCAAAGCTGCCTGAAAGAGGTTGAGGTCCTGTTGAAAAAGGAGGAAAAACTCCTCGACCGGTTTGCGGAAGAACTCCTCAAGAAGGAAGAGTTGGAATACGACGAAATCGATGCGATCTTTGCCGAGTACGGGAAAAAACGGACCGATATCCATCCTCCTGCCTCCCCTTCATGAAAGTTGTCCCCCTCTGGATCCTTGTATTGTCTTTGTGGGTGAGTGGCTGCGGCCCGACTTATCCCCGCGATACGCTCTCGGATTCCCTCGTTCAACTCTGCCGTAAAGAGTACGGTGTGGACGTAACGGTCAAGCGGGTCGGCAACACCCTTGGCGTCCATGTCCCGCTTGAGAAACTTTTTGACTCCACTCTTCAACTTTCTCCCGAAGTCGTCGGCAACCAGTTGAACAGCGTGGTCCTCTCCACCTCCCGCGTGGTGCTCAGCACCAATGACCCTCCCGACTTTTACGTCATCGTTGCCCAGGATACCCGGATTCCCGGAATCGAACTGAAATTGATCCGGTATGTCCAGGATATCCGCCGGCTTCATTACTACGACATTTCCCGCTCGGAGTTTGATAAACGGGGGCTCTTTGAACTTGGGCTGGGCCTGGGGATCTTCCGGGACAAAAAGGGGGAGGATTTTTTCCTTGAGGAGGTCCGCCTGGAAGATTTTCTCGCCCGCCAGATGGCTCACCGGATTCGGTCAGGAGTCGGTGAGGATGAACGCCTTCGCGGGAAAATCGAGTTGCGGTCTGCCGCAGGGGAGTTTATGTCTTACCCTTCTTTCAGAGCAGAACAGCCCCTCTCCGGAAAGTTTATGCTCTCTTTGGAAATGGAGAAGCGGAGTACGGATCTCTGGGGTGAGATGAAGCCGGAGGATGAAGAAAGAATTTTGACATTAGTCCTGGAAGTGGTCCTGAAGGTCCTTCGCGGGTATCAGTTCGAGGGCTACGACACCGTTGAGATTAAAACTTCTTTTCTAGGGCAACCCCTGATTTTAGACCGGAAACTTTTGGAACTCTACCGGAAGAAAAAAATCCGCCTCGGCGATCTCCTCCTACCGAAGAATTTCAACCTTCCGTCCCACGACCCGGAGCTTCTGTTTAAGCAATAATCCAACGGCCTCCGGGTAAAGCCGGTGTTCTACCTCGTGGATCCGTTCATGCAACGTTGATTCGGTATCATTCGGCTTCACCAAAACCACCTCCTGAAGGACAATGGGACCTGTGTCCACCCCTTCATCCACCAAATGGACCGTCACCCCCGTGACCCGTACGCCATGCTGCAGTGCCTCGTGCACCGCTTGATTCCCGGGAAAAGCGGGGAGAAGAGCGGGATGGATGTTCAGAATCCGGTTCCGGTAGGCCCGGACAAAAAGGGGGCTTAAAATTCGCATGAATCCGGCAAGGACAACCGCCTCAATCCGCCGGCTCCGGAGGAGTCGTAGGAGCGTTTCTTCATACTGCTTTCGGGAAGGATAATCCCGCGGTCGGAGTACCACCGCTTCGACTCCGGCCTGGGCGGCATGCTTTAAGGCAGGAGCTTTCGGACGGTCTGAAACAACCAGCGCAAGTGTTGCCTTCAATTGTTTGCGCTGGATAGCGCGAATAATGGCTTGAAGGTTTGTTCCCTGCCCCGAGCAGAAAACGGCGATTTTTTTCACTCCGCCAAAAGACCTTGAACCCGATTGGCCAATTCGTCCTTGGAAACAAGCCCGACGACTTTGTCCACCGGTTTGCCGTCTTTAAAGAAGATGAGGGTCGGGATGCTCATAATTTGGAAATTTCCCGCCTGGCTCGGATTGTCATCCACGTTGAGTTTGCAGAACTTCACCGACTTTTCTCCCTGCGACACTTCATCCACGATCGGCGAAAGCATCTTGCAGGGACCGCACCAAGCCGCCCAGAAATCAACCACAACCGGCTTGTCGGATTCAAGGACCTCTTTCCGGAACGTGCCGTCTGTCACTTCCAATACAGCCATACAACCCTCCTTTTTGTTACTTTTCCGAAACGGGCTTGGAAGAAAACTTTCTGCCGGCATAATGCTGAATCAGCTTGATTGTTTCTTCGGGGGTCTCGGCGACCTGAAAGATCCGGAGATCTTCCGGCAGGATATAATCTCCCCGCAATAAAACGTCCTTCGCCCATTTCAAAAAGGTATTCCAGTATTCCTTTCCCAAAAGAATGACCGGAACGGGGCGGATTTTTTTTGTTTGGATCAACGTCACAATTTCGAAAAATTCATCCAGCGTCCCGTATCCGCCCGGAAACATCACAAAAGCGTGGGCATACTTGACGAACATCACCCGCCGGCAGAAAAAGTACCGGAATTCGAGCCGCTTTTTGACGAACCGGTTCGCCTTCTGCTCGGAGGGAAGTTCGATATTGAGACCGATCGACTCTCCCCCCGCCTGTGCGGCTCCCTTATTCGCCGCCTCCATAATCCCGGGGCCCGCGCCGGTGACGACGGCATATCCTTTCTTCACGAGAAGCCGTGCCAATTTTTCCGCTTTCTTGTAATGGGGGCTATTGGGTTTTGCCCGGCTGGACCCGAAGATGGTGATGGCCGGCCCAAGGTCGGCCAACTCCTCAAAACCATCCACGAATTCCGCCATAATCCGGAAAACGCGCCAGGTTTCCTCTTTGGCAATATCGTACACCATCGGTTATGTCCTTTTGGAAATCAAACGTCGCAGGGTCTTCAAATTCATGACATCCTCGGCCATATCCTCCCCCTTCGGGGTCTCGAGAACCTTGGGTACGTCCCGAAACCGCCCGTCGTTCATCAGCGCCCGGAATCCCTCGAGCCCGATCGCTCCTTTTCCGATATGCTCGTGCCGGTCCACCCGGCAGTTCAGTCCCTTTTTGGAGTCGTTGAGGTGGAACGCCCTGATATTTTTCGTTCCCACAATCCGGTCGAACTCGGCCATCGTCTCCTCGTAGACCTTCTGGGTCCGCAAATCGTATCCGGCCGCAAAGACATGACAGGTATCGAAACAGATGCCGAGCCGCTCCGCCGGCCCGCTTTTTTCAAGGAGAAACTTTAGATGCTCGAACCGGTAGCCGACATTCGAGCCCTGACCGGCCGTTACTTCAAAAAGAATTTTGGTCCGGACACCGGGCGAATGGCCGAGAACCGTCTGAACGGCCCTTGCAATCTGGGCCAGGCATCCTTCCTCCCCCGCGCCGACATGGGCGCCGGGATGCATCACCAAAAAATCAAGGTCCAGTTGCCCGCAACGGTCGTATTCCTCCTGAAAGGCGCTGAGGGACTTTCGAAACAGCACCTCATCCGGGCTCCCCAAATTAATCAGGTAGGAATCGTGTGCAAATAGGGAACCTTTTCCCCAAGCATCCCTTTGCGTCTTGAAAGCACGGATTTCTTTTTCCGAAAGAGAAGGGGTGCGCCACTGATTGCTGTTTTTGGTAAAAATTTGAATGGCGGTACACCCGATGGATGCACCCCGTTCGATCGCTTTCTCGAGCCCTCCGGCGATCGACATATGCGCACCGAGCCACATCAGAACACCCCGGAGAACTTTATTATAGGCGATTGTGGCGCGGTTGACAACCTAAAGTTTCCGAAAAGACTGCATCCGGGCAGGATCATCGGTAAAAATGGCATCCACCCCCCAGGAGGCGAATCGTTTGGCTTCCTCCGGCCAATTCACCGGATAAGCGCGGACACGGATGCCGTGATCTTGAAGTCGCTTGGTAATTGTCTCATTCAGGTAGCCGCGAAAAAGACTCACTTCTTGCGTGCCGGAATCCCGGAAAAGGGGCTCAAAGTCAATCGGCATCGCGGCCACGACAATGGAACGCTCAATGCCTGGTATCCGTTTGGCAATTTCAACGATTTCGGAATGGAGAAAGGAGGTGATGTGGACACCCTGCAGGGCTTTCCGCCTGATGAGAAATTCCGAAAGGGATTCGGCCAGCCCGAACGTTTTCAGATCCAACATCAGAGGAGAGCGGCCGTAAAAACGGTCGAAGACCTCCTCCAGAGAAGGAATCCTCTCCCCTTTCCCCACGTCCACCTCTTTTAATTCGTCAAAGGAGAGTTCCCGAATGGAATGCCAGCTTCCCTTTTGCCGGATGAGATCGTCATGCCGCACCACAAGCCGCTCCTCTTTTGTGATGAGGAGGTCCAGTTCAACGGCATCCACGCCGATTTCAAGGGCCCGTTCGAATGCCGCCACCGTATTCTCGGGGCATTCAGCGCTGGCGCCCCGATGGGCGATAATCTTCACGAAAATCCTCCGAAAGGTGACGGCTGAGGAGAAGATCGAGCAGGGCAAAGCCGTATTTCCCCGCTACTTCGTTCAAGAATCCTGTAAAATCAAACTGGGCCTTGTGATCCGCCCTGTCTGAAATAACGCGAAGAACTGCCAAAGGAACGCTGTTCATCAAACAGACCTGAGCCGCTGCGGCTCCTTCCATCTCAACACAGAGTGCTTTTGGAAAAAGCTGCCGCAGCCGCCCGGTTCCATCCCCCGACACAAACTGGTCCCCTGTCAACACCGGACCGACTTTCACCTGCGGTATCAAAAGGCCGAAGCGGGTCTTGACTTCTTCGCTAAAAAGCGTTGGAAATCGTTTTTTGGCCAATTCCTCCGCCGCCGAAAAGGCCGCTTGGCGCAGGGACCTATCTGTCTCGATAGACTTCAGACCGAGATCGGGAATGACCGTATAGTCAAATAAGGGGCGGACATCCAAATCGTGCTGGATGAGTTCATCCGCAATCACAATATCCCCGATCCGGAGGGCGGGATCCAGAGCCCCGGCAAGCCCCACCACGAAAACGGCTCCAACCTGACAGGTGTCGATCAGCGCCTGTGTCCCCGCGGCGGCGGCGACCTTGCCGAGTCCCGATTGCATAACGATGCAATGGAAGTTGTGCCACATCCCTTCTTGCACTTGCGTCCCCAAAAGTTTCAGCCGGTGCGGTCGTTCAAGCTGTTTTGCGATGAACTCCGCTTCTTCCTTCATGGGGCACATCAGACCGATTTTCATCATCATGTTTAATATTGAAGCAACGAAAAAACGAGATGGGGTGAAAGTTTCGCCCGGCCGGCCAAACCAGTCAACTCCGCGAGACAGGCCACCTCCACCACATGCGCTTTCATTCTTTCCACCAGGTGAACTGTCGCAGCAAGCGTCCCTCCGGTGGCCAGCACATCATCCATAATGAGGACCTGTTCGCCGGGTGAAAGAGCATCCTGATGGATTTCCAGAACTTCCTTACCGTATTCAAGAAGACATTCCTTATGATACGTTTTCCACGGCAGTTTTCCCTGCTTCCGAACCGGCACAAGCCCCGCCCCGAGCCGGTAGGCAACGGCTGCGCCTAAAATAAACCCGCGCGATTCCACCGCAACCACCGCATCAATCCGCTTTCCCGTATACCGGCCCGCAAACTGCGTGACCACTTTCTGAATCGCGCGCGGGTCCCGGAGAAGGGGGGTAATGTCCCGAAAGAGGATTCCTGGTTTGGGAAAATCCGGCACGTCCCGAATCAGTTGTTTCAGGTCATTCATCTCGTTCCTTACCCTTTCTGAAGTCCTTGGTGTGAAGCTCATCTTTAGAGATAGATGATGCGATCGCTTCGTTTGGTTAAGACTTCTGCGTACTTGCCTAACGAATAGGCCTTCTCCGGACTGAAGGTTCCCAGCAACTCCGATAACACCGCGGCGTTTCGGATCGCAATCCCCTCGACCAGGTCTCCATACGGGGTCCGGCTCACCTGGGACCGGTGGACCTGCGTCGCCTCCACTTTTTTCCGGAGCGTTTCTTCGGAGAGCGGGATAATGATATCCGCGCGTCCGTGGATCCGTGCCCATGGAGACTCATAGGCCCATTTTTCGTACGCCTTGGGATAGTTCGATTCCACGACATCGAGGGCGAGTTGCATGCAGAGGATGTGGGTCTGGTGCGCGTCGTTGATACTGGGATAGATGATCAGATGACGCTTCCCCTCTGAATGAACCTTCTTCAACTCCTCCAAGAAACGCTTTCGGTCCTCATCGAGGAGGGTCCGCTCGTCGTATATTTTCAGATTCATAAAATGGGGGATAAAAGAAAGGATCTTTGCCTCTTCCTCCGCCTCATGCCGTCGGATCTTGACCTTCATATCGATCAGGATGTGACGCTCTTCCGGCGTCGGGGGGGATGCTTCCTTCTTTTGAAGAAGCGAAAGACCCTGATTCGCCTCCCCTTTTGAAAAAATGGAAGACCCCTCTGGACTTGCCAGAAGCGATCTCAGGTACTGATCCGTAACACCCCGGTAGCCGCTCGTCATCACGAATACATGGACTTTACAGCCAGGTTTTTCCTTGGCGAGGCGGTACAAAAAGCCACCGACCGCAATGCAGCTGTCATCCGGGTGGGGGGAGACAACGACAACCAGATCAAATGGAAATTGTTCTTTGAGAGATTGTTGGGTTAACATAAAAGTGGAGCCGATGAGAGGAATCGCCTTCAACTTGGGACCCAACCCAAGTTTCAGGCGGCCTGACTCACTGACGCTGCTCCCATAAGGTCGCGGCTTTCATCCACTGGATGCGCTCGTCAGGCTTCGATTCCTCAAGACGCTGTAGCGACACAAAGAAGTGGAGCCGATGAGAGGAATCGAACCTCCGACCCGCGGTTTACGAAACCGCTGCTCTGCCTACTGAGCTACATCGGCGATCTCTTATTATATCATTTCATCAAATCAGAACTGCTCCAAAAGACGCTTGAAATCTTCCGGTTCATTCGTGGGCAACCGGCAGACATAATTTTCACAGACATAAACGGTCGTCTTCCCATCCACTTGATGTTGAGAGGCCGCAAAGGGGGCCAACGATTCAAGGTGTTCTCCCTGTTCCCCTGGTGGGTGAAATAAAACCACTTTGTTCGGAAGGAAATGCTCATAAAGGATCTGCAGCATCTCTTGAAGCGCAGGGTCCCGCTGTTCGCCTGCCAGGACCAATTCCTGAGAGGGGCCGATTGCAAAATCAAGTGCAATCAAAAGCTGGGGATAATGCATAGGGGCCTGGGCAATCTGGGAAGAGATCCGATCAAAAAGGATTTCCGCTTTCTCCTCAAAGGAGCGATCCATGGTCAGCCGTCCGAGCCGGAGAAGGTCCAAGGCCGCCACCGAACTCCCGGCCGGGATTGCCCCATCGTAAATTTCCTTGGGGCGGAGGACCAGTTCCGGCGCATCCTTCCCGGTCAGGAAAAACCCCCCTTCCGCCTCTTCCCAGAAAAGCTCAAGCATCCCCCCCGCCAGTTTCTTGGCCGACTCCAAATAGCGAAGATCGAAGGTCGCCTCATAAAGGTCGATCAACCCGTGGATCAGGAAGGCGTAATCTTCAAGGGTTCCGAGGATCCCTGCTTCCCCGTCCCGGTAGCGATGGAGGAGCCGTCCGTCTTTGCGGACGAGTCGCGCCAGAATAAAATCGGCTGCCGAACGGGCCGCCTCCCGATATTCGGGTGATCGAAGAACACGGGAGCCGAAGGCAAGACTCGAAATCAAGAGTCCATTCCAATCCACAAGGATTTTGTCATCCAGATGCGGGCGGAGCCGCTTTTTTTGTTCCGCAAAAAGGCGTTTCCGCCCCTCTGAAAGAACGGTTTCCACCTCTTCCGGTCTTTTTTGAAACGTCTTCGCCGTCTCCTCCGCCGAATAGGCGATATATAAAACGTTTTTGTCTTTCAATGCTTCATGCGGGTCGGTGAGGGCGTTTCCGTTTGGAAGAACCCCATAGTGAAAACTGAAAAGTTCCCCCTTTTCTTCACCCAGAATGTCCAGGATTTCCTGCTTACGCCAGAGGTAAAATGCCCCTTCTGATTTTTCTTCGGGGTGGGCCGAATCAGGAGCGCTGTCGGCGTCCTCCGCTGAATAGAACGCCCCCTCCGGGCTTCGCAACTCGCGGAGGACATAGGCAAAAATATCACGGGCCGCCTCGGCGTAAAAAGCGTTTTTCGTGATCTGGTACGCCTCTAAGTAAGTTTTTGCCAGAATCGCCTGGTCGTAGAGCATTTTTTCAAAATGGGAGATCCGCCACTGGCGGTCGGTGGAATAGCGGTGAAAACCGCCTCCAAGATGGTCATGGAGTCCGCCCTTTGCCATCTCCTGCAGGGTTTTTTCCGCCATGGCAAGACTCTCCGGATCCTTCCATCTCCTCCAGGAACGGAGGAGAAAAGAAAGGGTGTGGCTTCTCGGGAATTTGGGAGCGGGACCGAATCCGCCGAAGTGGGAATCAAATTGGCTACCGAGTCCTTCAGTGGCCCGTTTCAGGGTATCCTCGGTCAGTTTCACCACCTGATCGACGGACCGGTCCCCATGTTCTCTCAAGGCCTGTGTGATCGCTTCGCTGGATTGAACGATCGCCCCTTCCTGCGTTTTCCAAGCCGAGGCGAGCTGCAAAAGGATTGTTTTGAAGCCGGCGCGCCCCCACCGGTCCTCCGGCGGAAAGTAGGTCCCGCCGAAAAAGGGTTTTCGCTCCGGTGTCAGAAAAACCGAAAGGGGCCAGCCGCCCGAGCCGGACATCGCCATGACGAACGACATATAGAGGTTATCCACATCCGGCCGCTCCTCCCGGTCCACTTTGATGGCGACAAAATGTTCGTTCAATATCTTGGCCACCTCGGCATTCTCAAAAGACTCCTCCTCCATCACATGACACCAGTGGCAGGTGGAATAACCGATGGAAAGGAAGATCGGTTTGTTTTCCTTCTTCGCCTTCTGAAAAGCCTCCTCCCCCCACGGATACCAATCAACCGGATTATCCGCATGCTGCAAAAGATAAGGGCTCTTTTCCCGGCTTAAGCGATTAGGGGCACGCGATTCCCCGTGACCCATCTGACATCCTCCGGTTAAAAAGAGAAAAAAGGTAAGGACAACCATCAGTCCAGCGTTCCGGTCCGACATACGTCTCCGTATCGCCTGGCGCTGGGACGAATGGTCCGTTTCTGCGTGGTGTAATCAACCTCGACCAACCCGAACCGGGGCCCGAACCCCTCCGCCCACTCAAAATTATCAATCAACGACCAGTGAAGGTAACCGATGACCTCGATATTTTCCTGAAGGGCCCGGTGAAGCTGTTCCAGATGTGAACGGATAAAGGCCCAGCGTGTTTCGTCATCGCGAGTGCAGATGCCGTTCTCGGTAACCAGAATCGGGAGGCGGAACCGCCCGATCTCCCGGATCGCGTGGTAAAGCCCCTCCGGAAAAATCTCCCACCCCAAATCATTCCGCGGTCCCGCCGAGGCATGATGTTCCAAACTGCAGATATTTCCGAAAATTTCGGGAAGCGAAAACCCTCCGAAATGGACGAAATCTCGTGTGTAGTAATTCAGCCCGATGAAATCGAGGGTTCTTTCCATTTCGGGATGCCGCTCCAGAAAAATGCCGGGGTAGTAGAGCCGGCCGGTGGTGAGTGCCTTCAGGTAAAGGCCGTTAAAAAAACTGTGCCGCACCCACCGGCTCAGCCGGTCCGCGAGCGAGCGGGGACTGCAGGCATAAAATGCGATGTAATTCTTTGCAAATCCGACAAAGGGCCTCGGCAGACTGCGGTACCGGAAGAATTCATGGATCATCTGATAAGCCCGGGCATGGGCCAGAAGCTGATGCCGGATGACCTGAAGTGCCTTTTTGAAATTTTTCTCGCCGGGGGGCCAGACGCCCGCGATATACCCCTGATAGACATACACCAGCGGCTCATTCAGCGTCACCCAGTACCGGATCTCCGAGCCGAAGCAGTCCAAGACCTTGCGGACATAGCGGGTAAAATGGTTCACGACTTCTCCGTTTTCCCATCCTCCCTGCCGGGCAAGCCACAAAGGATTGGTAAAATGGTGCAGCGTCACAACCGGCTCAAGGGTATTTTCGCGCAACGCCTGAAAGACCTCCCGGTAATGCCGGATGGTTTCCTCATCCCAACGGTTCTCTTCCGGCTCCATCCGGCTCCATTCGAGGGAAAACCGATGGGCGTTATGATGAAGCGATTTGGCGATGGCAAAATCCTCCCGAAACCGCTCATAATGCCCGGAGGCCCGGCCCGATTTTTCAGACACCCGGCCCCTTTCTTCCCACTCCCACCAATCGTTATGGGTATTCCCCCCTTCCACCTGATGGGCGGAGGTGGCAGACCCCCAGAGAAAGTCCTCCGGGAAGCGTCTCAAAGACATCAGAAGGAAGCGCGTATGCGGGCGGGCAGCCACCGGGACGCAATCCGATGCGCCCCCAACAGGCAGGAAAGCCAGAAAAGATCCCCCAACACCGATTGTTGGAAGAAGGGGAGGGCAAATGTGTAACATTGAACAAGGCCGGCTCCGGTCTGCGGATAGAGCCCGCTGAAAAGCCATGTCCCGAAATTGGTCAAAAGGAAAAATTGAACGGAACTGGCAAAAGACACCCCAACCAGGACCCCAAGGGTCCGGCGGTTCCGACACCAGATGCCAAGACCCCCTGTAATGAGGAAGCTTGCATAAACCAGGAAACTCTCCGGAATAAAAATCGGAATGTCGTATACAAACAGATTCAGGATAAGGTCCGAGATCAACATCACCGCAAGCGGATAAAGGAGGGCGAAGCGGCGGGAAAGAAATGCCCCGCCGAAAAGCGCCATGGCAGCGACCGGCGTCACATTGGAGGGATGCGGCACCACCCGTGCCAAAGCGGCCAAAAGGATCAAGAGATACTCCACCTTATCCTCCTTGCTCTTTATCCTACGTTCCGAAACCTCTTTTTGTCAAGCAGACTCAAAACCGAAAACGGGCCCCCGCCGCCACATTCCGTTCCGGGGCCGGGGTGAAGAAAGTGTCTCCGGCGGAAAATCCGGAGCCGGATTCGGCAAAACCGATCCGGACCGCCCGCGTGTCGTAAAGTCGGTCAAAAAGATTATTCACCCGGAAGAAAATTTCAACATTCCCCCGGTGAAAAATCGCCCAAGCATTTACGACGGAGTAGTGCTCGAGCTTCGGATTCGCATTGGCTTCGTCTCCGAGCATATACTGGTCCCCGACAAACAGGGTATCCAGATGAAGGGACATATCCGGATGCGGCGCAAAGGATACGCCGCCGGTCGCTTGATGTTCGGGAATAAGCGTAAGGTGCTTTCCCGTGTTCGAACCGGACCGGAAGGTGGCATCCGTCAGTGTGTAAGTCAAATATCCGTCCAATCCCTTGATGATTTCTCCCCGCAAGGAGGACTCGATCCCATGGCGCCGGGTTTTTCCGATGTTGGTAAACTTTCCAAAGGGAGCAGACGCATCGGCCGCGGTTACGTCAAATTCAATCTCGTCGGAAAGGTTGATCCGGTAATAGGCAAGGGAGCCGGCGAGCCGTTCCCACAGGGTGAAGCGGACCCCCCCCTCGAAATTCTCCCCCTTCTCGGGGCCTAACTGTTTGTTGGAGATAAGACTCCCGGTCCCCGGCAGCGTAAAAAGGTCCGTGATATTGGGCGATTTGAAGGAACGGGACACATTCCCGAAAAAGGAAAGATCCTCGAAAGGCCGGATGACTAACCCTGCCTTTGGACTTAATTCGGAGAATTTGTTGTCGGCGTTATCCGTAGGGGTCGCCGCATCCCGGAAGGTAAAATCCACCTCATCAAACCGGACGCCCGCATGCACGCGAAGCCACTCATAAAGATCAAAGTTGTACTGGGAGTAGATCCCGACGGTATCCTTATCGGTCACATGGTCCGCCGTCTGGGTAGAACGGGCGCCGCCGACCGTATCGAACTGGCGGTCTGCCTGATCCGATTTGGAAAACTCCACGCCGGCTACCAGTTCATGGTCGGTCATCGCGATACCCCGACGGTATGCGGCTTCAAAAACAAAACCCTTCTGATGGGTATTCGTAATCACCTCGTCCGTCCCGGCAAAAGTCGGGGCGGTCCGGCTTGTGGTGATAAAATCGAGACTGTTTTCCCGGTAGAAAAGATTGCTCCGGACGGAGAAATCTTCTTCAAAGGCATGGGTCAAATCAATGGAGGCCACCGTATTGAAAATCTCGCGGCCGTCCCTGGGGTTTTGGCTTTGGCGACGGTTCTGGGCCATCTCCGATTTGGTCAAAAATCCCGGATTTTGAATGCTTTCGTCCACATTTTTGAGAAGAATCCGGACGGAAGATTGTTTATCTTCAGACTGAATTTCCCAACGGGTGTCCAAATAGGTGGCGCGGAAACCGCCGTTGGATCGATATCCGTCCGTCAGGTCCCGGATCCAGTTCAAAGACCACCGGGTCGGCCCGGCCGTTCCGCCGGCCCGGCTCAAAAACCGCTGGGCCTGGTAACTTCCCAGTTGATACGATTCTTCGTAAAAGACCTCTTTCTCCTCCGGAATGCCTTTGGTGACAATGTTGATGACGCCTGAAAAGACCCCGTCCCCGTAGACGGCCGAAGAGCTTCCGCGGATGATCTCGATCCGCTCGATATCCTCAAGGGGAATGAGCGGGAAAATCATGTTGTTCGCATCCGGTTCGTTTGCCCGGATACCGTCCACCAGAACAACCACATCCTCTCCCTGATTAAACCCCCGGAGACTCACCCGGACATCCTGATTGTTCCCGGTGTCATCGAACATCACAATTCCTTCCGTCTGGCGCAGCACCTCCGGCAGCGTTCTCGCCTTTGAGCGCCGGATTTCTTCCTCCGTGATCACCGTCACATGGGAGGGCGAAAGGTAAAGCTCCTCCGGACGGCCCGGAAGACGCGAAGGGGTGATAAAGAGCCGCTTCAATTCAATGACCGTCTCAAAAGGGAACATGATAAACTCCTCTATCGGTTCCCGCTTCTTTTCTTCTGCAAATGAAACCCCTCCGATCCATAAAGGGGCCAACCACAGAACCCACACAATCCATCTTCGCATGACTCCTTCTTTCTGTGGTGAAGATCCCGCCACCTGCATGGCGGCGGGATTATTTCGGCCGTACAACTTACGTCGCCTATGGCTCCGTAAGTTGTGGCCTCAATAAAAAACCCTGCCTCATCTGAAGCAGGGAGAATTCCCGGTTTATCCACCCTTACCCTCACCACGGGGCAGTGGTCTTTTGTGCAAAGGCAGGTCTTCTGACTCCCCCGCTCTTCCAGCGCACCTTCCCACCCAGCACTAATTTTCTTGAAAAATTAGTGCTGGGCAGTGGTATCTTCTTGCTGAAAGAGTTCCTTTTCCATGATGGAAAAGGCGGGGTTACAGCGGCGGGACCGTGCCGGATTTCCACCGGCTTCCCTGATTAAGGCCTCAAGGCCACCTCTGCAACAACGTGCTATTCGATTGTGTGTTTTATTGTAGCGGCTCTACCTTCCATGTCAAGTTTTTTTTAACCAAATTTTTTTTAACTCATCCGTAATCTCACGTTCCGCTTTTGGCGAAATCGATTTCTTCTCTTCGGATGTCTCCTCTTTTTTCGTAAGGATCCCCGAGATAAAGGAAGCCGCCGGCATGACCTCAACCGTCCGATAGAGACGAAGGGTCAGCTCCCGGTCATCCGTCACCACCCAAGTCTCCGGGGCATCCTTCAGGGAGGAGATTTTCTTCACAATAAAATCGTCGGCAGACTCCCCTTCTGAAAAAAGGAGGCGGATCCCTTCTTGGCGGAGCCGCGCCCAGTTCGCCTGAATTTGGGCAAATCCGTCAAAGACGACGGTGACCCGGTTCCGGGGGCTGCCTTGAGGCCGGTACTGCATGAGAAATTGAAGCAGTCCCTCGCGACCCGGTTCCAACCGGACCGGTCCGCTCTTCCGGACCAACTCCGGAAGCCGCATCATCACATTGTATCCATCCAATATATAGTGCCGTGCCAAGAGGAAGTCCTTTCGTAAAAGCCGGCGGGGGTTTGCCTCCGCCGGCTATATCTCCTCAACCGCCTCGCACCGCACCCACCCGCTCTTATCCCGGGTAAGCCGGAGGTAACACCATTCCCCGTCGCGGCGGAGAATCTCCGTCTGAATCCCCTCACGCAGCTGAAATGCCACGATCCCCTCCGGCATCGGGCTGTACCGGACGTCGGCAACGCGCGACACCACAACCGCCTCCGAGGTTTTCGCCGTCAGGGTGATCTTTGCCGACCCGAACATAACCGCCGCCCCGGTCAATACCAACAAAAACCACCCAAACGATAAAAAGCCCCTCCGGAGCCGTTCGGCAAAAAGCGCCAAAAAAAGGGACCCGAAAAAGAGATGGTACGTGAGCAGCAAAAAGAGAACCCATCCCTCCGCGGAGAGGTAGTCCCGGATGCTCACCCAGAGCCATTCATACCAGCGCCGCTCTTCTTTCGGCTGCTCCTGCTCCACAAATGTTTTAACAAAGGAAAGATTGGCCAGAAGATCTTCATCCTGGGGCAAAAGATGCCTTGCCCTTTCATAATTTAAAATGCTTTTCCCGATCCGGTTCAGTTTGAAATAGGTATTGCCGAGGTTGTAGTAAAGGGGCCCGCTTGAGAGCCCCGAGGCCAAAAGCTCCTCGTATAACGCGGCGGCCTTTTCATAGTCCCCTTCTGCATAATGCCCGTTCGCTTCCGAAAATGCCGTTTCAAAATCGGCTTCGGCGCCAAAGACGGATGCGGTCCAGCATCCTGCAATGACCAAGATCCCGATCAGTATTTTCTTCATCAAAGCACCCTATCCAAGCGCTGAATCAGCTGTTTCACTTTTTCATAAAGATCCTGCATCTCTTCGGTTCCGCTTTCGGCCCGCGAATACTTGGCCAAATCCAGCCTTTCGAAACAACTTTTCAATTCCTGAAGGACCGTCGGCTCAAGAGATCTTGATTTGAGGTCTTCCACAATATCCGCGGTGATGCCGGCCGGCGGCCGGTTGAGTTTATCCGCCAGAAAATAAGTCAATGTCTTGGAGAGGCCCGCATAGAAATCGGGCGCATTCCCTTTCCGAAGGTGCGTCTCGGTAGCCATCCGTTCCTTCTCCGCCTTTTTGAAGGCCTTCAGCCGTCTGGCATATCCGATATCGGTTCGGAGTTTCAAGCGGCGCCGCTGGATGAGAAAAGTGACTCCCACCAAAAGCGGGGCAGGAACAAATCCAAACCACCAGAAAAAAGGCCGCTCATAAAAGGGGGCTTTTTCCTGGACGATCGGTTCCAGGGAAGATTTGATATACCGGATATCCCGCGTCATCACCTTGATTTCCTTTCCCTTCCGTTCCTCCGGCGGCAAGACAGAAAGGACCGGCGGGGCGGATCCTTTTCCCGGCTCCACCCGAATCGGGAAAGGTCCCCGCGTAATCGTCTTATACTCTCCCTCCTGCGGATCAAAGAAACTGAAGGCAATCGGGGGAATTTCAAAAGCCCCTTCCTGCCGCCCGACAAGGATTTTTTCAAAGATCTTTTCCCCGATCACCAGATTCCCCGAAAGACTCGTGTCGGTCCGGATCTCGGGGGCATACCCCTTGAAATGGGGCGGCTCCGGAAAATCGGGAAGCTGAATCTCGTTGAAGTTTCCGGTTCCGATGACTTTCATCGTCACCGTCACCGGCTCCCCCTGCTGGACGATTCCGGGTGAGACAGACACCTGAAAATCGAATTCTCCGACGGCACCCGTGAACGAACCGGGACGGCCCGTCTCCGGAATCGGCTTGACTGAAACAGAAAGCGGCTCCGAACGGGCCATCATCCACTCGGTAATGGCCCTGCGCCCCCTTCCGAAAACGTCTTCAAAGGCAAAGTCGAAATAGTCTTTAAAAAAGAAACGGGTCCGGTCCGGTTCTTCATAAGCGGTCACCACCTCCGCCCGGACAAAGGCAGGGTCGAGGGTATACGTCCCGGCACCGATCGGGGTGAGAATTTTTTTGAACCGAAGCACGGTATACCGCTTCCCCCGGAAATTGACGGTTTCCTTCTCGGCGCTCACCCGTTCCTTGTCGTTCAGAATCAACTGAACCTGCCTGGCGTTTGGATTCGGCGGGGAATCTTCCATCAAAAAATCCTTCAGTCGGCCGTACCAGGGAATGGTCAGGGAATAATCCTCGATATTCCGGTCAAAATACCATTCGAAGGTGAAGAGAACCGATTCCCCAAGATAGACATTCTCCTTGTCCACCGAAACCTTTAATAAAAGGTGCTCCTGGGCCTCCGGAATGTCGGTGACAAAGATGGTATAGGGTTCATAGGTATGGTAGGTCTCTCCTGCCAGTTCAAAGGAAAACCGCGGAAGGTCCAGCCGTCCGACCCGCTTGGGGGTGAGGGCATATTCAAAGACTGATCCGGCTTCGGTCCTTTTCTGTTCGACGGTCTTGCCTTGAATGACCACCGTGACGCTCGAATACGACGACATCCGGGTCCCGATGTAACGGGTGTCAAAATCGTCAAATTCGGGAAGTATCGGCGGAGTGTCAGGCACAATACCTTTTACGGTCACCGAAAGCCGGACCGAATCCCCGAAAACAATCTGGTCCTTGTCGATATCCACCGTGACCTCGGCCCTCTCGGCTGAGGCAAAAGTGGCCACCGCCACAAACCCGATGATTAAACAAAAAGTGGCGCTTGTTCCTTTCATCCTACCAATCCTTTTCAACAGGCGGCTCACGATGCGGTTTTTGTTTTCCTTCCTGAGATGCGGAAAGGGGCCGCTCCTCCGCTTGTAACCCTCCTAAGAGACGTTCCGCATCCTGCCGGGAAATATCATTCTGTTTCGATTCAGAGGATCCCTCTTTATCGTCTTTCGGTTCCGGCTTTTGTTTTTCTTCCTCTTTTTGATCCTTTTCGTCTTTAGAGGAATCCTCCTTCTGGTCCTTCTGCTCGGGTTCCTCTTGGGGTTTGGATTGAGAAGCAGAGGACTGGGGTTTCGGCCGGTTTTCATCCTGGCGCTTACGGAGGATCACTTCAATATTATACTTTGTATCGATGTCCCCCGAATCAAGATCCACCGCCTTTTTGAACGCCTCAAGGGATGCCTCCAGATTGCCCTCCCGATAAAGGGAATTTCCAATATTATAGTATGCCTTTGCTTTCAGGGCATCGGAGCCGAGTTCGGCGGAGCGCCGATGGGCATCCATCGCCTCGGGGTAACGCTTTTGCTTGTAGAAACTATTTCCGATATTAAAAGGGATCTCGGGTGCGTCCGGACGTTTGGACTCGGCTTCATAATAACGGCTCAGGGCCTTTTCGTACTCCCCTTTTTCAAAAAGGCGGTTTCCTTCTTCCACCCTTTTTGGCGCCGACTGCCAACGAAAGGCGGAAAGCAAAACAAACATCGCCAAGACCGGTATCCAACTATACCGCACGCCGTTCACTTAAGAGTCCCTCGATCCAAAAAAAAGCGATGGCAACCGCAAGCGGCCACTGAAAGCGGTGATGGTACTCTTTTTTTTGCTGGCTTGCCAGTTCTTCTTTCTCTAATTTGGCGATTTCCCGGAGGTAAAGCTCTTCCAGGGTAAAATCCCTGGTGCCGAGAAGATTCGCCTTTCCGCCGGTGGCGGCGGCAACTTCTTCAAGAAGCGCAACATTCAATTTGGAAAGGACCACCTCCCCTTCGGGACTCCGGATATAGCGCTCTTGCCCGCCCGGCTCCTCCACCGGAATGGGAGCCCCCTCATTCCGCCCGACCCCCACAGGATAAATCCTCACTTTCTCCTTCTTCGCCAGCGCCAGTGCCTCTTCAAGGCCTCCTTTATGGTCCTCGCCGTCTGTCAGGAGAATCACGACCCGCTCCCCTTCTCCCACCCCTTTAAACGCCTCCACGCTTTTTTGGATGGCTCCCCCGATATCGGTGCCGCCGCGGGGAATGGATTGGATACTCAAATCATCCAGAAAGAGTTTCACGGTGGCATAGTCCAGGGTCAAAGGGCATTGGATGAAGGAACTTCCGGCAAAGGCCACAAGTCCCGCCCGGTCGCCGGTGAGACGGTCCAGAAGACTCGTTACCTCGAGTTTGGCCCGGGCAAGACGGCTCGGCTTCACATCCTCCGCAAGCATGCTTTTGGATACATCGACAGCAACCATCAGATTGATTCCCTGCCGTTTCACCTCGCGGATTTCAAATCCCCACTTCGGCTGGGCAAGCGCCAGAATCAAAAAAAGAAAAACGAGCATCAACAAAGTTGCTTTTAGCCCCCGTTTGAAAGGGCTCGCCGCAACCAAAAGGCGGCTCGCAAGGACAGGGCCGGTGAACCGGAAGAGGGCCTTGCGTCTATTGCGGAACGCTACCCAGTAAAAGAGGAGGAGTGCCGGAAGGAAAAGAAGCCACCAGAAATAGTCCGGTTTCCCAAATTGCATCATTCCCTCCTATGGCAGGGTCCGGAGCCGTGTCTGACCCAGAACGATTTCCACAAGAATCAACGCCATCGCCGCGAGAACGAAAGGAGTGAACTGTTCGCTGTACTGCACATAAACACTCGATTGGATGGTCGTCTTCTCAAGCGCATCGATCGTTCGGTAAATCACTTTCAGGTGTTCGGTATCCGTGGCGCGGTAGTATTGACCGCCGGTCCGCTCCGCCATCTTTTGAAGAAGCGCTTCATCCAGGTCAATCTGCACCATCCGGTAAACGCGATGGCCCAAGAGATCCATCGAGGGAAAGGGAACCGGGCCGCGGGACCCGACGCCGATGGTATAGATTTTGATGCCGAGGGTCCGGGCAAGTTCTGCGGCTGTCTCCGGCTTCACCTTTCCGGCATTATGAACGCCGTCGGTGAGAAGAATGATGATTTTGCTTTTGGCCTTGACGTTCCGGAGCCGGTTTAAAGAAGTGGTGACGCCGTCTCCGATCGCTGTACCGTCCTCCACCATTCCGGCCTCCGCCCGCTCCAGAAACTGAAGGAGGATCCCCTGATCCAGGGTGAGCGGACAAAGGGTATAGGCCCTTCCCCCGAAGATCACGATGCCGATCCGGTCATTCCGCCTTCTCTGGATGAAATCCCGGACGACCTCCTTCACCACGAAAAGCCGGTTCCGACGCTCGCCCCCGATGGAAAAATCTTCCGCCTGCATGCTGCCGGAGACATCCAGAGTCAGAATAATGTCCACCCCTTCCGTCTCGACCCGCGTCTCCTCAAGTCCCTGCCGGGGGCGCATGAGCGCCAGGACTAGAAGGATGAGGGCCAAAATCCGAAAGAAGAGCAATAGGTGTCTCATCCAGGAAGAATGGCCTGGTAGGTATTGTTTGAGAGGCGTAAGACTCGAAAACCGGACATGCCCCTGCCGATTTTTTCTGAAAGCAGCCCACAAAAGCGGGGGGACCAAAACTGGAATCCAGACAATATTCCAAAAATGATGAAACATCTTTCAGACGCCGCTCGATCGGGTTTGACGGATGAACTCACGCGCGCTTTGAGAAATCCGAAGGGCCTCTTCTTTTTCGGGGGTGAGTTTTGCAAATTTCACAAGGTCGCACTGTTCAAGGAAACGGCTTAAGAGACCCCTTTGATCCCCGCGGAGAAGGGAATGATCCGAAACCGACGCGAGAAATTCCTCGGTAGTCTGTTCCGGGGCTTTCAGCCCGAACCTTTCTTCCAGATAGTGCCGGAGAATTCCCGACACCCGAAAATGGTATTCCTTCATATCCCGGTGGACAAGACCCGACGCATCAAGCCGGTCAAGGGCCTCGAGAGCCGTGACGTCGGGGGAAACCTTCGGCGCCTCGGAAACACGAACGGCTCTCCCTCGTCGGAAAAGCCACCAGAACAAACCCACGAGGAAGGCCACCCCTCCGATGAGCCACAAGACGCTCCCTCCGCTTCCTGCCAGAAAAAGAATTCCCTTGATCTCCCGGATATCCTCAAGTTTGTCGCCCTCCGGCGCAACACTTTTTACCTCAATCACATGCTCGAGTGTTTCTAACGTCTCGGTGCGGCCTTCCGCATTCCGGACCGTGACCGAAACAGGCGGCAGAACAAATGTTCCGGTCGCATAGGCGGTGAGACGGGCCTGGATCGTATGCCGAGTCAAGCCGTTTGAAAGCGCTTCAGGGGGTGACTGTGCCGTGTCTTTGACGACCAGTTCGCCAAGACCCTCCCGGAGATTCGAGCCCACGACGCTGAATCCTTCCGGAAGATCAAGCTGCAAGGTCAGCGTGACCCGTTCCCCGATGGTGATCCGGGTGTTGTCCAGAGAAGCGGCGATGCGCGGCTCCGGCGCGGCTTCCGCAAGAAATGCCACTCCGGTAAAAAAGAGTGCCAGAACCGCCCCCCTCAAACCGAACCCTGGCTGTTTCACCTTCTTCTTTCCCGCATTTTGAAAAAGCGGACCAGCGGTTCGAGATACGGCCGGTCGGTCCGAATCTGAACGCAATCCAGGTCGATGGAGGCGAAAAATCGGTTCCGGGCTGCAATCGCTTTTCCCGCCTCGCGGGGGAAAGATTCCCGGATGGACCGATGACGCGTATTCACCGTCAAAACCTCCCCTGTTTCCGCATCCTCCAAAAGGATGAATCCGACCGGCGGGAATACCCTCTCCCGCTCATCCTCTAATGACAGGGCGATGAGATCATGCCGGCGGTTTGCGACCTGAAGAGAGCGCTCGTACCCTTTTCCCAGAAAATCCGAGATGAGAAAACTGACCGTCCGCCGCTTGGTCACCGTCCCCAAAAAGGAAAGGGCTTCGGCAATGTCGGTTCCCCGGTTTTCCGGACGGAAGGACAACAGTTCCCGGATCACCCGGAGGACATGCCGTTTCCCTTTTTTAGGCGGGATGAATTTTTCCACGCGGTCCGTAAAAAGGACAAGCCCCACCTTGTCATTGTTCCGGATCGCGGAAAAGGCCAAAACCGCACAGAGTTCCGCCGCCAGTTCCCGCTTGAGTTTTTGGTGCGTGCCGAATTCGCCGGAGGAGGACATATCCACAAGAAGCATCACCGTCAGTTCCCGTTCTTCCACGAATTCCTTGATAAAGGGCCGCCCGATCCGGGCCGTGACGTTCCAGTCGATCGACCGGACCTCGTCCCCCGGCTGGTATTCCCGGACCTGCTCGAATTCGATCCCGCGCCCCTTAAAAACGCTGTGATACTCCCCCGCAAAAAGGTCGTTTACAAGCCGGGTGGTGTGAATCTGAATCCGCCGGACGTTTTTCAGATACTCTTTCGTAATCATAGGGACTGGGACTGTAGACGCTTTACGAGACTTGTTTAATCACAACGCATTACGAATAAATACTAAACCCCTCTCACATAACTATTTATTTGTAACCCTATTTACTACATATGGTTTTGTAAAGCGTCTACTTTTCTTATGGGACTTCGACGGCGTCGAAGAGTTGGTCGATGATTTTCTCGGATGTCACCTCATCTGCCTCGGCCTCATAGGTCACAATGATCCGGTGCCGGAGAACATCATGACCGATCCGCTTGATATCCTGCGGCGTCACATAACCCCTCCCCTGCAGAAAAGCGTACGCCTTGGAGGCCAAAGTCAGATAGATGGTCGCCCGCGGAGAAGCGCCGTATTCGATGTAATCGCGCAGGTTCAGTTTAAATTTCTCCGGATCCCGGGAGGCGACCACAAGATCCACCACGTATTTTTCGAGTTTTTCATCGAAGTAAATGTCATTCACGACCTCCCGCGCCTGGAGGATCTCCCGCGGTGAGACGACCGGGGAAACTTGGATTTTCTTCCCGACCTTTGCCATCCGTTTCAAGATTTCCTGCTCCTCTGTAGGGCTCGGGTAGGTGATCTTGAGTTTCAACATAAACCGGTCCACCTGGGCTTCGGGGAGTTGATAAACCCCCTCTTGTTCAATGGGGTTTTGCGTCGCCAAAACCAGAAAGGGCTCCTCCAACTTGAAACTCTCCTCCCCGATCGTCACCTGCCGCTCCTGCATCGCCTCCAAGAGAGCGCTTTGCACCTTGGCAGGGGCGCGGTTAATTTCATCCGCCAAAATAATATTGGCGAAGAGGGGCCCTTTTTTCACGGTGAAGGTTCCCTCTTTCGGATGATAAATCTGTGTTCCGATCAGATCCGCCGGCAAAAGATCCGGCGTGAATTGAATCCGGTGAAACGTGGCAGAGATCGCCTGGGCCAGGGTCGAGACGCTCAACGTCTTGGCAAGTCCCGGGACTCCCTCCAGAAGGATGTGGCCGTCCGCCAAAAGACCCACCAGGAGCCGCTCCACGATATATTCTTGGCCCACGATCACCTTGCCGATTTCCTGGCGCAGTTTTCCGACGAAGCTGCTTTCTTTTCTCACTTTCTCGTTGATCGCTTGAATCTCTTCTTGTCGCATCGGCTCCTCCGTAACATGTCTATTAAAAAAGGGTTATAACATAGCGTTTTATTTTACTAAAATCGGGCGGTTATTTCAAGCCGGGGGAAAAGAGGGGAAGGGTAAAACCAACTTTTTATTAATATATTGATATATAAGTATATCTGTATATATAGGGCAAAAAAAGGCGCCGTTTGTACGGCGCAGGGCACCCAAAGTTATTTCTTCCGGATCGTCAGCTGGTATGCTTTGCCCAGTTTCTTCTCCTCCAGGATCTGGTGGCCGTCACTCCGGACGCTGTTCGGCACATTGGCATACGCCTCCCCCTCATCAATCACGATCTGCAACAGTTTCCCGGAGGCCATGGTTGAAAGTTTAATCTTGGTCTGCACGTAATTGATCGGGCAGCGGACTCCCCTTAAGTCCAGATATTCCGCGGCTTCGGAGGGCTCTGCCTCTGCGGCTTCTGATTGCGTCTCTCCTGTCTCAAGAGATTCTGCAAAGGCGGCAAAGTGTTTTTCGCTTTCCTTCAGAATGGCGTCGGTGAAAACAAGGAACGCCTCCGTATTTTTCGCATCCTGCGGACCGGAAACAAACGTCTTCACCCGGTACTCCAAATCCTTAAAACTTTCCGGAAATTCATTCGTCAGAACAAAGTGATTTTCCAACTTTTGGACCGCCTCTTCATCCGTGAGCGGCTCCACCGCTTTGGAGACAAGGAGCGCTGCCGCAGCCGAGGCGATCGCCCGGTGTGCTTTCCGGAGGGCTCCTTCCCAGTCCCTTGCCGTCGCTTTTGTCCTTGCTTCACGAAGAAGGGCGGCACTCTCCCCCAGGCCGAGCTGGATTTCCTGGACCGCAGCTCCGGCGCATTCGCCTTGCATTCCCTTTCTCAGGGCAAACTCCTCCTCTTGCTCCCAGTCCTTGTAGTAATCGGGGTTTTCCGCATACGTCGGAATCGCCGCATCTTTGACCAGGAGTTCCTTAACCTTCTCCTTCCCGAGTTCCCGGTAAAACTCGTCGAAGGTTTCATTGCCTTTTTTATTATCAAGGTAATGGGAGATAAGCCGCGCCGTCGCTTTCGGAATCGCCTTCGACGGGAGTTTCATAATCGGCTGGGCATACCGGGTTTCTTTCTCGTTCACCACCCCGCCCAAAAAGAGCTGGAAGGAGGGTACGGTCCGGCTGTCAAAGTTCTGGGCCCCGCCGTGGAACCCGATGGAAGCGATATGGTGCTGGCCGCAGGAGTTGGGGCAGCCGCTGATTTTGATATGAAGGTCCTCAAGTTCCGAAAAACGGCCGTCCTGTTTTTTCAACTCGTCGATCACTGCAAGCGTCAGCCCGCGGGAAGAAGTGATGCCGAGATTGCAGGTGTCGGCTCCCGGGCAGCAGGTCACATCCAAAAGACCCTCCGCCCCCGGTTCCCCAAGGTCCGCCGCTTTCAACTCGTTGTAGAGTTTCTCGACCGAATCGGCCTTCACCCATGGAATCAAAAAGTTCTGCTCAATCGTAATCCGGATTTCGTCTTTTCCGTATACCTTGATGAGACGCGCGAGTGCCCGGAGCTGTTCCGGCGTCGCATCGCCCCGGATGAGCCGGACCTGAACCGCATAATAACCGGACTGACTCTGGGGAAGGACATTCGTCTTCAGGAAAGGACGGAATCCGTTTTGGCCGACCGGCTGAATCGGAATAATCTTTGCTTTGGTCCCGTCCTGACGCCGGTCGATATCGGCAAGATACGCATTCCAGGAGGGCTCCACATGCAAAAGGGCCCGTTCCTTCGCCGCCTCTTCCCGGAATTTCTCAATCCCCCACTTTTTGACCAGAAATTTAATTCGGGCCTTGCTCCGGATCCGCCGCTCCCCGTGCCGGTCAAAGATCCGGAGGACCGCCTCGATCTGAGGGATCAACTCCTCCTCAGGGACCCATTCGGAAAGAACAGGGGCCACAATCGGAACGGTGGAAAGTCCGCCGCCGACCAAAACCTTAAAGCCCCGTTCCGTTTTTCCGTCGGAACTGCGCCGGAGAACTGCTTGGACGCCGACATCGTGGATATAGGGACGGGCATGGTCTTTCGTGCAACCCTCAAAGGCAATCTTGAATTTCCTCGGGAGGGTCTGGCAGACGGAATTCCGGAGAAAATGACGGGAGGTGGCCAGCATATAAGGACGGATATCAAAAAGTTCATCCCGGCTGAGGCCGGCCAGATGGCAGCAGGTGACATTCCGGACAGTGTTGCCGCAGGCCTCCCGCGTGGTGAGTCCCACCTCCGCCATCCGGGTCATCATCTCGGGGGTCTTTTCAAGGGGGATAAAATGAAGCTGCATATCCTGCCGGGTGGTCAGATGGCCGATTTTAAGGGGGGCATACTCTTCCGCCAGATCCGCAAGCAAAAGGAGTTTCTCCGCATTCAGAAATCCGCCCGGAATTTTAATCCGGACCATCTGAATATTCGCTTGCTTCTGGCCGTAGATGCCGAGCTGTAGGCGGAATCGGCGGAACTTTTCCTCGTCGACTTCGCCTCTCCGGTACCGGCCGATCTCTTCCGAAAAGCGGGCAATCTCTTTTTGAATCAGTTCAGAAATGGCCATCCGTTTCCCTCATCCTATAATTATAACCAGTTTAATGCCCAATGTCAATAGAAAAATTGCTGTATCTATTACCAAATTAGTAATATATTAACTTATTAAAAATTAACAAGTTACACAAATATCTAGGGTGATTTAATAATTTTTTGGAGGGCAATCCGGGTCCAAATGGCTAAGAGAAAGCAGCTCTCGGCCGCCGCGTAACCGATTAGAAGAGGGGGGAGCGGTTTGGCATGTCCGCCCGCATAACTGTGGAGTCCGACCAGATAGAAACTGACGCCGTAATAGGTCATTAACATCAAAAAAAATCCCAAGATGGTGCCGATTGCAAGACCCCGCTTTCCCATCCAGCCGGCCTTCTGCGCATGCAAAAGCGCCAAAAACCAAAGGAGCGTAATGAGTGCCCAGGTCTCTTTCGGGTCCCATCCCCAGTATCTTCCCCAGGAGGCATTCGCCCAGACTGCCCCGAGCATGATCCCGGCCGCTAAGAGAATGACTCCGACCTGGATCACCCGGTAGAGAACATTTCCCAATTCAGTCAAAGCCCCTTCCCTGCCGGCGAGAAAAGCCCCCGCATAAAGATGCGCCACCCCTGTCGCCAATGTCAGCGCACCATAACTGGCGACGATGGTCAACACGTGAATCGAAAGCCACATATTGCTCCGGAGGACCGCCACAATCGGCTGAATCGCCGGATCAAGCGGAAGATGCTCGGAAAGGAGGAGTGTGATACCGCTGAACAAAACGGCGGCAAAACCGACATGCGCCGAGGCCTGCCTCCACTCAAAAAGAAGACCGAGGACGACGGTGATCCATGCCAGCCACACCATGGACTCGTAAAAATTGCTCACCGGCGGCCGGCCGGCAAGGATCATCCGGACTATGATTCCTCCCGTATGGAGCAAAAATCCGGCCGCGATCACGAAAAGGGCAACCCGGCGAAGAGGGGATTGCTTTTTCCCCAAGGAAAACGCCAACATAAACGCCGCAACGCCGTAAAGAATCCAAGCCAGGCGAAGCGGCTGAAGATGCTGGTACCGAACCTCTAAGCGTAGCCGCCAAGGCGGCGGAATAGCGGAAGGATGCAGGGCCGAAACGGTTTTTTGAAACGCCTCAAGGGAGTTGCCTACTTCTTCCATCCGGCCTTCGCGGTAAGCGGAGAGTGCGTTCTGCCATGAGGACTGAATCTTCTTCCGATCCTTCTCCGGCAAGGGTCCAAGATGAGTCAGCGGCAACCAGATCGATCGGGGATCGGGTCCCGAAGGGACGAGGCGGAGGTCCCCGCTAAAAAGCGCATTCACCATGACAAACCGGGAATAGAGATCCATGATTTCGTTCTCAAGGATCGTCAATTTTTCCCCCGCATCCTGTTTCGCAACAATCGCAGGGAGCCGCGTCATAAAATGCGTTCCGAAGAGGGCCTGAAATGAAATATGGTGCTGATCCGGCGCGAAGCCGAGTTCCTCCCGAAGGGGCCGGTAGGGAACGGAGAGGATCGGCTCCTCTTCCCATTGCTCAGGGAAGGCAATCATATGGAATACGGTGGACACCGAATCGGCCTTGCCGTATGCCCTTGAGTCGGTCAAAAGATCCAGAACCTCGCGCGCAAAACTCTCAAACGGCTTGACCCGTCCGTTATACTGAACCGGGAGATGCCGGAGTGCTAACAGGGTCTGGTGGGAAAGCGGCGGTACCTCTACTCCCGCGGCCCTGCCCGCCCAAAGGACCGCCAAGCCGAACGCCACGACACAAATCCAGCGCTTCATTACTTTACCTTCCCTCCCTTCCGGGGACGGAAATAAAACATGACGATCACTCCCGAAATCACAATGGAAAATCCGGCGTAGACAACGGGTGTGCCCGGGTCATTGCGCACGGCGAGAATCGTCGCCTCCACCGGCTCCTCGATATAACTGGATTGAAACATCGTATATCCCCGATGGGTAAACGGCCGGTTCATGGAGATGGTCCGTAAGAGACGCCGCCCTCCCGCATCACGAACTTCTATATCCGATTCAAAGCCGGAGGGGACGCTGGTGCCGGGATATTCGATCTTCCGAAAGTCGAGAAGTTTGACGGAAAATGGAAGGGGCTGTGTGGCGGATTGATATGCCACAACCACCATCTTGCCGTCCCATTCCAAATGGGCCGCCTCCCCCTGCAGAAGCCATTTTTCCTCGCGCCGGTCCCCCTGCTCGAGAATGACGTGGATGGCCTGTTGTTTCACCTCATTGTCCTTGACGCGGTAGTGCTCCATCCGACGGGCATTCGGCAGAACTTCCAGCACTCGAAACGACACACCGAGCCAGGGATGTTCGATCGTCTCGCCGGGAGCAAGCGGAAGGAATCTCTGCTCCCCCCCCGCCTCGGATGTCATCGCAACCCGCCACGCTTCCGGCGTCCGGACAACGCCGATAAGGGCGGGGGGAAGCGATGGAAGGGCTCCTCCCATCTCGTAGACAGCATGTACATGAATTTTCCGGGAAAGGCCGTGCCGTTCCTCAAATTCGGGATGAAGGGCGAAAGCGAGAAAGGCCTCCTTCCCCTCCGGTCCCTCCAGCGTAAAGGAGAGGGCGGGATTCTGGGGACTATCCGAACGGCTCGCAGGACCTGTGTCCGTAATGACAAAATCGGGAAAATACTCTTTCAAAGAAAGGGTGTAAGGGGTCCCCTCCAGCGGAACGGTCTTGCCTAAAAAGGCCTCCACCGGGATCGTCCGGACCGCCTGAAGCTCCGGAAATTCAAGACGGAGGATTCCCCTTTCCTCTTTCGGCCTTTCCTCCGGATGCTCCAAGAGCGCAAGATCCTCTTCCCTGGTAAGCTCGATAAGCAGAACATGTGCCTCTCCCCACCTGAATCCGAAACGCTCCGGATCCCGGGAGAAAAGCCAGACCTGTTGCGGCGCCTGTCCGACGGAGTTCAATTCCAGAAGAACAGCAGGATAGGGTGTCTCACCCGCTACAACCTCTTCCTCAATGAGGGTGTTCGGAAAATACCGGTCAACGGTGAGATGAAGAGGTTCTCCGTCCAGATCAACCGTGAAGGTCCGGTTAACTTCATGAACCCAGGGTGTTGTACTGAAATCGAGCGGGAATGAAAAAGGGGTTCCCGGATTTTCGGGTTGAACCCAAATCTGGTCCTGCGGCAACGCCAAGTCATCCCTTGTCTCGCCTTCCGGAATGAGGAGACTCCCTTCGACGCTGAACCAGATGCCGAGGAGATTGCCGATCAGGATAAGAATGATCCCGAGGTGCGTCATAACGAAACCGGCATGGTGCTTTTTCCAAGGGAAACGGCGGAGGGCCGAGGTCAAGAGGTTGAGGCAGAGAAAAATCAGAAGGGTTTGAAACCAGACCGCCCGGTAAAAATAGTGCTGGGCCGCCGGCGTGCCGAAACGGGTCTCATGGATGGTCCCGAACGCCAGGGCTGTTCCGATGGCAATCAGCGTGGCGACCGCCATCGGAAGTGAACCAAGGAAAAGAAAAATTCTCTTCATGGGTAAGAGATTATACCATACTGCAGAAAGGCGTTCCACGTCACTTATAGGCGCTCCAACCGATCTATCATCGGATAAATGCACTCCTCCTCCCAGGCCATATGATCCCGGATCGCGTTCATCAAAGAGAGGGCCTCGTCCCAGATCGCCTGATCCGCATGCCCGTGGTGCAACAGGAGCTTTATGGCTTTGAAGGATGCTTCAAGATCACGGTGCTCGTCCGCCTCGCCCCGTCCCATCAGTTCTTCTCCTTTGGGACCCAGAAGGGCGGGAACCAAATGGGCCTCTTCCGACTCGAAGTGCGTTTTGAGTTCCCGGCCCAGGCGGATGAGAACCGAATCAAAATCCGTCTGGGGTTTTTGCCGACGGATCAACTGCTCAAGGGTATCGAGCGTTTTTCGAATATGGTCATGCTCCCGCATCAATTTCTCCTTGATGTGACTCATGGCGTTCCTCCGTATCGGTCTTTATCCGGGCGTTTCCGGCGGCGTTTGAAACCGGTCAGCCATGCCCAGCTCATGGG
>CAMTXH010000004.1:0-49242 GCA_947085655.1 uncultured Omnitrophica bacterium | reverse complement strand
GCATTTGTAGGGTACTTGCCATCTTGCTGATAGGGCGTCTTTGTGATATTATGTTGTCCTATCATCTTGTATGAAGAGAGAAATATGACTAAATATAAGCGTGAACGCGAAATCTTCAAAAACTTCAAGCAGAAATTAGAAAATGATGCTACCTTACAAAAAGAGGTAGAGGAAGCATTGGGGATTCTTTTATCGGAGTACGACACAACCGTTCATGAAAATAGATTTGTTGTGGGGGGAGCATGTGAACATATTTTAGGTGCCGCAATGCGCGCAGCTGGGATAGAAGCAAAGAATGTCGGTGTTCACAATCCTCGTATCGACATCCAGGTACCATTTGTTGAAGGCTTTTCGGTAAAGGGATCATTTACAGGGAAGCGCGATGCTATTCGACTCATTAATTCTTTAGGTGAAAGCACAACTCGAACTTGGTCTGAGTCTACCCTCTTTATCTTGTCTAACGTGGGAATTGCTTATGCTGACCCAAAACTTTTGAGAGGTGCTACAACGTCAATGGGTGATGCACTTGTATTAAAACGTGCTCCTCTCGACGACTTTCTCAGAGAAAATCCACAATACCTCATACCTTGTCGCGTTCCACCCAAATCTGCCGATATCGAGAAGACGAAAGTGGCCAGCGAAGCGATTGCAAAAGAGATTCTTGGTAGAATTCAGTTTCGGATCCTCAAAAAATTTGTAGATTGGCGTCGCGTACTAGAGTAAATAAACCAACCTATTTAGGCGTCGCTTGCGGGGCAAGATCGTGTTTCTGGTGCGATCTTGTTGTTTGGCGGGAGGCTGCTATAAGCATGTCATCAAATAGTTTTTGTGGAATTCTCAATGATTTGTTTATATTTAATTTTGAATATTCAGCGATGAGCTGATCTCTCAATTTCAAAGGCTCACTCAAGCGTTTTTTCGCAATTCTTACATACTCCTCTTTAATCTCATAGCCGTAATAATCTCTCTCAAGCCACCTTGCGACTTTTGTCGTCGACCCTATTCCAAGAAAAGGATCTAATACAGCATCTCCCTTATAAGTGAATAACGAAATAAGCCGAAACGGAATTTCTTCCGGGAAAGGACAGGGGTGATTATACTGATTTGGAGGAACAGGGGCGATATGCCAGATGTTATTCGCTACTTCTTTTTTGAATAGATCGTCGATCGGAATTTTATTCTCATCCCTCTCTTTTTGAGTCCGTCCGTTGTAACAACTGTCTTTAGAAGGTCTTCTAAAAATTAAAATGTATTCTGTCATAATGTTCGGATAATAGTATCCCGGATAAGGAGACTGAATAGTAACACCTGCTCTTTTCACGCCACCCGTAACTTTGGACCAAATGATGTCTTGGTGAAATTCGTATCCAATTTTTTCCATGAGTGATATAAAATGATGAGGTAGAGGGTAGTGTCTTTTGTTGAAAAGAACCGTGCCGATTACAACGGCACAAAAACCGGCAGGCTTCAAGACTCTGAAACATTCGCTAAAGCAGGCCTTGAGCCAGTCAAGATACCCCTCGTATTCTGAACCTTTGCGTGTCCTGAACCATTTTGAAGGATCTTGTGTGTGTTGGTCGTAGTCAATTGCGTTCCAATAGGGCGGGGAGGTAACGATAAGAGATATTGAATCAGGAGAGACCTCCGACATATTTTCGCAACTCTTACAAAATATGTGAGTTTTGTTGTTTTCCTCCCCCTTTTTCATAAGGTCAATGTACTCTATCTTTCTATCATACCAGAAGTTATCGCTCTCTTCAAACAAATCTTCCTCCTTTTGAAAGGCGAAGATTTTATGGTCTTCATATATACATGACGTAAAAACTCGGTGATTTCTTGCAATTATTTTAAAAAATTTTTTGGGGCTGGCGGGTCCCATCTCGGTACTCGGGTGCTTTTCGCCTCGGGGTCCTGCCATGACCTTATCCCAAATTCGGCTTCGGCTTTCGCCTGCAGGCGTATTTGGGAGCCCTAGGTCGTGTCACCCCTCGGCCCCTGGCGCCTCCGACACCCGCTATTTCTACTCGGTCTTAGGTCTCGTTGACCTTACTGAGTTGTAGAAGTGGCAGATCCACTCTTTATGTAGAGGTAAAAGAATCTCTCTTCTAAACTTTGAATATGGAGAAAAGTAGGCTCTATTTCCTGGTAAGATACTTTAAAAAATCGTTCTTGAAAACAGCGCTTTTCTGCATCTATCTCCTTAAGACACGGCATTCAATTTATCTTCTGTGTCCATTACGAACACCCCATCGAGTTGCCGCAGTTTAAGCATTTGTAACATGCGCCATTCCGGACGGTGAGGTGACCGCATTCCGAGCAGAATGGCGCATCCCCCATCAGTTGGGACATCTGGTCTTCCATGCCGGAAGCGGGAAGGAGAGCCTCTTCGCGGACATGCAGCCGTTCCTCGACGGCATCTTGTGCGGTCAACTGTCCGTTGTCAAAGGCCTCGAGATTGCCGTTTCCTTCCTCTTTTATTTTCTCGGCGTCCGGTTTTTGGATTTCCTTTTTCTCCGGCTTCACATGGACAAAATCGGTCCGGTCAAGGTACTCCATGGCCAATAACCGGAACATAAAGTCCACGATACTCGTTGCATGTTTGATGTTCGGGTGGTCCACCGGACCCTGCGGCTCAAACTTCTGGTGGGTGAAGATATTGACGTACTCCTCCAGCGGCACACCGTACTGAAGCCCGAGAGAGACCGCAATCGCAAAGCAGTTCATGATGGAACGGAGCGTCGCCCCCTCTTTGTGCATATCGACAAAGATTTCGCCGAGTTTTCCGTCTTCGTACTCGCCGGTTCTCAAATAGATCTTATGGCCGCCGACCTTTGCTTCCTGGGTCCAGCCGCTCCGTTTCTTCGGGAGACGCTTTCGCTGGGGAGAAAACGGCTCGCCTTTCGGTTCTTTCTTTGTCTCGTCTTTGAGACTTTCGCCGCTTGTGTTGAGCGGCTGGGAGGATTTGCACCCGTCCCGGTAAAGAGCGATCGCCTTGAGCCCCAGCTTCCACCCCTCGACGTAAATTTGCTCAATGTCCTCGACGGTGGCATGGCTCGGGAGATTCACCGTTTTGGAAATCGCCCCGCAGATGAACTTTTGGACAGAGGCCATCATTTTGACATGACCCATCGGGGCGATGTAGCGCTTTCCGTATTTCCCGCACCGGTTGGCGCAGTCAAAGACCGGCAGGTGTTCTTCCCGGAGGTGGGGCGCCTCTTCCACGGTCATCCGCCCGCAGATGACCTGGTTGGCCGCCTCAATCTGCTCCAGGGAAAATCCAAGGTATTTGAGGAGATTAAAGTCGAACCGGTTGTACGTTTCGGACGGGACCCCGAGACGCTTCATCGTCGTCTCACCCAACGTCCAAACGGTGAACGCGTAAGGGAGCTCAAAGACCGAAGGAAGGGTTTTCTCAATCTTGTTAAGGTCTTCGTCCGTCAGCCCCTTTGCTTTCAGGGTCTGGGAGTTGACATAGGGGGCTTTTTCCAGCGTCAGCGTTCCGTTGACATAGGTGAGGATGTCCCGGATTTCCTCGTCTGAATAATGGAGCCGCTGGAGTGCCTTTGGAACCGATTGGTTTACGATTTTGAAATACCCGCCTCCGGCAAGCTTTTTGAATTTGACAAGGGCAAAATCGGGCTCCACACCGGTGGTATCGCAATCCATCAAAAGCCCGATAGTCCCGGTTGGGGCAATCACCGTGGTCTGGGCGTTCCGGTAGCCATGCTGTTTGCCCAGACGAAGCGCCTCATCCCAATCCTGACGCGCCGCCTTCAACAGTTCCTCCGGGCAGGCAGAGGGGTTAATCCGGTAAGCGCACTCTCGGTGCATCCCGATGACTTTGAGCATCGGTTCCCGGTTTTTCGCAAAGCCGGGGAAGGGTCCTTTTTGAAATGCGATTTCTGCGGAAGTCCGGTACGCCTGTCCGCACATGATGGCGGTCAGCGCCTCTGAAATGGCACGGGCCCGATCCGAATCATAAGGAATGCTGCTCACCATGAGGAGCGTTCCCAAATTGGCGTAGCCAAGCCCGAGCGGGCGGTAATCGTGGCTATTCTGGGCGATCTTTTTAGTGGGATAGGAGGCGAAATCGACGATGATCTCCTGGGCAATGATAAAAATCCGGCAGGCATGACGGTACCCCTCGATGTCAAAGGACCCGTCTTCCCTTAAGAATTTCATTAAATTGATTGAAGCGAGGTTGCAGGCGGTGTCGTCCATGTACATGAATTCCGAGCACGGGTTAGACGCATAAATCCGATCTGTATTCGGAGTCTTGTGCCAGTTGTTGATGGTGGTATCGTACTGGATGCCCGGGTCGGCACAGTTCCAGGCCGCCTCTGAAATCTGCCGGAAGAGATTCCGCGCCTCAAAGGTTTCGCAGACTTCGCCGGTCGTTCGGAAACGGGTCTCCCATTTATCGCCTTTTTGGACCGCTTCCATGAATGCATCCGTCACCCGGACGGAATTGTTGGAATTTTGCCCGGAGATCGTTTTGTACGCCTCGCCGTTAAAGTCAGCCGGATAGCCGGCCTCGATCAGGGCTTTGGCTTTTTTCTCCTCCCTGACCTTCCAGTTGATAAAATCAACGATCTCCGGGTGGTCCATGTCCAGACAGACCATTTTGGCGGCCCGCCGGGTGGTGCCGCCCGATTTGGTGGCTCCGGCACCTTTATCCAGGACTTCCAGGAAGGACATGAGCCCCGAAGAAGTTCCTCCTCCGGAGAGTTTTTCCTGCTTTCCCCTGAGCCGCGAGAAGTTCGAACCGGTCCCCGACCCGAATTTAAAGAGTTTTGCCTCGCTTTTAACCAGGTTAAAAATCGACATCAGGTCATCCTCAACCGACTGGATAAAGCAGGCGGAGCACTGGGGACGGCTGTAAGAGTCTTTCGTCTCCTCGATCTGGCCGCTCTTCGGGTTCCAGACCCAGTTCCCCCCGCTTCCGGTAATCTGGTAGGAATGCCAGAGTCCGCAGTTGAACCAGACCGGGGAGTTGAATGCCCCTTTCTGATGGAGGAGAAGATGGGCCAGTTCCGCCTCAAAGGTTTCCGCATCCTCCTTGGTTTTGAAGTAACCGCCGAGCCACTCCCCTCCCAGCCGGAGCGTGTGGGCCACGCGGTGCACGAGTTGACGCACACTTGTTTCCCGTCCTACCTCCGGAACACCGCACTTCCGGAAATATTTGGAGGCGGCAATATCGGTTGCCAACTGTGACCAGAAATCGGGAACCTCCACCTCCTTCATCTCAAAGACCACCGAGCCGTCCGGATTGGCAATTACGGAGGAGCGCTTGACATATTTCACTTCCTCAAGGGGATTGACACCGGGCCGCGTGAATTTCCGGGAAAGTGAAAGGCCGGGAGAAGTCGTTTTTCTTCCTTTAATAGGGGTTGGTTGATGCGCGGCCGGTTTTTTTGAGGAAATTTTTTCCTTCAGAGCGAGTTTGTCAGACATGGCTCCTCCTACTTCGTTGGACCGCTACGGTGTCGGCTCTGAATTGAGGTCGGTTCGGATGTTAGGGTGTATCGGAGGTATTTTTGTTTGGGGAGGGAGAAAACAAAGGCGATTCGGCGCGTTTTGGGGGCTTTTTTGCTCACGATGGACCCGACCTCGATTACTAGATCTTGTGATCTACGCCTTATTATAACACAACATCTTGTATTGTCAAGTAAAATCTTCCCCTTTGGCTTTTTTTCGTTTTCGGGGGAACGTTTTCAACGGGGGGAGAACCCTGTATAATAAGAAACATATGGAAAAACGACCTATTCCTTATCGAAAAATCATTTTTGTCTGCACGAATCAGCGCCCCGAGGGTGCCCCTGCTTTGCCGTCCGGGGGAGTGAAGCGATCCGCGAAGCCCTCAAACGCTACGTGAAGGAGAATGGATTTTTCCGTCGATCCTCTCAAAGAACCGTAGCCGATTATCCCGCAGTTCAAACCGGAATGCAAGAAAAAAATTTAAACGTCACCTGACAAAGTCTGTGTTATAATAAAAAATTATCCAATAGAGGAATCAAGATGCGGCGGAGTCGGATTATTGGAGTCGGTCATTACGTCCCGCCCAAAGTGGTGACGAACGACGATCTCTCCAAGGTGATGGATACAAGCGATGCCTGGATTCGGGAGCGGACCGGCATTGAAAAGCGCCACTTTGTTGAGAAGGGTGTTGGGACGGCAGACTTGGCCTATGAAGCCACAAAGCGGCTCCTTCAAAAAAGCGGGAAAAGTTTACAAGATATTGATTTTATTATACTTGCAACATTAAGCCCGGACTATTTTTTTCCCGGCTCCGGCGTTCTTTTACAGCAAAAACTAGGGATCAATTCGATCGGTGCGCTCGACATTCGAGCCCAGTGCACCGGATTCATCTATGGTCTCTCGGTAGCCGACAGCATGATCCGGGCCGGACAGTACAACCGGATTCTTTTGGTCGGAAGCGAAGTCCATTCCACAGGACTTGACCTGACCACCCGCGGACGGGATGTGGCGGTTCTTTTTGGAGATGGGGCGGGCGCGGTTTTAATCGAGGCAAAAGAGACGGAAGGGGAAGAAGGGATCCTTTCAACACACCTTCATGCGGACGGTCGCTATGCCCAGGAACTTTGGGTGGAGAAACCGGGAAGCATCGTTCCCCTTTCTCCGGAGGATCTGGAAGAGGGCCGCCATTTCCCCAGGATGAACGGCCGGGAAGTTTTTAAACATGCCGTCACCAAATTCATCAGCGTCATTGATGAAGCGCTCACGACAAACCGGAAGCGGAAAGAAGAAATTGATCTCTTGGTGGTTCATCAAGCGAATCTCCGGATTTCGGAGGCGGTCCGGGAATACCTGAAACTTCCCCCGGAAAAAGTCTATAATAATATTCAGCGCTATGGCAATACCACCGCCGCTTCCATTCCCCTTGCTTTGTCGGAGGCGGTGGAGGAAGGGAAACTGAAAAAGGGGAATCTGGTCTGTCTCGCCGCTTTCGGCTCCGGGTTTACCTGGGGCTCCGCGTTGGTCCGTTGGTAATAGGGACGTTTTCAGGAAGTGTCCCTTTTTCTTTTGGGACACTTCCGAAAACGTCCCAACAGGACTCATAATGCATGATGCCATCCTGATTATCGCCGCAAGTACAAGGGATGCAAACCTTTACTACGCAACCCGCTTCCTCGCCCCAGACCCCTTTATCTTCACCGAAATCCGTGGGAAAAAGTATCTTCTCATGAGCGACTTGGAACTTGACCGGGCCAAGTCCCAGGCAAAAGTAGACCAAGTCCTCTCCACCTCCCGACTCGCCAAGACCCTTTTCAAAAAAGGGGTAAGACCCTCCCCCATCAATCTAATCGATAACCTTTATCAGGAAAAAAAGGTCAAAACGATTCTCGTTCCGGAGAATTTCAGCATCCTTTATGGCGAGGCACTCAAGAAAAAGGGATACCGGCTTTTGACAAAGGAAGAACCCTTTTTTGAGGAGCGGCTTTTTAAGACCGAAGAAGAGATTAACAAAATCATCGAGACCCAGCGGGCGGTTGAGGCGGCGGTGCATGAGGCGATCCGGATGATTGCGGATGCCCGGGTCACAAACGGAAAACTGTATGCTAACGGAAAACCGCTGACCTCCGAAGCGGTCCGGAAGCGGATCCATGTGGCGCTCATGGAACGGGATTGCGTGGCGGAGCAGACGATTGTCGCCTGTGGGCAAGATACGGTGGATCCCCATAATTGGGGATCCGGCATCCTTTATGCCGATGAAGCGATTGTGATGGATGTTTTCCCCCGTTCCAGCCGGAGCGGTTACTTTGCCGACATGACCCGGACCGTTGTGAGAGGAAAAGCCAAACCAAAACTGAAAAAGATGTACCGGGCGGTCAAAGAAGGACAGGAGATCGCTTTCGGAATGTTGAAGGACGGGGTTGACGGAAAAAGCGTCCACACCAAAATTTTGCAACACTTTGAAAAAGAAGGATTTAAGACAGGAACCCTGAATGGAAGAATTCAGGGATTTTTTCATGGAACCGGACACGGAGTCGGACTCGAAATTCATGAGCCGCCGCGGGTCTCTTCCGTCAGCCAGAAAATCTGCGCCCGGCAGGTTGTGACGGTCGAGCCGGGGCTTTATTATTTGGATGCGGGAGGGGTCCGGATTGAAGATATGGTGGTGGTCACCAAAACCGGGAACAAAAACCTGACCCGCTTTCCAAAGGTCCTGGAGATATGATAGGGACTGTCCCAAGAAGGTACTGGGGACAGGTTAGAGCCAGAACTAGAAACGTCCCTAGGTGGAGATATGACGGAAAAACGCTTCCTTTCCGACGAGCCGGTCGTCATTCTGGAGAATTATTTCCAGGATGCTTATGACAATGCGGTAGCCACCGCCCGGACCTGCTACTCTTCAAAGGTTGTGAGTGCGGAGGATGTTTCCAAAGATGAGGCGGCGCGGGAGCGGCGGGATGCGATTGCCCAAAGCATCTACAAGGCAGGCCACCACACCACCCTCCAACATGCCACCTTCCAGTTTGTCCTCGACAAAGTGAGCCGCCAGTGTCTCTGGAGTTTTCTCCATTCACATCCTTATTACAATTCAGAACAAGTTTCACAACGCTATGTCGAGGTGAAGCCCGAGCATTTTACCATCCCGCCTCTTACGGCGAAGGCGAAAGCCCTTTACCGGAAGACCCTCGATTTCCAGATGGCCGCCTATCACCGGTTGATTGACATATTGGAGCCGACGACGCAGACCGAGTACCGAAAGATCTTTCCAAGCCGCGATCCCTCGGAAAAGCGATGGGCCAGTGCCGTTAAAAAGAAGAAACTGGAAGTGGCCCGCTACGTCCTTCCGATTGCGACCCATGCCCATCTTTACCATACGGTGAGCGGCATCACGCTTCACCGGTACCACCGCCTCTGCGAGCAGTATGATACCCCTTATGAAAGCCGGATCGTCGTCGAAAAGATGGTGGAGGCGGTAAGTCAGGTCGATCCGGAGTTTTTCAAATTCATCGAGGATGTGATTCCCCTTGAGGAGACTTTGGAATATCAGACCTTCCAAACACTCCAGAAGGGAGGGGATTCTACGGAGTCATTCCTGAAGGAATTTGACGAAGAGCTCGGCTCCTATACCTCAAAACTCATTGACTATAAGGTAAAAGGGGAAGAGACGATGGCCCAAGCGGTCCGCTCGATCCTGGGACTTCCCCGGGAGCGGCTTTCGGATGAAGAGGCGATTGCGTGGGTGTTGGATCCCAGGAAAGATCCGTATCTTCCCCAGGCGCTGACGCTTACGACACTTGGCAAACTGACCCGGACGATGGTCCATCCCCATTTTACCTTCCGGAAGAAACTCTCGCATACAGCCGATTCCCAGGACCAGCGCCACCGGATGGTGCCCGGTTCCCGGCCGGTCCTGTCGCGCCACATCCGTCCCTCAAAGCCGGATTACATTGTTCCCCAACTGATCGAGATGAATCCGGAGGCCCTTTCCGATTATCAAAAGACGATGCGGACAGTTTGGAAGGCGATCGAGGATCTTTTGAATCTCGGGGTGAAGGAGGAATTCGCGTTTTATCTTCTTCCGAATGCGGTTTCCATCCGGTTTGAGGAGTCGGGGGATCTTTTGAATTTCCATCACAAATGGGTGCAGCGGCTCTGTTATACCGCGCAGGAAGAAATCTGGAAAAGCTGCCACGAGGAAGTGATGCAGGTGAAGAAAATCTTTCCGAATATCGGAAAATATCTCGGGGCTCCCTGTTGGATCCGGCAAGAAGCGGGAAAACAGCCCTTCTGTCCCGAGGGAGAACGGTATTGCGGCGTTCCGGTCTGGAAACTCCCCGTCGAGGATTACGATCGCGTAATTTGAGTTGCATTTTTGTCGATTGTATAGTAAACTATATAGTTAAAGGGACGTTTTCAGAAAGTGTCCCTTGTATCATGCTCACGATAGGGACACTTGCTGAAAACGTCCCTAACGCAAGGAAACATCCATGGCGACGTTTGATGTAACCATTAAAATCGGAGGAGAGGCCGGTCAGGGGGTTGAATCGAGCGGCTTCGGGTTCGTGAAAGCCCTTTCCCGGGGAGGCGTTTTTGTCTTCGGGAATTCGGATTACATGTCCCGGATCCGGGGCGGTTACAACTTTTATCAGATCCGGGCCAGTTCCGAACCGCTCTTTTGTCATGCGGATGAACTCCATCTTCTTTTGGCGTTGAATGACCAGGCGATCTCCGAACACAAAAGCGAACTCGTCAAGGGAGGCGCCGTTATTTATAACGAGGATCTGAAATTCGATGCCGATTCCCTCCGGGCAAAAGGGATCCTGCTTTTCCCGATGCCGCTGGTGAAGCTTGCGTATGAAGCGGGGGCAGACCGGATCATGGCCAACACCGCGGCGATCGGCGCGGCGGTCGGCGTGACGGAGTATGACTTCGAGCGGATTGCGGATGTGATCCGGGAGAATTTCAAGCGGAAGGGGGAGAAGGTTGTCGAGAACAACCTGAAACTTGCCCGGCAGGCGTATGATATCGCCAAGGAAAAATATGCCAAATCCTTCAAGTTCAAACTGAACAGCATCTCCGGAGCGCCGAAGCGGATGGTCCTTCACGGGAATCAGGCGATCTGTCTTGGGGCGATCGGGGGCGGCTGCCGCTTTATGGCCGGCTATCCGATGACCCCCGCCTCCACCATTATTGAGTATCTCTCTGCAAATGGAAATCAGTTCGGCGTTCTCACCAAACAGACCGAAGATGAAATTTCCGCGATCCTGATGACGATCGGCGCAGCACACGCAGGGGTTCGCTCGATGACGGCCACTTCCGGCGGCGGTTTCAGTCTGATGGTGGAAGCGCTCGGCATGGCCGGTTGTACCGAAACGCCCATTGTCGTGGTGGAGGCCCAGCGGGCAGGCCCTTCCACGGGACTGCCGACCCGGACCGAACAGGGGGATCTGGAATTTGTCCTCCGCGCCTCTCAGGGAGAGTTCCCGCGCATTATTCTGGCTCCCGGAAATCTTGAGCAATGTTTTGAGGCGGGCTGGCGCGCGTTCAATCTGGCCGAGAAGTATCAATGCCCGGTCATTGTGTTGACCGATCTTTATCAATCCGCAGCGGTCCGGACGGTGGAATTGAAGGCGTTTGATTTTACAAAGATTCCGATTGAAAGGGGAACCCTTCTGGATGAAGCGGCCCTCGATAAATTGGCCTCCGACTACAAACGACATGCGATAACAGAGTCGGGCATTTCCCCGCGGGCGATTCCGGGCCATCCAAAGGCAGTCTTCATGACCACCAGCGACGAGCATGATGAGCAGGGGCATATCATTGAGGATGCCGCGACGCGGAACAAGATGATGGAAAAAAGGATGCGGAAACTCGATCTTGCCGTCGAGGAGATGTCCGCCCCCCAGGTCTACGGTTCCAAGAAAGCGGAAATCACGCTCATCGGATGGGGCTCTACCTACGGGGCGCTCCGGGAAACGGTGGACCGGCTGAACAAAGAGGGAATGCAGGCCAATATGCTCCATTTCATGGATCTCTGGCCGTTTCCGGAGGAAAAGGTCACTCCGCTGTTAAAGGAAGCTAAATATATGGTCTGCGTGGAGGGGAACTATACGGGACAACTGGCCAACATGATCCGGACCTATACCGGCATTCAGGTGGACAAGCGGGTTCTGAGGTATGACGGCCGGCCGGTCTCTCCGAAATTCATTCTTGAGCATTTAAAAGATGAGGTGAGGTTGCATGTCTAACGTCTCCCTTTCGGAATATCAGGGGATCGAGGCCTCAACCTGGTGCACCGGTTGCGGCGACTTCCCGATTCTCAAATCGGTGAAGGAGGCGCTCGTCCAGCTCGGGATTGCACCGCATCAAGTTGTGATGACCTCCGGGATCGGATGCGGAAGCAAACTCCCGCATTATATGCGGGTGAATGAATTCAACAGTGTCCACGGCCGGGCGCTTCCGGTGGCGACCGGTCTGAAACTGGCGAATCATGAATATACCGTGATTTCCATCACGGGCGACGGGGACGGCTACGGCATCGGCGGAAACCATTTCATCCATACCTGCCGTCGGAACCCCGATATTACGCATATCGCCGAAAACAATCAGGTCTACGGCCTCACCAAAGGACAGTATTCGCCGACAAGCGACCTCGGCTATATCACGACCACTTCTCCCGAAGGAACCATCGAGTTTGCCATTAACCCGATCGCCCTTGCGATTGCGGCCGGCGCCACCTTTGTCTCACGCACTTCCGCCGGAGACCCCAAGCATATGACGGAAGTGATTGCCAAGGCGATTCAGCATAAAGGATACGCCCTCGTGGATGTGCTCCAGCCGTGCGTCACCTTCAACAAGAAAAATACCTACGCCTGGTACAAGCAGAGAACCTACCGGCTGGAGGAGGAAAAAGGATACAACCCTCAGGATAGGCATGCGGCCTGGCTTAAAGCGCAGGAGTGGGAAGAAAGGATCCCTATCGGCGTGATTTATCAGGAGGTAGGACGCCCCACCTACGAGGAGCAGGTCACGGTCCTGAAGCAGGGCCCTCTGGTGAAACAGGGCTTCAACGGCCGGATCAAAGACGATATTGAACTATTGAAGGAAGCGTTGGTTTAAATCCCCCTCCTGTAGAAAGCCCCCCTGCCGTACTACCCCGGCAGGGGTTTTTTCTTTCATCTTCTGTATGCTATAATGACCCAATGGAATCTCTTTATCTCAAGCAGATGGAACTCGGGCCGATGCAGAATTTTGTCTATCTGGTCGGCTGTCCCACGACAAAAGAGGCGGCGGTGGTGGACCCGGGCTGGGATTCCGGGAGAATTCTGGCTGAAGCCAAACGGGATGGGATGAAGATTACCTCCATCCTAGTCAGCCATGCCCATTTTGACCATGTGAATGTCCTCCATGAACTCCTCTCCGAGACCGATGCAAAAGTCTATCTCCAGAAGGAGGAGACCCCTTTTTTGAAAGTTCCCAAATCAAACCTTCATCCGACTTCAAGCGGGGACCGGATCAAAATCGGCCAGATCGAGGCGGAGTTGATTCATACTCCCGGCCATACCCCCGGCTCCCAATGTTTCCATGTCCAGGGGAAACTGATTTCAGGGGATACCCTCTTCATCAATGCCTGCGGGAGGACCGACCTGCCGGGCGGTGATACGGAGCAGTTGTATCATAGTCTTGCCCGGCTCTCCCGGCTTCCGGATGAGACGGTTCTTTATCCGGGGCACAATTACGCGGACCGTCCGACTTCCACCTTTAAAGACGAAAAAGCGTACAACCCCTTTCTTCAGATCCAGTCTCTCGAGGGGTTTCTCATGATGGTGCGGGGCTTCTGAGGCGATGGCAAAAGAATTCCGCAGTTTTGATGTCTCTGAGCCCTCTTCCGGAAAGGTCCCTACCTTAGACAAAGGAACCCTCCACCGGGTCATCGGCGTCAAAGAACTCTTTGCCATCGGCTACAGCGACGTCGGTTCCTCCATTTATTATGCACTGGGGGTGACGACCCTTTATGCGCTGGGCGCCACACCGCTTGCTCTCGCCCTTGCCGGAATCGTCTTTTTCTGCACCGTTCTTTCTTATGCGGAGATGTCCTCCGCCTATTCGGAAGTGGGAGGGTCCGCTATTTATGTCCGCCACGCCTTCAACGATCTCATCTCCTTTATTGCGGGATGGGCCCTCCTTTTGGATTATATTGTGACGATCGCCATCTCCGCCTATACGGTCGGGCCTTATTTGAGTTATTTCTTTCCGGTTCTCAAGACTCCTTACGGCAATGTGCCGTTTACCCTGATGGTGTTAGGGATCCTTTTAGCGCTCAATGTGTTCGGGCTTAAGGAATCGAGCCGGGTGGCATTAACCCTCTGTGTTTTTGATATCCTGACGCAACTTGCCATTATCAGCATCGGTGCTTTCTTCCTTTTCAACCTGCCCCACCTCATCAATCACATGCGGGTGGGAATTCCCAACGTGGATTGGTCGCCGACCTGGCCCCAGTTTTTCAAAGGGGTTTCTATGGCAATGGTCGCCTACATCGGGATTGAATCGATTGCCGAGCTCGGCGGGGAAGCACGGGCAGCTAAGAAGAAACTGCCGCAGTCCATGCTCCTGACAATGGGCACCCTCTTCGTCATTTATTTCGGGATCTCGACCGTGGCCCTTTCCGCCATTCATCCCAGAGAGCTTTCCACCACCTATCTGGAGGACCCGATCGCCGGGATCGCAGTGGCCCTTCCGGTTGGGAGCCAGTATTTCGGCCCCTGGATCGGGATTCTGGGTGCCACGATTCTTTTTGTGGCGGCAAACGCGGGACTTGTGGGCGCATCCCGGCTCTGTTTTGCCATGGGAGAGCATTTTCAGCTCCCGCGATTTCTCTATGCGCTCCATCCGCGGTTTAAGACACCTTACATCTCACTCATTGTTTTCTCCGTGTTGGCGGCCCTCGTGGTCTTTGTGGCCAAGAAACTCGTCTTTATCGCGGAACTTTACAACTTCGGGGCGATGCTTGCTTTTGCCCTTGCCAATCTTTCGCTGATTGCCCTCCGGATCCGCCAGCCGGATCTCCCGAGGCATTTTTTGATTAGGCCGAACCTGCCGATCGGAAAACTCGGGATCCCGATCACCGGCATCATCGGATTCCTCGGAACGGTGGCGGTCTGGATCGACGTGGTGATTACGAAACCCGCCGGAAGGAACCTCGGGTTTATTTGGATGTTTCTCGGTGTTGCTTTTTATGTTTTCTATCGAAAAAAGCAGGAGCTTCCCGCCACAAGCCGGATTGAACTTGAGAAGGTCGATATTCCCGAATACAAGGAGCAAAAAATCGGGAAAATCCTTATTCCGACCCGCGGGGAGAATTTCAACCTCATCCAGTATGCGGCGGGGGTGGCGAAGACGAACGATGCCCACGTCACGATTCTGAACGTGATTGAGATCCCGATTTCACTACCGCTGGATACCTTTTTTCCGGACCGGCTGCTCAAGGCGGACACGGTTCTTGAGGCCTGCCAGGCGATCTGCCGGGAATACGGGATTCCGGCCAAGACACAGGTCCTTCAATCCCGCTCCGCCGGCAAGGCGATCTGCGAGACAGCCCAGGACGGGAGCTTTGACCTGATCATCATGGGGGCTTCCCTCGCCGGTTCTGCGATAGAGGGCAGGCGGAAAATTAAAAGGACCGTCGGAACCGCTTTTCCCTTGGGAAGCACCGTCGATTATGTGTTGAGACACGCCCCTTGTCGCGTCTGGGTCTGCGCCGAGGGAAAACCATAATGGAGAGGGAGGGAACTTTGGAAAAGAAAAAGGACGGTGTCCTCCGCCACATGTTCAACCACCTCTGGAAGACCATTGTTGCCGGTGTATTGGTCGTGGTGCCGTTTTACGCCACCTACCACATCATCCGGTTTCTTTTTCTTTATATCGACGGACTTTCCCAACCGGTCGTGAAATCCATCGTTGGCCATCGCGTCGGCGGTGTCGGGTTTGTGCTGACGTTTCTTCTGCTTTATGTTCTGGGCGTTTTTGCCGCGAATGTCTTCGGGCGGTCGCTTTTAAAATGGTTTGAGGGACTCTTGCTTCGCGCACCGCTTGTGAAAAATGTCTACGCCACTATCAAAGAGACGGTGGGAATCCTCTCTTTTCCCGGGAAACAGAAATTCAAGAGGGTGATCCTTGTGGAGTATCCCCGGAAAGGGATTTACGCAATCGGATTTGTCACAGGATCGACGCTTTCGCCGGAGGGAAAGAAACTCTTGAGCGTGATGGTCTCAAACCCGCCGAATCCGGCCACCGGCAACATCGTCTATGTGCCGGAGGAGGATGCGATGGAAACAAACCTGACGATTGAAGAGGCGGTTAAAATCGTCGTCTCGGGCGGCATTTTGACGCCGAAGGAAATCACCAAGCCTTCGGCTGCGGGAGGGAGGGTCTGACCATGTATCAGGGGAGAACCGGCATGTGGTCCTGGATTTTTCACCGGGTCACCGGCGTCGGGGTTCTTTTTTTCCTTTTCATCCATATCGTGGACACGGCCTTCATCCTCTTCGGACCCGAAGCGTATCATCACATGATCGCCCTTTATAAACAGCCCTTTTTCCGGCCGATGGAGGTGGCGCTTCTTGCGGCACTCCTTTATCATTCCTTAAACGGTCTCCGGATCTGCGTGATTGACTTCTGGCCGGGACTCGACCGGTATCAGCACCTTTTGTTTTACGCGGTTTTGGCTTTGTTTGCGGCGCTTTTTTTCCCTGCCTCTTTCATCATGATGAAACCCCTTTTTTAAGCCATGTCAGCCGCTTCTTCACACGAGAAACCTTTGGGGGGATTTGAACTTTGGAGCTGGCTTTTCATGCGGCTTTCGGGGATTGCGCTTTTAGTTCTGGCGCTCGGGCATTTTGCCATCATGCACCTGGTTCACCCGATTGAGGAGTTGAGTTACGATTTTGTGGCGGGCCGCTACCGGTTTTTCGGCTGGCGGTTTTACGATATGTCGCTCCTTTTATTGGCGATGCTGCACGGTTTAAACGGCGTCCGGATTTTAATCGATGATTACGTCCGATCGGAACGCTGGCATCACCGTTTGCTCTGGGTCCTCAGGATTGTGGGGGTTTTCTTTATGGTTCTTGGGACGATTGTCATTCTCGTCTTTCAACCGGTTCACGGCCATGGCCCATAACGACATCGTCCATCACCAATACGATGCGGTCATTGTGGGCGCCGGCGGGGCGGGGCTCATGGCGGCCCTTGAGGCCTCAAAAATTCCGGGCGTTCGGGTGGCGGTGGTCAGCAAACTCTACCCGACCCGTTCCCATACCGGAACCGCCCAGGGAGGGATCTGTGCCGCACTCGGAAATGTGGAGCCCGATTCATGGGAATGGCACATGTTTGATACGGTGAAGGGAAGCGATTACCTGGCGGACCAAGATGCAGTTGAGATCCTCTGCCGGGAGGCGGTCGATCTGATTTATGAACTGGAGCATATGGGCCTTCCGTTTAACCGGCTCCCCGATGGGCGGATTGCCCAACGGAATTTCGGAGGCCATACGAAGGAATTCGGCAAGGGCCCCATCAAGCGGGCCTGCTATGCCGCGGACCGGACCGGCCATATGATTCTCCAGACCCTTTATCAGCAATGCATCAAACAGGGGGTTGAATTCTTCGACGAGTATCATGTGTATGACCTGGTTCTCTCCGAAGGAAGGACCGCAGGAGTGGTGTCCGTTTCCCTTGAAACAGGCGCGATACACACCTTTCATGTGAAAGGGGTGCTATTTGCCACCGGCGGGTGCGGCAAGATGTACCAGATTACCTCCAATGCCCATACCCTGACCGGAGACGGAATGGGGATCTGCTTCCGGCGAGGGATCCCGCTTGAGGATATGGAGTTTTTCCAATTCCACCCGACCGGGATTTACAAGATGGGTATTTTGATTACGGAAGGGGCGAGGGGGGAAGGGGGGATCCTCCGAAACGGCAAAGGGGAGCGTTTTATGGAGCGATACGCCCCGACCCTCTTGGATCTTGCACCGCGGGATATGATTTCCCGCGCTATTTTCCTTGAAATCCGGGAAGGAAGGGGAGTCGGCGGGAAAGACTATGTGCATTTGGATTTGACCCACCTGGATAAGGAGGTGATTGAGAAAAAGCTTCCGGATATCACCGACTTTGTGGAAACATACCTCGGCCTTGATCCGAGAAAGGAACCGATCCCGGTCCAGCCGACCGCCCATTATGCAATGGGGGGGATTCCGACCGATGTGGAAGGCCGGGTGGTGGATGAAAAAAACATTATCCTCCCCGGTCTTTATGCGGCCGGAGAGACCGCCTGTGTCTCGGTCCACGGGGCAAACCGGCTGGGGACAAACTCCCTGATCGACATTATTGTTTTCGGGCGGCGCGGAGGACGGCACATGGCCCAGTTTGCCAAAGGAGCCGACTTTCCGAAATGGCCGAGCGACGGCGCTTCATTCATCGAAAAAGAGATCACACGGCTTAAAAACGGGAAGAGCAGGGAAAATTCCGGAGCGATCCGTACCGAACTTCAGAAGGCGATGATGGACCATGCCTCCGTCTTCCGGACCGAATCGAGTCTGAGGGCGATGCAGGAGAAATTAAAAGAACTTAAACAACGCTTCCGGGATGTCCGGATTGCCGACGCCGGCGATGCCTATAACACCGATCTTTACGAGGCGTTCGAGCTCGGATACCTTATTGAGTTGTCGGAGGCGATTGTGGCAGGGGCCTTGGCGCGGAGGGAAAGCCGCGGCGCACATTTCCGTGAGGACTTCCCGAAACGGAGCGATGCAGAGTGGCTCAAGCATACCTTTTGTTATCGAAGGGAGGATGCGTTAGAATTGAAGTATAAGCCGGTGACCATTACCCGGTTTCAACCTCAGGAAAGAAAATATTAGTAGTAGACGCTTTACGCAACCTATTATTTTATATTAGGTTATAAATAAATTCTTTTGAAGTATTGTAAGTGGTGAGACCCGGTATTTCTCCATAACTTATTCAATATGAACTAGTTTCGTAAAGCGTCTACACTTTTGAAGTGATGAAAGTTACCTTTAGAATTAAAAAATTCAATCCGGAGAAGGACAATACACCTCGCTTTGCGACCTATGAAGTCGACGCGGAGCCGACAGACCGGGTACTGGATGCGCTTCATGCCATTAAGTGGCAGCATGACGGGACACTGGCGCTCCGGCGCTCCTGCGGCCACGGGATATGCGGGTCGGATGCGATGCGGATTAACGGACGGAATTATTTGGCCTGCAAAGTGTTGATTAAAGATCTCAAGGAGCCAATTACGGTGGAGCCGCTTTTGGGCTTTACCGTGAAAAAAGACCTTGTCGTGGATATGGGACCTTTTTTTGAAAAATACCGGAAAATTCTTCCGTATCTCGTCAACAACGACCCCCCGCCCCAGAAAGAGCGGCTCCAAAGCCCGGAGGAGGGGGAGCGGTACGACGATACGACGAAATGCATCCTCTGCGCCGCCTGCACCACTTCGTGCCCCTCTTTCTGGCCGAATACGAGTTTCATCGGCCCGGCCTCGATTGTCCAGGCGCACCGGTTTATCTTTGATAGTCGCGATCAGGGGGCTCTCGAGCGTCTTAAGATTTTAAACGACAATCAAGGGGTCTGGCGCTGCCGGACCATTTTTAACTGCACCGAGGCCTGTCCGCGCGGGATCGAAGTGACCCGGGCGATCGGGGAGGTCAAGAAAGCGATTTTGAAGGGAAGGCCGTGAGAATCCGATTTGGACATAGCCCCGATCCTGACGATGCCTTCATGTTTTATGCGATTGCAAAGGGAAAAATCTGGACCGACCCTTTCATGATCGAACATGTCGTTGAGGAAATCGAGAAACTGAACCAGCGCGCGATGAAGGGCGAGCTGGAAGTGACGGCACTTTCCGTCCATGCCTATGCCTTTTGCGCCGACAAATACCGGCTTCTCACTTCCGGCGCCAGTATCGGCGACGGCTACGGCCCTGTGTTGGTTTCGAGGGAATTTTTTTCGGGTGATGTTCTTCATGGTAAAAAAATTGCAATACCCGGGAGGTTCACAACCGCGTATCTCGTCTTAAAACTTTTTGGTGAAGGATTCATCGAAGAATTTCTTCCCTTTGATCAGATCATTCCTGCAATTCAGTCCGGAAAAGTGGATGCAGGTCTTCTCATCCACGAACGACAAATCACCTATTCCGATTTGGGCCTCAAAAAGATCGTCGATCTAGGGGAGTGGTGGAAGGAAAAGACCAGGCTTCCGCTTCCTTTGGGGGTGGATGCGATCCGGAAGGATATTCCCGATGAAATCGCCGAATCGTTCGATCATCTCTTCCGGAGAAGCATCGAATACAGTCTGACCCACCGCGAGGAGGCGGTTCAATACGCCCTTCCTTTCGGACGGGGCATCGAAAAAAACAAAGCGGTTTGCTTTATCGGCATGTATGTCAATCAGGACACCCTCGATTACGGCGATCGGGGAAAAGAAGCGATCGCACTTCTCTTTCGGAAAGCCGAAGAAAAGAAACTGATTCCTCAAGGAGTCATCCCTGACCATGTCTTCAAAAAAGAGCTCCAACTTAAAGCATAAAAGCGCCGCTTTGACCGAGGGACTTTCCCGGGCCGGAGCCCGGGCGATGCTGAAGGCGGTCGGGTTCAAGGATGAGGACATCTCGAAACCGCTCATCGGCGTTGCGAATACCTGGATCGAGGTGATGCCGTGTAATTATCACCTCCGGCGGCTTTCCGAGAAGGTGAAGGAAGGAATCCGTGCCGCAGGCGGCACACCGATTGAATTCAATACCGTCGCTGTTTCTGACGGGATTGCGATGGGGACCGAGGGGATGAAATGTTCCCTGGTGAGCCGGGAACTGGTGGCAGACTCTGTGGAATTGGTGGCGCGGGGGCATCTGTTTGATGCGGTGGTGGCCCTTTCGGGATGCGACAAAACGATTCCCGGGACGGTGATGGGACTCATCCGCCTTGACCTTCCCTCTGTGATGCTCTATGGAGGGACCATTGATCCCGGAAAATATGCCGGAAAGGATGTTACCATCCAGGATGTATATGAAGGAATCGGGAAATGCGATGCCGGGAAGATGACGGAAAAAGAATTGAAAACATTGGAAGACCATGCCTGTCCCGGACCCGGGGCCTGCGGCGGGCAGTTTACCGCAAACACGATGGCGACCGTCTTTGAGATCCTCGGAATTTCACCGATGGGATTTAACGGCGTTCCGGCGATGAATAAGGAAAAAGATCGTGTTGCATTTGAGACGGGGCGACTTGTGATGGAACTTCTCAAGAAAGATCTCCGTCCAAAAAAAATCGTGACGCGGAAATCGATCGAAAATGCGATTGCTTCCGTTGCCGTGACCGGCGGCTCGACGAATGCAGTGCTCCATCTTTTAGCGATTGCAACTGAGGCGAAAATTTCTCTTTCCATCGATGACTTTGACAAAATCAGCGCAAAAACACCGCTTTTGGCGGACCTGAAGCCGGCCGGCCGTTTTGTGGCCAATGATACCTACCGCGCCGGAGGGATTCCGGTGATTGCAAGCCGCCTCCTTGAGGCGGGTATTTTAAACCCCAACGAGATGACCGTGACTGGCCGGACCATCGGAGAAGAGGCCAAAAAAGCAAAAGAGACAAAAGGACAGGCGGTCATCCGTCCACTTTCCAAACCGATTCAGCCGAACGGGGGGCTTGCGATCTTGAGGGGAAACCTTGCGCCGGAGGGTTGTGTGGTGAAGATTGCGCATATCAAACATCTTTCCCACCAGGGTCCTGCTCGGGTATTTGACTGTGAGGAGGATGCATTCGTCGCAGTCCGCCAGAAAAAAATTAAAAAGGGCGACGTGGTGGTGATCCGCTATGAAGGACCAAAAGGAGGCCCAGGGATGCGTGAGATGCTCGGGGTGACTGCTGCGCTCGTTGGAGAAGGGCTCGGCGAGTCTGTGGCGCTCCTCACCGACGGACGTTTCTCCGGCGCCACGCACGGCCTGATGGCGGGACATGTGGCGCCGGAGGCGGCTGTGGGAGGGCCGATTGCAGCCCTACGGGAAGGGGATACGATCGTCTTTGATGTGGCCAAGCGGAAGCTTCAGGTGGAACTTTCGGACCAAGAGCTCAAAAATCGGCTCAAGGGTTGGAAACCGCCTCCACCCCGCTACACAACCGGGGTGATGGCCAAGTACGCGCGGCTCGTGTCATCTGCGTCGCTCGGAGCGGTCTGTTAAACCTTTTGCTCCCTTTTTGCATCTATATAGGGGGGAGACTTGACACCCCCTTTATGGTATAATTGAAAGGTGCACTGAAAAAGGAGGAAAGCATGAAAAGGTGGAGTTTGATCGGCATCGTAGGGGGTCTTTTTGTGGCGGCCATGGTCACACCGGCCCCGGCAGGGGATAAGGCAGCGGGCGACTTCCTGATCGATGCGCTTTTAGGTGCAGGAGAAGGAGCCATTGTCGGTGAGGCAAGCGGCGGGAAGGCCGGCAAAGGAGCTTTAATCGGAGCAGGCACCGCACTCGGCCGTGAAGCGATCGTGAAGCCGATTCTGAAGGGGGGTATTCAGGGTGGCGGTGTGGCGCCATCGGTACCCCAAACCCGGACACAGCCGCAGGTCGCAGAGACAACCGATCCGTACAGCCAAGGGTACCGGGATGGCTGGGAAGACGGATACAGCGCCGGCTACAAAGCAGGCATTGAGGCCTCACAAGGCCGTCGATAACCCCGATTTGCCCCGCTGAAAATCTTTCGTAGAGGATCCGCTTTGGGGGGTTGATTCTGAGCACCCTCCTCCTTGTTTTTGGGGGAGGGTGTTCCTTATGCCAGGAGTCATGGGTGGCATCCTTCAATGCCGACAGAGCCGTCAAAAAAACTTGATGTTTTTCCCAACCCAAAGCCGGATCGGGATTACGAAATTCAGTTTGAGTGCCCCGAATTTACATGCCTTTGTCCAAGGACGGGCCAGCCCGATTTTGCGACGGTCCGAATCCGCTACACGCCTGACAGACTTTGCGTCGAACTTAAATCGTTGAAACTTTACCTTTGGTCCTACCGGAATGAAGGGGCCTTCCACGAGAAGGTCACAAACCAAATTCTCGATGATCTGGTGAAAGCCACAAAGCCCCGGCGCATGCAGATAGAAGGAGATTTTTTCGTGCGGGGCGGGATTCACACCATGGTGACGGCAACTTACGAGAAGAGAAAACAAAGGAAGTAACGAAAACAAAGAAAGGAGCAAAATATGACAGAACAAGTGCAAGTGGGACAGGTGGTGCCGAACTTTGAAATGGAAACCTTTGATCCCGGAAAAGGGGACTTCGGAAAAATTTCACTTGAGGATCTGAAACGGCAGAGAAAATGGACCGTCCTTGTTTTCTATCCGGCGGATTATACCTTTGTCTGCCCGACGGAGCTTTCGGACCTTGCGAACCAATATGATGGAATCAAAAAAGCGGGGGCAGAGGTGGTTTCGGTTTCGACCGATACCAAATTCGTTCATCTCGCCTGGCAGCGCGAGGAAAAACTCCTCAAAAACGTGAAATATTCGATGGGGGCCGATCCGACCGGCAAGGTCTCGCGCCTCTTCGGGGTGTATGATGAGGCGACCGGACTCGCTCTCCGCGGCACTTTCATCATCAGTCCGGAAGGAAAATTGACCGGCACCGAGATTAATTTCTACAACGTCGGCCGAAATGCGGAAGAACTGCTTCGGAAAATGCAGGCCAATGCCTACTTGAGTTCCCATCCGGAGGAGGCCTGCCCGGCCAACTGGAGCGAAGGGAAAAAGACTCTGAAGCCGGGAGCCAAACTCGTCGGCCGTGTCGCAGAAGCGGTTTCCGCGTAGCCGCATCGGATCGTCGGAGTTTGAATGGGAATACCTGCCTCCTTAAGCGTTCAAATTAAGACGTGGGCAAAGGAGCTTGGTTTCTATTCAACCGGGATTGTCCCTGCCGCCATTCTTTTTGAGGAGGAGCCTTTACTTTCGGCATGGAACCGGAAAGGATATGCCGGCACCATGACCTATATGCAAAAGTTCGGAGAGCGGCTTGAGCGGCTCCGCACCAGTTTTCCCTCGGCAAAAAGTGTCATTGTGCTGACGGCAAGTTACTATCAGCCGGAAGAGGCCCACCAGCCGACCGGAGAACCTTCAGGGCGTGTAGCCCGATACGCCTGGGGAAAAGATTACCACAAAGCCCTCAAGAAGAAACTGAAACTCCTTTCAAAAAGGATCCGAGAAGAGGCGGGAGAGGCAACCCTCCGATATTTTGTCGATACAGGACCTATTCTCGAGAGAAAATTGGCAAAGCACGCCGGCCTCGGCTTCATCGGAAAAAACACCACCCTTATCACGCCGGCCGGTTCCTACTTTTTCCTTGCGGAACTTGTTACGGATCTCGAACTGGAATATGATAGGGAAGAACCTTTTGACGGATGCGGTCACTGCACCCTCTGCATCGACGCCTGTCCGACGGAGGCGATCCGGGAGCCGTTTACGGTGGATGCAAGACGCTGTATTTCCTATTTGACGATTGAACACCGGGGTGAAATTGAGGCGGAGCTAAAGCCGAAAATCGGCGAGTGGCTTTTCGGGTGCGATATCTGCATCGATGTCTGTCCCTATAACAGCCGGCCCCTTGAGACTCTCTGGGAGGAATTGAAGCAGGATGGGGTGGGGGCGTCGGTACCGCTTGAGCCGATTCTGGCGCTTGAGGATGAAGAGGCCTTTCGAAATCGGTTTGGGGGGACTCCGCTTACACGTCCCAAGCGGGAAGGGCTCATGCGAAATGCCGCAATCGTTTTTGAGAATCTGAAGAGGAAGCAAGATGGAAGAGAAAGCCAAGTCGGAAAAACAGAAACTTCAGAAACTCGCCGTTGACTATTTCAAAAAGGCGTACGAAAGACAGATGGCGGGCGAACTGAACGAGGCAATCGTTCTCTATACCCAGTCTATCGAATGCTATCCGACCGCCGAGGCCTACACCTTCCGCGGCTGGACGTACAGTTTCATGGGAAAATACGAAGAGGCGATTGCCGAATGCCGCAAGGCGATCGAAGCCGACCCTGATCTCGGGAATCCTTATAACGATATCGGTGCGTATCTCATCGAACTCGGGAAATACGACGAGGCGGTCCCCTGGCTTGAAAAAGCGATTCAAGCGAAACGTTACGATAGTTACTGCTTTCCGCACCTGAATCTTGGGAGAGTCTGGGAGAAGAAGGGGGCGTATTTAAAGGCGCTTACTTGTTATGAAAATGCGCTCAAGGCAAATCCCGACTACACCCTTGCCCGGACGAGTCTCAAACGGCTCCAGTCTTTGATGAATTAGAAAAACTCAGGGAATCGGGGGGAGGTAGCTGATGAGGATATCCAACCGGGTCAGAAGCGGGGTCGGATAGATCCCAAGTCCTGCCACAAAAAGTGCTGCAAGGAGAAGGGCAAACACCACAGGGCGCGAGGCCCGGATCGGCGAGGGGTCGGTCGGTTCGATCATGTATATCTGCTTCAAAATCTTCAAGTAGTAGTAAAGAGAAACGGCGCTATTGACCACTCCCACTACCACAAGCCACATGAGGCCGTACTGTTCCGTATCGCGGCCCACCGCAGATAAAAAGAGATAGAACTTCCCGAAAAACCCTGCCAAGGGTGGAATCCCGGCAAGCGAAAGGATAAATAGAATCATGAAAAACGCAAGGAGGGGACTCCGCCTGCCCAATCCCGCGAAATCGCCGATATCGTCCCCCCCGGTTTTTGAACTGACCGCGACAATCACGCCGAACGCCCCGAGGTTTGTGAAGGCGTAAATCGCAAGGTAGTACAAGACAGAACTGATTCCAAGTTGGGTCGCCGCCACCACACCAACGAGGATATAACCGGCATGGGCAATGCTGGAGTAGGCCAAAAGCCGCTTCAGATTTTTCTGGGCCATCGCCACCAAATTTCCAAAGGTCATGGAGAAACAGGCGATAATCGCAAGAAGCGGCTGCCAGCCGCTCACAAAAGCGGTGTGAAGGGGGCTTCCCGCCACCGGTTCAAAGGCGACAAAAAGAATTTTAATCAAAATAAAGAAACTGGCAAGCTTTGAGCCGGTCGAGATATAGGCGGCGACCGGCGTTGGGGCGCCTTCATACGCATCCGGCGCCCAAAGGTGGAAGGGAACGACGGCAAGTTTGAAGCCGAGACCGACCAGGATAAAAGCGGCCGATACCCACAAAAGCGGTTCGCTGGTGATATGCGGGAGAGACCGGAGATACTCCCCGATGAGGGAGAGATTCGTTGTGCCGGAGAGGCCGATCAGGTAACTCAAGCCAAAGTAGAGGAAGCTCGAAGAAAGGGCTCCGAAGAGGAAATATTTCACCGCCCCCTCTGAGGAGCGCTCTACGCGGTAGTGGAATGCGGTGAGGAGGTAAAGGGATACACTCAAAAGCTCCAACGCCACAAAAATCATCAAAAGCTCCTCGGCGCTCACCAGAAAAAGCATCCCGAGAGCTGCGGAGAGAATCAAAGCGAAATATTCTGAGATATGCGGCGTGTAAGGAGTTTCCATGGAAAGGAGAATCGTGACAAACGTGATAACGAGGATAGCCAGTTTTGCAAAAATCACAAGGGGATCCAAAACCCACATCCCGCTTAAGGCATAGAATTTCTGGGAGGAGTTCAAAAGAAGAGGGAAAGCGGCCGCGACGGCCGAAAGGGCGGCCAGGGTCCCGATGAGTCTGAGACGGAGTACATCCTCTTTTTTCCTCAAAAAGAAAAGATCGACCGCAAGGAGAGAAAAGATGGCAGACAAAAGAATGATTTCAGTCAGAAAGGAAAGAATCAGCATCATCCAAAAAGCCCCCGAATAAGCGGCGCAACCGACACATAAATCATGGTCACCATCACCGACGGGAAAAGACCGATTAAAACCAGATTCACGATAAGAATAATCCCTGCCAGTTTTTCAAGCGGGGTGATCGGTTCAAAATGGTGAATTTTCGTGCTCATCTGTCCGTAGAAGACCTTGTGGAGGACCCGGAGGATGTAAGCAGCCGTCACAACGATCCCAAGACCGGTGAGGGCCGCCAAAAGCGGATACCGGTTCCAGACGCCGATCAGAATCTGAAGTTCCGCAATGAATCCGCTTAGACCGGGAAGCCCCATGGAGGCAAGCCCCCCCATGATGAAAGCGAAACCGGCAAAGGGGAGCGGTTTGGAAAGCCCCCCGAGTTCTTCAAGGTCCCTGGTATGTGTCCGATCATAGACCATCCGCCCCACAATCGCAAAGAAAAGTCCCGTCATAATTCCGTGGGAGAACATCTGGAGCACCGCCCCGCTCACCCCGACCGTGTCCATGCTGGCAAGACCGAGCAGCACGAATCCCATGTGACTTACGCTCGAATAGCCGATCACAAATTTAAAGTCCCGCTGGACCATCGCGACCATCGCCCCATAGACGATATTGACGGTCGCCAAGACCGCAATCGCCGGAAGCCAGAACCTGGCCCCTTCCGGAAGGAGCATCACAGCAACACGGAAGCAGCTGTAGGCGCCGAGTTTCATGAGAACACCCGCATGGAGCATGCTGACCGAAGTCGGTGCCGCAACATGACCGACCGGGCTCCAGGTGTGAAGCGGCCAAAGACCCCCTAAAACGGCGAATCCGATAAAAAGAAGGGGAAAAACAGTCTTTTGGAATGGGAGCGGGAAATCGACCTGGGAGAGGGCGATTAAATCAAAGGTATTGAGCCCCGAGGCAAAATAGAGCGCAAGCATCCCGATAAAGACGAGAGCACTTCCGACCAAAAGATAGAGCGTCAATTTCATCGCCCCATATTCCTTCCGGGTGGAACCCCAAACACCGATCAAAAGGTACATCGGGAGGACCGCAAGTTCATAAAAGACAAAAAGGAGAAAAAGGTCCATCGAGACAAAGACACCAAAGACGCCGGTGACCAGGATCAGAAAAAGACAAAAGAATTCCTTCGGGCGGTCATTGACATTGTATGAAATCAAAACACCGGTATAGAGGATGAAACCGGTGAGGAGGACAAGGGGAAGACTGATCCCGTCCGCCCCAACATGAAGACTAATCCCAAGCTGCGGGATCCAGGGTCTTTTTAACAAAAACTGCATGCCGCCCATCCGGAGGTCATACCCGAGGAAGGCAACGAGGGAAAGAAAAAGGCAGATCAGCCCCGTCGTTGCCGCGACCCGCTTGATGGACCGCTGGGCATCCGGTTTCAGACAGAAAATCACGGCCGCGCCCAGAAGACTCGTCCAAAAAATAAGCGTTAGGATATTCATGAGAAGACCTTTAAAAGGTGAACCACCGCTTCGTTCGTCAGCTCAATAAGAGGAGAAGGGTGAATTCCGACAAAAAACATGAAGAAAATCAAAGGAGCAGCGACGGCGATCTCCCGGCCGGTGACATCCGAAAAAGACGCATACTCTCCGAGGGGGCCGTGAAAAAGGAGTTGAAGCATCGACAAAAGGTAGATGGCGGTGACCAAAAGCCCGATCGTTGCCAAAAGGGTCAGGGGCGTCATAAGGGAAAAAGATCCACGGAAAATCAGGAATTCACTGACAAAGCCGTTCAATCCCGGAAGGCCGAGGGAAGAAAATGCGGAAATGCCCATCAGCCCCGCAAAGATCGGCATGATTTTCCTTAAGCCCCCGAACCGGGAAAGATCCCGTGTATGGGCCCGGTCATACAAAACCCCTACCATAAAAAAGAGGGCGGCTGAGGTGATACCGTGATTGAACATCTGGAGAAGCACCCCGTTTAAGGCGGAGGCCTTTGCTTCCAGTCCCCCTGAGGCGGATACCGCAAAGATGCCGAGCATGCAGTATCCCATATGATTGACGGAGGAATAGGCAATCATCCGCTTGAGGTCGGTCTGCGCCATGGCGGCAAAGGCGCCGAAGAGGATACTGGCAAGTGCAAGGATTGCCAGAAAGGGCGCAAAAGTCCGGACAACGTCCGGAAACAGGGGAAGGGAAATTCTCAGGAAGCCGTACACCCCCATCTTCAATAAGAGTCCCGCCAGAATCATGCTCCCTGCGGTCGGTGCCTGGGTATGCGCATCCGGGAGCCAGGTGTGGAACGGCCAGATCGGCACCTTGATCGCAAAAGCGACTGAGATTAAAAAGAAGGCAATAGTCGTCATGACTTCGGGTGTGAAGGGAAGACCCACCCGCTTGGCCCAAAAGAGCAGACTTACCTTCAAAAGTCCCGAACGGCTTAAAATCACCAGTTCCGTAAAGTCGAATGTTTTTGTCGCAAGAAAAAGAACCTGAAAGGCGAGGAGCATCATCACACTTCCGAAAAGCGTATACAAGAAAAACTTGAATGCGGCAGCGTCCCGGTCTTCGGAACCCCAGATTTTAATCAGGAAAAACATCGGGATGAGCCCCATTTCCCAGAAGAGGAAAAAGTGGAAGAAATTGAGCGCGAGAAAAACCCCGAGTGTCCCTGTTTCAAGGAGAAGGAAAAGAAACATGTAGGTCTTGATGTTTTTCTCAATCGAAAAAGAGGCCAACACCGCAAGCGGCACAAGGAGCGTTGTGAGGAAGACCATTGTGAGACTCAACCCGTCCACCCCCAAAAAATACTCGACCCGGATGGCCGGTATCCAGGGCATTTTTTCGACGAATTGAAACCCAGGGTTCTGGGAATTGAAATGTTTCAGGAGCGAAAATGAGAACAGAAAAGGGATGAGCGTAATGCCGAAGGCGCCCCAACGCAAGAGCGGCTTATTATCGGAGGGAAGGAAAAGATAACAAAGCCCCGCCAGAAGGGGAAAAAGATGCATGAGACTCAGTATCGGAAAATCCATCGGTTTCTACAATATCCTTGATAAAAAGTAAAGAACCACCGCACCGACTGCGGCAATCAAAAGATAATCCTGCGCCCGGCCGGTTTGGACCCGGCGAAGCTGTCCGCCGCTCCCTTTAATCCCGTCGCAGGCCCGGTCAAATCCGCCGTTTAAGAAAAAGTTGTCGCACCATTGGTTGAAACGGGAAAGCACCAATGTCGCCCATCCGGTCCTTGAGAGAAATCCATCAATAACAAGTTCATCCACTTCCCGGAAAAACCGGGCCAGGCCATTCGCTCCTTTCACAAAGGTGTTTTGGTAGAGTTCGTCCATATAATATTTTCTCTGGAGGAGTATAAAAATTCCTTTTAAGTATGAAAGGAGTGGATCCTCTCCGGTGAGCGGTTTCCGGCCGTAGAGAAGATAGGCAACAAAAATCCCGAAAAGCGCCACTCCCGTCGAAACGGCCATCACGAAAAACGACGGATCCGGCGCATGATGGCCCGGTGCCAGGAAATGGCGGAAAGGGTTCCCGAAGAGAAACGGTGTTCCGATCAGTCCCGCGAAAACAGCCAAAATTGCCAGAATCCGAAGCGGCCAGAGCATCGTCTGGGGACTTTCATGCGCTTGGCCGTGGCCCCGCCAGCTCCCGAAGAAGACCATAAAGATCTGGCGGAACATGTAAAAAGCGGTGAGGAATGCGACAGAGGTTCCGATCCAGTAAAGGGGTCTGTGATGGAGATACGCTTCAAGAAGAATCTCGTCCTTACTCCAGAAGCCGGAAAGGGGAAAGATACCGGCGAGGGCGAGCGTTCCTGCAAGATAGGTCCAGAAGGTGACCGGCATCGCCTTCCGGAGCCCTCCCATATGCCGCATGTCCTGCTCGCCGTGACAGCCGTGAATCACACTCCCTGAACCGAGAAAAAGAAGCGCTTTGAAGAAGGCGTGGGTCATCAAATGAAAGATCCCTGCGACATACCCGCCGAGTCCCAATCCCATCATCATGTAGCCGAGCTGACTGATGGTGGAATAGGCAAGGAGCCGTTTGATATCGAACTGGGCGACGGCGATCGTCGCCGCAAAAAGTGCGGTGATGCCGCCAATCCAGGCGATGACCGGCATGGCACCGCTTCCCTCCAAAAGGGGAAACATCCTCCCGACCAAAAAGACGCCCGCCGCCACCATCGTGGCGGCATGAATGAGCGCCGAAACCGGCGTGGGACCTTCCATTGCATCCGGAAGCCAGACATGGAACGGAAACTGGGCCGACTTTCCCATCGCCCCGAAGAAAAGCAACACCCCAAGAATCGTCGTCAAAATGACCCCGCCGAAGAGAGGAAGGGTCACCGCGTTTATTTTCAGAAGGTCGAGGGTTTCGTGTGAAAAGATTGCCGGATAACTTCCTCCGTAAAGAAGCAAAGTCCCTGTTTTTTGGTAAAGGAGCAGAAGCCCGATGAAAAAGCCGATGTCTCCCACCCGGGTTACAATAAAGGCCTTTTTTGCGGCGGCGGCCGCCTCCGGTTTCTCGTACCAGAACCCGATCAAAAGATACGAAGAGACGCCCACCAGTTCCCAGCACATGAAAAGAATGAGGAGATGGTTGGAAATGACAAGTCCAAGCATGCTCGCTGCAAAAAGGGATAGGAAACAGAAGAACCGGACAATGTTCGGATCCTCGTGCATATAGCCGAGGGAATAGATAAAAACGAGACTGCTGACAATCGTGACCACAAAAAGCATCGTGAGGGTGAGAGGATCCAGGATGAGACTGACGATTTCAGGGGTTGTGCCGGTTACAAACCAGAGGTAATGGCTAAGATGAACGGAAAGTCCATGTCCGTACGGAGTTTTCTGGATGCCGATGAATGCGAGAAAGAGAAGACAAGAGAGAACAAAGGAAACCAGAATCGCCCCGATGGCAAAAAAAGGAGCGGCCTCCCGTTTTTCCTTTTTCATGAAGGCAATGACCGCGGCTGCGACAAGCGGGAAAAAAGGAATAAGCCAAAGATGTCCTATAAGCCACTTCATCGGTTACCCTTTAAGTTGCTCAATTTTTTCCACCTCGATCGTCTTCATCATTTTGAAAATTGCAATCACAAGCGCCAGCCCGACCGCCACCTCGGCGGCCGCAATCGTGATGCCGAAAAGAGAAAAAACCTGCGCCGAAAGACGGGTCTGGGGGAGGAAACGGGAGAAAACAATCAAATTGAGATTGGCGGCGTTCATCATAATTTCAATCCCCATGAGAACGATCACTGCATTTTTCCGGGCCAGGACACCGTAGAGCCCGATGGTGAAGAGGACCGCTGCCAGTGTTAAGTACCAAGATAAAGGTATCATGGGGTGGTGAGTGTGTGAGTGTGTGAGCGCGTGAGCATTTTTTTGACTGTCACCCATTCACCCATTCACTCACTCTCCCATTCTCTTGTTTCGTTCCATGGCAATCACAATGGCGCCGATCATGGCGGCGACCAAAAGAATCGAAATGACCTCAAAAGGAAGCACATAGGTGGTCAAAAGCGAGCGGCCGATCTCCCGTGTCGAAACCCGTTCCGCTACTTGTGCGGCGGAAAAGGTCTGATGCCCGATCGCTTTGATTAAAACGCCTCCCACCACCAAAGAAAGGATGAGCGCCGCCCAGCGGTTCCGGCCGAGCCCTTTCAAGGTTGTCTCACCGATGACATTCTCGGTCAGCATCACCGCAAAAAGGATCAAGGTTGCCACCGCCCCCACATAGATCAGGATCTGGACTGCGGCGATAAACTCGGCCTGGAGAAGAAGATAAAACCCGGCAATCCCGATGAAAAAAAGGACAAGCCCGATGGCGCAATGCACCAAATTTTTAAGGAGCATTGCCCCCAAAGCGCCGAGAAGGGTCATCAATGAAAGCACGACAAAGAAAAGTCCCATTATTCCGCGTACCGGTAAGTCCGCTTTTCCAGACGGGTCCCGGTCGGGGAGAGTCTGGAAAGGAGGAGGTAACTTGCCACCAAAAGAGCGGCCGAGGCAAAGGAAGCAAGCGGCTGGGAGAGGTAATACCAGACGCCGGCGGCAAGGATGTTGACGAGTGCCATCGGAAGGAGAAACTTCCAGGCGTAACCCATCAGTTGGTCGACCCGTAGCCGGGGAAACGTTCCCCGCAGCCAGATAATGACAAATACCAGAACAAAGGTTTTCAGTCCGAACCAGAGCCAGGAAGGGAGAAACGGCCCCTGCCAGCCGCCGAAAAAAAGCGTTGCCCCGAGGGCGGCAAAGGCAAAAGCACCGAGGAATTCGGCCATATAGAAGAGGGCGAATTTCATGCCGGAATATTCGGTGTGGAAGCCGGCGACAATCTCCGATTCCCCCTCGGGAATGTCAAAGGGGGTCCGGTTGACCTCCGCCACGCTTCCGATAAAAAAAATCAAAAACCCGAAAAACCCCCAGGGGGTGAAGATGAACCAGCGAAAACCGTTCCATCCAGACTGCGCCTCCACAATATCCATTGTGGAAAGACTTCCCACCATCATGACCACCGTGACAATGGAAAGAACAAGCGGCACTTCATACGAAACCATCTGTGCCAGGGCCCGCATGGCACCGAGAAGGGAAAATTTATTCCGCGAGCCCCACCCGCCGATAAAAATGGCGAGTGTCCCGACGGACGAAATGGCGAGAAAGAAAAGAAGGCCGATTTCCAGGTCGGCCGCAATCATATTCCTCCCGAAGGGAAGCACTGAAAAAAGAAGGAGACTCGGGACCACCACCGCCACCGGTGCCAGGAAATGTCCGAAACGGTCCGCTTTTGCGGGAACAATATCCTCCTTGGTGAGCATCTTGATGCCGTCTGCAATCGGCTGGAGGAGTCCGAATTTCCCGACCCGGTTCGGCCCGTAGCGGTTCTGCATCCGTCCGATGACTTTCCGCTCAAGCCAAGTGAGATACATCATGACGGCCGGGGCGAAAATGGCGATGGCGGTGATGCTGACAAGGATTGAAACAAAAGGAAGGAGACCCGAAGGAAGGAACGCTTCCGCAATTTGGAGAATCCCCTCTTTGAGAAGTACGAAGAGTTGGTCGAGCGTTTCCATCAAGTTGTCGTTCCGGAAGGCGGCGTCGGGGCTTGTTTTTCCTGTTTGGCCTTTAAGTTGGCGTCAATCCGGGCGGCGTCGGTCGGGCGGATTTTGTGGAAGTAGGAGTTCGGACGGAGGAGTTTTTCTTTGTGGAAGTTCAAGGATTCCATCCGGTCGTAGGCGGAGAGTTCGAAATCCTTATCCATGAAGATGGCGTCAAAAGGGCAGACCTCTTCGCAGATGCCGCAGGACATGCAGACGGAGACATCGATGTCAAAAACTTTCGGCTTTTTGAGACCCGCGCCGTTCGGATCCCGGTCCCGGACGATGGTGATGCACCTTGGCGGACATTCCTTCGCGCAGATATCGCAGGAGACGCAGCGGGGATTTTCCGGATCCTCGTCGTAAACCAGGATCGGAAAGTTCCGGAAGGCCTCCGGCATCTCCCGCCGCTCTTCCGGATACTGGATGGTGAAGATACTCCCTTTCTTCGTGTAACTTTCCACGAACTGTTTGAGTGTCACCGCCATCCCTTTTAAAAGGCCCGGTCCTAACATAAGTGCCCCCACCCTAGGGACAGTCCCACTTGCATGCGATTCATGGAAGTGTGCGGGGGACAGTCCCTATTCATCGGTCTACTTCTCCCAATACAATGTCAATGCTTCCGAGGATAATGATGGCATCGGCGACCTTGAGTCCGAGGCACATATCCTCCAGAATCGTCAAATTCACAAAGCTCGGCGGGCGGACATGGTACCGGTAGGGATTCGGCGTTCCGTCGCTTACCAGATAAAAGCCGAGTTCCCCCTTGGGGGACTCAATCCGGCCGTACGCATCCCCCTTCGGCGGACGGAACGTCCGGGGGGACTTGGCTCCCGTTTTCGCCTTGGCGCTCAACACCTCTCCCTCCGGCATTTCTTTGACCGCCTGCTCAAGGATTTTAACCGATTCGCGCATTTCAAGGATACGGACGTAGTATCGGTCATAGACATCGCCCACGGTGCCGAGCGGCACGCGGAACTTGAAACGGGGATAAATCGAGTAGCCGTCCACCTTCCGGATATCATAGTCCACACCGGAGGCACGAAGCATCGGGCCTGTGACACTCGCATTGACCGCCAGTTTCCTTGGGAGGATGCCGACATTCTGGCACCGGCCCATCAAAATTTCATTTTCGGTAAGGAGCCGCTCGAACTCATCCAGAAAGCGTGGATAGTTCGCGATGACCTCCTTCAGTTTTTCCATGAAGCCGGTGGGGAAGTCATTTTTGACGCCGCCGAACCGCATATAATTGCACATCATGCGCGCACCGGAAGCCGCCTCAAACAGATCCAGAATCTTTTCCCGCTCCCGGAAGGCGTAAAGGGTCGGGGTGAAGAAAGCACCCAGGTCATTCAGAAGAAACCCGACGAGGAGGGTATGGTTCACCAGACGGGTCAACTCCGCCATGATGACACGGATATACTCGGCCCGCTCCGGCACCTCGATCCCGGCGAGTTTCTCGACGGCTATCGCATAGCCGAGATTATTGGTCATTGAGCAGATATAATCGAGCCGGTCGGTAAAAGGCATGCTCGCCAGATAACTCGCCCCTTCCGCAATCTTTTCGTGATTCCGGTGGAGATACCCCATGACCGGCTTGAGCCGGACGACCGTCTCTCCGTCAAGGGTCACATTCATCCGGAAAACGCCGTGGGTGGAAGGATGCTGCGGCCCGATATTCACCTGAAGCATCTGGGTCTCAAGCGCCGATGCCGCTTTTTCCATCACTTGCCCCCCTGAATCGCTTCGGGCGGCTGTTTTTCATCTTCGAGCAGATCCTGGTCTTCCGGTTTGTAGTCTTTCCGGAGGGGATAGTGTACGAATTCCTCCCACATCAGAATCCGCCGAAGGTCCGGATGTCCTTCATAAATAATCCCGAACATATCGTAGGCCTCCCGTTCCTGATATTCGGCTCCCCGGAAAAGGGGGGTGAGGGAAGGCACCTTCGGATCTTCCCGGCTCACGCGAACCTTGAGGAGGATAGGGCCCTCTTTTTTCTCCATCGAATAAAGATAAGCAACCGATTCCAGATATTCCTTATAATCCACCCCGCAGAGATTCGAGACATAATCCATTTTGTACGGCTCGTTTTCCTTGAGAAAGCGGGCCACCGTCAGAAGATCCTTCCGGTCAACCAGAAAACCGGCTCCCTCCGGCGTCAGTTTTAGCCCCGGAATTTTTTCTTCCAGTTGTTTTTGGATCGCCTCAAGCGGTTCCATGACTGAATTCCGGCTCCTTTTCCGGTTTGACGGTTCCGATATTTCCTTTCAAGGGATCAAAAACCTCCGCATTGTACCGGGGAACAAGACCGTGCGGACCGAATGCCGGCACCGGAAATTCACGCCGGATTCCTTTCTGATACCATTCCAGCTGCCAGAGTTTCTGCTCATCGATTTTTTTCTGGAGTTTCATGATCCCTTCAAGAAGGGCTTCGGGGCGGGGAGGGCAACCCGGGATATGCACGTCTATCGGCAGGTACCGGTCAAGCCCCTGCAGGACATTATATCCTTCCCGGAAAGGCCCGCCTGAGATGGAACAGGCCCCCATCGTAATGACATATTTCGGTTCCGCCATTTGATTGTAGAGACGGACAATTTGAGGGGTCATTTTTTTGGTGACGGTGCCGGCCACAATCATGAGGTCTGCCTGACGGGGGGAGGCGCGGAAGAGTTCTGCACCGAACCGGGCGATATCATAACGGGCGCAGGCGGTGGCAATCATCTCAATCGCGCAGCAGGCGAGCCCGAACTGCATCGGCCAGATCGAGGAGCGACGGCCCCAGTTGTAAAGATCCTGGAGACTTGTCAGGAAGATTCCCTGTTTTTGGAGTTCGCTCTTCAGTCCTTCATCAATGGTCATGTCCACTCCCAGGGACGTTTCTACACCTGGCTCCGACCTGTCCCTTTTGTTTAAAAATGAGGACAGGGGACACATTGGGGCCAGAACTAGAAACGTCCCTACTCTAGATCCACTCTAAAACACCCTTTTTCCAGGCGTAGGCCCAGCCGCCGGCAAGGATCGCAAGGAAAATCAGCATCTCCACAAACGCATAGAGGCCGAGTTTGTTAAAGGCGACCGCCCACGGGAGGACAAAGATCGCCTCAATATCGAAAATCACAAAAATGAGGGCGAAAAGGTAATACTGGACGCGGAACTGGACCCAGGTTTCTCCGACCGTCTCGACACCGCATTCGTACGTATCGTTTTTAATCGGATTCGGCTTTTTGGGGGCGACAAAGCGGGCGAGAAGGATGGGGAGAAGCGGGAAAATAACCGCGACAGCGGTAAAGATTGCAATGAAAAGATAGTTGTAACTATAATTATCAAGCATAGCTATGTAAATTTTGGATGACTGTGGAAAGCCATAATCACTTCATAACTTCTATTGTACCAACTTGTTGGAAAAAGTCAACGGGGCTTACTTAGGCATGAGGCCGATCTGGATAAAGATCAGGAGGGTGGCGGGAATCAGCGTGGCAAGGACTACCCATAACCCGGGGATGAACCACTCCATAAAGGAAAAGTGCCCCTCTTTCCGTCGTTCAATGACCCCTGCGGCCACAATATTGGCGGTTGAGCCGATCATAGTGAGGTTTCCGCCGTAGGCGCATCCGACCAGCATCCCCCACCAGAGGGGAATGATGTAGAAGCCGAGGGTTTGAAGATCGGCGAGCACAGGGGCGTACATGGCAACCGCAAGGATGTTATCCAGAAATGCGCTCAAGAGTCCCGAGGACCAGGTGACACCGGCAAAAAGGAGCCCGTAATTTCCATGTGCAACCTCGGCGAGACGGTTCGCAATGACTCCGGTGACGCCGGTATATTTGAGCGTTCCGACTTTGGCAAAAAGGGCGATGAAGAAAGCAAGGGTCCACCAGTCGACCCGTTTTTCGGCTAGGTCTCTTGCGTTTTCACCGCTCAAAAAGAGGGCAACACCCCCCGCGGCAAACGGCACGCCCAAAAGGAGGGTATTTTTTTCAAGGTGGAGGAGTTCCTCCAGGTGGTGATGAGAGACAAGGAGGGCAACGGTGACCAAAAAAAGGGCCCAGCAGGCCCAGAGGTCCTTTTGGGAGATGGACTCAAGATGAACCGGACTTTCTTTTTCCCCCTTCATCGCCTTCCGGAGTTCCTGAATGCTTTTCCGGAAGAAGATGAAAGAAAAGACAATGACAATGGTGAGTGCGACCAGGGCAACAGGAGCAGACCATCTCAAAAAATCAAGAAAGGTGAACCCCCCGCGCATCGCAATCAACACCCCGATCGGATTCCCGACCACGGTGGCGCTGGAGCCGAGGTTGGTGCAAAAAACAAGCATCAAGATAAAGGGCTTCGGGTCGAGTTTGTAGCGGCGGGTCAGTTGTAGCATCGTGGAACACATAAAAAGGATAGAGGTCACTTCATCCACAAGTGCCGCCGAGATAAAGGAGGCAACGAGCATCACGATGAGGAGCTTATTGGCGTCTTTTCCGATGAGGCGGAGGGTCTTTTCAATCACATATTCGAAAAACTTCCGCTCCTCCAGAAACCCGACGACAAGCATCATCCCGACCAGAAAAAGGACAACGTCAAGACTCGCAAACTCGATGAGGTGGGGAGTGTCGAGGAGGCCGAAGAGCATGAGCACGGTGAGGCCGATCAGCCCGAAGGAAAGACGCATCTTCCAGAAAAAAAGGGTGGCGACCACAATAAACAGGAAAACGCCGGTTGCGGTGAGTTGTCTTGAGTCAAGGCCAAGGAGAGAGGAAAGCCAGGTCAGGACGGTTGTGATACCGGCACACCAGAGTAGTTTTGGGGGAGTAATGTAAGAATCGCCGTGCATTTTCAATGAGGCCACAACTTACGGAGCCATGGGCGACGTAAGTTGTACGGCCGAATTAAACCCCGCCCTTTTGGCGGATTAACTCGACAAACTGTTAACGAGCCGTTTCTTAAGATGGCCAATACCACTTCCATGATGTTTCAATTTGCGTTCGCGATTTAAAGCATCCGTTCTGTGTAAGTATGCCTCGTAGTATACTAATTTAAACGGACCTCGACACTTATGTTGTGAGAGTCTCCGATCTAAATTGCTTGTACTTCCAATATAAATGCTATTATTCTCTCCAGAGTGTATCACATAAACATAATACATATCTACTTTCGCCAAAAGGGCGGGGTCTAATTCAGCCAGAGACTTGCGTTCGCTGACGCTCCGCAAGTCTCGGCTTCATTAGACATATTTTTCAAAATGAACTTTTTCCTTTGGAAATCCTATCTCGGCGCAGGTCTTTTGGACATCCTCCACCATGGCCGGCAGACCGCAGATATAAACGTCGAGCCCTTGAGGATCCTGGATAAACTTTTTGATTTTTTCCTGGACGTATCCCTTCTCACCCGTCCAGGTTTTGGGACGGGAGATGGTTTGAATATAATGAAAATTCGGTCTTGCAGCCGCCAGTTTCTCCCATTCTTCCTTATAGAGGATATCGGTTTCATACCGGATGCCGTAGACCAACCAGATTTCCTTATCCTGCGCTTTTCTGGTTTCGAAGAGGTCGTTAATTTGACTCCGGAAAGGGGCGATGCCGGTTCCGGTTGCAACAAAAAGCACTCCTTTCTCCATCGGCTCCCGGATGGTGAACTTTCCGTACGGCCCTTCCATCGGGACCGTCTCCCCCCCTTTTAAATCGCAGAGGTAATTGGACATGAAACCGCCCTCAACACGGTTCAAGCAGAATTCAAGCGCTCCTTGAAGGGAAGGGGGAGAGGCAATCGAATAGGGACGCTTCCGGTTTTCCGGCTCATTCAAAGCGTACACCATCACAAACTGGCCCGCCTGAAACGAGAAGGGATTGTGGAGTTTGAACCGGAAATGTTTAGTCTGGGCCCCCATGTCATAGGAGGATTCAAAGGTGGTTTGGAAGATTTCCTTTCTTGGCATGGTTTTCTTATCATCATACAACAGAAGGAGTAACAGTCAAGAGGGAAAAATAGCGCTGGCTTGTAGACAAGCCAAAAACTTTTGGCTATAATAAAGGGTTAATAAGGATAAACCGATGGCGGTAGAATATGTTGGCATATTGATTCTGACAATTCTGTCTGCAATGATTGCGGGGGCGATGGTGATTGGACATCGGCTCCTTGGGCGTCCGCAGCCGACCCCCGAGAAGGAAACACCTTTTGAGTGCGGCCAGGAGCAGTTCAGGCAGCCGATGGGCCGGTTCTCAGTCAAGTTTTACCTTGTGGCTATGCTCTTTATTATTTTCGATATTGAAATCATCTTTCTTTTTCCCTGGGCGGTCCTTTACCGGAAACTCGGACTTTTCGGGTTTATTGAAATGGCGAGTTTCCTTTTTGTGCTGGCGGTCGGACTTTTTTATGCATGGAAAAAAGGGGCGCTTGAGTGGGAACGGTAGATATTACGAAACTTGATTTTTTCACCACCAAACTCGATGCCGCGATCGGCTGGGCACGGAAGTTTTCAATTTTCCAGTATCCTTTTGTCACTGCCTGCTGCGGGATGGAATATATGGCGACCGCCTGCTCCCATTATGATGTAGACCGGTTCGGGGCGGGGCTGCCCCGTTTTTCGCCGCGCCAGGCGGATGTCCTCTTTGTCGTCGGAACGATCAGCCATAAAATCGCGCCTGTTTTGAAGCAGGTTTATGACCAGATGACCGAGCCGAAGTGGGTGGTTGCCTTCGGCGTCTGCACCTGCACCGGCGGTTTCTACGATAACTACGCCACCGTGATGGGTATTGACACGATCATTCCGGTGGATGTCTATATTCCGGGCTGCCCCCCGCGGCCCGAGAATGTCCTCGACGGGCTCATCAAACTCCAGGTGAAGATTGAAAAGGGCGAAAAACAGACCAAGCTTTTTGTCCATCCAAAACCCTCATGATGATCTCCGAAATCCTCAAAAACCGCTTTCCGAAAATTGTCATTGCCACCCATCAATATCGGGGGGATGACACGGTCATTCTAAAAAAAGAGGGACTCTTTGAGATGGCCCGGGCCTTAAAGGAGGACCCGGAACTTGATTTCAATTTCCTGATGGACCTGACCTGCGTTGATTATCTGAAATTTGACCAGGTTCCTGCCAGTGCCCCTACCACGTTTACACCATCGCCCCTTCCTTTTTATATGAAACCGAAAAAGGACCCTAAAGGGGAAAAATGGGAACGCCCTGAAGAGGCAAGAACGCGGTTTGAAGTGGCCTATCACTTTTATTCCCATTCCAAACACCACCGGCTCCGGCTGAAAGTGCCGGTTGAAGAGAAAGGGGCGGAAGTCGATTCGCTTGTGTCGCTCTGGAAAGGGGCGGACTGGTTTGAGCGGGAGGTCTGGGACATGTTCGGCATCCGGTTCAAGGGACATCCGAATTTGAAGCGAATTCTGATGTATGAACCATTTGAGGGGCATCCGCTCCGGAAGGATTACCCGGTGAACAAGCGCCAACCTCTCATTGGGCCGATTAACTGATGGAAAAATTAGCGGAAGAAATTCAGAGAACAGGAAAAGCCGAGACACGCACCCTTCTTTTAAACGTCGGTCCGAGTCATCCGGCGATGCATGGCGTCATCCGGATCGTCGTGGAACTCGACGGGGAAACGGTCACCGGCGCGGATGCGGAGATCGGATACCTCCACCGCGGATTCGAGAAGATGTGCGAGGTCGGTCCCTACAACAATGCCATTCCTTATACCGACCGGCTCAATTATGTTTCCCCTCTTATCAACAATGTCGGCTACTGCATGGCGGTTGAAAAACTTCTCGGCATCGAAACGACGGAGCGGTGCGACTATATACGCGTCATCATGAGCGAAATCTCCCGGATCACGGACCACCTGACCTGTATCGGCGCTTCCGCCATGGAACTGGGTGCTTTTACCGTCTTCCTTTATATGATCAAGGCGCGGGAGTTTTTGTGGGAGCTGGTAGAAGCGGTCACAGGCGCGCGACTCACCATCTCCTATAGCCGGGTCGGAGGAGTGAAGGCGGATTTGCCAGAGGGGTTCAAGGAAAAAGTCGCCCCAACCTTTAAAGAAGTCCGGAGCATTTTGAAAGAAGTGGACAAACTCCTCACCCGGAACCGGATTTTCGTCGACCGGATGAAAGGGGTTGGGGTCATTTCCAAAGAGGATGCCGTCTCGTACGGGATCACGGGTCCTTTCCTCCGGGCGACCGGGGTGGATTACGATGTCCGGAGGAGTCAGCCGTATCTTGTCTATGACCAATTCGATTTTGATATCCCGATCGCCGAGGGAGGGGATAATCTCGACCGGTACCTGGTCCGGATGGAGGAGATGGAGCAGAGTATGCGGATTGTGGAACAGGCATTCTCCAAGATCCCGGGCGGGGCGGTCATGGTGGACGAGCGGGGCAATGAAATTCCGGCCGATTTCATGGTGGATGAAGCAAAGATGGGCCGGACCGCCGGATTCAAACAGAAAACGGTCCGGATGGACCCGACGCTTGAGGGAACAAGCGGAGACCGCCATCCTCTTATCAATGCGCCGGAGAAAAAGATTGTTCTCCCCCCGAAGGAAGACACCTACGGCAATATCGAGGGACTGATGGACCATTTCAAATTGGTGATGGTGGGGCATGGGATCCGGCCGCCCAAAGGAGAAGCGTATCAGGCGGTGGAAGGGGCGAACGGGGAACTTGGCTTTTATGTGGTGAGTAACGGTTCGGACCGACCCTACCGCGTCCGGGTCCGCCCGCCCTGTTTTCCGATCATGAACGCCCTCCCGGCCCTCCTTATCGGCGGTATGATGGCCGATATTGTCCCAACCTTTGGCTCTGTCAACATGATTGCAGGAGAACTCGACCGCTAAAATGCCGTTTGTCTTCAGCACCGAAAACCAGAAAAAAATCAAAGAGATTCTCAAACAGTATGAGACCCGGCAGGCGGCGATGCTTCCGGTGCTCCATCTTGCCCAGGAGCAGAACGGTTACATCTCACCCGATGTCGAGGAGACGGTTGCAGAAGCGCTCGACCTTCCGATTGTAAAGGTTCGGGAGGCGACAAGTTTCTACACCCTTTACGAAAAAAAACCGTGCGGCAAGACCCCGATCCGGGCCTGCCGGAACTTAAGTTGCAATCTCCTCGGCGGAGACGGAATCCTCGATTACGTCAAAGAGAAACTCGGAATCGACGTCGGAGAAAGTACGCCAGACGGGAAGTTCCGTCTGGATAGCGTTGAGTGTCTCTGCGCCTGTGAAATTGCCCCGATGATGCAAGTGGGGGATGACTATTACGGATTCCTCACGAAGGAGAAAGTGGATCAAATTTTGGATCAATACACCGGGAAGCGGGTGGGGGAACCGGATGAGGCGGCGATTGAAAGCCCCCTTCGCGAGCCGATTCTTTCCAAACGGTTCCGGGTGAAAGATTCTATCAAAATCGAGACCTACTTAAAGGGAGGCGGTTACAAAGCGGCAGAGAAGGCACTCAAAACCATGAAGCCGGAACAAATTGTGGAGGAGGTAAAGACCTCCAACCTCCGGGGGTTCGGCGGCGCCGGGTTCCCGGCCGGAATGAAATGGGGATTCCTCCCGAAGGATCGAAAAAAACCGGTTTATCTTGCCGTGAATGCAGATGAGGGTGAGCCGGGGACTTTTAAAGACCGGTATATTCTTGAGCGGGACCCGCACCTTTTAATCGAAGGAATTTTAATCACCTGTTATGCGATTCAAAGCCATAAGGCGTATGTTTATATCCGGGGGGAGTATGTGCAGCCGGCCCGGATTCTTCAACAGGCGGTGGATGAGGCGTATTCGAAAGGGGTTTTGGGAAAAAATATTTTTGGAACCGGTTTTGACCTGGAGATCCTCATCCACCTCGGCGCCGGGGCCTATATCTGCGGGGAAGAGACAGCGCTCCTTGAATCCCTGGAAGGAAAGAAAGGGTTCCCGCGCCTCAAGCCTCCTTTTCCGGCGATTGTGGGTCTTTTTCAGTGCCCCACGATTATCAACAATGTCGAGACGCTTGCCTGTCTTCCGACCATCGTTGAAAAGGGAGGGAAGTTTTTTTCGGATTTGGGGTGCGAGAAAAACGGGGGAACGCATCTTTATAGCGTCAGCGGCCACGTGGGACGTCCGGGGATTTATGAACTCCCGATGGGAACTTCCCTTAAGGATCTTATTTTCCGATATGCGGGGGGCATTCGGGAAGGGCGGCTTTTGAAGGCGGTGGTGCCGGGAGGGATGTCGGCCGCGGTCCTAAAAGCGGATGAGATTGAGGTCGGCCTTGATTACGAGTCGCTTAAGAAGGTAAAGACGATGCTTGGCTCGGCCGGCATCATCGTGATGGATGAGACGGTCTGCATGGTGGAGGCTCTTTTGGTGACGGCCCGCTTTTTTGCGCATGAGTCATGCGGTCAATGTTCTCCCTGCCGGGAGGGGACCGGCTGGTACTATAAAGTGGTCAAGCGGATTTACGAGGGAAAAGGGAGGATGGAGGATCTGGACACACTCCTCCACATCGCCTCCAACATGGCCGGAAACACCATCTGTGCCTTTGCCGACGGCGCAGCGATGCCCTTTTCCAGCTACCCGGTTAAATTCCGGGAAGAATTTGTACATCATATCGAATCAGGTAGATGTGAGCTGAAGAGCACTCAATCGGTATTTGCCGAGGGGTGACGCGGCGACAAGGGCTCCCGCCAGGCGCAGCGGGAGCGAGCATGGCGGGAAAGTCGCCGCGGCAGGACCCCGAGGCAGAGGACGTACAATGCCAACACTTACGATTGACGGAAAAAGTATTACGGTAGAACCGGGCACCAACCTCATCCAGGCAGCCGAAAAACTCGGCATCGCCATTCCTTATTATTGCTACCACCCGGGCCTCTCGATCGCCGGGAACTGCCGGATGTGTCTGGTGAAGATGGAAAAGTCCCCGAAGCCGATTATCGCCTGCCAAACCCTTTGTCAGGACGGGATGGTTATTGATGCCTCAAGCGAAGAGGTCGGAAAGCTCCGCGAGGCGGTTCTTGAATTTCTTTTGATCAATCATCCCCTCGATTGTCCGGTCTGCGATCAGGCGGGGGAGTGCTGGCTCCAGGATTACTACATGGAGTACGGGCTCTACAACCCGAAATTCAACGAACAAAAAGTCAAAAAGCATTTCAAGGCGGCACCGATCGGCCCGAATGTGGCGCTCGATTCCGAACGGTGCATTCTCTGCTCCCGCTGCGTCCGCTTCACCGACGAGATTTCAAAATCGCACGAACTCGGGATTTTTGACCGTGGGGATCATTCCGAAATCGGGATTTATCCGGGCAAGGAATTCGACAACCCCTATTCCGGAAATGTGGTGGATATCTGCCCGGTGGGGGCGCTCACCGACCGGGATTTCCGGTTCAAATGCCGGGTCTGGTATCTGGAATCGGCCGATTCGGTCTGTAACGGCTGCAGTCAGGGGTGCAACATCCAGATTCATGTGAACAAGGACCGTCCGCATCATGCGAAGGGGGAGCGGGTGATGCGCCTCAAGCCCCGTTTCAACAAAGAGGTGAACCAGTGGTGGATGTGCGATGCCGGCCGCTACGGTTACAAATTCATTGATAGAGAGAGACTCCTCGAGGCGGATTGGGAAGATCTCCTCGGGCAGACGGCCGGCGCTCTTAACGCCTTCTTTGAAAAACGGGGAAAAGAGGCTTTTTCGGTTTTAGTTTCGCCTCAACTCGCCAATGAGGAACTATTTGTTGCGAAGAAATTTTTTGAGTCCCTCGGATTGAGGCAGGTCGCCCTTTTAAGTCCCAATCCGCCCGGGGATGAGGATGACTTCCTGATCAAATCGGACAAGAATCCGAATACCCGCGGAGCGGAGGCAATCGGTTTTTCGAAAATCTCACCCCAAAAATTAATGGAAGGAATCGAAAAGAGAACCATTAAAGGCATGTACGCCTTCGGGCAGGATGTGGAGGCCCTTTTCAACGGAAAAAATCTTACGGATAAACTCGAACTTCTTATTTTCCAGGGAAGTAACCGTAATAGCACTGTCTCCAAAGCACACTTTGTCCTTCCGAGCGCCACCTATGCGGAGAAAGAGGGAACCTTTACGAATCATGCCGGAAGGGTTCAGCGGTTCTGGAAAGCACTCGAGCCGCTTGGGGCATCTTTGCCGGATGCAGAGATCCTGAGGCGGCTTTCGGAGAAAATGGGGAAACCGGTCGCGGCCGGGACTCCGGAGTCGATTTTTTCGGCCCTTGCAGGCGCTATCCCGGCCTTCCGCGGCCTCTCCTACGAAACCCTTGGCAAGGAAGGAATAAAAATATAGACGCTTTACGTAACTATTTATGATGAAAATAGTTAAAAATAAATTTGTGTGTGAGGAGGTGTCAGGATTTATTTCTAATATCTTGTTATTAAATAAGTTTCGTAAAGCGTCTACATTCATAAAGAGGGATGATGGGGGTTGAGATAGGAATTAAAGCAGTTCTTGCAGTTATTATGCTCCTGGGAGTACTGAATCTTTCGGGACTCCTGACCTGGGTGGAGCGGAAACAAAGTGCCGTCATGCAGGACCGGATCGGCGCAAACCGCGCCTCCATCTTCGGCATCCGGATTCTGGGGCTTTTTCATCCTCTTGCGGATGTTCTAAAGATGCTGACAAAGGAGGATTTCGTCCCAAGGGGTGCGGACAAGGTCCTTTATACGCTTGCGCCTTTTCTATCGGTCTTTTTTGCTCTTCCCGCCTTTGCCACAATTCCCTTCGGAGACGCGCTCCGGATCGGCGGACGGGCCATCGAACTTCAGGTGGCCGACCTTCCGGTGGGACTCCTCTATATTTTTGCGATGACCTCGATGGGGGTCTATGGTGTTGTCCTGGCCGGCATCTCCTCGAACAATAACTACTCTTTTCTCGGCGGGCTTCGCGCCTCAAGCCAGATGATTTCGTATGAGGTGACGATGGGAGTGGCACTTCTCGGTGTCGTAATGGTCTTTGAATCGATGAGCCCGCAGGCGATTGTCCGGGGACAGGGCGCTTATTTCTGGGGCTGGCTTCCGAAATGGGGGGTGGTGGTCCAGCCGCTTGCCGCGCTCCTTTTCTTTGTCGCGGCGATGGCGGAAACCAAACGGATCCCCTTTGATCTTCCGGAGGGGGAATCGGAGATCATCGGCTATTTTGTCGAATATAGCGGAATGAAATTCGGGATGTTTTTCCTTGCCGATTTTATCGAAACGGTTCTTCTGGCCTGTTTGATGACGACTCTTTTTTTCGGCGGCTGGCAGATTCCATATCTTTATCCAAGCGGGTTTCATTTTCCATGGGGAACGGTCATTTCCTTGCCGCATTTTCCGGTGGTGCTTTTGGGAGTTGGGGCATTTACATTTAAGGTCATATTTTTTTGCTGGCTTCTCATGACGATTCGCTGGACCCTCCCCCGATTCCGGTACGACCAGCTGATGCGGCTTGGGTGGAAGATGATTCTTCCGCTTTCGCTGGCGAATATCGTGGTAACGGGCCTTGTTCTTTTGATCTAATCCATGAAAAAGTGGGCAGCCGCATTCAGCGTGACCTTGATCTGTGTGGCCGCTTCACCGGCGGCAGAGGGATTCATCCGGCAGGTGGAGTCGGAGCCAAAAGAGACGTATTACGCTTTTCACACCGCCCTCCGGAACCTTGACATGGAAAAAGTCCGCGCCCGTTGGCTTCCGAAAGAATCGATCGCCGATGACGAAAAAGCGATTACCAACACCATTCTTCAAATGCATCAGGTTGTTCCGCCCGAGGTGGAGGTCCTGAACCAGAGAATTAGCGGGCAGAATGCCTTTTTGAAGGTCATGGGATATTACCCGAACGGCGGAAAATCGGAAGGAACAGTCTATCTTGTAAGGACCATCGACCGGTGGCGCGTGCGGGACCAGGAGTGGGGATTTATACAGTTGCCGCCCCCGCCGCCCAAACCGAAAGGGGAGGGAATCATCGAAGGAATTGTGACGCTTCCGCCGGTGCAGGATACGGGTGACCTCTATCTCTTCGCAGTCATGGTGAACGAACTTTACCCGACCGCTTACATCCGGATCCCGAAGGATCAAATTGCCTGGAAGACAGTCCCGTATCAAATTCCGGCACTCCCGAAGGGAAGATACTGGGTTACCGCCTATTGGGATACGGCACTTCCCTATATGGATCCGGAGAAAAACGACTTTTCGGTGTATACGGGTGATTATGCAGGAGAGTTCCTCACGTCTGTGACGGTGGGCGAAGGAGAGATCCGGAACCGGATCGATTTTGCCTGCAACCGGAATCTGAAAGGGCGTGAGGAGGAAAACTTCGGAACGGTTTATGCATTTGTCGATCTGGGAATCGGCCCGGGGGAGGGGGGAAAGCCCCTTTTTGTTTTGAGTGTCCGGAATACCGGCGACAAACCGGTTCGAAATGTCTCCCTGAATTGCAGAATCAACGGCAAAGACCTTTCTTACATCGCTTCCTCCCCGGGCCCTTTGATTCTTCCGCAGAAAATCCAGGAGTTCGACATCACGAGTTGTTACGAATCTTATATTTTCTTTCTGGAGAAGGTCTGGACCGAGGAGTCGCTATCCAGGGAAAATCTCAACTTTGAGATTGTCTCCAAAGATAACGGCGCACAGCTCACCAAAACCTTGACGGTCAAATGATGGGGGTCAAACTCGTCCAGCACAGGCCGCTTAATTTCTGGGAGAGGATGTATGTTCCGGAGGTCCTCCGCGGACTCTGGATTACCTCCCGCCATTTCTTCAGGAACCTTTTCATCCACACGGCCCATCGCTTCGGGCTTTTGAAACATCTTCAAGGCGCCGTGACCATTCAATATCCGGAAGAGCTCCGTCCCTACGCCTCCCGTCTTAGGACACGCCACCGCCTGACGCAAAGGGAGGACGGCTCTCCACGATGCGTCGCCTGCATGATGTGCGAGACGGTCTGTCCGGCCCGGTGTATTTATATCGTTGCGGATGAACACCCGGACCCGAACATCGAAAAGGTCCCGAAGAGCTTTGACATTGACCTTGGGAAATGTGTCTATTGCGGTTACTGCGTGGAGGTCTGCCCGGAGGATGCGATCCGGATGGACACCCAGATTATGGACATCGCCGCCTACAGCCGGGAAGAGATGTGGTACGACATGGACCGGCTCCTCCATCCGGAATAGGGACTGTCCCCCATACGCTTCTCTGAGTCGCTTCTGTGGGGGGACTGTCCCTAAGAGTTAATCCTTTAAACCGTCCCCTACGAGAAATGCCTGTCTACTCCGAAACCAAGGAAATCAAGACCAAGGGAAATAACGACTGCTTGAACCTGACCGATGCAGTCGCTGAAGCGGTGGCGAAATCCAAAATCCGCTCCGGGATTGCGACTATTTTTGTGCCGGGATCTACGGCAGGGGTGACCACGGTGGAATTTGCGAAGGGGGCGGTGGCGGATTTAAAGGAAGCGTTTGACCGGCTCTTTCCCCGCGACTATCCCTACAAACATCCCGAGGACTGGGGCGATGACAATGCCCATGCCCACCTTCGTGCTGCGTTTTTAGGGCCTTCCGTAAGTATCCCCATCCTCGACGGGAAACTGAAACTCGGCACCTGGCAGCAGGTCGTTTTACTCGACTTCGACACCCAACCCAGAAACCGCAAGGTTATTTTTACGATTGTTGGAGAATAATTAGTCCCCACTACATTCCGTACAGGTGGGAGGGCTTTCCATGACGAGGTGGGCTTTGCAGACGTGGCCGTTACAGCGGGAGCAGACCCGGTCGTAGAATTCGTCGGACTTTTGGAATCCTTCCTTTTCCCGGCCTAAGTGAACTCCGCAGATTTTGCACTCCATAACTCCATTATATCAGGGGATGCTAGATGCTACAATGCAAAATAAGGCGGATGCTAGATACTAG
>CAMTXH010000003.1:0-104656 GCA_947085655.1 uncultured Omnitrophica bacterium | reverse complement strand
GGAAATCATGTTCCAATCCCCAGGAGCAGGTGTCGGACTGTTAGAGGTAAAAGTGATATGACTTCCAGCGGTTCCTTGAGCATTAATGACACCCCAAACCCCGATATAGTAAAAGCCGTCGAACTTCACAAGAACACCCGGTTGGATGGTGAGCGTCACTCCGGAAAGGACCGTGACATTGGAGGTAACGATATACGGACTACCGGCAAGGTCCCAGGTGGTGTCGGTGGTGATGTCGCCGCCGACCGGGGTGTCGGCTGAGGCATAAGTTACAAAAGAAATGCCGATGGCACAGAGGCCTATCAGCGCAAAGGTTTTGAACTTCAGATTATTCCTTAACAACACGGGCTGTTTTGACTCCCAAATGGTCATCATAACCGATGAGGTTTACCGTAAGAAGATGCTCTCCGGGCGCAAGATGCGAGGCGTCCCACTCGAAATTAAAGGGGTTTTGGCCGTCTTCTTCCTCAAAGAGAAAAACCGTATCGACAAAGAACATCACCTCATACCGCTGATTGATCATAAAGCTTTTGTCTTCTTCGTTCAACCAGACACGAACCAATGTGTTTTCACCAAGAATAGGGAGTCCCTCTGAGTTTCTCCTGGCATTCGGAAAATCAACTGTCAGGGAGACGTCCCGGCAGTCTGCGCGGTCGTGTGCCGCGTGAAAATAACTTCCCTTTAGTTTAGAAGGGCTATCCGGGCTAAATGTCTCTTTTCTGTCTCCCTTTACCAAGATCGCGTTGTCCGGCAGAGCAAACGCAGCCAGATTCATCGTGACGCCCGGGTGATCCACTGCTCGGATCCATCCGGAAGCATCAAGGCCGTCCCAAGTCAAAGTATGCGCTCCTGCTTCAAGCGGCTCCCAATTCAAAAGGGTCCTAAGGTGCATAAAGGGAGAAAGCCCAATCCGAAGGCGGGTCCGGGCTGCCCGCGGGAGGATAAAATGAAGCTCCCTTTTATCACGGTCAAAAGTAAACCGTTCGACTTTGAGTTCCTCCCCGCCTGTGATCAAGGATGGATCGTATATCGCTTCATGACCGCTTTCGTCTTCGCTCCGTAGAGAGTAAAGATAAATGCCGGGATCTACGGTCTCACCCGAGCCGTTCGTGCCATCCCAAACGACCACCTGAGGTCCCTTTGAAAAAGTCTTCTCAAAACGCTTTACCAATTCCCCGCTTTCTTTTCTGATCTCTACAGTTGTTTTGGCCTTCCGGCGCTGTGTCCAACGGATTTCAAGCCCCACTCCCTTCTTGGGCCAAAATGTCTTTGGGGAGATGCCGACCTGCTGTATAACAAAGGCCTCTTTGGCTGCCTCTGCACGCAAATCCGGCTTTTTGGGCGCTGTGGCGCATCCTTCTAAAATCAAGCATGAAAAAACAACTAAAACCAAAAAGGATCGCACGTGGGTGCCTCATGATTTTCCCACTTCTTCTGATTTGAGCCATCGGCTTCCATCACCCAGATTTCAAGGTCTCCGGAGCGGTTCGAAGTAAACGCAATCCGGCTTCCGTCCGAAGAAAAAACAGGGCGCGTATCCAGTCCCGGAGAATGGGTCAGCTGTTTTGCTTCTGAACCGTCGGCATTCATGGACCAAACCTCAAAATCTCCCGTGATGTTGGAACTGAAGACAATCTGTTGACCGTCCGGTGACCAACTGGGAGTGAATTCATTTGAGTTATTCTGAGTGAGTTGTTTTTCACCGGTGCCATCCGCTCCAATCACAAAAATTTCCTTGCTCCGGGGGCCCGAGCCGGCCGAATAAACAATCCGATTCCCATCCGGAGACCAGGCGGGCTGGTACTGAATTCCCTCACCCCGCGTCAGCATTTTGCGATCCCCCGTCAAGGGATCAAATAGCCAAAGGTTGCTCTGGTCCACCAGATCGGTCCTGAAGCGGGAAAAAACATAGAGATTCCGCGTGGGGGATGGGACAATATCCCTAACAGGCCAAAGGTCCGAGAGGAGTTCCTCCTCCTTTCCGTCCCGGGTCAACCGGAAACATCGGTCGTTATTGGTATGATAGAGAATATCGCCGCCCGCCGTCAATAGAGGTCGCCGCTTGTCATAAGGAGAAAATGTCAGTTGGACCGGCTCCTCTCCGGACTTCTTCCAGATTTGCCAAAACCCGTCCGTGAGTTGACTATAGAGAAGCCCTCCGGACGTTTCTTCCTCGGGAGCGGCAAAAGCGGGGGTAACCAAATAGCCGACTATCGGAAATTTGCCGAGTTCCTTGGGACCATGAGGAGAGTCGTCGATCACCTTTGTAAGATCCCGTCCGGCAAAGGCCTTGCCGTGGCTCGGATCATGCGCGCCGCCCCTCCAGAGGCGGCTTTGGGTGATGTCATAAATCATGCCGTTCAGAGCCACATAGGCGGGCCGTCCTTCTTTTCCGTCGAACCGCTTTAATTCTTCCGGAGTCATTGAAATTTTCTCTTGGTATTGTTTATCTTGGGGGTGCTTTAGCTCAATCTTAAGGTCTTTTGAGTAGGGAATGATTTCGGGAACTTGATCGGCTTGAGAGGCACGGATGGTTTGGCCCCCTCCCTGCCAGCCGGCTATCCCTCCCTCAAGGATAAAGGCATGTTGAAAGCCATTGTCTTTTAAAAGATTGGCTGCGTAAGGAGCGCGCCACGAAGAATACGTGCAGTAGAAGATAAGAGGCGTGGCTTTTTCCCACTGGCCCATCTCATCAAGATGGTCTTCCACCTCAGCATAGGGAATGTTGATCGCTCCTTCGATATGTCCCTTCTCGTATTCCTTTGGCTCCCGGACATCAACAAAACGGAGCGATTGGCCGGCTTTCAACCAGGATTTGACGGTTCCGGGAGTAACGTAATCTGCCTTGGGAAGGGTTGAGTCTGAAGCGGAAAGGGGCTGATTTAAAAGAAATAAAAAAAGGAGAAAGTAAAAGAGGACACCGAATAGGCGGAAAAACCCAACTTCTTTATTTGATAGGGGTAACAATCATCATGCTCCTGTGGCCCCCCATTGCGAACGACAGATTAGCAATTTTTAAGCCGGCTGTCAAGGTAGTTTTTTGGGGCGGCCCGGTCTTTTTAAATGGCTGTGTGCCTTCCGGAGGACGTTCCGGCTTGAGGTGTAGGTGATCCGCTTGAGGGCCTTTCGGTACGGGAGCCAGTCGTAGCCGATATGTTCATCGGAAAGGAACACTTCCTTTTGGGGGGTTTTGACAAGGAAAAAGACGACGAATTTCAGGACCCCTCTTTTTTTGGAGCGGAAAAAGTAGCGGATCGTCTCTTTGAAGCCGGGACGGAAAGCCAGGCGCCGGATGCCGGTCTCTTCCTCCACCTCGCGGCGGATCGTGATTTTGGAGGTCTCCCCTGATTCGATATGCCCCTTTGGAAAGTCCCAGTGCCCCTCTTCGTAATGAAGGAGGAGAAAAAGAGGTTCTTCTTTCTCCTCCCGGTAAATCACAGCCCCTGCCGAGCGCTCGACCGGCATGGTTAACCGATCTCTTTCAAAAGGGCCTCAAGTTCCTCCCTCGGCCCTTCGTGGCACTGGCAGATGGCAAGGGTAAGCGCTTTCTGGAACGCCGCTTTTGCCTCCTCCTTTTCCCCGAGTGCTATGTAGCACTTCCCAAGAAGAATGGCCGCCGCCATCCAATCGCTTTTCAGGGAAAGGGCCTTGGCAAGATGCTCCGCCGCCTCCCGATACCGGCCCGCTCCCCAATAGGCATTGCCCAACGAAAAGCGGGCCAGTTCATCTTCCGGAGAGGCCTTAACGACCGCTTTGAATTTTTGGATCGCCTCCTCGGACATCGTGAGGGCTATTTTGTCATCGGTGGCTGCTGTTTCATGAAGGGACAATTCATCCCTGAAGGACAGGCCGTCATCGGACAAAAATAACCGCCTTTTCCGTACTTGGCAGTCGCATAAGATTTGCATGCAAAGCCGAGGAAAGCGAAGATGATAATCGCCGCCCCGACAATCTGTCCGGCCGTTTTGAGTCCTTTCTTCTGACCGGCGGCCCTCTCCAACACCCAATACCCGACCGCCGCAGCCACGAGATAAAGTGCAGCTCCTCCCATTTTTGCCTCCTTTCCCTTTAAAAGGCCTGAAACATACTGATCATGGTGTCCAGTTCTTCCAGCATCGGATCTTCCAGTTCCTCAAACTGCTCCATGTACGCCAAAAATTCCTCCTCAAGCGGACGGAGTTCCTTCCCGAGTGATTCCAAAAGCCAGAGGATGTCTTCATTTTCCTCTGGGGTTTCCCGGCTGATCCGGTCAAGGTATCGCATAAAATTTTCCGGATACCGGCTCATCAGAAAATGGACAAAGGCCCAGGATTGGGCGTAGGCGAAGAGCTGCGATTCACTTGCCACGCCGGGAAAGGAACCCATTTTATAGACGGTGAGATGTTCAATCGGAAAAAGTCTCCCCTTTCTTCTTGCCTCCTGAAACGTGTAAAGCCACCGTTTGCTTACTCCCCCGACCGGTGTCGGTTCCATATAGGCAGCGAGTCCCTCCACAAACCAGGAATTCGACGCCTCCACCTGAACGTCGGTATCCTGCTTTCGAAGTTGTGCCAATTCTAAAAGAAGTTCCCGTTTCTTTGAGGAATCCGCCTCCTCAAGGAACTTTTTCTTTTTGTCCGCCTCGGTCTCGTGCCGGTCCCTGATTTTTGAGACGATCACCGTCTGAAGCCCCCAGTTATGAAAAAGTTCATGCACCATTTCGTGCCGGAGCGTCTCCATGGTCTGCTCGCGATAGATCCCTCGGAGATACGAATGGTATCCGGCAAATTTGTTTTTCACCTCATCCGCCTTTCCTTCGACAAAAACATGGTAGCGCTTGTCCACTTGCGATTTGACCGAATCGGCCGCCTGGTCCATCGCTTTCCCGACCCCTCCGACCAAGGCACTCTCAAGGAACGCCGAAAAGGAGTCCCCCAGCATATTGAAAAGGTAAAGGACCTCCGTATCCGGCGAAAAGTAGCCGGCAAGTCCGAGGGCCGGCACCCCGTCCGCATCTCCGTGCTCGATGAAGTCATCCCACTCATCAAAGATCACGACATAATGGGCCACATGGGGGGTGCGTTCTTTTAAAATGGGGAAAAACGTCAGGTAAAAATCGGTCCGGAGCTCCTGAATCCCCTTTTTGTATTCGTTGACCCAGGTGGCGTAGGAATCGGTGAGGAGATTAAACGTTCCCTCCCGGTACCACTTCATCTTGGGAAACTGGGTCCGGAGGGATTCTTCAATCTTTCGGTTTCTTTCATTCCGGATCGGTTTGAAGGCGAGATATTCGATTTGGGAGCGGTGGATCTCCTGCTCAATCGCCCCGCCCTCCTCGAATTCCCGCCGAAGAATGACCGTATCTCCCCGGACATCGCCGATCGCTTCATCCAGAATCCGCTGGTCGGTGAGATGGACCACCGCCTCCTGCTCATACGGCCATTCCGTTTCCGTCTCCTCCGGGAAAAGAAGTCCCTCTTTTTCTATTTGAAACTTTCCTTTCTCAACCCGCTCGATCTCTGCTTTGGAAAAGAAAACCTCTCCTCCCTCCCAGGAAATCCGGACCCCATTCTCCCCTTCGTAAATCAACCCACCGCTTATCGTACTTCCGTTTTTAAGATATAGAGTCGCCGGGTCTGCTGGAGAGCGGGCGGGAAGACGGACTTTAACAAGAGTCCTCGCACGGGTAACGGCCGGTTTTACATAATCGTTTAAGATCCGTTCGACCGGCCCAAGGTTCCGTGCCTGATAAATCGCCATCACAAAGACGACTAGGGCAAAGAGGAAACCGAAAAAACTCTTAATCATTGTCTAAAAGTCTCCTAAGATGCCGGAGCGTTTCAGGATTCATCTGAAACGCATGTCGGCGGGACGGAAAACGGCCCTTGAGCACATCCTGCCGGTAGTTTCGGACCGCCCGCTCAATTTTCGGTGCAAGAAGCGCATAGGATTTTACAAAACGGGGCTTGAATTTGGTGAAGAGACCGAGAAGGTCATTCACCACCAGAACCTGTCCGTCGCAGTCAGGGCCTGCGCCGATACCGATGGTCGGAATCCGGAGCCGCTTGGTTACAATCCGGGCCACTTCCCTCGGGATGCTCTCAAGCACAACCGAAAAAGCCCCCTCCTTTTCCAAAAAAGAAGCATCCTCAATCAGGCGTCGGGCAGAATGGAGATCCTTTGCCTGAAGCCGGAAGGGCCTTCCCGGTAAAACCGACTGGGGCAAAAGCCCCAGATGTCCCTGAACCGGAATCCGTTTCTTCCGCAAAAAACGGATGACCGGAAGGATTTCCCTTCCCCCCTCCAGTTTCACTGCCTCACACCCCCCCTCTTTAACAAATCGGGTGGCGTTTCGGTAGGCAATCGCCGGCGTCCGATAAGAACGATAAGGCATATCGGCAACCAGAAGGGCCCGCTTAACCCCACGGCGGACTGCCTTGACATGATGCATCATTTCATCCATGGTCACAAACCGCGTCGAGGAGTATCCGAGGACCGCCATTCCCAAAGAATCCCCGACAAGGACCTCATCCACCCCGGCCTGATCGACAAACTCAGCCATCGGCGTATCATAGGCGGTGAGCACCACAATTTTCTGACCTCTCATTTTTTTTCGTCTAAAATCGGATATTGCTATTTTTCTCATCTATGAATACCGGGGACACATCAGAGCCGGATCTAGCCTGTCCTGGCCGACAGGCCAGGGAAACGTCCCTAAACGTGATTGGATACGTTTTCATGAATTCACGAATCATTGCCTCGATGAGCCGGAACCGGTCCACCCCCAACTCCTCCACCAACACCGACCCCTCATGAAGAAGGTGATTCCCTTTCCTTCGCTGGGCCGCTCCGGCCACCTTCCTTCCCTTATAAAGAAGATCGCCCAAGACCGGACTTTGGAAACAGAGTCTCCCCGGTCTTTGGTCGGTGTTCATCCCGGTCAAAATGGCAAGCCGCCCAAGGGCCTTCTGCAGAAGATGGTGAATTTCAAGATACGATTGCTTCAGACTCCAGGGAAGAACGCCGCCGCGAGGATAAATGAGCGAATAGACCAGATCCCGGTCATGAAAGACGGTTCCACCCCCGGTTACCCGCCTATGGGCAGGGAGACGATTCGACTCTGGAGGGGGGGATTGGAAATAGCCGTAGGAGATGCAAGGCGAGGCCCAGGAATAGAAACGGAGAATCGGAAATGGCGCTTTTTGGTCGAGAAGAAGTGCATCGGTGGAGAGGTTCGCTTTCCCCTCTCCGGTTTCATGTGGAATGAGCTGCCATCGAAACTTCATTAGAGCGTTTCTTCTCCCATTTCACCACAGGGTTGCGCGCCGCCAAGACCTCATCCGCCCTTCGCAAGGGGGCCGAAACCGGCGCCTCGTGGAAAAGTTCCGGATTTTCCTCTGCCTCTTTTGCGATTTGCTGCATCACTTCAACGAAATAATCGAGGGTCTGCCGACTCTCCGTCTCGGTCGGTTCGATCATGAGCGCCTCGGGAACAATCAGAGGAAAATAGGTCGTCGGAGGATGAATCGCAAAATCAATCAGCCGTTTTGCAATATCCATCGCCCGGACCCCCTTTTCCTTCTGACGGCCCGCGCTCAGGACGAATTCGTGCATGCACATTTCCGGATACGGGACGTCGTAATAGGCCTCCAGTTTTTTAAGGAGATAATTCGCGTTTAAAATGGCGTGATGGGCCGTTTTTAAAAGCCCTTCCTTGCCGAGCGCTCGGATATAGATGCAGGCCCGAAGGAGGACGCCGACATTTCCGTAAAAGGCATTCAATTTACCGATCGATTTCGGAAAATCACGGCTCAACCGGTATCCGCTTCTCTCCTCGACAATCCGGGGAACCGGAAGGTACTTGGCAAGGAATCGCTTCACGCCCACAGGCCCGGCCCCGGGGCCGCCTCCGCCATGCGGTGTGGAGAAGGTTTTGTGGGTATTCACATGGACAATATCAAAACCGATGTCGCCGGGCCGGGCCATTCCAAGAAGCGGATTAAGGTTCGCCCCGTCATAATAAAGAAGTCCGCCGATTTTATGGATGCACTCGGCAATCTCAAGAACTTCCTCCTCAAAAAGGCCGAGAGTGTTGGGGTTCGTGAGCATCATGCCGGCCACTTCGGGACTTGCCAGCCGTTTCAGCTCCCCAAGGTCCACCCTCCCTCTTGAGTTGGATTTGACCTGAACGACTTCGTAGCCGCAGAGGGCACCGCTTGCCGGATTGGTTCCATGTGAAGAATCGGGAACAAGAATTTTTTTCCGCGGCCTCCCCCGGTCGCGGTGATAGGCATGCATCATCAAAAGACCTGTAAATTCCCCCTGGGCACCCGCCGCCGGCTGGAGGGAAAAATCATCCACGCCGATAATCTCACAAAGGAGTCTTTCCAGTTCAAACAGAATCTCCAGGATACCCTGGACCGTCTCCTCCTTTTGATACGGATGGAGATTCAGATAGCGGGGCTGCTTGACAATGTCCTCGTTCACTTTCGGGTTGTATTTCATCGTGCAGGAGCCGAGAGGATAGAAATTCCCGTCCACCGAAAAGTTCTTTTTGGAAAGGGCGATATAATGCCGCACCACATCCAGTTCACTCACCTCCGGAAGCGCCGCAGGAACCTGCCGAAGGAGATGCGGGGGAATAAAGGATGCCGGCTCCTTCCGCGGCAGATCCAAGACCGGAAGCGCATACCCCTTCCTCCCCGGAGAACCGATTTCAAAAATGAGCGGTCTCATAGGGACAGCACCCGGACCAGATCATCCAGCATCTGTTTTGTCTTGGTCTCCGTGACACAGAAAAGGAGGCAATCCTTTAATTCCGGATAAAAATCTTTGAGCGGAAGAGGTCCCAGAATCCCTTTTTGAAGCAGCCGCTTTTCGAGAAGCGAGATCCCCTTCTTGCTCTCCACGACAAATTCGTTGAAGAAGGGAGAACGGAACCGGAGGCGGAATCCGTGCAGTCTGGAAAGACGCGCCGCCAGATAATGGCTTTTTTGAAGACACTGATCCGCCACCTCCTGGATCCCGGTCTTCCCGAGGGTAGCAAGAGTAACAGCTGCGGTCAGGGCGCAGAGTCCTTCATTGGTGCAGATGTTCGAGGTCGCTTTTTCCCGCCGGATATGCTGCTCGCGCGTCTGAAGGGTGAGGACATACGCCCTTTTTCCTTCTGCGTCACGGGTTTCGCCGACGAGCCGGCCTGGGATCTTCCGGAGAAAGGATCTCCGCGTGGCAAAAAATCCCAAATAGGGCCCTCCGTAAAGGAGCCGGTTCCCGAGACTCTGCCCCTCGCCGCAGGCGATGTCCGCCCCATACTCACCCGGCGGGGCCAAAAGACCGAGCGAAACCGGATACACGATGCTCACAAGGAGAATTCCCCTCGCATGGAGTTTCTCGCTGATCTGGGCCATCTCCTCCACACTCCCGAAAAAATTCGGATTTTGAACCAAGCAGCAGGCCACCTCCTCCGAAAGGAGCCGGTCAAGCGCCTTAAGGTCTGTTCTCCCTTCCACCGGGTCATACGGAATTTCAACCAGTTCCACCGGCTGGGCGCTCAAATAGGTCTTGAGCACCTCCCGGTACGAAGGATGAACGGCAGCCGAAACCAGAACTTTTTTCTTTCCTTCCTGAATCGAGAGGGCCATCAACGCCGCCTCCGCCGCGCTTGAGGCGCCGTCGTACAAAGAGGCATTTGCCGCATCCATGCCGGTGAGTTCGGCAATCATCGTCTGATACTCGAAAATCGCCTGAAGCATCCCCTGACTCGCCTCTGCCTGGTACGGCGTGTAAGCGGTGTAAAACTCCCCCCGCCCGGTGATATGTTCGACCACGCTCGGGATGAAGTGGTCGTATGCGCCGGCTCCCAGATAGGACGGACAGATCAGCGTGTTTAGATTTTTCTTCGCCTTGTCAAAGAAAGTGTTTTTAAGTTCAATTTCAGAGAGACCGGAGGGAATCCGAAACCGTTTTAAACGGAGTTTCTCCGGAATCGGACGGTTGAGCTCGTCCATCCGGGAAAGCCCGATCCTTTCGAGCATCACTTTTTCGTCTTCTGGAGTGTTGGAAATGTAATCCATCGTTATTTCTTCAAAAAGGTCTCATAGGATGCGGCATCCATCAAATTCTTGAAATCGGCCTCTGGGACATCCTGAAGGGCAAAAAGCCATCCCTTTCCGTACGGCTCCTTGTTCACCAAAGCAGGGTCCTTCTCAATTTCAGGGTTTACCCGGCTCACCTTACCGGAAACCGGGGCGTAGATGTCATAGGCGGCCTTTACGCTTTCAATCACCGCCACCGCCTCCCCCTGTTTAACGTTCCGGCCCACCTTCGGCAGTTCAATAAAGACCACGTCGGAGAGTTCCGACTGGGCGTGGTCGGTGATGCCGGCCTCAACCTCTCCCCCTTTTTTTCTCGCCCATTCGTGGGTTTTGGTGTAAAACAATTCCTTCGGAATATTCATGAATGACTCCTTCAATGAGGACGTGACTTAACGAGCCGTCAGGCGAGCTAAGTCACTGTCCGAATTGAACCCCGCCCTTTTCGCGGACGACCTTGACAAACTATTCCAAATCCGTTTCTTAAGTCTCCGTTCTAAGCTGTTTGTACTGCCAATGTAAAGACTACCTTTTTCTTCGTGTTGTAATACATAAACATAATACATGCCTGCCAAAAGGGCGGGGTCGAATTCAGCCATAGACTTACGTCATTTCATTCCGTAAGTCTTGGCTTCATTCGATAAAACGGGGTCTCGACGATCTTCGCTTTCAATTTTCGGTCCCTAATTTCAATGAAAATTTCCGTTCCCGGCTTTGCCTCCTCCGTCGGAACATAGCCGAGTCCGATATTTTTCTTAAAAAAAGGGGAAAAAGTCCCGCTGGTGACCGCGCCGATGATTTTTTCCTTCCAAATGGCACATCCCTGCCGCGGAATCCCCTGTTCCAGCATTTCAAAACCGGCCAGGACCCTTCGAACTCCCCTTTCCTTCTGCTGGAGGAGTGCTTTTTTTCCGATAAAATCTTCCTTATCAAGGGCGACTGTCCAACCGATTCCTGCTTCGAAAGGGGTTATGTCCTCATCCAATTCATGACCGTACAAAGGAAGACGCGCCTCAAGCCGGAGGGTATCCCTTGCTCCCAAACCAACCGGCAGGAGACCAAAGCGTTTACCCTTTTCCATAAGCGCATCCCAGACCTTCGGGGCAAATCGCGAAGAGGTATAAAGTTCGAAGCCGTCCTCTCCAGTGTATCCGGTCCGTGAAACAAGCACTTTTGCATCTTCCGTCTCAAACTCGAGAAACTGGTTCCGTTTCAGGTTCGCTCCATCATGGTAAGGACTGTCCCGGAAAATCGTCTCGGCCATCGGCCCCTGAAGGGCGATCAGGGCAATGGTGTCGCTGATATTTTCAAAACGGACCCCATCCCGCCCGAGATTCTCCTCGACCCATTTAAAATCCTTCTGGATGTTTGCGGCATTGACCACCAGCATAAAACGCTCCTTTTCCAGCCGGTAAACAATCAGATCATCCACCACCCCGCCCTGCGGGTTACAAAAGAGGGTATATAACGTCGTCCCCTCCGGCATTTTTTCAGGGTCCCCGGTGGTGATCCGTGACAAAAATTCGGAAGCACCGGTTGACATCAAAACGAACTCCCCCATGTGGGAGAGGTCAAAAAGGCCCGCTTTTTTCCGGGTCGCGAGGTGTTCTTCGGTGATGCTGGTGTACTGAATCGGCATCGAAAAACCGCCGAACGGCATCATCTTTGCCCCGAGCCGGAGGTGCCGTTCATAAAGGGAGGTTTTTTTCAGCTGTTCCCTCATCTGCATCGCTTGTCCTTTAAGGAGGTCATCAGGGATTGCCGGCGCGACTGTAGAAAATCCGACGCATCCCAAACCGCGATCCAGTGTCGCGGCGGATTTTCTCCACAGCGAGCAAAGATGCGTCATCGAAGCGAGCGGCAAGCGGAGGCAACCCTGATGGCCTCCACTAAAGGATTGCATCCAGGACCGTTTTTGTCACCTGAAATTTGTTCAACGTATAGAAATGCACCCTCCGGATCCCGTTTTTGAGAAGATCGCGGCACTGCCGTATGGTAAAATCAAGCCCCGCTTTTTCCATTTCGGCCGGATTCGCCTTCAGCCGCTCCATCTTTTCCTCGATTTCCTTGGGAATCGTGGCCCGGCAGATGGAGGCAAATTGTTTCACCTTCGCCACATCCGCCAAAGGTAAAATCCCGGGCAAAACCGGAATCGTAATCCCCTCCTTCTTCATCCGGTCGAGCATCCGGTAATAATAGGTATTGTCAAAGAACATCTGGGTGATGGCAAAGTCGGCCCCCCTGTCGATCTTGGCCTTCGCATGTTCCAGATCCTCCTTGAGGGAGCCGGTCTCCAGGTGGCCTTCCGGATAGACCGCAACTCCCATGCAAAAATGTCCGTACTCTTTGACAAAGGAGACAAGGTCAACCGCATAACGGAATTCCCGGATGGAGGGATCAAACGGCGTTCCGTCCCGCGGGGGGTCCCCCCGCAAAACCATTAAATTCTCAATCCCCTTTTCTTGGTACCGGTCCAAAAGACCCTTTACCTCTTCCCTTCGGATCCCCATGCAGGTCACATGCGGCATCACGACCCATTTTGTTTTTTCCAAGAGAAGGTCCACGGCGCCTTCGGTTCTGTCCCAGGCCCCGGACCCCCCTGCGCCGCAGGTCATAGAGACATAAAGGGGATTGTAAACCTTCAGGGCTTCGATCGTTTCAAGGAATGATTTTTTGCCTTGCTCTGTCCTCGGCGGGAAATATTCAAACGAAACGCCTTCATTCCGCTTTTTCAGAATTTCGCTGATCTTCAATATCTACGTCCTTGAAAGTTGTGCCTTGAAGACGGCAACGAGTTTGCGCATGAGGATGGCGGGAACGACAGGGCCGACGCCGCCCGGAACCGGGGTAATGTAGGAGGCCCTCTTTTGGGCCGTCTCAAATTCGACATCCCCTACGAGCCGACCCTGATAATGATTGATCCCGACATCAATCACCACTGCCCCCTTCCGGATCCAGCTCCCTTTGACCAGATACGGCTTTCCCGCCGCGGCCACGAGGATTTCGGCATTCTGGACGTGGGATTTCAAATTTCCCCGTTCCGTGGTCGCAATATGGCAGATGGTGGTTGTGGCGAAAGCGTCGGCCAGCATCAGACTCGTCGGCTTCCCCACCACATCGCTCGATCCGATGATCACCGCTTCTTTTCCGTACAGTTTCACATGATAGGACTTGAGAAGTTCCATAATGGCAATGGCGGTGCAGGAGCCGTATTCCTCCCTTCCGAGAATCGCCTTGCCCAGATTGACCGGATGGATCCCTTCGATATCTTTTCTTGGGTCTATCGCATAAATCGTTTTTCTCGGGTCCAGTTGTTTCGGAAGCGGCACCTGCAAAACAATGCCGTTGACCGCAGACTCCCGGTTGAGACGGTGAATCAGCCGTTCAATCCCCGTCTGGGTCGTTCCGGCTCCGAGATGATACCCCCTGTAACCGATCCCGATCGCTTCCGCACGCCTTTTTTGGGCCTTTTCGTAAAGAGCGACGGAGTAATTTTCCCCGATCCGGATATTGGCGAGTGTCGGAACCTTCCCAGTCTTTCGACGCAGGACCGCTACCTCCTCCCTCAGCGATTCGAAGATACGGTCGGCTATCTTTCCGCCTTTTAGCAGAACTGTTTTTTTCATTTTATTTGTCAGCCGCCTTAAGAATTCTTGAAACTTCCGAACGGATGGAGGAAAGCATCCGTTTCGTCTTTTTTGCCGCCGGGGGGTCCTTCATCCAGCGAAGATTCTCCTCTGTCATCAAATAGGCCGCCTTGAAACCGGCCGAGAGAAAAAAAATGGCTCCCCGGGTATCGCTTTCAAGCCGCTCATTTCCGATTCGAAGGAGTCGTCTTCCGATCCGAAGGCCCCGGTGGGAGGCCTGGCAGATACTAAAGCTGCTTGCGGTGGCCTTCCGGTGGGCTTCCCTTAATATTTTCACGCGTGATTTCTGATGCGCCAAAAGTTTGGCCGAGCGCTGGGCCCGGGTGACCTCTTTGTAACTTTCCGCATCCTCATCCACTAATTTCACCAGTTCATCGCGGATCCGGTATGTTTCCAAAAGGAGCTCCTTGATCTCTTTCCGCCGCCGGCTGGAACCCTTTGCCCCGGAAAAATGGGCGACCATGCTGAGGAGAGAAGCACCCAGCGCCCCGGAAAAAGCCGCCGCACTTCCGCCGCCCGGGACCGAGGCATGGGAACTCAAATCTTCCAGAAAATCGGAGATCCGTTTTTCGGCGTAGCGTTTCATCAGAAGAGCCCTTTGATTTTTCCGGAGCCGTCAACCGTGATTTGCTGGGCAATCGGATGTTCGGGAAGCCCGGGCAGAAGGAGCATGTTGCCGACAATGCAATTGATGAAACCGGCTCCCGCAGCGACCCGGAGCTCCTGTACCCGGAGCGACCAGCCGGTGGGTACCCCCTTCACCTTCGGGTCATCCGTAAAAGAAAGATGCGTCTTCGCCATATTCACCGGAAGATGCCCGAATCCAAGTTTTGTCAGTTCCGAAAGGGCCTGCTCCGCCTTGGGGGAATACCGGACCGACTTGGCTCCGTAAAGTTCCTTGGCAAGCCGTTCTATTTTTTGGTTAAGGGGAAGTTCCGATGGATACAAAAACTGGAAACGGCTTCCGTTTTCCTGAATCGCCGCAAGCACCCGTTCCGCCAACTCCATCGCCCCCTTCGACCCCTTGGCATATCCCTCGCTGACAGCAACCGGCATTCCCAGATAACGGCTGTACGTCACGACCTCCTGAATCTCCCACTCTTTGTCCTCCTGAAACCGGTTGATGCAGACAATCGGTTTGAAACCGAATTTCTGGATGTTATCGATGTGCCGCTTGAGGTTGAGGAGTCCCCCCTTCAAAGAATCGGTGGAACCCTTTTCCTCGCCCCCCTGAATCCGGAGGGCTTTGACCGAGCAGACCAAAATGATGCAATCCGGCTTGAAGGAGGCCTGCCGGCAGACGATGTTCAGGAACTTCTCAAGACCCAAGTCCGAGCCGAAACCGCTTTCGGTTACCACATAATTCGCCAGTTTGAGCGCCATCTGGGTGGCGATGACGCTCGAATTCCCGTGGGCAACGTTCGCGTAGGGCCCCGCATGAACAAACGCCCCCTGTCCCTCGAGTGTTTGAACGAGATTCGGTCTTGCCGCATCGCGCAGGATGAGCGTGAGCGCCCCCTCCAGTTTGAGGTCAGAAACGGTGACCGGCTTTCCGTCATCGGTGAAGCCGATGACAATCCGCGCCAGCCGCTCCGACAAATCCTTTAAATCACTCGCCAAAGCCAGAATCGCCATCACCTCACTCGAGGCGGTGATGTCGAATCCGGTGGGACGTTTGACCTTCTTCCCTTTTTCTTTGACCTCGACGAAAAAATTCCGGAGTTCCCGGTCCGGCACATCAATCACCCGGCGCCAGAGAACCCGCTCCGGGTCAAGATTCAGAGCGTTCCCCCGGAACATATGATTTCCGATGACGCTGGCCAGGAGGTTGTGGGCGTACTCCACGGCGTGGTTATCGCCGGTAAAATGGAGGTTGATCTCTTCCATCGGAACAAGCTGCGCATACCCGCCGCCGGTCCCTCCCCCCTTGATCCCGAAGGTCGGTCCAAGGGACGGCTGACGGATGCAGACCATCGCCCGCTTCCCGAGTTTGCCGAGGGCCTGGGTCAGGGCAATGGAGGTGCAGGTCTTTCCCTCGCCCTGCGGTGTTGGGGTGATGGCGGTGACCACAATCAATTTTCCGTTCGGACGGCTTTTAAGGCGGGTCAGGACATCCAGGGAGACCTTGGCCTTGTGGGGGCCTTGGGTGGAAATTTCTTCCAGTCTGAGACTGAGGGATTTGGCAATCTCCGTAATTTGAAGGGGATGGCTTTTTTGGGCAATTTCAATCGATGTCTGCATAGAACCCGGGATGCAACTGTGAAACCGGTCTGAAACTCTTCCGGTGAATGGGCGAAGGACCGTATTTTTCCAGGGCCGCCAGGTGCTCCGGCGTGGGGTATCCTTTGTGCCGGCAAAAACCGTATTCCGGAAATGTCCTGTCATACTCGGACATCAGCCGGTCCCGCGTCACCTTTGCGACGATCGAGGCGCACGCAATGGAAAGGGAACGGCTTTCCCCGTGCACCAGACATTCGCGCGCATGCAAAGTCGGCACCGGCACATTTCCGTCAATCAAAAGAAAATCCGGATCAAAACCGATATTCCGGATGGCCTGCGCCATGGCAAGGGCGCTCGCCCTCAGGATGTTGATGCGGTCGATCAGACCCGGCCCGACCTTGCCGATCCCGACCCAGGCCTTTTGAACGATGACTTCAAATGCCCGGCATCGCTGGGATTCGGTCAGCCGTTTTGAATCGTCAATCCGAACCCGGAAATGCGGGTCCCGAAGGATGATGGCACAGGCAACCACCGGCCCCGCAAGCGGTCCCCTGCCTGCCTCATCAAGACCGCAGATGAACCGGTATCCCCTCGCCCTTGCTCTTCTTTCGAAAACAAAAACCTCACGGAGAGGGGTTGTCTGCCTTAACCGTCTCCTCGGTTGGCTCTTCCGCAGAGAGCTGTTCAGGGCTTTCTCCCTTTTCCTCTACCTTGGTTTGCTTCCCGATCTTTTTACGGAGATAGTAGAGTTTCGCGCGTCTGACCTTTCCCTGTCGGATGACCTCGATCTTTCCAAGAAACGGCGAATGGAGCGGGAAGGTCCGCTCCACCCCTTCCCCATAGGAGATTCGGCGGAGCGTAAACGTTTCGCGGGTTCCGGCGCCCCGTCGGGAAATCACCGTTCCCTCAAACGCTTGAAGACGGCTTTTATCTCCCTCTTCGACGCGGACATACACCTTCAGGGTGTCCCCCACCGAAAAGGGGGGAACCTCCTTCTTCAGAAATTTGGATTCAGCGAGTTGAATTTTATTCATTGGGACACTTCCTTTAAAAGCTCCGGGCGATTCCGGGCCGTTTTGGCCAACGCCTGCCTTTTCCGCCAGGCGGCAATTTGTTGATGGTTTCCGGAAAGGAGAACCTCGGGAACCTTAAGCCCCCGGTAAACCCTCGGCCGGGTATACTGCGGGTACTCCAGGAGCCCCTCTTCGAACGAATCAGAGTCTGAAGAACGCTCATCCCCCAAAACCCCCGGGAGAAACCGGATGACACTGTCGATCACCACCATCGCTGGTATCTCTCCTCCCGTCAATACGTAATCCCCGATGGAACACTCCTCATGCACCCACCGTTTAATCCGTTCATCCACACCCTCGTAATGCCCGCAGATAAGGACAAGCCGCTCTTTCCGTGAAAACTTACGGGCCGTCCGCTGCGTCAAACGCTTCCCGCCGGCCGAAAGGAGTACCACATACGGAGAGCGCCCCTTTTTCAGAGCGGACAAGGCCCTCACAATCGGATCGACGAGGAGGATCATCCCCGGGCCGCCGCCGTAGGGACGGTCATCCGCTTTTTTGTGTTTGTCAGTCGAAAAACGCCGGATATCGACAATCCGGAGGGTGACGAGCCCCTTCTTCACGGCCCGCTGAACGATCGATTCGCTGAACGGGCCTCGAAACATCTTCGGAAAAAGGGTCAGGACATCAATCTCCATGCTTGATCAGTTTCTTCACCGTCGGTGAAGGCCGCGCCCCGACTTTCAACCAGTGAAGGAGCCGATCCTTCTTCAGGGTAATCGTCGGCGTGGGGCCGACCGGATTGTAGGTCCCCAACTCCTCGATGAAACGGCCGTCCCGGGGACTGCGCGAATCACAGACCACAATTCGCATATGCGGCTTTTTTTTCGTGCCGACCCGTTTGAGACGTATGACTGATGGCAAGTGAAGTTCCTCCTATTCTTTTTCTCTGCGAATGGATGCTCCGAGGGACGAAAGTTTCATTTCCATCTGTTCGTACCCCCGGTCCAAATGATAAACCCTCGCAATCTCCGTTTTTCCCTTGGCCACGAGTCCTGCCAGAACCAACGCCGCCGAGGCCCGGAGATCCGACGCCATGACCGGTGCGCCGCTTAAAGATTTCTTCCCTTTTACAATGGCGGAGGGACCCTCCAGGATAATATCCGCTCCCATCCGCGCCATTTCACTGACATGCATGAACCGGTCCGGATAAATCTTTTCGGTGATGATGCTGATCCCATCCGTAACCGTCATGAGCGCCATCATCTGCGCCTGGAGATCGGTCGGAAAACCGGGGTACGAATGTGTGGTCACGTCCATCGCCCGGTTGACCCGCGGGCTCCGGACCCGGAGTCCATTCTCCACAGCGGCAATCTGAACTCCAACTTCGGTCAGTTTATCGATCACCGCGCCGAGATGGTCGGCACGGGCCTCGCGGATGGTAATGTCTCCGCGGGTAATCGCCCCGGCAAATAGATACGTTCCCGCCTCGATCCGGTCCGGAATCAGCCGGTGGGTCGCTCCGTGAAGCGATTTCACCCCCTCCACCTCGAGCGCTTTGGAACCGATCCCACGGATCTTAGCGCCCATTTTGACCAGGAACTGGGAAAGATCGACAACCTCCGGCTCACAGGCGGCATTTTCAATAAGGGTGGTCCCCTTTGCAAGGGTGGCGGCCATCAACAGATTCGCCGTCGCCAGGACACTCGAACCGTAGGCGCCCCCAAGATAGACAGAAGCCCCTCGAAGTCCCTTGGTGCTGCCAACCACATAGCCGTGTTCAAGGATGAGCTCTCCTCCGATCGCCCTAAGTCCCTTCAGGTGAAGATCGATCGGACGGGGGCCGATCACACACCCTCCCGGGAGAGAGACCCTTGCTTTTTTTTGCTTTGCCAAAAGCGGCCCAAGCACGCAAACAGAGGCGCGCATCGTGCTCACATACTTATAAGGGGCCTCCCATCCTTTGTATCCTTTCGGATCAACATGGATCGTCCCCTCACCCACCTCTACGCCGACCCCCAAGGCGCGCAAAACCCGCACCATCGTCGCAACATCCCGAAGGGTCGTCGGAACGTTCGAGAGGGTGGACGGCTCGTCCGAAAGGAGGGTCGCCGCCAAAATGGGGAGGGCAGAATTTTTCGCCCCTCCGACCGTGACGGTTCCCGTCAGCCGGTTTCCACCCAGGATCACCAGTTTATCCATGGTCTTTCCGAAAGATCATGACCCTCGGTGTCCCGAGAATTCCTCTCCGGATTTCCGAGAGAAAAAGCGGACTTTTTTCCCGGAAAATTGCTGCCACCGGCTCGCTCTGTCCGTCCCCTATTTCCAGAAAAAGGGTTCCGCCCTTCCGCAGCCAAGAATGGCTTTCTCCGGCTAGGCGCTTGTAATAAGAAAGGCCTGCTTCTCCCCCCTCCAGACTGATCCGCGGTTCGCGCCGGACTTCGGGCGGGAGGAGGGGGATCTCCTCCGTAGGAATATAGGGCGGATTGGAAAGAATGGCATCCGCCTGCGTCCCAGGCTTCAAAGACCCGAAAAGGTCTCCGCAGATCCAGGAAATCCGGGATGAGACGCCGTGATGTTTCCCGTTTTCCCGGGCAAGCCGGAGGGTATCCTCCCGGACATCAATGGCGAGCATTTTACACGACTTAATCCGCTTTGTCAAAGAAATTGCAATACAGCCGGAACCTGTTCCCACATCTATAAATAGGAGAGGTGGGGGATGGGGGATGGGGGATGGGGGATGGGGGAAATAGTCAAGGCAGGCCTCCACCAAAAGCTCCGTATCGGGCCTTGGAATGAAGCAGGAACGGTCCACCCGGTAGGGCTCCCCCAAAAAATAGGCCTTTCCCAGGAGGTACTGAAGGGGTTCATGCCGCTTCAATCCCTCCAGGAGTTCAAAATAACGACTGGCCTGTCCCTCCGAAAGTTCTTCCTCCTCCAAATAAAGAGCGGTCCGGGGGCGCTCCAGAAGTTCTGAAAGGATAGTCTCACAGAGCCGCTTTGGGGATGACAGTTCCTCCAACCGGGGAACCCCTTCCCGGATCAGTCGCCGGGCTGTTCTGCCGTTTCTCATGTTCCGGATTTCCCCCTCAATTGAGACAAAAGTGCTTTCCGCTCCTCCTTGAGGAGCGGTTCAATCAAACAGTCCAGATCCCCCTCAAGAATCTCTTCTAACCGGTGAAGGGTAAGCCCAATCCGATGGTCTGTGACCCGGCGATCCGGAAAATTATAGGTTCTGATTTTCTCGCTCCGGTCGCCTGTGCCGACCATGGCGCGGCGCTGGGAGGTCGTCTTTGCCTGCGACTCGTCCCGCATCTTCTGAAGCAGCCGTGCCCGGAGCACCTTCAAAGCTTTTTGTTTGTTCTTCAGTTGGGACCGTTCATCCTGACAGGTCACCACCAAATCCGTCTGCAGATGGGTAATTCGGACCGCGGAATCGGTGGTATTCACGCCCTGGCCTCCTTTGCTTGAGGCACGAAAAACATCCACCCGGATGTCCTGGGGTTTTATCTCAAGCTCCACCTCTTCCGCCTGCGGAAGCACCGCCACCGTCACGGCAGAGGTGTGGATTCGTCCGGAGGCCTCCGTTTCCGGAACCCGCTGCACCCGGTGAACCCCGCTTTCGAATTTGAGCCGATCGTAAACGCCCTCCCCCTCCACCGAAAAAATAATTTCCTTAAATCCGCCTGCTTCGGTCGGATGGCTATCCATGATCTCCAGTTTCCAGTTCCGGCCCGCCGCATATTTGGCATACATCCTGAAAATATCCGATGAAAAAAGAGATGCCTCCGCTCCGCCTGTTCCGGCCCGGATTTCCATGATGACATTCCGATGGGCTTCGGGATTCTGACCCAAAAGGGACTCTTCCAGGCCTCTCTCGAGCTCTTGTTTTTTTTCGCCGAGTGTTTTCAACTCCTCCGCCGCAAGACCTTTTATTTCCTCATCGTCCTTCCTCGATAGAAGTTTCTCGGCATCCGCAATCTGCTTTAACACTTCCTGGTACGCCCTTACTTTTTTCACCAATGGGGAAAGCGCCGAAAGTGAGCGCGCATGCCTCTGGTAGACAGCGGGCTCCTTCAGGACCTCGGGGTCGGAAAGTTTTTTTTCAAGGTCCTCATACTCCCGCAGTTTTTTTTCAAGCGCCCCAAAGTCAAACACCGGTTACTTCTTCTCTTTTTTGTATTTTCTCATGAACTTTTCCACCCGGCCGGCCGTATCTACGAATTTCTGCTTTCCGGTGAAGAACGGGTGGCACCGGCTGCAGATTTCGACGCGGATATTCTGCTTGGTGGAACGGGTATGAATCACTTCCCCGCAGGCGCAGGTAATGGTCGAGTCCACATACGAGGGATGAATCTTCTCTTTCAACGTTGCCTCCTTCTGATTATTGTTTATTCAGTGTCTTCAAAAATTCCGAATTGGATTTGCTTTTGGAAAGCTTCTCGATCAAAAGTTCCATCGCCTCGATGGAGTTGAGTTCGTTCAGCACCTTCCGGATGGCCCAAATGCGCTGGAGTTCGTCATCCTTCACGAGGAGCTCCTCTTTCCGCGTATTGGAACGTTTGATGTCAATCGCCGGGTAGATCCGCCTTTGGAAAAGGTTCCGGTCAAGCTGAATCTCCATATTGCCGGTCCCTTTGAACTCTTCAAAAATTACTTCGTCCATCCGCGAGCCGGTGTCGATGAGGGCCGTCGCCAAAATCGTGAGACTTCCCCCCTCCTCGATGTTCCGCGCCGCGCCGAAAAAACGTTTCGGTTTGTGAAGGGCGTTCGCATCCACACCGCCGGAAAGAATCTTTCCGCTGTGCGGAACGGCGGTATTGTAGGCCCTGGCAAGCCGCGTAATGGAGTCGAGGAGAATGACCACATCCTTCCGGTGCTCCACCAGCCGCTTCGCCTTTTCCAAAACCACCTCGGCCACCTGGATATGCCGTTCGGCCGGTTCGTCAAAGGTGGAACTGACCACCTCCCCCTTCACGGACCGCTGCATATCGGTGACCTCCTCCGGCCGCTCATCGATTAAAAGGACGATGAGAACCATCTCCGGATGGTTGGTCGTGATGGCGTTTGCCACCTTCTGAAGCAGAATGGTCTTCCCGCTGTAAGGGGGGGCGACAATCAGTCCCCGCTGGCCCTTTCCGATCGGCGTGAGAAGATCCATCACCCGGGTCGAGACTTCATCCGGCCGGCACTCCAATACGATCCGCTCATGCGGATAGGTGGGGGTGAGGTTGTCGAAGAGGATTTTATCCTTTGCCTTTTCCGGGTCTTCGAAATTGACCGCCTCCACCTTGAGAAGGGCAAAATACCGTTCCCCCTCCTTTGGCGGGCGGATCTGACCGCTGACAGTGTCGCCGGTCCGGAGGTCGAATTTCCGGATCTGGGAAGGCGAAATATAGATATCATCCGGTCCCGGAAGATAGTTGTACTTGGGGCTCCGGAGGAATCCGAAACCATCTTCGAGAATCTCAAGCACCCCCTCCCCGAAGATAAGCCCCTCTCTTTCGGTTTGCGCCTGCAGAATCTTGAAAATCAGGTCCTGCTTTTTCAGTCCTGCAACACCGTTCAGCTTCATCTCCTTGGCGATTTTGTTGAGCTCGGCGATCCGGAGATCCTGCAGTTTTTCCAGATTCAGCTTCGCTTCCTTCCCCCTGCTCTCCGGCATCTCCTTGGTTTCTGTGACATCTTTGGGTTCAGCCATTTTTTGTTTTTCCTCTCCTTTCAAGGTGCAACTTTTTCCAAATCCGGTGGACTTGTTCCTCCGTTTTGGTCTTACTTCCGCTATTATCGATAATGAAGTCCGAGTGCCGCCTTTTGTATGAAAGGGGCCACTGCGATGAGCGACGCTCCCGGAGAGCCCCGAGGGGAAGTCCCCGTTTACGCCACCTTGTTTCCTGAACGTTTCGACTCGTCGAGACGGTCATGACCCGATCGAAGAGCCGGACAAGCCCTGCTTCGTGCAACAGGGGAACTTCCACGACGATCCATTTCCCCTTTTTCCTCCGGATTGCTTCACGGATTCTCCGGATCACATAGGGATGAATCAGCCGGTTAAGAAGTTTTCTCTTCCGCTCATTCCGGAAAACGATTTCCGCCAGTTTCTTCCGGTCCACGCTTCGGTCGAAGCGGAGGATTCCCCTTCCGAATGCCCGGACAACCGCCCGGTACGGAGGGGCTCCCTTCCGAAGCGCCTCGCGGGCAAGTCGGTCTGCATCGATCCGAAAGCCACCCTTCCGGGCAAACATCCTGGAGACGGTCGTTTTCCCTGTCCCGACGGAGCCGGTGACGCCGAGGATCATTCCATTTCCATCCAGTTTTTTCCCCGCTTCACCGTCACTTGAATCGGAACCGAAAGCTTCGTCCCCTTCTCCATTTTTTCCTGAATGAGGGGAGAGAGAATCCTTTCTTCCTCCTCCGGCATATCAAAGACGAGTTCATCGTGCACCTGGATCACCATCCCACCTCGGCTCTTCCGCTTCTCCAGTTCCCTGTGAATCTCAATCATTGCCATTTTAATGAGGTCGCTGGCGGTTCCCTGAATCGGCGCATTGATGGCAATCCGCTCCCCCCATTGACGTTCGCTCATGTTCTGGCTCCGGATTTCCGGAAGAACCCGTCGGCGATTAAAAAGGGTGGTGACCATCCCTTCCTCCCTCGCCTCCTCAATCTGCCTCTCAATGTATGTTTTCACTTTCGGGTATCGTTCAAAGTAAGCGTCAATGAACATCCTCGCCTGCCCCACATCAATCCCAAGGTCCCGGGAAAGCCCGAAGGGGCTCATTCCGTAAAGGATCCCGAAGTTCACGGTCTTTGCCGTCTCCCGCATCGGGTCCTCCACCTCTTCCTCCGGAACATCGTAGATGAGACTCGCCGTGAGACGATGAACATCCTGTCCCTTTCGAAAGGCCTCCTTCAAGGCGTCGTCTTTCGAAAGATGGGCCAGAATCCGGAGTTCAATCTGCGAGTAATCGAAGGAGACAAGACACCATCCCTTTTCGCGCGGGATAAAGGCCTTCCGGATTTTGCGCCCCTCTTCAGTCCGGACAGGAATATTCTGGAGGTTGGGATCGGAGGAGGAGAGCCGTCCGGTGGCGGTGACGGTTTGGTTGAAAGAGGCGTGGATCCGTCCGGTCTTCGGATGAACCAGATTCGGGAGGGTGTCCACATACGTTGATTTGAGTTTGGCAATTTCCCGGTACTGAACGATGGTTTTAGGGAGGGGATGGATCACAGCCAATTGCTCCAGAACCCAGGCGTCGGTTGAGGCGCCGGTTTTGGTACGTTTGAGAATCGGGAGTCTCAGTTTCCGGAAGAGAATCTCCTGCAGCTGCTTGGGACTGTTGATGTTGAATTCGGAACCGGCCATTTCAAAAATGTCCTGGGTCAGTTTCTTCAGTTTCCGGTCCATCTCTCCCGTCAGCTCCTTTAGGAGAGGGGCGTCAATCGCAACCCCCGCCTGTTCCATGGAGGCCAAAACCCCGATCAGAGGCCGCTCCATCGTCTCAAAAAGTTCCTCCAGATTTTCCTTCCGGAGTTCTTTGGAGAGAACGTTTCCCAGGCGGAAGGTGAGGTCGCTGTCCTCGCAGGCGTAGGCCGTGACCCTCTCAACCGGCACCTCCGCCATTGATTTCTGGGACCTTCCTTTCCCGATGAGTTCTGTAATCGGCGTCTTTCGCCTGGACAGATACTCGAGCGCAATCTCACCGAGGTTATGGTTGGGTCTGGAGGGGTTCAGAAGATAGGAGGCGATCATCGTATCAAAAGAGATTCCCCGGAGTGAAATGCCCCTCTGGGCGAGAATCATCATTTCGTACTTGATGTTCTGCCCGATTTTTAAAACGTCGGGGTCTTCCAGAATGTTCCGGAGTCCCTCCAAAACTTCGGATTCCGGGAACCCCTTATCCCCGAATGGGACGTAAAAGGCCTCCCCCTCCTCCCAGGAAAAGGAGATCCCGACGATCTCCGCCTTCATTGCGTCCTCTGACGTCGTTTCAAAATCAAAGGCGAATTTTTTGACAGAACGGAGCTTTTTGAAAAAATCTTCAAGCTCCTTTTGGGTTTGGATCAGGCAATAATCGCCCCCTTCGGGATGTTCCGGGACAAACTCCGGCAGGAATGTTTTAAACTCAAGCGACTTGAAAAACTGGAAAAGTTTTTCCCCGTCGGGTGTTTTTGGCCGGAGCGCCTCCAGCGAGACCTCCAAAGGGGCGTCCTGGACCAAAAGGGCCAGTTCCCTCGAAAGCCGCGCCTGCCCGGCATGTTGCTTTAAGGCGCGCCGCCTCGATTCTCCTTCCACTCTATCCACGTTGGAGAGGACTTTTTCGACCGTCCCAAATTTTTGAATGAGACCCATTGCTGTTTTTTCACCGATCCCCGGTACGCCCGGGATATTGTCACTGGAATCCCCGCAAAGGCCGATCAGTTCCACAATCTTTTCCGGACCGACTCCGAAACGCTCCTGGACCTCTTTTCGTCCGTAAATCAATCCCTCCTTGTGGGCGTTATAGACGAAAATGTTGTCGGAGACCAGTTGCAGCATATCTTTGTCCCCCGTCACGATATAAACTGAAATGCCTTTGCCGGAGAGGCGGCGGGAAAGGGTGGCGAGGAGATCATCCGCCTCGTACCCTTCTTTCTCAAAAATGGGAATTCGGTAATACCCGAGCATCTCCTTAACCACGGGCATCTGCTCCGCCAAATCATCGGGCATCGGTTTACGGTGAATTTTGTAGGATTCGAAGGCCTTTTTTCGGAAGGTCTCCCCTTTCAAATCGAAAGAAACCGCCAGATAGTCCGGCTTTTCCTCCGCGAGGAGTTTTTTGAGCATCGCCATAAAGCCGTAGACGGCGTTGGTCGGTCTTCCGTCCCGCGTACTCAACGAACGGATGGCGTAGTAGGCACGGTAACACATGGCGTTACCGTCGATCAAAAAAGCCCTTTCCTTTTTCATTCGGGAATCACATAAGGGAAAACACGGGACGCGGGCTCGACATGAGATTTTGTGGGTATTTTACGAAAAAATGTGGGACGTTTTCAGTATATCCTGCGCCTAGAGGGTTGTCAAGGGTTCTTTTCAGGAACCGCCTGAACCGCCTCAAGGCGGCGCCGGGCGTGCTCAGTCCACGCCTCTCCCTTTTTCCCTTGCTCGGCCCGGATCCGCCAGTGGGCCAGGGCCTCCTCCTTGCGCTCCAAATCCTCATAGAGAAGGGCCAGATTCGTATGGGCCGCCAGATACGCCGGATCAAGTCTCAGCGCTTTTTTGTAATACTGTTCCGCTTGGGTGTACCATCCCTTCTTTTCATACAAGACACCCAAACTGTTCGCCGCCCCCGGTGTCGAGCGGATCGCCATCGCCTTCCGGTATTGGGCAATGGCCCCTTCAACGTCGTTCTGACGTTGAAGGTCATACGCCTGCTGATGGTAGGCAAGGGCGACCCTTTCCATCGCCTGGTGCGCGTCTGTCCAAACCGGTTCATCCTCCACGAAAGCATCCAGCCGATCGGAAGGGGACGGCCGGAAATAGGGGATTTCCTGGGGCTTGGTTTGAGCCCGGAGAAAAGGTTCAGTCACACTGACAGAGGGAGGACGGGAAAGGGTTTTCCGAGCTTCCTTTTTGAGGGCCGCCTCGGCCACCGCCTCCTTTTGATGCGCTACCCGGATTTTGGCCTCCACTTCATCCAGATCCCTCGGCGCAAACGGATGATTCGGGTCAAGAAAAAGGAGATACTCGAGCGTTTTCTGCGCCATCCGATAATCCCCCGCGTCATAAGCCGCCTTTGCCCGTTCGTAAAGCCGTTTTTCTTCGGCGGGGGTGTATTCCTTTCGGAAAATGGCCTCCTGTTCCTCCCGCCAGACCCTTGCCTCCAGCTCCGCCTGTTTTTCCATCAAGAGGACAAGCTGCTTATTCGCCTCTTTGTGACTTTTGTCGTATGAAAGGACCTTTCGGAACGCATATTCGGCCTGATCCAGTTTTTCCTCCCGGAACGCTTTGAGCCCTGCTTGGTAATACGTCTGAGCCGATTCTTTCATCCGCTTCTCGGCACCTTCAAGACGTGTCTCTTTTTTGCGGATTTTGGCGAGATGTTTTTCCTCTTTCTTTTTCCGGAGGGTCTCCCGGATCTCCTCAAGCCGTCGATTCGCCTCTTTATGCTCCGGGTCGAGTAAAAGAAGTTCTCGATACGTCTTGATTGCTTCGTCGTAGGAACGCTCCCGAACCTGTTTTTCCGCTTCCTCAAAATACTCGGCGATTTGGCGCCGGCGCGCCTGGTCTTCCTCACGGGCCGCCTTCTCACGGGCGATCCTCTCCGCCTCAAGTTCCTCTTTTCGTTCCCGAATCCGATCCACATACCGTCCTGCATAGGGATGTTCCGGTTCGAGGATCAGAATCTCCTGAAAGCGGAGAAGGGCATTATCCAGATTGCCGGAACGGTACATCTCTTTCGCTTCATCATAAAGGGCTGTCGTACGCTTTTGTTTCTCTTCCTCTTTCACTCTTTTCTCCTCTTCCATCCGGCGCGCCTCTTCCGCCTCTTGTCGTTGTCTTTCGGCTTCTATCTCTTTTTTCCGTTCCGCTTCCTGAACGGCTTCCTCAACCTTGGCGAGATAGGTTTTTCCCATTTCGTTTTCCGGGTCGATCACGAGGAGTTTTTCAAAGAGGTCTTTTGCCGTCGGGTAATCCCCGTTTTGAAAAGCGACCTTGCCCTGCTCAAAAAATTGGGTCAGTTTGAATTTCTCTTCATATTCGGCTTTGACCTCTTTCTCGACTTCCCCCCGGAGAGACGCCAAAGCCTCTTCCCGCTTCCTTGCTTCCTCCTCCTGGCGGCGTTTCGCCTCTGCTTCGAGCCGTTTGGCCTCTTGTTCCCGGGCAAGCCGCTCGGCCTCTTCTTTTTCCTCATTCAAAAGGACTTCGAGTTTGGCCCGGGCGACGCCGCTCCGCTTGCTGTCCACTTTCTTTTTCAGAAATTCTTCAAGGGTTTGAATCGCCTCTTTCCGCCGTTCCATTTTGGCGTAGAGAAGAGCGAGGTTATAGAGGGCATGGGTGTAGGAAGGATCGAGTGCCAGTGCATTCAGGTATTGGGTCTCGGCGTTTTCCAGAAACCCTTTTTCCTCCAGGGCAATTCCCAGGTCGTTGTAGGCGGTTGCAAAATCGGGGTTCATGCGGATCGCCTCCCGGTAATTCCGGATCGCCTCATCCAGCTCGCCCTTTTGGTGGTGTTTCAACCCTTCATTCCGGAGTGCCGCCGCTTTTTCAGCAGCAGGCTCTTCAACAACCTGAACCGCTTTCTCCCGATCCTCCAGTTTTCGCGCAGCCGTTTCTTTCTCTAAAATTTCCTTTTTAACCGCCTTCATTTCCTCCCGGAGCGCCTTTTGCTCCTCCTTTGCCTCTACAACCGGAGGGGCTTCCGGAATCTCCTTCAGGGGCCTGATTTCGGCAGAAGGTCTTTTCTCAAAAGGAGGAACAGCGGGCCGGGGTTTCTCGGGAATTTCCGTCACCACACCCAAAGAATCCAGTTTCGCCTGCGCCTCGCGGGTTCCGATATCCTCCGGCTCCCCCAAGTCAACCCGCTTTTTCAGCATTTCAAGCATCTTTTCTCTTTGATTCTGTTTGCCGTAGAGAATGGCAAGATTGGAATAGGCATCGACGTATTGGGGGTCGATCCGGAGTGTTTCCAGGTACTCCCCTTCCGCCAGTTTCAGATCCCCCCGTTCTTCGTAAATGACGCCCAGGTCATTGTGGGGAGCAGCATAGTTCGGGTCCGCCTCGATCGCCTTCCGGTAGAGTTCGATCGCTTCCTCCACATAGCCCTGGTGCTGGAGTTGGTAGCCCCGGATCCGGTAGCGGATTGCATCTTCATTCACCGCCCCTTCTAAAGGAGTCGATAAAAGAAAAATTGGGATAAAAAGAAAAATTATTTTCCGTCTGGACACGAATCCTCCAAAGTTATAACTCGTTATATTATACTATATTATGTACGAAAAATCAAGAGAATTCTGGGGGTTTGAAGAGGGCTATTATTACCTGCCGTCCAGGCCAGGTTCTGTGGCGTTCGGAACAATGGTGACAGTACTGGAGTTTGTCTCGATAAGGCCTGCTTCCGTCACGACAAAGGACCGTTTTCCGCTCACACCGGGATTTTCTGGAATCGCGGTAACGCGGAACGTATATTTGTCGCTCGAATCCAGACGATAAAGGTAGCCCGATTTTTTCCCGCTTGCCACACTCTGATTCAGATAGTAAGGGCCCCCTTGGGAATCGGCCAATTCCGTAAGATCGGATGGATAACTTAAATTGAATCCCCGGTAGGAAATCATCGCCTGGTGAATGGTCCGGAGTGTTTCCTGGGCGGTCCTTTCATTCACATCCTGCCAAACCCTGACAAAATTGGGTATCGCCAGGAGGGCAATCAGGGAGACAATGCAAGAGGTAGTTAAGACTTCGACAAGGGTAAATCCCTTTTCCCGTTTTCTCATGAGGCATTCTCCTTCGTTACTTCGGCAGCCTGGCGATCCTGTAAAACGGCGTGTGGTGTTAGGTGTTCTGACACCCTTCACCGTTTTAAGGACCCATGGCTTTGCTCCCCGCCGCTCTGGCGGGGAATCCGGAGGATGAATGCCTCACTCGCGGATGTCCCGCGGTCTCCCGCGGTTTGCCCTTATCGGTATGCGGGAAAAAGTATACCACACCTCGGGTAAAGTGTCAAGTCCTTGTGACACAACAGGTTACATTTACAATTTTATCAATGTAACATGCGGTCGGAAGGGAAATTCAGATCTTCAGGATGCTAAAGAGGATGAGGAAAATGAAAAGGAGGGAAAAAAGGTAGAAGTCGTTAAAATAAAAGAAGTCGTGAAGGCCGTCCCCTAACGTATATCGGACTACCCCTCCTTCCTCCGACTGGTAGAAAACCGTCCTCCGGTAAGCAACCAGATCTTCACGCCGGAAGCGGAGATACTTGCCGTCCAGATGAAAGGCCGGGATTTTCCCTTCGTTGACCAGGAACTCCACATCCTGAATCGATAGCGAAAGGACCGCCGCCGCCTCGTTGATGTTTAAAAGTTTTTCCTCCACAATCCCTTATTTCAGCTTTTCGTTCGTGACCCACTCGTCAATCTTGGCGCGGTCAAATTTCCAGAAATTCCCCTCCCGAACCCCCGGGATCTTTCCCCGTTCGGCCCATTCCAAGATGGAGGAGGTTTCCACTTCCAGATAGCGCGCCAGTTCCTCTGCGGTGAGAAGTTCTCTTCTTGCGCCTGAAGAAATGGATTTTGTCTTGCCCATCTGACAATTTCCGTGAAAGATGGCCCCCTCCTGGACTTCGAGAAGGGGTGTCTGGATATCGCCGATCACCTCGCCCGGTGGGAGGATCCGGATAATCTCCTGTGCCGTAATGTTCCCGCTTACCTTCCCTGAAATGATAATGGTCTCTCCCTTGATGTTTGCCTGAACCACCGCATTGTCCCCGACCGTCAAGGATCCCCGCGTATCCAGTGTCCCTTCAAACTTGCCGTTAATTTTCAGATTCACCGGATCCCGGAAGGAAAGCGTCCCCTGCATACTGGCATCCACATCCAGCACTTTTTCCTCAACCTTTCCCTTGCCGCGTAATATCGCCATGTGATCCCTCCTTCGTTTTACTTCCAAACCGCCCGTTTGACGTCTTCCAACCCTGACAGCTCCTTGGCAATCGGCTCCTCATCCCGGGGAGAAAGAAGTCGCAGGTCCAAACTTAAAGAAACCGTTCCGCCCTCTTTTTTTTCGATGTTGAAATCCTTGATCTCCGCATGGTAGGCGGCGAGGATTTCCCGGATATTCTGGAGTCCTTCAAAACTGCCGGTCATTTCAAGAAGGAGCATCCGGTACCAGTCCCGCCGGGTCATCACTCTGTCCACCAGAAAATTGAGCCAGTAAAGGGTGACCAAAACCGCACCGGTGGCAAGGAGGGCGGCCAAATAGAAACCGGCGCCGACCGCAAGGCCGATGACAGAAACGGTCCAGAGACTCGCTGCGGTGGTCAGCCCCCGGACAGAAACACGAAACCGGAGAATCGTCCCTGCTCCCAGAAAACCGATGCCGCTGATGACATGCGCCGCAATCCGGGAAGGGTCAGAATTCGGATACTGTTCGGCCAAATAGAGTCCAAGGCACATCACAAGACAGGCCCCGACGCAAACCAAAATATGGGTCCTGAACCCGGCCGCCCGCCCCTGGCGCTCCCGTTCAAACCCAATCACCCCTCCGAACAAAAGAGCCAGAAGCAACCGAAAAAGAATGTCCATTCCGTTCATGTTCAATTCACCCCAAGCGGTTCAACTCCAAGATCGAGTTGGGAGTGGAGTCCCTTCCGATAAAGATGGTAGCCCAGACCCGCCACCATCGCCGCATTATCAAGGGAAAGCCCCTTCGGCGGGAAAAGGACTTGGCGGTTCTCTTTCACAAAGCGTTTTTCCAGGGCCTCCCGGAGCGCCTGATTGGCAATGACCCCTCCTCCGACCAGAAGCGCCTCCGCTTTAAAACGCCGACAGGCCTCAAGGGCATGGTTACTCAGCGTCTGAATGACTGTCTCCTGGAAACCGGCGCAAAGATCTTGAACGACTTTTTCCGTCAGGGGTTTTGGAAGATCTTTCACCTGATACAAGACCGCTGTTTTGATGCCGCTGAAACTGAAGTCCAGGGACCCTTCCTGAACCCTCGGTGGCGGAAAGCGGAATCGAGACGGATTTCCCGCCCGCGCCCGCTTTTCGACTTCTGGTCCCCCCGGATATCCGAGCCCGAGAATCTTTGCAACTTTGTCAAACGCTTCCCCGCAAGCATCATCCTGGGTTTCGGCGATCCGACGGATCCGGTGGACATCCTCTATCCAGAAAAGGGCGGTGTGCCCCCCGGAGACAACCATCCCGACAAAAGGAAAAGAGGGGGGACCCGGCTGCATCAAGCAGGCGTAGAGATGGGCGTGAAGATGGTCCACACCGATGAAGGGAATCTCCCGCGCGAAACTGAGCGCTTTTGCCGCTGAAAGCCCGACCAAAAGAGACCCGGGCAGACCTGGACCTTGCGTGGCCGCAATCAAATCGATCTCCCGGTAGGAAAGCTCTGCTTTTGAAAGGGCTTCTTCCAGGACCGGGATGAGCCATTCCACATGAGAGCGGGAGGCAATTTCGGGAATCACGCCCCCGTAACGGCGGTGCTCCTCGAGACTGGTAGCAACGACATTCGAGAGAATCTCCATCCCGTCCCTCACCACGGAACAGGCGGTCTCGTCACAGGAACTTTCAATTCCCAAGACATGCATCGGATCCTTTCCTTTCATCCGCCGATGGTCCGATAGACATCAATCCCTTTGATCAGGTCGATGGCCCGTTCCAGTTGATTATCCAGAAAGACTTTTTCCTGCAACTTTCGCTTTCTTTCCTTTTCTTCTTTGGTCTCTTCGGTCTCTTTTTCTTCTTCAATTTTTTCGAAGACTTCTTCGCTCTTTTCCTTCTCGGGGACCTTCCGCTCCACAAAAGGGACCTCCACATCCGGCTCAATCCCCTTTTCGTGAATCATCCGGCCCTTGGGAGTGTAGTATTTGCTCGTTGTCAACCGGACCGCCGAACCGTCTTTGAGCGGCACGACCGTCTGGACGGATCCCTTTCCGAACGTCTTTGTCCCGAGAAGGATCCCCTGCCGATGATCTTGAATCGCCCCCGCCAGAATTTCCGAACCGCTGGCGGATCCCCCGTTAATCAAAACCACAACCGGATAAGAGGGCGGGGCATATCTGCCCCGCGAGCGGAATTCGATATCCTGGTTTTCCCTCCTCCCTTTCGTGTAAACGATCAATTCCCCTTTCGGAACAAAATGTTCCGCAACGGACACTGCGGTATTCAAAAGTCCTCCGGGGTTATTCCGGAGATCCAGCACCAAACCCTTGATCTTTTTATCCTCCAGTTGCTTCAATGCGCGGTTAAGGTCACGGGGGGTATTTTCCTGAAACTCGGAGAGCCGGATATAACCGATATCGTCCCCCAGGATCTCCGCTTCCTTGATGCTTTTAATTTTGATCACGTCCCGGACAACCTTCAGGTCCATGAGCTTTTCCTCCTTTTCCCGCAAGATGCTCAACGTGACCTCGGTCCCCGGTTTTCCGCGGAGTTTCTTGACCGCATCCAGAAGGGTGATGTCGCGGGTGAGTTCTCCGTCGATTTTGACGATCCGGTCCCCCGCCCTCAGTCCGGCCCGGTGGGCGGGGGTGTCATCAATGGGGGAAATAATCGTGAGGAGTTCATCCTGAATGGTGATTTCGATACCGAGTCCCCCGAATTCCCCCTCGGTTTCGATCTTGACCTCCTGATAGATGTCCGGCGTCATGAACTGACTGTGGGGATCCAGACTCTTCAGCATCCCCTTGAGCGCCCCGTAAATCAGATCCTTGGAGGTCTTTTCCTCCACATAATCGAGCTGAATGATGGAAAGGGCGTCCGTGAAGAGCTCCAGGTCCTCATAGAAATTGCTTTCTTCCTTCGCGGGCTTCTCGGCGGCATTCAGGGAAAACGAACCGGCACCGAAGAGAAACAAAAGCAGCAGGACCCCCAAAAGACGCTTCTTCATGGTTTTGCCTCCTCCAATTTTTCCTTGAGAAGTACATTCACTTTTTTGGGATTGGCGCTTCCTTTTGTCTTTTTCATCACCTGGCCTATCAGATACATCATAGCATTTTCTTTCCCCTGATGGTAGTCTGCGACCGTCTTCGGATTTTCCCGAATCGCCTCCTGAATGAGGTGTTCCAGGGTCCCCGTATCCTGGATTTGAGAGAGATTCTCGCGCTGGATCACGGCGGCGGCCGGTTCTTTTGTCCGCACCATCTCCTCCAGAACCTGTTTGGCCGCCAGTTGGGTGATTTTCCCCGACTCCAGAAACCGGAGGAGTTCCACCAGACGTTCCGGAGGAACGGCAAAAGAGGCGATCCCTTCCGGAGTCTTGGCATGCTCTAATACGGGACCGATCACCCAGTTGGCAACTTGCTTGGGATTCGAAAAAAGCCGGACAGAGGCCTCAAAGTAGTCGGAAAGGGCCTTCTCACTCGTCAACACCTTGGCGTCATAAGGGGGGAGTTGATAGCCCTTCACAAACCGTTCCATCCGCTCCTCCGGAAGTTCCGGAATCGTTTCCCGGAGCGCTTCGATTTCCCCTTTGGAAAGAACAAACGGGACAAGGTCCGGCTCCGGGAAATAACGGTAGTCATGCGCATACTCCTTCGAGCGCATCGGAAAAGTCGCGTTTTTCGCCGGATCCCAGAGCCTTGTTTCCTGAACCAGTTTCCCGCCCGCTTCCAGTTGGCGGATCTGGCGGTCGATTTCATACTGCACGCTCAACTTGACCGCGCGGAATGAGTTGAGATTTTTGATCTCTACTTTGGTTCCGAAGGTTTCTTGTCCCTTCTTCCGGACCGAGACGTTCGTATCACACCGGAGACTCCCCTGCTCCATGTTGCAGTCCGACACATCCAGATATTCAAGGTTCGCTTTCAGGGCTGTCGCATACGCATGCGCCTCATCCGGCGTCCGGATGTCCGGCTCACTCACAATCTCAAGGAGAGGGATGCCCGAGCGGTTGAAATCCAGAAGACTCGTGGGGCTTGCCTCCGGATGAATCAGTTTCCCCGTATCCTCCTCCAGATGAACCCGGTGAATCCGGATTTTTTTCTTTCCGGTATCCCCTTCCACCATGATGTACCCGCCTCTCCCAAGGGGAAGATCGTATTGGGAGATCTGGTAGTTTTTCGGAAGATCAGGGTAAAAATAATTTTTCCGGTCAAATTTGATGAGGGGGGAGATCGTCCCATGAAGAGCGAGGGCCGTTTTGATGCCGTATTCAAGTGCTTTCCGGTTTAAGACCGGCAGCGACCCGGGAAACCCCAGACAAACCGGACAGGTCTGCGTATTTGGCTCCGCCCCGAAACGGGTCGGGCAGCCGCAGAAAACCTTGGTCTCGGTGGAGAGTTCCACATGCACCTCAAGACCGATGACCGGTTCGTAATCGCTCATCAAAGGGGCTTTCGCTCGTGAAAATCGGTGTTCTGCTCAAAGGCGTAGGCCACTTGAAAAAGGGTCTCTTCCGCAAAGGGCCTCGCAAGAAACTGAATCCCGACCGGAAGGCCGCTTCGAGTGAAGCCGCACGGAATGGATATTGCCGGAATGCCGGCAAGGTTCGCGGGGATCGTATAAATATCCGAAAGATACATCGTCAGGGGATCTTCCAGTTTTTCCCCGAGTCGGAACGCGGCGGTCGGCGACACCGGCCCCGCAAGGCAATCGCAGTTGCGGAAGGCCCGGTCAAAATCCTGTTTGATGAGTGTCCGAACTTTGAGGGCCTTCAGGTAATAGGCGTCGTAATAACCGCTGGAAAGGGCGTATGTCCCGAGCATAATCCGCCGTTTCGCTTCCTTCCCGAAACCCCTCTTGCGGGTGAGACTGTAAGTGGAAAGAAGGTCCTCCCCTTCCTCTCGGTACCCGTACTGCACGCCGTCAAAACGGGCAAGGTTGGAACTTGCTTCTGCCGGAGCGACGATGTAATAGACCGCAACCGCCTGAGGGGAATGCGGGAGTGACACTTCCTTGATTTCAGCCCCTAGTTGTTTGAGGGTGTCGATGCCTCGACGAACGATCGCTTCCACTTCCGGATCGAGTCCTTTTTCAAAATGCTCTTTCGGAACACCGAGGCGAATCCCACGGATCTCTTTTTTCAATGCTTTCCGGTAATCGGGAACCGGGAGATCGGCTGAGGTTGAATCCATCTCATCCCGTCCGGCAATCACCCCCAAAAGAAGAGCCGCATCCTCCACGTCCTTTGTGATCGGTCCAATCTGGTCGAGGCTCGAGGCAAACGCAACCAGACCGTACCGCGAAACTCTCCCATAAGTCGGTTTGAGACCAACCACGCTGCAAAGAGAAGCCGGCTGACGGATGGAACCGCCGGTATCCGAACCAAGGGCCCAGATCGCCTCATCCGCAGCCACGGCCGCGGCAGAGCCGCCGCTGGACCCTCCCGGAATCCGCTTTCGATCCCACGGATTGAAGGTAACGCCGTAACAGGAGGTTTCCGTGCTTGACCCGAAGGCGAATTCATCCATGTTTGTCCGGCCGAAAGGAAAAACACCTTGAGCCAAAAGCCGCCTGACCACGGTGGCATGATAAGGAGATCTGAACCCTTCAAGAATTTTGGAACAACAGGTCGTGAGCCGCCCTTTCACGCAGATATTGTCTTTGATGCCGATGGGAAGACCCTGAAACGAGCCCTTGGGGAAGGATTCCGGCGCCTGTAATTCCCCGTCGAGCGAAAGATAGGCGTGAAGGGAGGGGTCAACCGCTTTGATCCGCTGCCGGAGGGAGGCGATGATTTCGGAAGGAGAACTCTTTTTTTCCTGAATCAAACGGATGAGGGAATGGGCAGTCTGTCGAAAAAGATCCACGCTGAATCCTAGCTGAATCCTATGTTTCGATCACCCGCAACACCTGGATCCACCCTCCCCGACGCTTTGGCGCCAGTGCCAGCACCTCTTCCTGACTTAAAGAACCTTTGGGAGCATCCGGTCTGAAAACATTCTGCATCGGAATGGCATGACTGGTCGGTTCAATGTTATCGGTTGGAATTTGCTTCAGAGATTCGAAATAAGAGAGAATTTTGGAAAGTTGCGCGGTGAAGGCCTTGGATTCCTCCGCCTCCAAGCGGATTCGGGCCAGGGCAGCCACATAATGGACGGTTTCCAGGTTGATCATTTTCCCTTTCTCCTTAATTTAACACGCTTAAGGGAAAATGTCAACCGTTATCCCGAAAGGACCTCATCCAAAAAAAGGAACTCTTCCTCCAGAAGGGCCGGGTCAGACTCAAGGTCCTCCGTCTCTTCCAGCGTCTCCAAAAGCTGGAAGGTTTCCTGAATCCAGACCTCCCCTTCCGGTTCCTCCGACTGGGCAAGGAGCAGTTCATCCGTGATCGCAATCTCCTCTTCCAGGAGGACCGGATCCTCCGGATAGACTTCTATCGAAACTTCCCCCTCGACTGTCTCCAGCGCGCCGAGAAAGGCAAGGTCCCCCTGAATCGTCGGGAGCTGTTGACGGGAGAGGAGGACCGGGATGAGCGCGAGGACTAAAAGGCCGGCCAGCACCGGTGCCCAAACCGGAATCCGCTCTTTTCGGAAAATGGGAGTGACCCGGATCTCCTTCGAGGGACGGTTTTCCCGGATTTGTGCAAAAAGCCCTCGGCGCATCTCATCGAAAAAGGCGGTATCCGGTGCGGCCTGAGCTTTCTTTATTTCGGACCGGAATCGCTTGAGTTCCTCGAACAGTCCCAGGCATGCGGAACAGGCGGAAAGATGGGAAGTCTCCTCCGGTGACCGTTCCTGGTCAAAAGATTCGATCAATCTTTCCTGCAATGTGCGACAGTTCATGAGTGTACCTCCGACTCCAAACCGAGCGCGGTTTTAAGGGCCTGCCGCATTTTCAAGACGGCATGGAAAAGGGTGGCTTTCACGGTTCCTTCGCTCAAGCCGGTCATCTCCGCAATTTCACGGATCTTCATCCCTTCCATGAATTTCAAGGAGAAAACGGTTCGCTGGCGCCACGGGAGTCGTTTCAGTGCCGAATGAATCTCCCGGCCGAGTTCCGTCCGGATCAAAGCATCAGAGGGAGTCTTCTCCGTGATTCCCTCCAGGGATTCCCCCTCAATGTCGGCTGAGGGGGACCAGAAGATTTTTCCCCAGGAACTCTTTCTTCGCTGGGCATCCCGGCACCGGTTCACAACGATTTTGAAAAAATAGGTCCTGAAACTTGCCTCGCCGCGGTACATTTTGATGGATCGGTAGAGACTGAAAAAACTTTCTTGAAGCAGGTCTTTCACTTCTTCCCGGTCTCCCACAAGGGTATAGGCAAGGCCGAATGCTTCTTTCTCATAGCGCCTGACAAGGGTTTCGTATGCCCTGAGATCATCGTGTTCCTGAACACGGTGAACCAGGTCGAGATCGGATGCGGCATTAACGGCCGCGATCTCCTCTGCCGCCATGACGTCCTCCGCCGCCTCCCTGTTTTTCCCGATAACGCTCGATATTTTGACCGTGACGTTCTACCGCCCGCCGGTTAGCAGGTGTTCCGGAGAGCCGGTCCATTGCCCCTTCTCTTCTTTCAATGACCCGCTCATGGGCGTCGTCCCGACGGTCGAATCGGTCCTCAAAACGGTCCCGGACATCCTCTCTCCGGTCATACCGGCCTTCACGCCGGTCCCAACGGTTCTCTCGCTGATCAAACCGGTCTTCCCGGCGATCCCAACGATCCTCACGCCGGTCATGCCGATCCTCAATTCGATCCCTTACACCGCCGTCATGCTGGGTGTCTCGGATATCTTCTCTCCGGTCCCGAATATCTTCCCGTCTATCCCGGCGATCTTCGTGCCGGTCGTGATGTTCCCCATGCCGGTCGTGATGTTTTCCCTCATGACGGTGTGCCTGCCGGCGCTTCATGATCTCTTCGTACCGCTCGGGATGATTCTCCCTCAGTTCGTGCAGTCTCTGCTCTAGTGCTTCTCTTCGCCGATGCATGATTTCCCGGAATTTCTCCGGATCTTTTTCCTTAAGATTGGAAAGGTGCCGCCTCCGGGCGTTTTGATGCTGCTTCATGACCTCATGAAATTTCTCAATGTCCTCTTCCCTTAGTTGCTTCAGCCGCTCCCGAAGTTTCTCCTTTTTTTCGGCAATATGCTTCCGATACACCTCGGGGTCTTTTTGTTTTAGGGCCCGAAGAGCGATCTCCTCTTCTCGGGTGGCCTCAACCAAACCGTTCTCGGCCTCCTCGGCAATCGCCGGAACTCCTTGTATACCAAGGAATAAGAGCGAAATCAAAACTGCTAATGGTGTCTTTCTCATCTTTTTTTCCTCCTCCGTTTTTCGGGTTTCTGTCGTATTAGACGGAGGGGCTTGAAAAAGGTTTACCCCGCTTCTGGCGGAGTTTACTCCCCAATCGCCTTGACCAAAACACGCTTCTTCCGCTGGCCGTCAAATTCGTAGTAAAAAACCGATTGCCACGGGCCAAGATCCAACTTTCCTTTGGTAATCGGGACAACGACCTGATGCCCCATGAGGAGATTTTTCAGGTGCGCGTCCCCGTTTGTCTCCCCTGATTTGTGATGGTGGTAATCGGGCCCCTCCGGACAAAGCTTCTGAAGCCACTCTTCCATATCCCGGAAAAGACCGTCCTCATTGTCGTTGATATAGACGCTGGCCGTAATATGCATGGCGGAGACGAGGACAAATCCCTCCTGAATCTTGCTCTTTTTGACGATGGACTCCACTTGGTCCGTGAGATAGACGATTTCCCGGTGCTTTTTGGTATTGACCCAGAGATATTCGGTGTGGGATTTCATGCAACCCTCCTTTAAATAAATGGCAATGGAAATTCAAAGCTTCAATAAAAAAGGGCTACCAGAGGTGTTTCTTTTCCCAATCCTGAATGGTGCGGGCGGATTCCTTCATGTGGGTGAGAAACTGGTTCATCGGGCCTTCCTCTTTTTGATGGGGGGTGTAGGCCTCAAAGGAATAGGTGACGGGATCTCGGTAGGGGCGGTTCGTGGCAGAAGAGGCCGCGCATCCTGATAAAAGGATGCCCAAGACAAAAAAAATTTTACAATTCACTTGCGCCGCTCGCTTTGAATCAGCGTCATGAACTCAGACCGCGAACGGGGATCCTTTCGAAAGACCCCGAGCATGGTACTGGTGACGGCAAAGGCATTCTGTTTTTCGACCCCGCGCATCGCCATGCAGAGATGAAACGCCTCAATCACCACCGCCACCCCCTGCGGTTTCAAAATCTCCTGGAGGGAGGTGGCGATCTGGTTGGTGAGCCGCTCCTGGACCTGGAGGCGTCTCGCAAAAACATCCACCAGACGCGGGATCTTGGAAAGACCGATGAGGCGACCGTCCGGAATGTAGGCCACATGACACTTGCCGTAAAAAGGAAGGAGATGGTGTTCGCAAAGACTGAAAAGCTCGATATCCCGAACCGTCACCATTTCATCGTAGGGCTCTTCAAACAGAGCGCCGTTCAGGACCGACCGGATGTCCTTTTCATAGCCGCTCGTCAGATATCGGATGCTCTTCTCAAACCGCTCGGGTGTTTTCAAAAGCCCGGCCCTTGAAGGATCCTCGCCGATCTGGTGCAGGAACTCCCGCACCCACTCCGAAATCGAAACTTCTTTAACGTCCATTCGTTCCATCACTCCCCCCGATAGGCGGCCGTTTCCCCATCTCCCTGGTGCAGCCGGATTTCCACGAGTGTTCCCTCCGGAAAGGAATGTTCCAGCCCCTTCCAGAATGTCTTTACAAGATTTTCCGCCGTCGGGGCCTTTCCTTCCAGAAAAGGGGTTGTTTCGTCAAGGTGTTTATAGTTTACCTTCGACAAAACCTTTTTTTCAATGGCATCACCCAGACGGTCAAAATCAATCAAAAGGCCGCTTTTGGGATCCGGCTCGCCCCGGACCGTCACTTCCAGGGTGTAGTTGTGTCCGTGAGGCAGATCCTTCCCTTTCGGCTGCTTCAAGACGTGGCTTGCGCTGAAACGGACTTTTTTGGTAAGGTAGACCACGGTTGATAGTATAACGGTTAAAAAGCCGTTTTGTCAACCGCCCTACTATGTCTCGAGGTCTATCTCGGCATCCTATCGGCGCGGGGGGAATTGGAAAACGCTTCGGTGAGAAGCAGCAAAGGGTTGACTGGTCTACCTTCATGCCGGACTTCAAAATGGAGATGGGGTTTGATCCGGTCGGAATCGGCATTCCCTGTTTTGCCGACTGCACCGACAACGGTTCCCTGGCGGATCCGCCTTCTGTCCTTTACACGAACTTCCGAAAGATGCCCGTAGATGGACTGATAGCCGTCCCGGTGCATGATCGCAACATAGTTACCCATTCCCTTCGGGACGTTTCCGATCTTAACCCAGCCGGAGCGGGTCGCAAAAACAGGTGTCTCTGAGGGAGCCAGAAGGTCGACCCCTTTGTGGCGCCTGCCGCCGCTTCGCCGCGCACCGAATTCACCCCGTCCAAGACTATCTCTCCGAATCTGGAAACCCACTTCCAGAGGAAGGGGAGAAATCCACAAGGGATCATCCCGGTAATAATAGCCCTCCAGGTAGCCGTAGACCCCGAGTCCGAGGATCCCTGCTATGAATATTCCGACAAGGATTCTTTTCACTTTTTTCTGCTTCGAAACAATCTGTCAATCGGCGCTCATTATAACAAAACAAGGTTCATTTAAAAATGATTTATTTAATATGATAAAAGTCATTATCCCTTATCTTTAAAGGGGAAACAAAGGCCTCTTTTCAAAAAGGGGCGGTTCCCTTGACAAGATGGAAGTTCTTGTGTATACTTTATTAAAGACGGTGATTCACATCTAATAGTTTACACATTTTGTCAATTTTCATATCCCGTCTCCCAGGGAAGGAGACAATCGGTTGATGGGAATATCTCAAAAAAGGAAGAGTCCCCGCTCCAAAAAGGTTGACGTCCTCCAACAAAACCTCCAGAAGTACCAAACCCTCGCTCAAAGCTTCAAAAAAAAGGCGCTTGCCCGGAGTGACTATCTTCAGCATCTGAACCGGGAACTGGAAGCGGTCTTTCAGGTTTCAAACGGGCTGGTCAGCTTTCCCACCTTTTCGGATGTTTCGGATTTGGTGGTCCGTCTCGTCGCCGAAATCATGAAGGCGGATGCTTGTTCCCTCCGGCTCTACAATGAAGAGAAAAAACTCCTCCCCCCCGGATCGGTTTACGGTCTTGCGAATGATTACCTCCTTAAAACCCCCCTGAAACTGGGAGAAGGAATCCCGGGGCGGGCTATTAAGGAAAGAATCATCATTTTGGTCGATGACGTCTTGAAGGACGACAGGGTCCGATATCCGCAACTGGTGGTTGAGGAGGGGTATCGCTCCATCATGTCTTCCCCAATCCTTTTTTATGACGAGGTCCTCGGCACGCTGACCGTCTACGGGCGACAACCCGGCGTCTTCACCTCCAAACAGAAACGGCTCCTCTCCACTTTCGCCTCTCAAACGGCCCTTGCGATTAAAAACGCCAAGCTGCACGAAGAGACACAGGTCGGATACCTGGACACCATCAACGCTCTTGTGATGGCGATGGAGGCGCGTCATTCGTATACGCGGGGCCATGCGGAACGGGTGACCCGCTATGCCCTGGAGATGGGACGGAGGATCGGACTGGCCGAAACGGAGTTGGATGCCATCCGCTCCACCGGGAAACTCCATGATATCGGAAAGATTGCGATTCCGGACCAGATTCTGGACAAACCGGGAAAATTGACGGTGACGGAGCGGGCGCAGATCGAGCTCCACCCGAGCCGCGGCGCTGAAATGCTGGAGCCGCTCCGCTTTCTCCATCATGGCATCAGCGTCGTGCGGAACCACCATGAAAGGTATGATGGAAACGGCTATCCGGATGGACTCATTGGGGAGACTATTCCGACCATTGCCCGCGTGGTCTCACTGGCGGATGCTTTTGATGCAATGACCACGGACCGGGCCTACCGGAAAGCGATGAGTGTGCCGGATGCCATCCTTGAAATCAAGCGGAACATCGGCAGTCAATTCGATCCCCGCGTCTCGGAAGCGTTTCTCACCCTCTTGAACGAAGTCGCCGCCTGATTCCTACACCCTGACTCGAAGTCCATCCGACGCCAAAAGTATCTCTCCGGTGTAAAATTTTTTACAGGCCCCCACAAGATCCGCCCCCTCACAAGGAGGATAAAAGTGGCTTAAGAGGAGCCGCTTCACCTCCGCCTTCTGGGCCAGCTGACCGCATTCCTTTGGAACAAGATGCCCCTGCACCTTCATCGAATCGGGGAAGGAACATTCCAAGACAAAAAGGTCCGCTCCATGCGCAAGCGTGACCAGATTATCGCAGACATCCGTATCTCCGGAAAAGACCACCACCTTCCCTTCCGACTCGAACCGGAAACCGATGCTGTGGGGGGTGTGGAGGATCGGGAGCGTGAACAAACGGAAATGGGCCTCATCGTGCTGGGAATCTTCCAGGGTGACAATGGAAAAGGGGAAATCAGGCCGAAAAACCCCCTCATAAGCGTAGAGGAGTTCATCGTAAAACGACCGGATTTTCGGGGCGGCAAAAAGGGTGAGCGGCTTTTTCCGGGGGTCCATCGGATTTTTGGAGGCGAAGAAAAAATGGACAAGGTCCGCGATATGGTCCGGATGAAAATGGGTGCAGCAGATCCCGTCAATCTCCTGAATCCGGACCTCCAGTTCCGCAAGTCGCCGCAAGGTCCCCGGCCCCAGATCGACCAAGAGCATCTGGTTTGAAAGTCTCAAAAGATAGCTCGGCGAGGCCCGCTTGACGGAAGGAACCCCTGTTCCTGAACCGACCACCACCACTTCCACCATATCATTATAACTCTTTTAACCAAAAATAGTTATAGAAAAAATCTTCGATTCCCTCCCTTTTTTCGTCTGGGAGGAGTATACCAAGAAAAGGAAAGCGGGGCAAAGAAAAATCACTCGTTGACAAAGGGTTTGCTTTTTGTATAATATTTTCACCATGTCAGATAGGAAGATAAGGATCGGAATTGTCGGCGTCGGAAACTGCGCCAGCTCCCTGGTCCAGGGAATCGAATACTATCGCGCCCATTCTCAAAACGGGAAAAAAGAATCGATCGGCCTCATGAACTACGAGGTCGGCGGCTACACGCCGGAGGACATCACCCCGGTCTGCGCATTCGACGTAGACGTCCGGAAAGTGAGCAAGCCTTTAAAGGAGGCGCTCTTTTCCCTTCCGAACTGCACCAAACCGATCTATACGAATTTCCTCGATTCCCAGATCACCGTTCAGATGGGCGAAATGCATGACAGTATCGCCCCCCATATGGAAAATTACCCTGAATCGGAGCGCTTTGTCGCCTCCTCGCAAAAGCCGGCGGATGTGAAAAAGGTCCTCCGGGAAAGCGGCGTCGAAATCCTCCTCAATTATCTTCCGGTCGGCTCGGAGAAAGCAACCCAGTTTTATGCCGAATGTTGCCTTGAAGTGGGAGTGAGTTTCATCAACTGCATCCCGGTCTTCATCGCAAGCGAGCGAAGTTGGGCAGACCGTTTTCGGGAAAAGGGCATTCCCATTGTGGGGGACGACATCAAATCGCAACTCGGGGCAACGATCCTCCACCGCTCCCTGGTGAAACTCTTCAACGACCGGGGCATCAAGATTGAACGGACCTACCAGCTGAATACGGGTGGGAACACCGATTTTCTGAACATGATGGATAGATCGCGACTTAAGTCAAAGAAGATTTCAAAAACCGAGGCGGTGCAGTCGGCGCTTTCGACCCCTCTTTCGACCGAAAATATCCATATCGGCCCTTCGGATTACGTCCCCTGGCAGAAGGACAACAAAGTCTGCTTTATCCGGATCGAGGGACGCGGCTTCGGCGGCATCCCCCTCGAACTCGAGCTGCGACTCTCCGTCGAAGACTCCCCCAACTCGGCCGGCGTTGCGATTGACGCGATCCGCTGCTGCCGGATTGCGCGGGATCGCGGGATCGGAGGCCCCCTTGTCTCCATCTCCGCCTATACCATGAAACATCCCCCCAAACAGATCTGCGACGAAAAAGCGCGCGAGATGGTGAAGCATTTCGTTTCGGGAAAACTCGAAAGGTAGGCCTTGCGCCTTTCCCCGAACGGGATTACCCTCTCGGCACTCCCCTTAAGTCTTTTTGCCTTTTGGTTTTTATTGCGCGGCGCATTCCTCGCCGCTTTTTTTCTCGGAGTCGGTGTTTCTCTTTGTGATTTTTTGGACGGATACACCGCCAAAAAACGGGGAAGGATCACTCCTTTCGGCGCTTTTTTGGATTCCGCCACGGATCGTGTGACAGAACTCATTTTTTATGCGGGAATTCTCTTTTTTTATCTGAAGGAAGGGCGCTTGCTTTTGGCCGGCGCGGCCTACTGGGCCATCGGAAGCGCAATGCTCGTCAGTTACACCCGGGCCCGGGCGGAAAACTTCATTGAAAACTGCCGGGTCGGATTCTGGGAAAGGCCGGAGCGGCTTATTCTTCTTCTTTTGGGACTTTTGGCCAACCGTTTGCCTGTTGTCCTTTGGATTCTCGCCGTTGGCGGGACATTAACCTTGATTCACCGGATCCGGCATACCCGCCGCCTCCTTCAAAACACTCCTCCCCCCTCCCTTTTTGAAAAAATCCTCTTCTGGGACTTCCCCCGCCAAAGCTGGCCCTACCGGCTGTATGTCCTCCTCGTGGTAGTCCTCACGTTTTTTCTTTAGTCTCACCAAAGAAAGTCCGGGAGTTTGCCGGAGCGACTGTAGAAAATCCGACGCATCCCAAACCGCGATCCAGTGTCGCGGCGGATTTGCTCCACAGCGAGCAAAGATGCGTCATCGAAGCGAGCGGCAAGCGGAGGCAACTCCCGGACTTTCAAGAGGGACTAAAACAATACCCCCCTGGGTCTTGTAGACCCAGGGGGGTTAAACCTTTGTAGGCGACCTGCCGAAGCAGGCCGTTAGGAACTTGCCTTAGAAGGCAACCAACACGCCTCCGGTCACCTGGAGTGCTTCATCCTGCGCATCGCTATCCCAAGCATTGCCTGGGCCAAACCAAGCGAAGCTTCCGTTGAAGGTCACATCCTCGGTGTAGTCGTACGCCACGACAACATCGACTTCATCACCGTAGTCGTCGTTCGTTGTGAAGACTTCATTGTTTCCGCTTCCGGCCGCATTGACGTTCGCTTCATCCAAGCTGTAGTTATACCAGTCAACGCTGAGCGTGACATCTTCAAGCGGCTCAAGATCCGCACCGAGGTTGAAGATGTTCATGTTGGTATTGGCACTCTGAGGACAGTCGTTGGTGCTGCCAGAGCAGGTGCTCCCACTAATGGTCGAGAGCTGCATCCGGTCAGCAATGATGCCCCATCTTTGATCCTCATGGGCGGCAATCCAGGAATCCTGGTCGCCGGTACCGGCCGCCTCTTCACCCGAGAAATGGGCGAAAGCAGCCCTCACAACCGGACGCATCTTCGCATCGAACGTGTAGGAACCGTTCAGTTGCGCAGCCATGGCGTTTTGGTCACGGCCATCGCTATATTCACCGGTCTGGAAGGCAAGTTCTCCCCCCAAATTCAAAGCCGGTGTCGGGGTAATATCACCCCTCCCCCCCAAGGTGTGGATCGACCGACCCAGGTTGGTCGATGTTGTCCAGATGCCACCGAGTTGCGGTGGGGTGGGGGTGCCGCTGTTATCGGCATGCTTCGACCAGACCCAGTAACCGGCCAGGTTCGCATCATAATCGCCCAATGCGTAGGATGCATCGACACCTGAAACCGTCCAGTCCTGGCTGGATGTGCCGGTTTCCGCGAGAATCGCATGGAAAGTGTCGATCACGATCGGATCGAAGTCCAGCACCGCACGGACCGAATCGAACGCCTTCCTCTTGCTGAATTCCTGCGCAATTCCCGTCTGACGGGAAGAGGCATTGCTGTCCACATCACCGATCACGAGCTTGTTTCCGTAACCGAGTTCCTGACGCCCGATCATGAGCGTCAACGGCGAGTAGAGGAATTCACCCAGGGTGACATACGAAAGGTCGACCGCCACACGGCTGTCGCCATCTTCATTCTGCGCATCATCCTCTTCTCCCCACTCCCGCTCGTTCAAGAGACGGACAGTGGCGGAAACATTGTCGGTGAGGTCCGCATCCACTCTGACGCGGGTGTACGTGATGATGAAATCTTCATCATCGTCGTTGGATGTCCCAGAGGTTGTCCGCAAATCAAAGTTGTCGCGGTACACTCCCAAGGAGTGGACATCACCGCTCACTCTGATGTTCTGGACTTCGGCATAGGCCGGGATGGCTAAAAACCCGACAAGCGCCAAAGCCACAAACAGTGAAACTTTTTTCATTAATACCTCCTAAGAACCTTTTCTTTTACAGGTGGTCAGCCTACTTTGACTTCTTATTCTTTCAGGACCCTGCAGTGTTTAGCTGCATCGTCCGATAACTTCGGCTTCTGAGTGCATCCCCCCTTTCTTCGCCTTGAGTGAAGTTACCTAACATATAGAAAACCTTCCCCTTTCGAGGAAGTTGAAAGCATTTTAGCAAAGGGGTCTTCACATGTCAAGTTTTTTTTCAAATTGGGTAAGGGGAGTGATATAACTCATTTACTCATATATAGTTAAATCGAAAAAGGATGTACATTTTTGTTCCTCCCTCACTCCAGGGTACCTTTTTGCCATTTTAACCGTTCCTGGGCCATCTTGAGCCCCTGATCCGCCTCCAAATCGCCAGGTCTCAGCTCGAGCGCTTTTTGGTAAAACGATACCGCCTGTTCATACTTTCTCTTTGTGAAGTAAACGTATCCGAGATTGTTGCAGATTTCGGGGCTTTCTGGATCCAGTTCCAGGGCCTTCTCGAAATACCTAAGGGCTTGATCCGTCTCTCCTTTCCAGGTTGAGATAACACCAAAGTTCCGATTGAGTTCGGCAAGACGGTTTGGGTTTTTTTCCTCTTTCAGCACCCTTTCCCAGGGCGGCAGGGCCTTTTCATACTCCCCTTTCCTGGCATACGCAAGACCGAGGTTATAGAAAGCATCTACAAAGAAGGGATCGAGTTTGAGGGCTTTTCGGGAGGCCTCAATCGCTTCCTCTATCCGTCCCTCCTCCAAATAGGAGCCGCTTAAGTTGCTATAAGGCCTCGGTTTTCCGGGGGACTTCCGGACAGTATCCTCCCAAAAGGTCACCGGATCTCTCCAAACCGCATTCCGTCGGAACGTGGCAAGGGAGAAGACAAGGAAAAGGACCGAAAAAAGAATCGCGATTCTTTTTGTCTGTTTCAAAAAATAAAAAGAGGTGGCTGTGAAAAAGAGGGAGAAACCGACCATCGGGAGGTAAAGCCGGTACTCGAAAATGGGGTCAAGGAGCCGGATGCCCGATTCCACCGAAAGACTCAGGAAAAACCAGGCGAGTCCGAAGGAAAGGAGACGGTTCTTCCGGAACGTTTTGAACATCACCCCTCCCATCGCCAGAAAAAACAAAAACGAGAAAAATGTCCCCGGCTCAAGAAGACCCCGGGCAACCGGGTAGTCATAATCAACGTTCTGAGCAATCGGAAAGAAAAGAAGACGCCAATACGTCCGAAACGCGTTCAGTTGGGTCAACAGATACTCCCGATAAGACATCGGATACTCGGGATACATCACCGGCATCACCACACGATTGGCTCTTGAAAGGGTAAGTGGAATGACGCAGAGGGTAAGAAACTGCGGGAGAAGAAAGCGGAGCCGCCTCCAAAGATCCTTTTCGGATCCCAGAAAGAAGATTTCTATCAAGAAAAGCATGAAAGGAATCGTAAAGGCGATTTCTTTGGTAAACATGCCGAGGAGTGTGGAAAAAAGACTCGCGCCAAAATAGATCCTCCGCGAGGTGAGGCGCGCTTTCAGATACGACGTCACCGAGATGAGATAAAACAAGGTCGCCAAGGAGGCAGCCCGCTGCCAAATATAATTCACCGCCATCGTCTGAACCGGGTGAACGAGAAAGAGAACTCCGGAACAAAAAGCCACCCCCTCCCGATGGGACTCCAGTGGATGGTCCTTCATTGCGGGCGCCTGAAAAACTAAACTGACGAGAACATATACGAGAAATGAGGAAAGGATGTGGCAGGTGATATTGAACAGGTGATAACCGAAGACGTTGAAACCACCGAGTGCGTAATTCAGCGCAAAGGTGACCCCCGTCACAAACCGCGTATTGAAGGCCCCCCAGAGAGCAGGAAGATTCAACCTCCAAATCGCGCGATTCTTGACAAGGGCCACTTCGTCGTCAAACTGGAAGGAGGCCCAGAAGGTGTTCGAATAAACGGCGAAACCGAGGAGGAGAATGATTAGAAAGACAAATATCCCTTTGCGACGCATCCTAAAAGGTGGTGCCCCTGGGAAGATTCGAACTCCCGACACGAGGTTTAGGAAACCTCTGCTCTATCCATCTGAGCTACAGGGGCACGGAGGGCTGAATGGGTTGTTCTTTTGTGTCAGGAGATGGAGCCACACGGTCCAGATAAATCCCCTCTTTCCGAATTTCCCGGAACTTGCAATAGGCGGCGAACTGATAAAACCCGCTCAAGAAAGCGGCAACGAATCCCTCAAGACCGTCCAGGAAACCCATTTTATAAACGTAACGCTTCCAAAAACGGTCAAAGGCCTTCCAAAGCCCGTGCCAAAGGGTGATCCTCTTCCCCTGTAGATGCCACTTCACCGCCTCAAAGGTAGAGTGCCGGTTTACCTTCTGGATAAAATCCTCTATGTTCTTGAAATTGTAATGAATGAGCGGCTTTTTCAACTCCTTCCCGCTATACCCCTCCGCGATGTCAATTCCTGGGTGCACCACATCATGCACCACTTCCCGCCAACGGGTCAGCCGCCGGTCGTAAAGTTTGATGTGCGCCGCGTACCAGCCGCCATGTTTCAGCCACCTCTTTCCGAGATAGTTTTTCCGGGGAATCCAGTAGGCGGCGATGTTGGCATTGCTCTGCGAGAGGGTTTGGCGGATTTCTTCTTTGAGTTCCGGCGTCATCCGTTCATCCGCATCCATCCAGAGCACCCAGTCGTGGGTGGCACGGGAGGCGGCCCAGTTCCGGTGGCGTCCTTCCAGGTCCATCTTCCGGCTGTAAATTTTATCGGTAAACTCCCGTGCAATCTCCCGGGTCCGGTCCGTGCTCTCATCGTCCACGATGACAATTTCATCCGGAAGTCCCTCCGCGCTCTCCAGGCATTCGCGGAGATTCGCCTCTTCGTTTTTGGTGATCACAATGAGACTCAGTTTTTTTCGTTCCGCCATGACACTCCTTCCGGATGGACAAAAAAATAATTATGCGGCTCTTCCAAATGTTTCACTTCCTCAAGATGGCCTGAATTGTTCAGGCGGGAAGCACGGTAACCGAGTTGGGAAAAAAACTGATGGAGTTGGCGGGGTGAAATCTCGAGTGCCGCAAGAAACGATCGGTCCACCTCGCACAAGAGTGCGGGTCTATCCCGTTCCAGCACCTTCTCGGCCCCCTGAAAAACGGAAAGTTCGCCTCCTTCCACATCGCATTTGATGAAATCAACCCGCTGGAGGCCGTGGTCGGCCACAAAACTGTCGACGGTGGTGACCGGAACTTTCTCCGTTACTGTTTTTTGTCGGCACCCATCCCCCGAAACCTCCAAATGAGCGAGGGAAAGGCCGAGCCGGTCTCCCTTTTTCACAGGAATCGCAAGTTCCCCCCATCCCGGCCGACTGGAAAGGGCTTTCTGGACCGGAATCACGTTTTGGAGCCGGTGGAAGCGGAGCGCGTTGGACAACACCCGATAACTCAAAGCGCCCGGCTCAAAACTGTACACCCTCCCTTCCGGGCCGGCGAGCCGTGATAAAAAGAGGGTGTAGCGTCCATAGGCCGCCCCGATATCCAGACAGACCGCGCCCGGCCGGATAAGGCGGTGAAGGATAAAAATTTCGGATTCCAGTTTTCGGAAAAGGAGGTTCCGGGAAATGGTCTTGAGGGTCAGTTCCGCGCAGAGGAAATTGGTGTAGAATTTTTCTCCCAAGGCGCGCCGCAAAAGACCCCTGGGTGCCATCGGAAACCCCTCTTTCTATTCCAGACCCTTCAGAATCATATCCTGGGCCGCCAGATAAGATCGAAGTTTCCGCATGGCGGCATTCTCAATCTGCCGGACCCGTTCGCGCGTGATCCCGAAGCGCTTGGCTGTTTCGGAAAGGGTATGGGTCGCGCCGTCCTGAAGCCCGAAGCGGAGGGAAAGGATTTCCTGTTCGCGCTTGTTCATTTTTTCCAGGAGGTCCTTGATCCGCTCGTGGCGCATCACCTTGGTGAATTCGTCGACGGGGGAACTGCTTGTCTCGTCTTCGATCAAATCGATCACCTGACCGGACTCATCTTCACCGACGGGTGCATCCAAGGAGGTTGTCCGGGAAATCTGATCGCTGATGAGCCGGACCTTCTTGATCGGCATCTTCATCGCCTTGGCCAGTTCGTTGATCCGGGGCTTCCGTCCGAATTTCTGGGTCAGATGCTCCTGGGTCTTTTTAAGCCGGCTGATCGTCTCGACCATGTAAACCGGAACACGGATGGTTTTCCCCTGATTCGCGATGGCCCGCGTGATATACTGCTTCACCCACCAAGCGCCGTACGTCGAAAAACGGTATCCTTTTTTGGGATCGAATTTCTCCACCGCTTTCATGAGCCCCATATTTCCCTCTTCGATCAGATCCATGATCGGAAGGCCCAAGTGGGTATACCGTTTGGCGATATTGATGACTAGGCGGAGATTCGACTGAATCATCCTCTTGCGCGCCTTTTCATCCCCCTTTTTCACCAGGCGCGCAAGACGGATCTCCTCCTCCGGCGTCAAAAGGGGAATATCTTTGATTTCCTTTAGATATTGTCGGATGGATTCCATCTTGAAACGGTTACTTCCGCTTTGAACGCGTTTTTTTCTGAGTCTTGCGCCCCGGGGATGGAAATTCTTCTTCCAAGGCGGCTCTTGCCGCAGCAAGACGGGCAATGGGAACCCGATAGGGGGAGCAACTGACATAGTTGAGCCCCACTTTATGACAGAAGATGACGCTCTGGGGCTCTCCGCCATGCTCACCGCAGATTCCGACCTTCAGCTCCGGCCGGCTCTTCCGCCCGTTCTCCGTCCCCATCCGGATAAGTTGTCCGAGGCCCTCCTGGTCAATGGTGACAAAGGGATCGAAATTAAGAATCTTTTCGTCCAGATACTTCGGGAGAAACTTCCCGGTATCATCCCGGGAAAAGCCGAAGGTCATTTGGGTGAGATCGTTGGTTCCGAAACTGAAAAAGTCCGCTTCTTTGGCAATTTCTCCGGCGGTGAGGGCGGCACGCGGAATTTCTATCATCGTTCCGATTAAAAAGCGGACCGGATGACCTTGCACCTTGAAAACCTCCGCAGCCGTTTCCAGGATGACCCGTTTTTGATGACGGAATTCCTCCACCGTCCCCACCAGCGGAATCATGATCTCCGGATAGACGCGAATCTTCTCCCGGACCAGTTCGCAGGCCGCCTCCAGAATCGCCCTTGCCTGCATCTGCGTGATCTCCGGCATCGTAATCCCGAGGCGGCAACCCCGGAGACCCAGCATCGGATTAAACTCATGGAGCTGGGCGATCCGGGCCAAAAGATTTTTCTTTAGCTGGAGAAGCTCGGGCTCTTTCTTTGAAAGCTCCAGTTCCTGAATTTCCTCGACCAGTTCGTCCCGATTCGGGAGAAATTCATGAAGAGGAGGGTCCAGAAGACGGATGGTCACCGGATGTCCCTTCATGACCCGGAAAATTTCCTTGAAATCCTGTTTTTGCATCGGCGCGAGTTTGTCGAGGACGCGCTTCCGGTCTTCGAGGGTGGAGGCGAGAATCATCTCCTGCACGATCGGAAGCCGGTCCGTCGCAAAAAACATATGCTCTGTCCGGCAGAGGCCGATTCCCTCCGCGCCGTTTTGCCGGGCGATGGTCGCATCCTGGGGCGTATCCGCATTGGCGCGGACGCCGAGCATCCGGTATTGGTCTGCCCAGCGGAGGAGTTTTCCGTAATCGCCTTTTTCCAGATCCCGCATATCCGGCTTGATGGTCGGGACATCCCCCACCATCACGCGGCCGGTTGTCCCGTCAATCGCAATCATCTCCCCCTTTTTGACCTGGAGACCGTTGACTTCGAAAAGTCCTTTTTCTTCATCGATGGCAATGGCCGAACATCCGGCCACGCAGGGCTTGCCCATCTGCCGGGAGACCACCACCGCATGCGAGGTGGCTCCGCCGGTCGCGGTCAATATCCCCTGTGCCGCGGCAATGCCGTGGATATCGTCCGGCGAGGTCTCCTTTCGGATCAACACCACCCGCTCCCCCTTTTTGGCCGCCTCGGCCGCCTCCGTCGCATCAAAAAAGGCCTTTCCGACCGCAGCACCGGGCGAGGCATTCAGACCCCTGGCAATGACCTTAACCTCCACTTTCGGGTCAATCCGGGGATGAAGCAACTGGTCCAATTGGTCCGGCTCCACCCGCAACACCGCCTCCTTGGGGGCAATCAATTTTTCCTGAACCATATCAACCGCAATCTTGACGGCGGCCGGGCCGGTCCGCTTCCCGGTCCGGGTCTGAAGCATGTAAAGTTTCCCTTCCTGGATCGTAAACTCGAAATCCTGAACGTCCCGGTAGTTCCGTTCAAGACGCCGGGTAATTCCCGCCAGTTCCTTGTAAACGGAAGGCATCTCTTTCTTCAATTCACCGATAGGCTTCGGATTCCGGACCCCCGCCACCACATCCTCGCCCTGCGCATTAGTGAGATACTCTCCGAAGAACTCCTTTTCACCGGTGGAGGGATTCCGGGTAAACCCGACGCCGGTCCCCGAGGTCTTTCCCATGTTTCCGAAGACCATCGTCTGGACATTCACCGCCGTCCCCAAGTCATCCGGAATGCGGTACTGTTTCCGGTAAAAAATGGCCCGCTCGTTGTTCCAGGAAAGAAAGACCGCATCCCGCGCCATCTCCAGCTGTCGCCGGGCATCCTGCGGCAGCTCTTCCTGGGTATCATAGCGGACCGTTTCCTTGAATTGCCGGATCAGTTCCTTCAGGTCGGTGGTATCCAGTTCGGTGTCCTGGGTAATGCGGCGGAGTTTTTTCCTCTCCAGAATAATCTCTTCAAAGACATATTTCTCTATTCCGAGGACAACGTTCCCGAACATCTGGATGAAGCGTCGGTAACAATCGAGGGAAAACCGTTCATTTTTTGTCTTCCGGATGAGTCCCTCCACCGTCCTGTCGTTGAGCCCGAGATTCAGAATCGTGTCCATCATACCCGGCATCGAAAATTTTGCGCCGGAGCGGACGGAAAGGAGCAAAGGATTCACCGGATCCCCCAGCCGCGCCTTCATCGTCCTCTCCAACCGCTGGAGATTCTTGTCAATCTCATCGGCGATGGCGGACGGAACCCTCTTTTGATTCCGGTAAAAGAGTTTGCAGACCTCGGTGGTGATGGTAAAACCGGGGGGAACCGGAACGCCCGCGTTGGTCATTTCGGCCAGATTCGCACCCTTCCCGCCTAAAAGCTCCTTCATTGCGGCATTCCCGTCCGCCTTCCCTCCGCCGAAAAAGTAAACGTATTTTGGCATGTATCCTTTCTGGGGACGTTTTCGAAAGTCTGTCCTGGCCGACAGGCCGGGTATCCCTTGAATCATCCCTCTCTATTTATTCAATGATCAGTTTGGAGAGATCCGCCACCGGCTTGGTATAGAGTTCGTTGATTTCTTTCATCAGAGCCAGGCGGTTACGCCGGATGCCCGGATCTTCCACATTAACCAAAACCTTATCAAAAAACTGATGCAACGTTTCCGAAAAGGTCTGGGCATAACGGGCCGTGGCCTGGCTCCAGGCGCTTTCGGCGATCAGTTTCTCAATCGGACGCTTCCCTGTATTGTATAAGTTCCAGAGGTTTTTTTCAATTTCATCCTGGAAAAGGTCCGGCCGGACGCTCCCAAGTCCCTGCTGTTCTTTGGGTTGTACCGGTTTCAGGATGTTGTGGGTCCGCTCCACCACCTTGAAAGCGGCCAAAAAGGTCTCCTTCTGCGTGGACATCATCTGACTAAGGGAACTCAGCTTCTTTTCCGTTTCGACCGGGTCCCGGAGGTCACGCGACACCGCTTCAACCAAGTCGCTCCGGTATCCCCTCTCCCGACAAATGCTCTTCAAACGCTCCAGAAGAAATTCATGGAGTTTCAACCGGGTTTCGAGGGCAGCCGAAAAGCGCTCGAGGTTTTTCTCGACCAGTTCCGCAAAAGGAAGATGCCATTTTCTCTCGAGGAGAATCCTGAAAAGGGCGTTGGCGGCCCTCCGGAGACCGTAGGGGTCCATGCTTCCGGTCGGCACTTCACCCGCATGGAAAAAGCCGGTCAGATGGTCGAGTTTTTCAAGGAACGAAAGGGCCGCCCCCAGCGCCGTTTTGGGGAGTTCCGCATCGGTTCCCTTCGGCAAATACTGCTCCCAAAGGGCGCGGGAAATCTCCTCCGAAACCCCTTCCCTCCGCGCGTAATAGTACCCGATCACCCCCTGAAGCGACGGAAATTCTTTGACCATTGCCGTCACAAGGTCATTTTTGGCAAGCCGTGCGGCCTGAGCCAATGCGAATTCCTGAACTCCGACCTTCCCGGCAAGGGCCGAAGCCACCTCTGCCATCCGTTCCGATTTATCGAACATCGTCCCGAGTTTTCGATGATAGATAAGCTGTTTCAGCCGGTCCCGTTTCCGGGAGAGTGTTTCGCGCATGTCCGCTGTGAAAAAGAAGTGGGCATCCTCAAGACGCGCATTTAATACCTGCTCGTAGTTTTTCCGGATTTTGACCAAAGACGGTCTTCCGTTGGCGCAGGCGATGAAAGAAGGAAGGAGTTTTCCGCGGCGGTCTTCCACCGCAAAAAGCCGCTGATACTTCGCCATGCTCGCAATCAACACCTCTTTCGGAAGATCAAGATAGGTTTTATTGACCGTGCCGGCGAAAAGGAACGGTTTTTCGACAAGGTTTGTCACCTCAGCCAGAAGCGCCGGGTCGATCCGGGCCGGATCTCCCCCAAGCCGCCTGACCAGCTGCTCACATTGCTTCCGGATGGTCCGTTTCCGTTCCCCTTCTCCGTCGGGTGTGGAAAATTCCTCCAGAAGAATCCCCTCCTTTTTTAAAAAGGAGAAGTATTCCGGCGGCTTTTGGATACTACGCGGTTTTTTGAACGGCCCCAAGCCGAACGTTTTTCGATCCGCCTTGAAGGGGAGGTCTGAAAGCGGAAGAACCTTCCCGTTGTAAAGACAGAGAAGCCATCGGACCGGTCTCGGGAAACGGATATCCCTCTCATTCCAACGCATCATTTTGGGAAAGCTCAAAAGCTGGACAAGATGCTGGATTTGGATCTTTAAAAGAGTTTCGGTGGAAGTCCGGACGCTTCTCCGAATGACCATCCGTCCTTTTTCCTCAGTCAAATCTCTAGCAGCCGCATTTTTACTTTTCAAGAATCCCTGAAGCGCGGCCGTCGGCTTCCCGTCGGAGCCATAGCAGGCCTCTTTCCTGGGACCCACAACCTCCTCTTTCCTTTCATCAAATGGAGGAAGTCCCAGGACCCAAAGGACGATCCGGCAGGGCGTCTGAAAACTCCTGATTTCTGCTTCATCCCGGAAGGATTCAGGAAGGAGCGTTTTCACAAGGGCATTGAGACCGCGCTCGGGATCCCCAAGGCCCTCAAGGTAGGACCACGGAATTTCCTCCGTGCCGATTTCAAGGAGAAGTTCGCTCGAGTTATTTTGCTTTTGTTTTTTCGGTTTCATTCAGCCGTTCCAGATAAAGTTCCGCGCATTTTTTGGCCGCATTCCGGACCCGTCCGATGAAGGTCGGGCGCTCCATCTGACTCACCGCCCCCCGCGCATCCAACTGATTAAAGACATGGGACATCTTCAACACAAAATCATAAGCGGACGGCAAAAGATCCTCTTCAATCATCCGCTTCATTTCCGATTCATACCGGTTGAAAAGTTCCAAAAAAAGCTTCGGGTCACTTTTCTCGAAGTTGTAACGGGAGCATTCTTCTTCGTTCTTCCGGTAAAGGTCGCCGTAGGTCGTACCCTCGGACCATTTGAGTTTGAAAAGGTCATACTCTCCCTGAAGGAACATACAGACCCGCTCAAGCCCGTAAGTCAGCTCGCACGGAATGACCTCAAGGTCAATCCCTGCAATCCGTTGGAAATAGGTGAACTGCGTCACTTCCAGACTGTCCAGCCAAACCTCCCATCCGAGCCCCTGTGCCCCCAGCGTCGGCGACTCCCAGTCGTCCTCCACAAAACGGACGTCATGCTCCTTCAGGCGGACGCCGACCGATTTGAGACTTTCCAGGTAAAGCCGCTGAACGTCTTCCGGCGACGGTTTGAGAATGACCTGATATTGAAAATAATGCTGGGTTCGGAAGGGGTTTTCGCCGTACCGCCCGTCGGTCGGCCGCCGGCAGGGCTGAACATACGCCGTCCGCCAGGGGTCCTTTCCCAAGACCTTGAAGAAGGTTGCCGGATGGAACGTTCCGGCCCCCATTTCCACATCGAGCGGCTGAAGGAGAATACAGTCCTCTTTCTTCCAAAAATCGTTCAACGCGGCGATCAGATCTTGAAAATTCAAAGCGCTTCAAGCTCCTTTAAAAAGCGGCGGGATTGAATTTTGACATCGAGGTGAAAATCGATGCACTGCTCCAAAACCGTTTTCAGTTCTTGGCGGCTAGTCTTTGACATTCGGATTCGGAAGACCCGCTCCCAGGGTGTCCTGGCCAACTGTTGTAGGCAGACAAGCGACCCTCTCGAAAGGGGGACCGCTCCGGATCCCTCCTTGAAACAGCGACCGCACCAGACCCCCTCTCTCGATGGACTCAAGATAACCCGCTCCGTCAATTCCCCGCGGCAACGCTGACAGCGGGAGAGTTCCGGCATCCAGCCGGAAATGGAAAGGAGTTTGACCTCAAAAATCCGCATCGTCTCTTCGTGCGCATCTTTTTCGGCGAGGGCCTTGAGCCCTTCCAAAAGAAGGGCATACATCCGACCGCTCGGGTCTTTCGGCTCGGTAGCCCGGTCGGTGAGTTCCGAGAAATAGACCGCCACCGCCATCTTTTTCAGATCGGAACGGATGGCGGAAAAAGGATCGACCAAGTCGCACTGGGTCAACAGCTGAAGGTTCGACCGGTCCCTTTCGTAAAAAACAATCCGGTTACAGGTAAAAAGATCGAAGGTGGAGCCGAACCGCCGCGGCTTTCGCCGGACCCCTTTGGCCAAGGCAAATACCTTCCCGAAGTCGGGGGTCAAAAAGGTAACCAGCTGGCTCGTTTCGCGGAAAAGGACGGAACGGAGAATGACCCCGTCGGTGGTTTGGATCATACGCCGAGAACCCTCATGACCAGAAACGTCACCAGGATCCCGAGAAAAGCCCCTGCCGCCGATTCCAGAAACGTATGGAAACCAGCCCGAACCCGGTGCCGGGCGACCAGAACCGCCAAAACCAGGACCAAAACCGTCACCAAAAGGTTCGGCTGGAAAAGGGCCACTAGCGTCCAGAGCGAAAAGGCAAAGGCGGCATGACCGCTCGGCATTCCGCCCAAAACCGGTGTGCCCCGCCGGAAAAAAAACTTGAGGGAGATCACGGCCAAAAGAACAGCGGTGAGCGCCAGGACGCTCACATGCCAAGGCACAAGCCGCACCTGCTCGAGCGTTCCCTCGAGGAACCGCTTGAACCGCTCCGCAAAAATCAAACAGCCGATACCGAAAGCGCTCACCGCAGCCACCAGGACGCCTCCCGCCGCCACATCTTTGGCGGCGCGGGCCACCGGATGAAGATGGTCTTTTGTCAGGTCAATCAAAAGTTCCACGGCGGTGTTCAGCATCTCGGCTGCAATCACGAATGCAATCGTCAGAATCAAAAGCGCAAACTCAAAACGGTTAACCCCCAAAAGAACCGCCAACACCAAAACGCCGACGCCCGCAGTCAGATGAATCCAGAGATTCCGCTGCGTCCTGACCGCATGGACAATTCCTTCGATGGCGTTGTTGAAACTTTCCGTCAGTCCCCGTTTCGGCACAGTCTCAGAAGTTCCTTTTCCTTGCGCCGCATCAAAAGGTGGGCCCGCCGGTCATGGTCGTCGTAACCCAAAAGGTGGAGGATTCCGTGGATGACGTAAAGGGCAAGTTCCTTTTGGACGGAGACACGGAGCCGTTTGGACTGGTCCAGGGCCCTCTCCGCGGAGATGGCAATGTCCCCCAAAAGATGCGGATCCCCTCTCAAAGATTTTCCCTCCTGCATCCCGAACGCCAAAACATCCGTGGGACCGTCTTTGCCCAGAAAGCGCCTGTGAAGTTCAGCGATCGCCTTGTCATCCAGGAAGAGAATGTTCAAACGAGTCTCCTTCAACTGGAAGTGCTTCAAGACATTTTTTGCTATCCGCCGGACTTGAACGGGTGAAATGGGAAGGAGCCGCTGGCGATTCGTGATGGTAATCTTCATTTTTTGTTCTGGGCGATGCTGTTTCCCCCTGCCTTTTCATACGCCTCCACAATCTGCTGGACCAGTTCATGGCGGACCACATCCTGACCGGTGAAATAGACAAAGGAAATACCGTCGATCTCCTTCAAAAGACCCTGGACATGGACCAGACCGGATGTCTTGTCACCGGGAAGATCGACCTGGGTGATATCCCCCGTAATGACCGTTTTGGAATCAAAGCCGAGCCGTGTCAGAAACATCTTCATCTGTTCCTGAGTGGAATTCTGCGCCTCATCCAGGATGATGAAGGCATCGTTGAGGGTCCTCCCGCGCATGAAGGCCAACGGCGCCACCTCAATAATCCCCCGTTCCACATACCGCTCGATTTGGTCCACCTCCATCATGTCATAAAGGGCATCATAAAGCGGGCGAAGATACGGCGTGACCTTCTCCTGCATGTCTCCCGGAAGAAACCCGAGTTTCTCCCCCGCCTCCACCGCAGGCCGTGTGAGGATAATTCGGCTCACTTCCTCTTGTCGGAGCGCCTGGACCGCCATCGCCATAGCCAAATACGTTTTTCCGGTTCCGGCCGGGCCTATGCCGAAGACGATGTCGTGCTTCCGGATGGCATCCACGTACCGTTTCTGTCCTTCCGTCTTGGGGGTGACAGAGTGTCGCTTTGAGGAGACCTCAATCCGGTCAAGGTAGATTCCCGGAAGCCGGTCCAGATGATCCTCCTTGGCGGTTCGGATGGCATAAATCAAATCATGCATCCGGATCTGCGCCCCCTTCCGGATGACCGCCAGGAGCGTCTCGATCATTTTGGCAACCTTCTCAACGCCCTTTTCGTCTCCCTTCAGGACCAACTCCTCGCCGCGGGAGAACAGTTCGATGCCGAATTCCTTTTCAATCAGTCTGAGATGGTCGTCATGCCTGCCAAAAAGGATCTTTGCTTCTTCCGTATCTTTCAGGGGAATCTGTTTCTCAGCCATCGGTTATTTGATCCCGGAGGAGGGTTTTCTTGTCTTTTCCCACGGCGGAATCCGGAGGGTCTGTCCCGGCTTCAGGCGGTTCGGGTCGCTCAACAGATCGCGATTCGCCTCGTAAATCTGCTGCCATCCTCTCGAGGTTCCGTAGACGTCGGTTGAAATCTTGCCCAATGTGTCGCCGCGCTGGACGGTATAAGAGGTAAAATCGGCTGGTTTGGGCTGCCTTGAGGGAAGTTTTTCCCAAAACGGCTTCGGCGGCGTCTCCGGAACAGGGGAGACGACAGGGGTTTTCGGAGGAAGAGGCCTGGGGGTTGAAGGAGGTACACTGACCCGCGGTGCCTGGGCGCTTCTTGCCGAACTGCCGGACAGATATCCTCGGTTTCCCCAGATTTCCTTATCAACCGACTCGCGGCGCCATTCAGGCACCTGAACCTGGACTTCATAGGTGGGGACTTCAAAATCCCATTCAATATACTCCCGGGTCTTTGACGCCGTCGAGGGAGTCGTCGGAACAGGTCCCAGAAGGACACCCCGGTTCCCTGCAAGCGTTTGGTCCACCCGTTCGCGCCTCACCACCTGCACCTTCCGGAGACATCCGGAAAAGACAAAGAGAATCGCCACCCAAATCAAAATTTTGAACATGCTCTTTTCGAAACGGCCCATTGTCGTGCTCCTTTTCTTGGGACGTTTTCGAAAGTGTCCCTTGTATCTCCCTCACGCTGGCCTGCCCTGGCCGGCAGGCCAGGAGGACACTTTCTGAAAACGTCCCTATTTCAACCCCAGTTCCTTCAATTTCTCCCGTGGGACGTCGGAAGGGGCAATGGTCAAGGGACAGCTCCCCTTCTGTGTTTTGGGAAATGCAATGACTTCCCGGATGCTGGTCGCTTGTTCTGTGTCGGAAAACTTCTCCTCCCGGAAATCCACCAGTATCGCGACCAAACGGTCCAATCCGAACGCGATGCCGCCATGCGGCGGTGCTCCGTACTGAAAGGCCTTCAATAAAAATCCGAAGCGCGATTCTTGTTCCTGTTTGGAGAGTTTCAGTTTCTCAAAAATCTTTTCTTGGACGCCGCGGTCATGAATCCTCACACTTCCGCTTCCGAGTTCAATCCCGTTCAGAACAAGGTCATAGGCACGCGAACGGACGGCAAGCAACTCCTCCCCGGTTTTTTCGAGGCGGGGGACGTCTTCCGGGTGGGGTGCCGTAAAGGGGTGGTGGGATGACACAATATTCCCCTCATCGTCCCGGATAAAAAGGGGAAAATCGATAATCCAGACAAACCGGCACTCCTTTTCCTTTCCCTTGAGAAGAACGTCTTCAAGGTAGTTTTTCTCCTTCAGGCAATCCCTGACTCTTCCGAGCGCCTGCCAGTTGAACGGGTCTTTGGCGGCAACGATCAGGGCAAGGTCATGTTGTCCGATCCCCAATTTTTTTTGGACTTTGGCGAGAGACTCCTTTCGGAAAAAATGCGAGAAGGGGGAGACCAGTTCCCCCTTTTCATATTTAAAAGAAGCGATATCGGGCGCGCCCCGTTCCTTTACCTCTTCTCTTAATTTCTCAATTTGCTTCCCCGAAAGTTTGACTCCGCCCGGGGCATTGATCCCGAGGATCCGTCCTCCGCTACTCGCGACAGACTCAAAGGCCTTAAAACCGCAATCCCGGAGAAGATCTGTCAGGTCCTGCAATTCCACTCCGAACCGGAGGTCCGGTGAATCGGCGCCAAAACGGTCAATCGCCTCCTGGTACGTCATCCTCTGAAAGGTGCAATCCAGTTTTTTCCCGATCAAATCGGAAGCATTCTCGAAAACATCTTTCAGGAGCCGGTCCATCAATTCAAAAAAGGTCTTCTCTTCCGGAAATGACATTTCGATATCGATCTGGGTGAATTCCAGCTGGCGGTCCGCCCGGAGATCCTCATCCCGGAAACAGCGAGAAATTTGAAAATAACGGTCGAGTCCCGAGACCATGAGGAGCTGTTTGAAAAGCTGGGGAGACTGCGGAAGGGCATAAAATGTGCCGGGGCTCAACCGGCTCGGCACCAGAAAATCCCGGGCCCCCTCCGGCGTGCTTTTGGTGAGGATCGGCGTTTCCACATCGATGAATCCCTCCCGGTCGAGAAAATTCCGGACCCGCTGGGTCACCCGGTGCCGGAGAATCAAATTTTTCTTCATGTTCTCTCGGCGAAGGTCGATATAACGATAAGCGAGCCGGACCTCCTCCGAAGCGGTGGTCTGTTCTTCCACTTCAAAAGGAGGAGTTTCAGACGGATTGAATGTTTCGAAGGAATCGCAGACGATCTCCACTTCTCCGGTGGCAAGATTCGGATTCTCGGTTCCTTTCGGGCGTCTCTGAACTTTTCCCCGGACCCGAAGCACAAATTCTCCCCGGAGCCCCTTCGCCTCTTGAAAGACTTTTTTGTTGTCGGGATGAAAGACAACCTGGGCCAGTCCCGAGATGTCCCTTAGATCAATGAAAATCAGCCCCCCGTGATCCCGGCGCCGGTGAACCCAACCGCAGAGGGCGACCTCCTTCCCGATCGCATCACTCCGGAGTTCGCCGCATCGGTGGCTTCGCATCAGCTCTTTACCTTTTTCAGGCGGTTCTGCAGTTCCTTCACGATTCTTTCACGGGGAATCCGCTCCTCTTTACCCCCCTCCATCTCCTTCAGGGTGACCGATTTTTCCTTCAGCTCCTCTTCGCCGACTAAGATCACCCACGCCGCTTTCAGATGATTGGCAAGCCGCATCTGTGCTTTGAGCGATTTTCCTTCATAATCAAGAAGGGAGGTAATTTCCTCTTTTCGGAGTTGTTCCGAAATCTCAAACGCTGTCTCAAAACCTCCCTCCCCCACCGTGACGATGAAGACATCCAAGGACTCCGGAACGCCCGCATTAATTTTCTGGGCATCCAGTGTCATGAGGAGCCGTTCGAACCCGATGGAAAAACCGAAAGCACCGGTCGGTTTTCCGCCGAGTGCTTCCACCAGTCCGTCATACCGTCCCCCCGCACAAAGGGCATCCTGTGCCCCGAGTGCGGGATGGGTGATCTCAAAGGCGGTCCGGGTGTAATAGTCGAGCCCGCGCACCAGGTGCGGCGAAAGGACGAAACCGATTCCCGCCCGTTTCAATGCGCTTTGGAGTTCCTTAAAATGGGTGAGACATTCCTGACAGAGTTGATCCAAAATCGGCGCAAGAGACTGGACAATCGCACGGCATCCTTTTTCCTTACAATCCAGGATCCGGAAGACGTTCCGCTCAAACCGTTTTCGGCATTCGGCGCATAGAGAGGACCGTTTTTTTGAAAGGGCTTCCTTTAAAAAGGCGGAAACTTTCTTTTTGTCCTTCTCGCATCCGAGGGAATTCAAATGGAGATGGCCTCCGGAAAGCCCCAACCGTTCAAAAAAACGGGTGACGAGGGAAAGTCCTTCCGCATCCACATAGGGGCTATAGGAACCGATCACCTCCGCCCCGATCTGATGAAATTGACGGAGCCGTCCCGCCTGCGGCCGCTCGGCCCGGAACATCGGTCCGATATAAAAAAGGCGCGAAAGACCGGGATTTTGGTCGAGGTGTCGCTCCAGGTAGGCCCGAATCACGGGTGCAGTCCCTTCCGGACGGAGAGACAAAAGCCGCTCCCCCCGGTCCCGAAAGGTGTACATCTGTTTTTCAACAATGTCGGTCGTCTCACCGATGGCGCGTTGAAACAGGAGCGTTTCTTCCAGCAAAGGGGTCTGGATTTCTTTGAAGGCGTAACTTTTGAAAACGGCTCGGGCAGCGGTCTCTACGTTCCGCCATTTTTCAACAGCGGGCGAAAAGAGATCGTCTGTTCCCCGCAGGGCTTTAATCTGCATGAATGTCTTTCAAATGAGGGTGGCCGGCGGCCACAAGTGTGTCAAAACGGCAGGATGTTCAACGACAAGAGTTGGATTAGAGGACCTCTTTTTTCATGATCAGACCCGGTTTAAAGACCGCCACCTTCTTGGGCGGTACGGGCACTTTCTCGCCGGTCCGTGGATTCCGTCCTGTCCGACCTCTTCTGGATTTGACCTTAAAAATGCCGAAATTTCTCAGTTCCACGGTCTCACCCGCCTGGAGACTCTGGACAATATGGTCGAGTGCCCGCTGAACTACGCGTTTCACATCGACCTGTTTGATCCCGGTCTCTTCGGCAATCTTCAAGACGATGTCCTTCTTTGTCATCCTTATTCCTCCTTTATATGCACCCGGATGCCGACAATCTACTCAAACCCTTTCATTAAAATAAAATAGGTAATATAGAGAACGAAAAAAAATCGACCTCCGGGGAGCATACGAAAAGGAGGAGTCTTTACCTAACCCCTTATCATTATTAGATTACTATACCATAGCCGCCTTTTTGTTGTCAAGATGTTTTTGTGGCACGATTTGGGGGAGGTATTCGATAACTCCTTCTCCAACAAGACGTTCCACATCCGCCTCAAATGCCTCGGTGGGCCCTACAAAGAGGGAGCGATTGACCAAAACTCTTAACTCTTGTTGATTCGGTGACTTAAAGTTCAGATAGAGCGGAATTTCTCCCGGATGACGGGCCAGAATTTCACGCAGGGCTTTCACCCGGCTCTCCTCCAAAGCGGCGGTCTGAAGATGAACGACGATACTGCCGGTCAATCTTTTTTTCGCTTCCTCCGCAAAGACAACATCTTCCGCAATCACCTTGGGGGACTCCTCCTTGAGACTGACGCGCCCCTTGATAAAAACGATGGCGTTCTCCCGAATGGCATGATAGGTCTTTGCAAAAACGCTTGGGAAGACGATCACCTCTGCAGACCCATCAAGATCTTCGAGTGTCAGGATGGCCATCTTCTCCCCAAGCCGCTTTGTGGTGGTCAGCCGCACTTTTCCCAAAATACCGCCCACACACAGGAACTCACCATCTGGATGAAGACCCAGGGCACCGAGGGAGGTGCCGTAAGTCCGGAGGAGCTTCTCAAACCGGGCAAGCGGGTGACCCGTGACATAAAATCCGAGAAGTTCCCGTTCATAAGCGAGAAGTTGATGTTCCGGCCACTCTTTCAAAGGGGGCGGAAGAGAACTTCCCTCCCCGAATTTCTCCTCTCCGAGGACATCAAAGAAAGAGAGCTGACCTCCCTGGCGATCCCGCTGCCGTTTGGAGGCGGAGCCAAGGGCCTGGTCCAGCATCGCCAAAAGTTGTGATCGATAGAGTCCGAAGGAATCCATCGCGCCGCATTTGATCAGACTTTCCAGGACCTTCCGGTTCACGAGGCGAAGTTCTACCCGCTCACACAAATTAAAGAGCGATTTGAAGGGGCCGTCCTGTTTCCGGCTCTGGAGAATGGACTCAATTGCGCCCAGTCCTACATTTTTAACGGCGGATAGACCGAAGCGGATGTCCCGCTCACCGGTCTTTTTGAATTTCGATTCACTCTCATTGATCGAGGGAGGGAGAATCCGGATTCCCATCCGGGCCGCCTCGTTCGTGTATTGAACGATTTTATCCGTGTTGTCCTTTTCACTGGTGAGAAGGGCGGTCATGAATTCGACCGGATAGTGCCCCTTCAGATACGCCGTCCGGTAGGAAATCATCGCATAGGCGGCGGAATGGCTTTTATTAAAACCGTACCCCGAAAAATACTCGATTAAATTGAAGACTTTCTCCGCGACCCGCTTGGGGGTTCCGCTCTCCAGCGCCCCTTCGATAAAGTCCCGCCGCATCCGTTCCATGATTTCCGGTTCCTTCTTGGCCATCGCCCGCCGGAGGGAATCGGCCTGACTTAAGGTCAGCCCGCCGAGCGTGCTGGCAATCCGCATCACCTGCTCCTGATAGACGATGATGCCGTACGTTTCCTTCAAAATCGGTTCCAGACGCGGGTCATCGTAACGGATCAAGGTGGGATTGTGTTTTCGGGAGATGAAATCATCCACCATGCCGCTTCCGATCGGACCGGGACGGAAAAGGGCGAGGAGCGCGACAATATCCTCAAAGCAGGTCGGCCCCATCTTTTTCAGGAGGTCCCGCATGCCGGAGCTCTCAAGCTGAAAGACCCCGAACGTCTCCGCATTCGAAAGGAGCTGGTAGGTTTTCGAATCATTGAGCGGGATGCGGTTCAGATCCAAATCCACTTTCTGCTCCCAGATCTGCTGGAGGGTTTCCTCAATCACCGTCAGGGTTCTGAGACCCAAAAAATCGATTTTCAAAAGGCCGATTTTCTCGAGGGACTTCATGTCATAACCGGTCGTGGTCTGTTCTTCGTTCGACTTGAAAAGGGGCATGTAGTCGGTGAGAGGCCGGTCGCTGATGACGACGCCGGCGGCGTGGGTGGAGGCATGACGGGTCAATCCTTCGAGTGAGAGAGAGGTTTCCAACAGTTCCGTAACCTTGGGATTGGACTCCTTCAGTTTTTTCAGCTCCGGCTCCTGCTCAACGGCATCCTTCAGCGTCATGTTCAGTTCGTACGGAATCAGCTTCGCAATCCGGTCCACTTCGGGATACGGTATATTCATGACGCGTCCCACATCCCGCACCACCGCCCGTGCCTGCATCGTTCCGAAAGTGATGATTTGCGCCACATTCTGCGCGCCGTATTTGCGGGTCACATAATCAATCACCTCCCCGCGCCGTTCATAACAAAAATCGATGTCGATATCGGGGAGGGAGACCCGGTCCGGGTTGAGGAAACGTTCAAAAATTAAATCGTACCGCAATGGATCAATATCGGTGATGCCGAGGACGTAACTCACGAGACTCCCTGCAACCGATCCCCGGCCGGGGCCGACCGGTATCCCCTTTGCCTTGGCGTAATGGACAAAATCCCAGGTGATGAGGAAATAGCTGACAAAACCGGCCTTTTTAATCACCGCCAGTTCCTGTTCCAGCCGCTCGGTCAGCCGGTCATCCACCCTGGGGTAGCGCCTCCGGAGACCTTCGTGACAGAGATCGCGAAGGTACTCCTCCGCGCTCTTGCCTTCCGGCAGAGGATAGGAAGGGAGGTGGGTCTTGCTGAAGTCGAGTTCCAGGTTGCATTTTTCGGCAATTTCAATGGTGCTCCGGATCGCCTCGGAAAGGTCTTTGAAAATGGCCGTCATCTCCTGCGGATTTTTGAAATAAAATTCAGGCGTGACGTAACGCATCCGGTGGGGGTCGTCCAGGGTGGTCTGAGTCTGGATGCAAATCAGGGCATCGTGCGCCTTTGCATCCTTTTGATGGAGGTAATGAACGTCGTTGGTCGCACAGAGGGGGATGCCGACTTCCCGGCCGATCCGGATGAGTCCCTCGTTGACCTTCTTCTGTTCGGGTAGACGGTGGTCCTGAAGTTCCAGATAGAAATCCCCCGCTTCAAAAAGTTCTTTGAAGAAGGCGGCCGCTTCCTTTGCCTGGTTTAATTGACCGACGGTGAGACAGCGGGGAACCTCTCCCTTCAGGCAGCTCGAGAGTCCGATCAGACCTTCCCGATGTTCTCTGAGGAGCGTCTTATCAATCCTCGGCTTGTAATAAAACCCTTCGAAGTAGCCGGCACTCACCAGTTTCATCAGGTTTCGATACCCTGCTTCGTTCTTCGCAAGAAGAATCAAATGCGAAGAGGCACCGTGCAGAGGGTCCATCACCCGCTCACGGCGGTCTGTGGGCGCCACGTACATCTCGCACCCGATAATCGGCTTTATGCCGTGCTTTAACGCCTCGTCGTAAAACTCGATGGTTCCGAAAAGATTCCCGTGGTCGGTCATGGCGATCGCCGGCATCTTGTAGTTCCGGGCCATCTCCATGAGATGGGGGATGAAGCAGGCGCCGTCGAGAAGACTGTACTGGGTGTGGAGGTGAAGGTGGACGAAATTTTCGTGATGCATTATCCGCCGCTTTCCATTCTTTTCAGTTCTGAGAGAACCCAGAAAAACGGGAACCGACTTCCCGGGCATTCGGTCGTTGTCCCATGGATGTCGCGATGACGTCGGACATTCCGGAGGGAAATGCCGTACTGTTTGCGGAGGACATGAACCAGATTGACGAGCGACTGAAATTGATTCGAAGAAACGTCCTCCTCATTGAAATTCCCGACGAGGCAGATCTGAATATCCCGCGGACGGTCTTTCTTGCTCCGGACCTGCTTGTGCCAGCGCCAGCCGACTTCCACCTCCCCGTCGTTCGCACCGTGACCGTTTCCGATGACAAAATGATAAAAAAGTCCCCCCATTTTCCGGCGGCTGTGGTCCCGGTGGAAGGCGGCGGCGCTTCCCTGCGACGTCGCGCTGTGGTGAAGGGTGATGTATTCCCACTTGGAGTCAGTCCGTTTGTAACCGACCTTCCGCTCAATGGAAGGATCGGCCGAGATTCTCTCAAACGGCGTAATGAGCGGCGGCGGAAGGTCGGGCGTCGGGATAATCAGCCGCTGGCCCACCTGGATCTCGTTGGGATTCCGGAGATAGTTGAGGTGTTGAACCTCGTGGACCTCCACGCCGTAACGCTGGGCAATGTTCCAAAGGGTCTCGCCGGGCCCGACAATATGGAATATCCCATCGGCGGTCGGAAGGGAGACCGGCTTGGCGGGGGGAATGTAAGTAACACTGGCGCATCCGGTACTGAAAAAAAGGAATCCCGCCAAAAAGAAAAAGACAAACCGTCTCATGGCCGTTTGGCCGCCTCCGCCAATTTCTTAGACCAGATCCTTGCCTCCCGCGCCACGGCATTCCGGAAATCAATGTCTTTCCCCAAACGGGGCCATACCTCCAGCCAGGTAGACACACGGACCTGAAGATCCTCCAACAATTCCCGACGTCCTGAAGGAGATCCTTTCCCAAGAGATGCTATCGACTCCTGAAGCTTCCGGAAAATCTCCCCGATCGTTTGCCCTTCCTTCGGACGGCCACAAAATTGCTCCAGTTTTGAGAAGTGGGCTGAAAGAGTTGCCAGTTGCGTTTCGGTCGTCTCTTTCATTCCCACTCGATGGTGGCCGGGGGTTTGGAACTCACGTCATAGACGACCCGGTTCACTCCTTTGACCTCGTTGATAATCCGGTTTGAGATCCGGCCCAAAACTTCCGGCGGGATCCGCGCCCAGTCGGCGGTCATCCCGTCCTGACTGGTCACCGCCCGGAGGGCAACCACATCCTCATACGTCCGCTCATCCCCCATGACACCGACGCTTTTCACCGGCAGCAGCACACCAAAGGCCTGCCAGATATCGTTGTAAAGGCCGCTTTTCTGAATCTCTTCGAGATAAATCGCGTCCGCCTCCTGGAGGATCCGGATCCTTTCCGGCGTCACCTCTCCCAGAACCCGCACGGCGAGTCCAGGTCCCGGAAAGGGGTGCCGGTTCAGAATTTCATCCGGAAGACCGAGTTCTCTTCCGAGCCGCCTTACTTCGTCCTTGAAAAGCTCGCGAAGCGGTTCCACCAGTTTCAGATGCATCTTCTCTGGAAGTCCTCCGACATTGTGATGGGTCTTGATCGTAGCGGAGGGCCCTCCGAAACTCGATACCGATTCGATCACATCCGGATAGAGGGTCCCCTGCGCCAGAAACCGGACATCCCGGATTTTCTTCGCCTCCTCCTCAAAGACCCGGATAAATTCGTTCCCGATGATCTTCCGTTTCTGTTCCGGGTCTTGAACGCCCTTGAGTTTTGTGAGAAACCGTTCCCGCGCATCCGAAACGCGGAGGTCCATCTTGAAATGCTTTCCGAAGACTTCCCGGACCTTTTCCTCCTCCCCCTTCCGGAGAAGCCCGTTATTGACAAAGATGCAGGTGAGCTGACCTCCGACCGCCCGATGAAGAAGGGCTGCCGTGACCGAGGAATCGACGCCGCCGCTTAAGGCGAGAAGAACTTTTTCCTTTCCGAGAGTCTCCCGGATTTCCCGAATCTTTTCCTCCCCGTAGGATTGGACGGACCAATCGCCGCGAAGGCCTGAAATCTTGAAAAGAAACTTCGAGAGAATCTGAGATCCCCGTTCGGTATGCTGGACTTCCGGGTGAAATTGGACGCCGTAAAGCCGGCGCTTCCGGTCCGCTATGGCCGCATAGGGAGTGCTGTCGGTGTGACCGAGGGGCTCGAATCCCTCCGGGAGTTTTTCGAGGGAATCGCCGTGACTCATCCAGGCGCGGATCCGGGAGGGAAAATTTTCAAAAAGGTCCTTCCGGTCGTCGATGAAAAGTTCCGCATGACCGTATTCGCGCTTCCGGGAGGAAACCACTTTGCCGCCGAAGTGCTTCCCCAAAAGCTGCATCCCGTAGCAAATTCCGAGAATGGGCAGGTTTGTCTCGTAAATCCGGCTGTCGCAATCGGGTGCGGCTGGACCGTAGACGCTGGCGGGCCCGCCTGAAAAAATCAGCGCCTTCGGGGATTCTTTCCGGATGGTTTCAAGAGAGACGGAGTGCGGGACAATCTTGCAGAAGACGTTCTGCTCCCGGATTCGGCGCGCAATCAATTGGTTGTATTGAGAACCAAAATCGAGAATCAGAACCATTTCGTGACAGGAGGTCATTTCCCCATTCCGACCCGTTGGGCCTTCTGAAAGATCTTTCCCTCGGTCTGGATGGACGGGGCAATGATGAGCTCGGTAAGCTGCAGTTCCTTGATATTCCGGGCGCCGACGTTGCCCATACAGGTCTGAAGCGCCCCCATCAAATTTTGGGATCCGTCGTCCAGCCGGGCCGGGCCGAACAGAATTTCCTCCAACGTTCCAGTCACGCCGACGTGGATGCGCGTTCCCCGCGGAAGATTGGCATGCGGCGTCGCCATGCCCCAGTGATAGCCCCGGCCCGGTGCCTCTTTTGCGCGGGCAAAGGCGGAGCCGATCATCACCGCATCCGCCCCGCAGGCAAAGGCCTTGCAGACATCCCCTCCCCGGTTCATCCCGCCGTCGGTCACAATCGGGACGTATCGGCCGGTCTTTTTATGATAAAAGTCGCGTGCGGCCGCCGCATCAATCGTGGCCGTCACCTGCGGCACGCCGATTCCCAAAACACCGCGCGTGGTACAAGCGGCACCCGGTCCGATTCCGATGAGGAGTGCGGCTGCGCCGGTATCCAACAAATCCAGGACCACTTGATAGGTCACCGCATTCCCGATAATCACCGGGATTTTCATCGTCTTGCAGAATTTACGGAAGTCGAGAATTTTGTAGGCAGTGGCGATATGCTTGACGGTGGTGACGGTGGATTGGACTACGAAGACCTCACATCCTGCTTCCTGGGCAATCGGGCCGTAATGCTCCGCCTTCTGGGGAATCGTGCTGACCGCGGCGATCCCCTTTCCCTTTTTGATTTCCTGGATCCTCTGCGAAATCAGCTTTTCCTTGATCGGCTCCAGGTAAACATCCTGAACCAGCTTCGTCGCTTCTTCGGCACTGGCGCTGGCAATCCGGTCCAGAACCTCGTTCGGGTTTTCATACCGGGTCTGAACTCCCTCCAGATTCAACACCGCCAGCCCTCCCAGCTGGCTCATTTTGACGGCAAAGGAAACATCCACCACCCCGTCCATCGCAGCGGCAATGATCGGGACGCGGAACCGCTTTCCGTTCACCTCCCAGCTGGTGTCTACCTCGGCCGGGTTCACCGTTACCTGACCCGGCACAAGCGAAATTTCATCAAATCCGTAGCAGCGGCGGGCCTTCCGGCCTCTTCCAACAAACTCACCCATGGGTTGGCCATCTCCTCAAACTGGTTGGATTTACTTATGTTATAAAAATTACATCAGGATGTCAACCTTGTGTTGATAAACAAAAACCCCCTACCGGCAAACCGGTAGGGGGTTTGGAGCAACGAGGCAAGGTCAGCTAACAATCGCCAGAATGTCCTCTTCGTTGACAATGAGGTATTCCGATTCATCGAGTTTCACCTCATTGCCGGAATACTTTCCGAAGATGATCCGGTCGCCCGGTTTGACGCTCGGAGGAACAATCTTTCCGTTGGAGAGGGTTTTCCCGGAGCCGACCGCAATCACCTTCCCCTGCTGGGGTTTCTCCTGAGCCGTGTCGGGAAGGACGATGCCCCCTTTGGTCCTTTCCTCCGCATCGAGGACTTCGACAATGATTTTATCGCCTATCGGTTTCAGATTCATTGCGATGCTCCATCCTATATCAGTGTTGGATCCTTCGGCCTGTACGGCCTCAGGATAAATTCGGCCAACGAACTTATGTCACTTACGTTCCATAAGTTCGGGTCTCATTTAATACATCCCGCCGCCGGGCGGCATCCCGCCCGGAATCTGCTCTTTTTCCTTCTCGGGTATGTCGGTCACGATCGATTCGGTCGTGAGCATGAGCGCTGCGATGCTCGCGGCATTCTGAAGCGCTGTCCGGGTTACCTTGGTCGGGTCGATGACGCCGTTTTGAATCATATCCGCATACTCATTCTTCTGGGCATCGAATCCGAAGCTCCCCTTCTCCGACATCACTTTCTGGACGACCACCGATCCTTCAAGACCGGCGTTGTCCGCCAACTGACGAAGCGGCTCTTCCAGGGCCCGGCGCACAATCGAAACCCCCACCTTCTCATCTCCTGAGGCATCCACTTTCTCGAGGGCCTTGATGGTTCGGAGGAGCGCCACGCCGCCTCCAGGAACAATCCCCTCTTCGACCGCGGCCCGGGTCGCATGAAGGGCATCTTCCACGCGCGCCTTTTTCTCCTTCATTTCGGTCTCGGTGGCCGCGCCGACGTTAATCACCGCAACGCCTCCGGAGAGCTTGGCCAGCCGTTCCTGAAGTTTTTCCTTGTCATAATCCGAATCAGACTCTTCGATCTGCTTTTTGATCTGGGAAATCCGCCCGTTGATGGCTGCCGATTTTCCGGCACCTTCGACGATGGTGGTGTCTTCTTTTTCAATCGTGATTCGTTTGGCCCGACCCAAATCCTCAAGCGTCACATTTTCGAGTTTAACGCCGAGGTCCTCGGTGATGGCGCGTCCGCCGGTGAGGGTGGCAATATCCTCCAGCATAGCCTTCCGCCGGTCCCCGTAGCCGGGGGCCTTCACGGCGCAGACCGAGAGGGTTCCGCGGAGTTTATTGACCACAAGCGTTGCCAGCGCCTCTCCCTCCGTCTCCTCGGAGATGATAAGGAGCGGCCTTCCGGTCTTGGCCACCTTTTCCAGGATCGGAAGAAGGTCCTTCATCGCAGAAACCTTTTTCTCGTGAATCAGAATGAAAGGATCCTCCAGGACTGCCTCCATCCGCTCCGCATCGGTCACAAAATAGGGAGAAAGATACCCCTGATCAAACTGCATCCCTTCTACGACATCCAGGGTGGTGGCGGTCGATTTGGCCTCTTCGACGGTAATGACCCCGTCTTTCCCGACCTTCTCCATCGCTTCCGCAATCAAATCTCCGATGGTGATGTCGCTATTGGCGGCGATGGTCGCCACCTGGGAAATCTCTTTCTTTCCTTCGACCTTTTTGGAGAGTTTCTTCAATTCTTCCACCACCATGTCAACCGCCTTCTCGATCCCCCGCTTCAAGGACATCGGGTTGGCCCCGGCGGTCACATTTTTGAGTCCTTCCCTGAAAATGGATTCGGCCAGGATCGTAGCGGTGGTGGTTCCGTCGCCGGCCGTATCACTCGTCTTGGAGGCGACTTCCTTCACCATCTCCGCACCCATATTTTCATAACCGTTCTCCAGTTCGATCTCCTTGGCAACGGTTACGCCGTCTTTGGTAATGGTAGGAGAACCAAATTTTTTGTCCAACACGACATTCCGTCCCTTGGGACCCAATGTCACTTTGACGGCGCTTGCCAGTTGTTCCACGCCCCGCAGGATCGCGCGCCTTGCCTCCTCACCAAACAAAAGTTGTTTTGCCACTTTTAATCCTCCTTTTTTACGATTTCACAATGGCCAGTATATCTTCTTCGCGAACAATCAGATAATCTTGATCGTCCACCTTGACCTCGGTCCCAACATACTTCCCGTACAGGACACGGTCGCCGACTTTCACTTCCAAGGTTTTTTTGGTGCCGTCCTCCAAAAGCTTTCCGCTTCCGACTGCAACCACTTCCCCCTCCTGCGGTTTTTCCCGAGCGGTATCGGGAAGGACGATCCCCCCCCTGGTCTTTTCCTGAGATTCAAGAGCCTTGATGAGAATCCGGTCACCTAAAGGTTGAATCGCCATCTTTACCTCCCTTTTTAATTGATTTCGATTCGAATGAACGGAACTTATAGGATTAGCACTCATCTTAAATGACTGCCAGCGTGCGGTTATAATAGGCCCAAAACAGGCAAAATTCAAGTCTTTTCAACTCCGTTCTCATCTGATTATACATATTTTTCTTCATTTTTCAAATAAATTCTAAATTTTTCTATGTTTTTCAATAGGACCTTATTTTCGTAAAACATGATTTGTAATATACACATTCTAACTCTATATTTTGTATCAGGTTATGAAGATACTCACATGACTCACAGTTTATCCTAACCCTCTTATTTCCGAATCGCCTCAAAGATAAGCCGGAGCCCTTGAAGGGTGAGATGCGGATTGACATAATTTATTTTTTTACAATAAGATGAGATAAAATTGGAATGACCGCCTGTGGCAACCGCCTGAATCCCTCCCCCATATTTTTTCCTCAAGTTTACGACAAGCCCGTCACAGAGCGATGCAAAGCCATAAAAAGCGCCGCTCAGCATGCTCCCTTTGGTATCTCTCCCGAGAAGCGTTCGGGGGGGGCGAAGCTTCACCCTGGGAAGAAGGGCGGTTTTCTCCTTCAATGCCTCCAGAGAAATTCCCATTCCCGGTGCAATGACCCCGCCCAGATACTCCCCTTTTTTTGAGACAAGGTCGACCGTGATCGCGGTTCCAAAATCGACCACGATGACCGGTGCGCCGTATTGTTTGAGTGCCGCATACGCATTCACCAGCCGGTCCTGTCCGACCTGCCGGGGAAGCCGGTATCGGTTCGGAATCGGACAGCGAACCGTTTTTCCCACAATATATAAAGGAAGGCCGAGCCCTTCGGCCGCCTGTCGGAAGAGCCGGTTTTTCCGGGGGACCACAGAACAGAGGATCATCCCCCTGATCTTTTTCCGGTTTCCGAGATGCTTCCTAAGCCACTGCCGCACGCGGCTTCCGCTGACCAACTGTTTTGTAGGAATCCGGAATTCCCGTGAGATTTTTTTTCCGCGGAAAATCCCGCAGACGGTGTCGGTATTTCCGATATCTAAAACAATCAGCCGGTCTTTTTTCATGATGACGGCTCCTCCGTCCCTCCTTGGTAAATCTCCTCAAGTCTGCGGGCCATCTCTTCGTTTCCGAGCGACCGAAGTCTCTCCACCTGCTCGTGATATAGGGTCAAGTCTCCCTGCTGCAGATAGAGAAACCCGAGATTGAAATGGGCCTGAGCGAATTCAGGATTCAGGGAGATTGCCTTATGGCAATAGATAATCCCTTCTGCAATTTCTCCCGCTTCCGCCAGGGCGATGGCTAAGTTACTGTAAGCATAGACATTGTCCGGGTCAAGATGGATCGCTTTCAGGTATGACTCTATCTCCTTTACGATATTTTGGCTCTTCCCATAAATGACTCCGAGATTTGAATAGGCACCGGGATGGTAAGGGTCCATTTGAATCGCCCGATCAAGAATAGCAAGTGCCTTTTCAAGTTCCCCCTTCTTTCCGTACGCCGCCCCCAAATTCACATGGGTGGTCACAAGGCGCGGGTTAATGGCAATCGCTTTCTCGTAATATTCAATTTCCTTTTCCGTCTCCCCTTTCTGGCCGTAGGCGACGCCGAGGTTATTGTAGGCATAGAAAAAATCGGGGTCTTTTGCAACCGCTTCCAGGCAGTAGGAGATCTCCTTATCATAGTCCCCCCTTTTCCCGTGGGCCATTCCGAGATTGTTGTAAGGGCGGGCTTTGTTCGGAGACTTCCGGAGGGTGTCTTCCCAAAGAGTCACCTCATCCGCCCACACCCCATTTCTCCGGTAGGCGGCAACGGAAAAAACAAAAAGGACCGCAAGTAAAAAGACGGTGGAAGCCCTTCCGCTTTTCAAAAGGCGGAAAAGACAAGAAGAAAGAAACAAGGCAAATCCGACCGTCGGAAGATAAAGCCGGTGCTCAAAAAGAAGATCTTCCAGAATGAAAAACGACTCCACGCTCAGCGTGATGAAAAACCAGAAGATCCCGAAAGCAAGCAGACGGTGATGCCTGAAAAGTTTACAGGCGATGAGCAAAAGAGTTAAAAGAAAAAGACCGGAAAAAAACGTTCCCGGTTCCGCCAAGGTACGGGCAAGAGGATAATCGTAATCCAGGTTCTGCCGGACCGGAAAAACCAGAAGCCGGAGGTAGGTCCGGAAGACATTGAGCTGCGTGAAAAAATAGGTTTCTCTTGGGATCGCGTTTGAAGACCAGCGGCTCATCTGCAGAAAAAAATTGATGAGGGAGTTTCCCTCCAACGTGGGAGTGTTCGCCACGAGCCCCATGCGGACATGATGGGCTTGGGTGAGGGCAAGCGGAATGACCGGAAGAAGTAGGAAGAAAGGAACGAGTGAAAGGATTCTTTTCGAGAAGTTCTCCTTCGGGGACCCAAAAAAGAAAAACTCGTACAAAAAAAGCGTCACCGGAATCGTCACCGCAATCTCCTTTGAAAAAAGCCCGAGCAAACAACTGACCCACGCGCCGGCGTAAGCAAGGCGGTCCTGATAAAGTCTTGCGCAGGCATATAAAAGGACTGAGGCAAGATAAAAAAAGGCGGCCAGGAGTACGGTTCGCTGCCAAACATAATTCACCGCCTGCGTCTGAATCGGGTGAACCAGAAAAAGAAGCGAGGCAAACAGAGCAATTTTTCTGCTGTTTTTAACCTCGGCTGAATCCTGCAAAGAGGGAGTCCTTGAAGTCACCAGGACAAGTTGATAGACGAGAAAGGAAGAGATCGCATGGAGAGAAATGTTGAAAAGGTGGTATCCGAACGGATTCAGTTTTCCGAGGGCGTAATTCAACGCAAAGGTGAGTCCCGCGACGAAACGGGTATTGAAGGCGATCCAGAGGAAGCGGAGATCGAATTGGCGGATGGCGAAATTTTCGAGAATGGCCCTGTGGTCATCGAAATAGAATGCACCCGGAAGGGTATTGGAATAGATGAGGAACCCTAAAAGGGCGAGGATAAGACTTACCATGAAGGGTTACGACCGGTAAACAATGAACCTAAATTCAGAAGTATATCTCCCTTTGTCATCCTTCAGCCACAACGCTTCCGGCCCAGGGATCATTTCAACCATCCATAACGTTTCTCTGCATTTCTTGCTGAGGTAGACAAATGTTTCGATGGCGAAATAGTTTTCAAAATCAATAAAAACGGCCTTCTTGTTGTCTCTTTTTAAGAAAAAATACACGGGAAGCCCCGACTGTCTCCGCCATTTTTCCAACTCAATCCAAAGCACAGTTCCTTTTTTTCGGTAAGAATCTTGGGCAAAGAAAAGCTCTCTTTTCGAGAAAACCCACTGTTGCCTTTGCATGACAAAACGGTCAATCTCAATCCTAGGAAAATGTCCCTTTTCCTCTCTCAAAGGAATCACCTTGGGGGAAAACATCGAAAACAACGAACCCACGTAGGGAATCCCTCCGAGCAAAAGAAGCTTTTTGTTTCCTTTCCCGGCCAGTCTCGGCTGATGCCCTCTCCAATCCACTTTCAGATCGGAGAGATGCATCTTGTTCTTCTTTCTTTCGGAATAGGCCATATACTCAATTTCCGACACGGAAGGAAAATCATAGTGCCGGCTCATGGAGTCGTGGGACAGCGTCAAGAATTCGCAAAGGATATGTCCTTTTTGCATCTTTTTTTGCACACTTATTAATTCCCTGGCAAAGGCCTTCTCCCTGGACGAGGTCTCGATGAAAAAACGGTGGGCCGAAAGAGGTCGGCGCATGTTATGGGATTCAGAAAAAACAACGTCACAGCGGTTTTGATTGATTGCTTGAAGGTCAGGTGCACCGATCGAAAGATCAAAACAGGTAGCGGCTGGACCTGCCCCTGAGGGAGGGGGGATGTCAAATTTCCTTTCCATGTCTTTCATTCGGAACCGTACCCTTGTTTTTCCCCGATACCGGTCGATGAAGCTTAAGAAATGGGAAGGAAAACCATCAACAAGTCTGTCTCGGCAGGAAAAAGGCACCCGTTCTTCCGAAGACTCTTCAACCAATCGGTAGAGAATATCTCTTAGTCTCGTTTCGTTTTTCCCGAAGTTCTTTTTCAACCATTGGTGGAAGAATGAAAACTGGAGTTTTCTGAATACGATTTCATTCTGGAGGCGGAGATTGAGCACAAAGTCGAGATAAAAGACCAGGCGTTTGGAAAAGGTCTTCCCCAATCTTAATGCAGCAAGGTTCAGTTCACAGTACTCCGTAAAGAAACTCTTCCTTTCCTTCTCGGCTCCGCTCTTTTTCCCATGGGGTCCTGAGAGAAGCAAACCCCATTTTGTCAATTCTTCCGTTAATTCATGAATGACCCGGCGTCGTTCCTCAAGATCTCCCTTTTCAAACGCCTCCCGCCATTTGGATAATCCGTCCAATTCCCGCTCGCAGCCGTTCTCCCGTGTCCGTCTGGATTTTGAAGTCACCTCTAATCCGCTTAAAACAAACTCCCCGCGGATCATCTCACTCGCTTTTCTAAAAATCTCATCCTTGCAAAATCCCTCTTTTCCCAGGCCGGAGATGATTTCGGACATCGGCTTCCTCTGCTCAGCCACTCCCAGAATGGCGCCGGAGATGGGGTCCAATTCGAGTCTCTTGCCGCTCGCCAGGTGGACCGCGCGACCGCCCGATACCACCAGGCACGGTGAAGGCATCAACCGAAGGGTCCCGAGCCGCTCGCCCCGGGAGACGTTTTCCACGATTTCCTCGAGCAGCCAATTCGCGACATACACCTTCTTCCGCGCGATTTTTTCCGGCCCCCTTCGTTGTAAAAAAAGGTTCTGTCCGGTTTGGCCGCATGTTCCCACATAGAATGGTCCGAAGAAACTGACTGTTTCGTTTTTTGTGCAAAATCTCTGAAGATACCGATAGACGAGAAGTTCCTTGCTCCTGTCGTTATAGTTTCGTCGGTCCCGAACGGGCGGTTGGCGGCAAAAGGCCGCAATCGAAGTATAGGCATCCGAGCAATAGGGATTTTGGTTCTGATGAAAGACGGCTTCCTGAAACTTCGCGGATGAAGCAATCTCCCGTAGCCGGAGCCGTTTTTCATAAAGTTCATCATCAAAGAGCGTCTGCAGGTCGGAAAAAGAATGAACGTTTCCCTTCCCTTTCTCAAGCAACGCCCCAATGGTCTTATAGGTCTTCACGAATTTGAGACTCTCCATGAGTTCGAAGGGAAAACCGGCGCATCGGAAGATAAAATGGCGGCACAACCGCCAATGCGTCTTCACCGGAGTCTCACCAGATCTCCCGAAAGAATTCTTTCGGTCAGTCCGTCATCGTGGCGGAGAAGAAGCGCTCCCTCCTCATCGATATCGAGGGCATACCCCTCTTTCCGGCCGCGGGCCTCTTCAATGGTGACATGCGTGCCCAGCACAGAGGAGAGGCGCCGACATTCCTCCAATGCTCCGCCGCTTTGGCCCTCTCTAAAGTCCCGGTAGAGCCGGTCCAATTCCTGAAGAAGATTCCGGGCCAAAACCACGCGGGAATGGTTTTTTCCGGTTTCGATTTTCAGAGAGGTCGCCCCCTCGGGAAGAAGTTCGGGCGAGGCGTTGACATTGATCCCGATTCCCACAATCACAAAATAAACCCGGTCCTGTTCCGCATTCATTTCGGTCAGGATGCCTGCGACCTTCTTCCCGTTCAAAAGGAGGTCGTTGGGCCAGCGCATCTGCACTGAAACGTCCGTTGTCTTTTGAATCGCCCGGGAAGCGGCCAGAGAGGCAAAAAGGGTCAGTTTCGGGACGCTCTGAGGCGGCAGAGCCGGCTTGAGAATAACGGAAAGATAAATCCCTTTCCCCTTAGGACTTGCCCAGGAGCGTCCCAGGCGCCCTTTTCCACGCGTCTGTCCTTCACTCGCCACAACGGTTCCCTCCCCCTTTCCTTTCTGGGCAAGCGCATAAGCGGTCTCATTGGTGGAATCCAGGGTGTCGTGGGAAAGGATCTGTTTTCCGACGAGTTCCGTCTCCAAACCGCAGGAGAGTTCCTCTGCAAGGAGTTTGTCCGGGCTTGAGACAAGCCGGTAGCCGCGGTGCGGAAACGCCTCGATGGTGTATCCGAGCGCGCGGAGTGTCTCGACATGCTTCCAGATGGCGCTCCGGGTCATACCGAGGAGTTCGCAGATCGCCTCACCGGAGACATATCCGCTCGACTCCCCCCGGAGAATTTCAAGAATCCTTACGTTGGATGGTTTTTCCATAATGTTTCTCCAATTCCCTGATCTGATCCCGCAGATACGCCGCCTTCTCGAATTCAAGGTTCCGTGCGGCAAGGAGCATCTCTTCCTCAAGCTGGGAAATCGTCGTCCGGATTTCGTGTTCCTCTTCGTCCTCGGCCGCGACCTCCGTAATCAGTTCCTCCGCCTGCCGGACCGTCTCGATCCCGTCCCGGATCGCCTTTTCAATCGAACGGGGGGTGATGCCGTGGGTTTTGTTGTATTCGAGTTGCAACGCCCTGCGCCGGCTCATTTCATCCATCGCCCGCTGCATAGAACCGGTCACCTTGTCCGCATACAAGAGCACCTGTCCGTGAATATGCCGGGCGGCCCGTCCGGCCACCTGAATCAGAGACGTTTCGGAGCGGAGGAAACCTTCCTTGTCCGCGTCAAGGATCGCCACCAGGGAAACTTCCGGAAGGTCCAATCCTTCCCTCAATAAATTGATTCCGACCAGGCAGTCGAACTTCCGAAGCCGCAGATCCCGGAGGATCTCGACCCGCTCAATCGCATCAATTTCGGAATGAAGGTATTTCACACGGATATTCATGTCGCTCAGAAAGGTAGCCAAATCCTCGGCAAGCCGCTTGGTGAGGGTGGTGATGAGGGTTCTCTCCTTCCGTTCCGCTCGTTTTCTCACCTCCCCGATCAGGTCGTCAATCTGTCCCCGGGTCGGGCGGATGAGGACCTCCGGGTCGACCAGTCCGGTCGGCCGGATAATCTGCTCGACCGGCACGCCCGATTTTTTTAGCTCATATTCCGCCGGGGTGGCCGAGGCAAAGATCGCCTTCCCGACTATCCCCTCGAATTCCTCAAAATTGAGTGGCCGATTGTCGAGGGCGGAAGGCAGCCGGAAACCGTACTCCACGAGGGTCTCTTTCCGGGAGCGATCCCCATGGTACATGCCGGCAATCTGGGGGATCGTCACATGGGACTCATCAATCACGACCAAAAAATCTTTCGGAAAATAGTCCAAAAGACAGGAAGGTCTTGAGCCGGCGACACGGCCGCTCAGGTGCCGCGAATAGTTCTCAATCCCGGAACAATAGCCGATTTCCCGGAGCATTTCCATGTCGTAACGGGTCCGGCTTTCAAGCCGCTGGGCTTCTAGGAGTTTATTCTGCGCGCGAAGTTCTTCAAGCCGCTCCTTGAGTTCGGTTTCAATCGTGCCGAGTGCCTGTTCGATTTTTGGAGGAGTGGTGATGAAATGCTTGGCCGGATAGACGGCGATTTTTTTTCTTCCGGAGATGATTTCCCCGGTGAGGGGATCGATTTCCGAAATTTTTTCGACCAGATCCCCGAACAACTCGACCCGAAGGGCGGTTTCTTCATAGGCGGGAAAGATTTCCACCACATCCCCTTTTACTCTGAATTTTCCCCTTCTAAAGTCATAGTCGTTCCGCTCGTAGAGGATATCGACCAGCTGCCGGAGGAGTTGGTCCCGGTAAAGGGACTGACCCACTTCGATAAAGACAAGGAGTTCCTTGTAATCCACCGGCGAGCCGAGTCCGTAGATGCAGGAAACACTCGAGACAATGACCACATCCCGCCGGGAAAGGAGCGAGGTGGTGGCGGAGAGACGGAGGCGGTCGATATTGTCATTGATGGAGGAATCTTTTTCTATATAGGTGTCGGTCTGGGGGACGTAGGCCTCCGGCTGGTAATAATCGTAGTAACTGACAAAATATTCGACCGCATTTTTCGGAAAAAGAGACTTGAATTCGCTGTAAAGCTGAGCGGCGAGCGTTTTGTTGTGGGAAATCACAAGGGTTGGGCGGTTGAGTTTGGCGATGACGTGGGCGATCGTAAAAGTATTATGTAGAAACAAACCACCTCTACCTGTAAGGAATGTTTCATTTCCTGGAACACCGATGTCATAGACATAACGGGCCTGGTAGGAAACAGGCTCTACACGAGCCACGCGGGTCCATCGCACGGAATGAAGGCGTTCCAGTTCAAAAAGATCTTGCGCAATCTCGGCTTTCACCAAATGGGCATGACGCGTATGCATAGAAAAAGCATGAAGTAAATGGAAGACCGTTGTCTGCTTTGGATTCCTCTCCCCTGTTTCGACCATTGAAAGTGCCGAACGATCGATTCCTATATCATCAGCAAGGTCACGTTGCCGCAACCCTAGCGCCTGGCGGAGAAACTGAATGCGTTTTCCTTGACCAAAAAGCAAATTCACATTCGAATCGGCTTGATGGGATCGCTCTCGGTTAAGTCGCTGTCTCGGTATCTCGGTCAAAAATCCAATGTGTTCTTGAAACAACGCTAAATTCTCCTGGCTAGAAATTGTGACTTCCCAGTAGAGATCCCCTTGATGCTGGCTATTCATTGCCCGTTTGTGCATAGATCTGATCCGACCCCAGATTCCAAATCGCGACAAAGCATAGGCCAAATCAGATATTAGCAATTCACTTGCACTAGAAGCAATGACTCCTCCTCGTTGAACCCAACCATCTCCTTCGTAGTATGCCTTTAATAACACGGCTAACTGACGCTGAGACAATTGTGGCCAGAAAGAAGGTAGCCTCTTATACCTTGATGTATGTCCAACCATTTTTTTGAGCAGGAGGGCCCACAATAAAGATGAGATTTGATAGTCGGAGCTAGGACGTATGGAAAATGGCAAATGTAGTATCCGAAACGTCTTCTCCATGATTTTTCGAATGGCTGTCGTATGACTTGCCATAATAAAGTAACGTTCAGATGCATGTCCCTCAGCAATGAATAACCCAAGAAACGTTAGGAAGGCATCATGAAGAGGGAAAAGGGCTGGCAACACATAATTCTTTCCATGTTTCGTTGAGAGGGAAAGTCTTTCCAATTCTTCTATTGATAGATGATGACCCAAGGTATCAAGAAGTTTGTGAAATATCGGTAACGGTATTCGTTCTCTCCCGGATTTTCGACGCATTGCCGCGATCTTGCTATAGGGGGTAGGATAATGTCTTGCGAGGACTTTTGCAACGACAGGTTCCGAGTAGCTTGCCATCAACTCGTTTAGAAATTCACCGAGGTCAACATAGACGCGAGGATCATCCTGCAACAACTCAGCCAGGTTTATAGAACCCAGTTCGTGTGAGACTTCGGGAAGAGAGAGTGGAAGAGGAAGATAATCTTCTGAACTCATCGCTGAGGTTGGTAGAAGTTGAAGTTGTCCCTCCCGTAATACCCAAAAATTATGATCGCCAGTCACTAAGGCCCGACGACCACATGAGGTCTGAACGAGGTACATCGTAGAAGGAGCCTCATGACGAATCACACTTGCAATCGGCTGAAGTTCAGATTGGCATGTTTCTGGATTGAAACTTAGGACAGACCAGGGTGCTTGAAGGATCGCTTCTTCAGTATCATTATGATATTTTGAGACGTTAGAACTTTCTCTCAGGCGGTCGTCAACGAAACGTCCTATTTCGATAAAATGGGGCTCTAAAGTCCCATCTTTTCTTTGTGAAAAGACAAGAAGGGGTTCTCTTCCATCAAGACTCTTTCCGCTTCCGGTCACTCCCAGAAGAGTCTCGTATCGCTTCCCCGAAAGGAGATGCTGGGCCAACGTCTCGATCGCCTGCGGCTGGTCTCCCTGGGGCTTCAGATCGGTCACCAGTTCAAACTGTTCCATCATCGGATCCTGTCGATGTCGACTGAAATGTTCAATGCGGGGGCGGAGTGTGTGAGGCGCCCGATGGAAATTTCCTCCACCCCCGTTCGAGCAACGGTTCGGATATTCTCAAGGGTAATGCCGCCGGAGGCCTGGAGGCGTGGGCGACTTCCGTTTCGGTTTCGAAGCCGAACCACCTTCAGAAGGGTCTTCGGCGGAAGATTATCAAGGAGGATTTTATCGACAGGACAGTTCAGAAGGAGCCGGGCCTTCCGAAAACTCTGCGCCTCCACGACAATTTTCATCCCTTTCGGCATTCGGCGTCGGATCTGTTTAATCCATTCCTTGAGGGTCTTCGGTCTTTGGTCTTTGGTCTTTGGTCTTAAGGCAAGGTGATTTTCCTTGACCAGCACTTCGTCGTAAAGCCCCATCCGGTGTATGTCGCCCCCGCCCATCCGAATCGCATATTTCTCGAGTGAGCGCCAGCCGGGCGTTGTCTTCCGTGTGGCAAGGATTTTGATCCGGTACGGTCCCGCCCGCTCAAGATACCGTCTTGTCAGCGTGGCGATTCCGGAAAGGTGCATGATAAAATTGAGCGCGACCCTTTCTGCCGTCAAAATCGAACGGGCCGGTCCTTCAAAGGTGGCAAGGAGCCGGTTTTTCCGGACACGCCTGCCGTCTCTTGCGACAATCCGGACCCGCACTTTCGGGTCAAGCGCCCGAAATAGGAGCGGGAGAAGCCAAAGTCCCGCAACGACCCCGTTTTCCCGGGCAACCATCTTCCCGCGGCAGCGTGCTTCTTCCGGAATGCAAAGCCGCGTCGTGATATCCCCCCTTCCGATATCCTCCCGAAGGGCCACTCGAATCAGATTCCGAACGGCTGGGTCCGGTTGCATCTATTTGAGTTCCTCGAGGAGTTGTTCGAGTTTCTGGATTCCCTCTTCCGTCTCCTTTAGACTCTCCTCGGTCTTTGCCACGATTTCCTCCGGAGCCCGGGAGAGGAAGTTTTTGTCTGAAAGGAGCGTAGCGGTCCTTTCCTTCCGGGTCCTCCGTCTTGCAACCTCTTCCTGAATACGGCCCTTCTCTTTTTGAAGATCAATGACTCCCTCCAAAAGGACGTGAAGGGTATGATTGTCAATCATCACGGTCGCGGAATCCTTCGGTTTTTTCGCATCGTCTCTTCCGACGACCCTCACCTTTGCATTCTTCAGGAGAAAGTCATTCAAGGGACCGAGAACCTTTGCCGCATCCGATTTCGGAACATCCACTGTGAGCACTGTCTTCGGCGGTACCCGGAGTTCGGACCGAAGGGTCCGGATAGCACCCGTCGCACGGACCACGAACGACATCCTTTCCTCCACGTGAGGGTTCAGCCATTTTTCATCCGGCTTCGGCCACCGGCTTAAAGAAATCGTTTTCCCGGGATTCAGCTTCTGCCAGATCTCTTCGGTGATAAACGGCATAAAGGGATGGAGAAGGAGAAGAAACGTCTCAAGGACTTCCTTCAAAATCGGTGCCACCTCCTCATCGGTCCGGGTTTTGATGATTTCAAGATACCAGTCGCAGAACTCATGCCAGAAAAAATCGTACAGTTTCCCAGCCGCCTCATTGAACCGGTAGCCAGAAAGGGCATCGGTTGTTTCCTGAGCGGTCCGATGAAGACGCGAGACAATCCAGCGGTCCGGGTCAGTCGTCAGCAATTCCGGAGAGAGCGGTTTTGAGGACTTTTTCAATTTCGGAAGGACGAGTCGCGACGCATTCCAGATTTTGTTTGTGAAATTCCGCCCGATGAAAAATTTTTGCTTGGAAAGATACACGTCGGAGCCGGTTGCGGCAATCATCATGAGACTGAACCGGAGGGCATCCGCCCCCACTTCATCGATGATTTCAAGGGGGTCAATGATGTTTCCGAGCGATTTGGACATCTTCTTTCCCCCTTCGACGCGGACCGTTCCGTGAATATAAACATTCTTGAAGGGGATCTCCTTCCTGAATTCAAGGCCAGCCATCATCATCCGGGCGACCCAGAAAAAAAGGATTTCGGGTGCCGTAACCAACGTATCCGTCGGATAAAAAGTGCGGAGGTCTTTGTTTTCTTCCGGCCAGCCAAGGGTTGAGAAGGGCCAAAGCCACGACGAAAACCAGGTGTCAAGCACATCCTCATCTTGCTTCAAATTGGTACTTTTACAGTGAGGACATTGGGCAGGACGCTCGCGGCTGACGAGCGGTTCCTTGCAGGCCAGTTTGCAGTGGTCGGTTCCGACGCAGTACCAAACCGGGATCCGGTGTCCCCACCAGATTTGACGGGAAATGCACCAGTCCCGGATATTCTCCATCCAATCCAGGTAAATTTTCGTCCAGCGGGAGGGATGAAAGACGACTTTTCCCTCTTTGACAACCCGGATGGCCGGTTCGGCAAGCGGTCTCATTTTTACAAACCACTGGAGGGAAAGCTGCGGCTCCACCACCGTATGGCACCGGTAACAGTGTCCGACCGCATGAAGATGCTTTTCGGTCTTCTCAAGAAGTCCCCCCTTCTCAAGATCCACAAGGATCCGCTTCCGGCATTCAAACCGGTCAAGCCCCTTATACGGACCCGCTTCCTGATTCATGGTGCCGTCCGGATTCATGACGTTGACGGAGGGAAGGTTGTGCTTTTGACCGATCAGAAAGTCGTTCGGGTCATGCGCCGGGGTCACTTTCACCGCGCCTGTCCCGAATTCAGGGTTCACAAACTCATCCTCCACCACCTTCAAGGGCCGGTTCAGGATCGGCAGACGGACCGTCTTCCCGAGGAGGGTACGGTACCGCTCGTCCTTTGGATGAACCGCAACGGCTGTATCCCCGAGGAGGGTTTCGGGACGAGTCGTTGCCACCACAATGTGGGAGGGTTTTCCTCCTTCAACCGGATAGCGGATATAGTAAAGATGGCCCTCTACATCCTGATGGGGAGCTTCTTCATCCGAAAGCGCGGTCTGGCATCTGGGACACCAGTTAATGATGTAATGCCCCCGGTAGATGAGCCCTTTTTCGTAAAGCCGGATGAAGACCTCTTGAACTGCGCGGGAAAGCCCCTCATCCATGGTAAAGCGCTCACGTTCCCAGTCGCAGGAAGCGCCAAGCCGCTTCAGTTGCCGGATGATGGTTCCGCCGTATTCCTCGCGCCACTTCCAGACCCGCTCCACGAATTTTTCGCGTCCGAGGTCATGCCGGCTTTTCCCTTCTTTGGCGAGTGCTTTCTCCACGACGTTTTGGGTGGCAATACCGGCATGGTCGGTCCCGGGAACCCAAAGGGCTTCGAAATCCTCCATCCTTTTCCACCGGATGAGGATATCCTGAAGGGTGTTGTTCAAAGCATGACCCATGTGAAGGATTCCGGTCACATTGGGAGGAGGAATCACAATCGTGTAGGGTGTCCGGGAGGAGGGTTTGGCGTGAAAAACCCCTTCCTTCTCCCAGAGCCGGTACCACTTCTCCTCAACCTCTTTGGGGGGGTAAACTTTCGGGAGGTCTGCCACGCTATTTTTTCTTTTTTTCCTTGAGGAGTTTATACTCGATGGAATCAACGAGGGCCTTCCAGCTTGCCTCGATGATGTTTTCGGAGACCCCGATGGTGTTCCAGGAGTCGCGTTCATCCTGGGATTCGATTAAAACCTGCACCTTTGCGGCGGTTCCCGCCTTTTCATCGAGGACCCGCACTTTGAAGTCGGTGAGATGCATCTTTTCCAGTTCCGGATAGAATCCCAAAAGGGCCTTCCGGAGGGCATTATCGAGGGCGTTCACCGGACCGTCCCCTTCCGCGACGGTGTATCGGGTCTCATTTTTGACTTTGACCTTGACGGTTGCTTCGGAGACGAGTTTGCCTTTTTCCCGCTCGATACTGACCCGGAAGCCCTCCAATTTAAAAAAGTCCTTGAAGCCCTTCAGGGAACGCTGCATGAGAACCTCAAAAGAACCCTCCGCGACCTCAAAATGGTATCCCTGATGCTCCAGCTGACGGACCTGGTCAAGGACTTTCTTTGCGAGGGCAGGGTCCTTCCCCAGATGGATCCCCAATTCCTCCGCCTTCACGGTCATGGTGCTTTTTCCGGAGAGTTCCGAAACAAGAATCCTCCTTTGGTTTCCGACCTGCTCGGGATCCACATGCTCGTAGGTTACCGGGTTTTTCATGACCGCATTCACATGCACTCCGCCCTTATGGGCAAAAGCGCTCTTTCCGATATACGGCTGGTTGTCCCGGTGTTTCATGTTGCAGATTTCGGCGATGATCCGGGAGCTTTCCGTCAGTTCCGAAAGGGCCTTGTCCGTAACGCAGCCGATCCCCAGTTTCAACTTCAGATTCGGAATAATCGAGCAGAGATTGGCATTGCCGCAACGCTCTCCGTATCCGTTGATCGTCCCCTGTACATGGACGACGCCGTTCATCACCGCCGTAATGGAATTGGCAACGGCCATGTCGCTGTCGTTATGCACATGGATGCCGAGGGGGGCATGCGTGCGGGTTTTGACTTCCCTCACGATCTCGCCGACCCAGGAAGTGATCATTCCGCCGTTCGTATCGCACAACACCAAAACCGCCGCCCCTGCCTCCTCCGCCGCCAAAAGGGACTGCAGCGCATAGGTGGCATTCCGCCGGTATCCATCGAAGAAATGTTCCGCGTCGTAGATGACTTCCAGACCGTGCTTCTTCAAATAGGAGACGGAGTCCGCAATCACCTTCAGATTCTCCTCCGGGGAAATCCGGAGAACCTCCTTCACGTGGAGATCCCAGCTTTTTCCGAAGATGGTCACGACCGGCGTCCCCGCCCGGAGAAGGGCGTTCAGACTCATATCCTTGGATGCTGCGGCATCGGCACGCCGGGTGGAGCCGAAGGCCGAGATCTTCGAATTTTTCAATTTGAGTTTTTTGGCCCTCTTGAAAAATTCGATGTCCTTCGGATTCGACCCGGGAAAGCCCCCCTCGATGTAATGAATCCCCATCTGGTCGAGACGCTCCACAATCCGGAGTTTATCCTGGACCGAAAGGGAAACCCCCTCCCCCTGGGTTCCGTCCCGGAGAGTCGTATCGTATAATTTGACCTGCAACGTCTCCATTCCGAAATCCTATTTTGCGCGAAGCGGCCGGTGCAGCCCGAACGCCTGATGAATCGCCCGGACAGCCCGGTCCGCATGGCGCCGGTTGATCACACAGGAAATTTTGATCTCCGACGTTGAAATCATGTCGATATTGATTTTCTTCGAGGCGAGCGCCGAAAACATCTTGGCCGCGATCCCCGAGTGGCTCCGCATGCCGACACCGACCACCGACACTTTTGCGATGTCCTCCGCCGCCGTCACTTTCTCGGCACCGATCCGTCGGGCCACCTTCCGGGAAACCTCGAGGGTCTTCTTCAGATCTTCAAGGGGAACCGTAAACGAAATATCGGTGGTCCCGGTCTGGCTGACATTTTGAATGATCATGTCGATATTGATGTTCTGCGCTGCAATCTCCTTGAACATCTTCGCGGCGATTCCCGGCCGGTCGGGAACGCTTTGAATGGTCACTTTGGCCTCTTTCTTGTTCACGGTGACGCCGCTCACCAAAATATCTTCCATCGCCTTCACCTCCCTTGTGATTAACGTGCCGGGTTGACGGGTGAAACTCGACCGAATATGCAAAGGGACATCGTATTTTTTGGCCACCTCCATCGAGCGGGCCTGCATCACCTGCGCCCCGAGGGACGCCAATTCAAGCATCTCGTCGTAACTCACGCGGTGGAGTTTCTTCGCCCGTCCTTCAATCCGGGGATCCGCCGTATAGACTCCGTCCACATCCGTATAAATTTCGCACATCTTGGCTTTCAACACCTTTGCGAGGGCGACCGCGGTAAGGTCCGAGCCGCCCCGGCCGAGGGTGGTGATATCCTGATTCAGCGTCACCCCCTGGAAACCGGCGACAATCACAATTTTTCCCCTCCGGAGTTCCTGCTTGATCCGGTCGGTGTTGATGTCAAGGATTTTGGCCCTGGTATGGGTCGTGTCCGTGATGATTCCCACCTGGGACCCGGTAAACGAAATGGCCTCTTGCTTCAACTGGTGGATCGCCATGGCCAAAAGTGCCGTGGTCACCTGCTCCCCCGTTGAAATGAGCATGTCCATCTCCCGTTCGGAAGGGTCGTCGGTGACCTGACGGGCGAGGTCCATGAGTTCATCCGTGGTGTCCCCGACGGCGGAGACGACCACGACGACATCGTTCCCCTTTTTCTTCTCGCCGACGACACGGGCAGCGACCCGCTTGAGGAAGCGGGGGTTGGCTACGCTCGAGCCGCCGTATTTCTGGACAATGACCGCCATCTAAAGCCCCTTGGATAAGATGAAATAATCCATCAATTGGTAACCGATTTCAAACTTGAGCCCTCCTTGGGCGCTCTTTTCGGAAAATTCGCTCACGCCGCCGGGAGCAATTCCCTCTCCGAAAACAAGAAAACAGACCGGTGTGTCCGCATGGATCCTTTTCTTCACCAGGGTCGCATGGTCCGGCGTCACCAGAATCCGGAAATCTTTTCTTCCTTTTAACCCGTCCACAACCCCCCCCACAATCAACCGGTCGAATTTCTCGATGGCGGCAATTTTCTCGCGGAGATCACCGTTATGTCCCGCCTCATCCGTGGCCTCAAGATGCACCATAACAAAATCCTTTTCTTTGAGTGCTTTCAGGGCGTAAGAGGCCTTTCCTTCGTAGTTGGTGTCGTAGTAACCGGTGGCACCGGGTACCTCAATCACCTCAAGTCCCGCCAGACGCCCGATTCCCTTGATCAGGTCAATCGCCGAGATGACCGCCCCCTTCAGGCCGTATTTGTCCTGAAAAGAGGGGAGGGTCGTGCGCGTTCCCGGTCCCCAGAGCCAGATCATGTTGGCCGGATTTTCGCCGAGATCCAAGCGGACTTTGTTGATTTCATGGCCGTTCAAAACCTCCCGTGATTTCAACATGAGTTGGCTCAAAAACTCCGCCCCCTCCCCTTCCGGCAGATTCCGTTCAATCCGGCTCCCGATCAGGGTATGGGGTCCATGGGCCGTCACATCGAATTTTCCCGTCGGGGAAAACGATTTTTTCGCGACCAGGAGGTGGCGGTAGCTTTTCCCCGGATAAAAGCGGATGCCCTTTTTCCCGAGGGTCTGATTGAGGTGTTCAATCAATACCTTCGATTCCCTATCCGAAATATGGCCGGCGCTGTAGTCGGCGATCCGCTCGTCCTCCACCGTGACGAGATTGCACCGGAAGGTCACTTCATCCTCTTTCAGCGTAATACCGATATTGGCCGCCTCCAAGGAGCCGCGCCCCGTGTAATACTGACGGGGGTCATACCCGAGAATGGAAAGGCATGCCACGTCACTGGCCGGTGCCATCCCTTCCGGAACGGTTCGGCAAAGACCCACCTGTCCCCCCTTGGCCAGCGCATCCATCCGGGGCGTCCGGGCCGACTCAAGGGGGGTCTTTTCGAAAAGTTCGGAAAGGGGTTCATCCGCCATCCCGTCCGCAATCAAGACAACGTACTTCAAAGAATCGCCTCCAACACCCTTTTCAGTTCCGCCTTCACCGTCCGGGGAGGGCTCACCTGTTTAAACGCCGCATCCGGATCTTTCAGTCCGTGACCGGTCAGCACACAAACGATTCTTTTCTTTTTAAAAAATTTTTTCCGGCTCAACTTCAAAACCCCCGCGACGGAAGCGGCGGAGGCCGGCTCCACAAAGATTCCTTCAAGCGAAGCAAGCATCCGATAGGCAGAGAGGATTTCCCGGTCTGTGACGGTGTCAATCAATCCGCCCGATTCTTCCCTCGCCCTCACCGCACTCTGCCAACTTGCCGGATTTCCGATCCGGATGGCAGTGGCAACTGTTTTCGGATTCCGGAAGACTCTCCCTTGCACAATGGGGCTTGCGCCGAGTGCCTGAAACCCGATCATTTTCGGAAGACGGGAAATCTTTCCCTTTGCCCGGTATTCCCGGTAACCCTTCCAATAAGCAGTGATGTTCCCCGCATTCCCGACCGGAATCGCATGATAATCGGGAACGCCCAAATCATCGCAAATTTCAAATGCGGCCGTCTTCTGTCCTTCAATCCGATTCGGATTGATGGAATTCACCAGGGTAATCCGGCGGGTCCTTGAAATCTCCACCACCATCCGGAGCGCCTGGTCAAAATTACCGTTGATCGCCACCACATCCGCCCCGTGCACCAGCGCCTGGGCCAATTTTCCGAGCGCAATCTTCGCTTTCGGAACCAGTACCACGCACCGGAGCCCTGCCCGCCCCGCATAAGCAGCGGCAGAGGCGGAGGTATTTCCGGTCGAGGCGCAGATAACCGCCCTCGCCTTTTCCTCAAGGGCCTTGGAAACGGCGACCGTCATTCCGCGGTCTTTGAAGGAACCGGTCGGGTTCACTCCTTCGTACTTCAAATATAGCTCCAGCCCCTTCTGTCCCAGCTCCTTTTCAAGGCGTTTTGCCCGGATGAGCGGTGTGCTTCCCTCCAACAAAGTCACCACAGGGGTCTTCCGGGTCACCGGGAGCAAGGTTCGATACCGTTCAATGACACCTCGTGGCACGTCAGACCTCTTCAATTCTCAAGATAACCGAACGGGCCTTGACCACCGCAAGCCGGTCGATCAACTGGATCGCCCGACGGACGTCCCGCTCAAGCGCTTCATGGGTCAGCATAATCAAAGGAACGCTCCGTCTCCTATGCGTCTCCTGCTGCACCACACTGGCAATCGAAATCCTGTGGCTCCCAAGGAGCCGGGAAATCTTCGCCAACACCCCCGGTCGGTCTATAACGGTGAACCGAAAGTAATAGCGCGAGGAAACCGATTCCATCGGTTTAATCCGTTGGATGCCGCTCTGAAAATGAAACGGCGGAAGAGGGGCATTTTTTTCGCCGATTCCCTGGGCAATATCCAGAATGTCCGAAAGGACCGCACTTGCCGTCGGGAAACGGCCCGCCCCCTTTCCGTAAAAAATGGTCTCGCCGGCCAGGTCCCCCTGCACCGTGATGGCATTGTAGACATCCGGGACATTGGCAAGGGGATGAACCCTTGAAATCAAAGTCGGATGGACCCTCACTTCAAGCCCCTCGGGGGTCCGCTTCGCAATGCCGAGGAGTTTTACGAGATACCCGAGCTCCGCCGCGTACTGGATATCCTGCGGGGTAATATTTCGGATCCCTTCGATTGAAATTTTGCCGAGGGGGATCTCCTTTCCGAAACCGAGAAGCCCCAGGAGAGCCAGTTTATGGGCCGAATCGGTCCCGTCGATATCGAGCGACGGATTCCGCTCCGCAAAACCCCGTCGCTGGGCCTCCTCCAGCGCCTCCCTGAAGGTGCAGCCGGTCTCTGTCATCTGCGTTAGGATAAAATTAGAGGTGCCGTTAATGATGCCGAAAATCGCCTGGATCCGGTTGGCGAGAAGTCCTTCGCGCAGACTCTTCAGAATCGGAATTCCGGCGCCGACACTCGCCTCAAATTGAATCCGTCTTTTCCGCCGTTCCGCCAACCGGAAAATGTCCCCGCCCGCCTCCGCCAGAAGCGCTTTGTTCGCCGTCACCACATGTTTTCCCCGCTGGAGCGCTTCCATGACGTACCGCTTCGCCGGCTGTATCCCGCCGATCAGTTCCACCACAATTTGAATCTCGGGATTCCGCAAGATCTGACGGACATCCCGGGTAAGAACCCCCTTCGGTAGCGTGACATCCCGTTTCCGTCCCGGATGAAGCACGCAGACTTTCTTAAGCGAAAGCCGGATTCCTGTTTTCTTTTCCAAAAGATGCGACCGGTCGCGAAGGGCTTTGACCACACCGCTCCCCACCGTTCCCATGCCAATCAGCCCAATCGAAATTTTCTTCATCGGTTCTCTCTAAAGGACATTCTTTTAACTAACACCTTACACCTAACACCCTTCACCGTATTAAATGGCCGGGGCGCCCGGATTCGAATAAGTTGTTGTCTGAATTTAATCCCGACAGCCGGCGCCTTAATTGGTCGGGGTGCCCGGATTCGAACCGGGGACCACCTGAACCCCATTCAGGTGCGCTACCAAACTGCGCTACACCCCGGTCTTTACATCCGGCGCCGGCTGTCGGGAAACCCCATACCTGTTACGCTACTCCCTCGCACCATCACGACTATCCGGGTGCTCGGGATTCATTCGACCTTATGAGCAAATTGCGCTACGCCCCGAATCGAAATTCCTCTCCGCGGTGGCGGTTCATCAGATCCTTGACCGCCTGACGGGGATCCTTCCCGTCGTAAAGCACCGCCTTCACTTCCGCCGTAATCGGCATCTCAAGCGCGTAACGTTTGCTGAGGGCAAGAGCGGAAAGGGTCGTCTTCACCCCCTCCACCACCATCTCGGTTCCCTGAAGGAGTTCTTTCAATTTTTTTCCCTTTCCGATCGCCTCCCCGAGCGAACGGTTGCGGCTTTTCGGACTCAAACAGGTGGTCACCAAATCCCCCATCCCGCTTAAGCCGCTGAAGGTCCCGAGTCGCGCCCCCATTTTAATGCCGAGCCGCGCGATCTCCACAAGTCCCCGCGTAAAAAGAGCCGCTTTTGTGTTGGTTCCAAGTTCCAAACCATCCGAAATCCCCGCAGCAATGGCAATCACATTTTTCAGCGACCCGCCCAGCTCCACCCCGACCACATCGTCGCTGAGGTAGATCCCGAACGTCTCTGTGGCAAAAAGGGTCTGAATCACTCCGGCGGTCTTTTTGCTTTCAGAGGCGACCACCGCCATTGCCGGGAGCCCTTGCGCCACCTCCGGCGCAATGGTCGGGCCGGAGAGGACCGCAAGACGGATCGTCCCTCCCAAAACCTCATAAATCACCTCGGACATTCGGAGGAGTGTGTTGTTTTCGATTCCCTTGCTGACGCTCACCAGGATCTTTTTTGAAAGACTGACCCCTTTGAGCCGGCCGACCACATCCCGCATAAAATGGGAGGGGCTTGCCAGAACAACCACTTCTGTTCCTTCAACAATCCCTTGAATATCGGAGGAGATGTCGATGCTGTCTGGAATCGGGATACCGGGAAGGAATTTGACATTCTCGCGCTTTTCAGCGAGCGTCTTGGCATAGTCCGGAAAGACAGACCAGAGGCGAACCTTGTGCCCCTTCTCCGAGAGGAGAATGGCAAGGGTTGTCCCCCACCCCCCATCACCGATCATGGCAACTTTCATTAAAGGATATCTTTCACTATTCGTTGAGTTTAAATACTTTAACACGAAATGTCAACCGCGTCAAGAAAAGAAAAGGCCCCCGGCTTATGAGCCGGGGGCCTGCCCTGGCGAACGCCAGGGCGTTGTTGGCACCCTCGGGGGAGGTTCCTACGCCTACAGGGACTTAAAGCGTCTGAGAATAAAGGTTAGACCCACTTGAGAAACCGAAGGTCTCCCAACACCTCTTTTTCAAGCATATTTTGACCGCGGCGGTTCAGCCCTTTTTGGACCACCTTCAGAACCGCATCCCGGTCAAACGGTTTCACCACATAGTCATAGGCGCCGTGCTGCATCGCCTCGATCGCCGTCTGGACGCTGGGGAAACCGGTGACGAAAAAAACCTCCACATCGGGCGAGGCCTTCTTGATGTTCTCAAGAAGTTCAAGACCGTCCACGTTCGGCATTTTGATATCCAATGCCACCACATCGACGCTCTCCTTGGAAATCCGCTCCAGCGCCCGTGTGGCGTCGTCCTCAGTCAAAACTTCGTACTGGTCTTTCAGGATCATCCGCATCGCTTCCCGCGGACCGATCTCGTCATCGACCACCAAAACTTTGTATCGGCGTGTTTTCTCTCCCATGGTAAACTCCTCCTTCCTTAGGGTGAAACCCCAAGTTGACTCTGTCGGATTTGTATCCGTCTCTCGTACAGAGATTGATTTTGACGCAGAACCCCCCGTCGAACCACTTCCCGCACCACGTTTTTGTCGAAGGGCTTGATGATATAGTCATAGGCCCCGTACCGCATGGCGCGGACGGCGCTCTCCACGCTCGGATAGCCCGTGATGAAAAATACCTCCACATCCGGCGCAATCTGCTTGATTCTCTGAAGAAGCTCGAGTCCGTTGGTTTCTCCGAGCAAAAGATCGAGCGCCACAATGTCCACATCGAGATTGGATGCGGTAAGCCGCAGGAGCGCTTCTTGCGCATCCCTGGCGGTGAAGACCGAGCAGCGATCTTTCAGGATCATCCGCATCGCTTCCCGCGAACTTTCATTGTCATCCACAACCAAGACAGTGATCGGCTCCTCTGAAAGATCTCTGTCCAGGGCTTTTGCGACGTCGTCCATGCTGCACCTCCCTTTATTTTTCCGCTTCTCCAAGCAACCCCTCGTCTTCGAGTGCCTGGATAAAAAGATCGACCAGTTTCGGATCAAACTGTGTGCCGCTATTTTTCTTGAGTTCCGACACCGCCTCGCTGATCGGAAGGGCTTTCCGATAGGGCCTGTCTGAAATCATCGCATGGAAACTGTCCGCGATGCTCAAAATCCTTGAATAAATCGGGATTTCATCCCCCTTCAGCCCGCTCGGATAGCCGTTTCCGTCATACCGTTCGTGGTGGTGCCGGACCATGTTCTGCTCCAAATGGAGCACATGGATATGCTCGAGGATCTCCTGACCGATGGAAGGATGCTGCCGCATGACTTCCCATTCGCTTTCGGTCAAGGGTCCCTCTTTTTTCAAGATGTGGTCCGGGATGCCGATTTTCCCGATGTCATGAAGAAGCGCCACCTGTTCCAGCACCAGCAGTTCATCCTCGCTAAACCCGAGCGCGCGTCCCAAAAGCAGCGCATAGCGGGTCACCTGTTGGGAATGCTGGCGGGTATAGGGATCTTTCTTCACCAAAATCTTGCACAGGGTCTTGATGACGTTCAGGTAGGTCGCTTCCAGCACCTCTTCCACGGTCGGAAGAGGATTCTTTTTTGTGTTCGGTCCGAGAAACCGGTCGCATTCGGCATGGAGAAGGGCTCTCCGGATGGTATCCCGGATTTGAATCGCATCAAAGGGCTTGGCGATAAAGTCGACCGCTCCGAGCTTCAAGGCGTCAATGACCGTTTTATGCGTTCCAACGGCACTGACCACAATCACCGGAATCTCCGGGTGGTTCTGCTTGAGCCGCTGAAGAACCTCGATGCCGTCCAGGCCTGGAAGCCGGACATCCAAAAGAATCAGGGCCGGTTTTTCCCGGCCCACCATTATGAGGCACTCCTCCCCATCTTTGGCACAAAGGACCTCATGGTCCCCCTTGAGCATCATCCGGAGGGACTCTCTCGGTCCCTCTTCATCATCCACTACTAAAATTGATGTTGGCGCTTTCTGGGTGCCCATTGAAACCTCCCACCTTTCGAACCTCACCTATATTAAAGAAGCAAAGAGCGTGCCAAGTTTTCGGGACTTTTGAAAAGTGGACTAAAATTTTTTTATAAATACTTAAATATTTATGAAATAATAACTTACATATCTAATCAGGCAGAATTTTTTTCAGGGAAAACCCCTTTCCTTCCCAAATGCTTCAGGAAAACAGATAATCAGCCCTTTCCCCTTTACAATTTTGTACGTTTTTTACAAATCTGTCATTCATGACAAGTTAAATGTGGTATACTTGGCTTAGGGGTGCCCTATCTGCCAGATAGGGTTTTCTTTTTGAGGGATACTATGAAGATAAAAAAAGCCCTGATTTTTCTTTCTCTTTTTTTGTCCGTCTCGGCCTCTATCCATTCTTCGCTTGCTGAAGACTCCTTATTTGGAAGCAGGCGGTTTATCCGGATTGCGGACCGGATCAAGCCCTCGGTTGTCAACATCATCATCACCCACCCTAAAGAAGCGGATAAGGGGCGCACCCGCCTCCTCTTACACCGGCTGATCGGCGAGCAAAAAGTGAACGAAATTGAGGATTTTCTGAGTTATGTTCTTTTTCGGGAATTTCCAAATCGGATTCGGGTGGAAAAAATGGTCGGCTCCGGCATCATCATCCGGCCGGACGGTCTCATCCTCACCAATCAACATGTGGTGGACCGGCAAGGTTCCCTTGAGGTTGTTTTGTCGGACGGCCGTTCTTTCCCCGCCCGGATTGTCGGGAAAGATTATCTGATAGACCTTGCCTTGATTCAAATCGAAGCGGAAAAGCTTCCGGTCGTCACCTTCGGAGATTCGGATGAACTACGGGTAGGGGAATGGGTCTTGGCGATCGGTAACTCTCTCGGGCTTGAATATACGGTTTCGGCAGGGATCGTGAGCGCCAAGGGGCGCGACCTTTTTGAAGACGGCATTCGTCCCTATACCGGCATGATTCAGACGGATGCCCCGTTAAACCTCGGCAATAGCGGGGGCCCGCTTGTGGATATGAAAGGAAAGGTTGTCGGGCTGAACACAACCGTCATCCCAAAAGGCCAGAGTCTCGGGTTTGCCATCCCGATTAACGACGTCAAAGAAATTTTGCCGGGATTGATCGAGAAAGGGGAGATCAGAAGGACTTGGCTGGGAGTGGGGGTTCAACCGGAGAGGACCAACGGTCATCTTTTGATTTACCACATCGTCCCGGACAGCCCTGCCCACCGGTCGGGACTCCGACCGGGAGACCGGCTCCTTTCCATAGACGACACGCCGGTCATGACCCGGGAGGAATTATACAAGACCCTCCAGCAATACCGGATCGGAACCCGGGTGACGTTGTCGGTTGAAAGAGAGGGTGAAATCCTTCCGTTCCGGGTCCGGCTTGAACTGATGCCGATTCCGGAATTGACCGCCCGGAAGGTTTATCCGCCCGGCATCGAAGGGTTCCTTTTGCGGCTTCCGGAGCGTACACGCTGGCTTTTGATTTTCGGGACGGGCCTCTTCCTCGTTCTCCTCATCAAGGTGAAACACAACATGGAACGGAAAAAAGTGAGGGCCGTTCCGAGAAGAGATGATAGGCGGGGCGGAGAGCGCCGTTCCAACGTCATTCCGTTGGATAAAATCCGTGTCCGCTACAACCGGCGCCAGGGCGAGCGCCGCCACGGGGACCGGCGGGAAGAGCCAAAAGAAAAACGCTGGTTCCGGATCTCCTGATCTAATTCATTAAATTCCTTATCCAATTAATACTCATTCAATCAATGTGTTCTATTTTTCAAATATTGCTATATTTCCCTGACATTCCTTCCCCGTTTTGAAGCGCCCGCGAAAGATACCCTCCTGTCAGCGCATCGATATCCGCAGTCAACTCCTGAAGCCGAAGTTCCGTTTCAAGCTTTGCCTTCAGCGTCTCCGGCGGTTCCAAAAGGAGTGTTACCTGAAGCCGCCTTCTTTCAAAATAAAGCCGTGTGACCTCATCCAGAATGTCATCCCGCAGTTGCACCATCAGTTTCGAGCGGACATCGATGGAGGTCTGATCGTCGTTCCAGATCAGTTCCCCGAAATCCCACGTGACGCTGATGTCCCAGTTGAACTTTCGCTCATCCGGCCCCAAGATGAAAAAGTCCCTATCCCCTGTTCCGCCCCGGTCAATATCCACATTCCGGTCAATGTCCATATCCACACCGGAGGTCACCTGCGGAAACCATGCCCTTTTTCGTGCCGCCTGCCGCCACTCAAGAATTTTTTCCGGATGAACCTCCGCATACCGGATGGCCGCTTCCTGAATCTCTTTGACGGAGGGTTCGTGCGAAAAATTCCGGAGGATCTCCTCCACCCCTTCCCGCTGTCCGGAAAGTGCCGGTGTCTGTTTCAGTTTGAAAACCCCCTCCTCCGAAACAGCCCAAAGAGACGGCTCTTCCGGAATTTGACCGGAGGCGCCGCTTAAATAAACGACCCGGCCCTCCGTCAATCCAACGGAAAAATTCCTCCAACTCCCTTCCCGCTCTGAAAGGACAAAGATTCCTCTGGGAGTCGCGGCAAAAAGCTGCTTTTGATGAAACAGAAGATGGCTGACCTCGGCCCGGCCAAGCCCTGTTTCGGTAAGCCGCTGCCAATTTTGGCCGGTATCTTTTGTGGTGTAGACTCCTTCGCGCGTCCCAAGGTAAATTTCACCGGCGGTCTCACCCGGTAAAATGGCCGTAACGGCTTCGGGAGAAAAGAGGACCTCATCCGAATCTCCATCATCCCCGTTTCCGTTTTCGTCACCCACTCCTTCAACGCTTGTGACAAAAATCCGCTCCCAAGTCCTCTCTAAATCGTGGGAAACATAAACCCCCATCGGCACCGCCGCATAAATTCTACCTTGCGCGTCGGCCGCCAAAAAATTCACTGCTCCATCCGATAATTCCCCCGTCGCCCGTTCCCAATGACTGCCGCCATCCCCACTCCAAAAAAGCCCTGCCATGGTCCCCACAAAAATTTGAGGGGCGGCAACGGCCACAGAAAGAGCCCTTCTTTCCTCATCCCCCACTCCTTTGAAGAGCCGTTTCCAAGTTTTTCCCATATCCGGCGAGGCATAAAGTCCGTTATCGGATGCGGCCCAAATGGTTTTATCCGAGATCTTGATTTGATTGATCCCCTTCTGGGACCCCCGGATAGAGAGAACCCTCTCCCATCGCCTCCCTCCATCCAGCGTTCTGTAAAGTGCCTTTGCAGTACCCACGTAGACCTGTTCCGGATTCAAGGGATCAACCGCAATTGTCTGAAAATTGCTTTCCGGAATCCCGTTTGTCACCTCCTCCCAGACCTCTGCCGAGGCACCGGTTACGTAGCTCAGGAAAAATGTAGCAACCAGAATCCACTTCTTCCTTCGCGCCACCCATCCCAAAAGGCCTGATCCTAAAAGGAAAAACGATCCCGGTTCCGGAACGCCACCCGTAAGGGGGAGACGGTTTTCGCCGTGAACAGTCGTTCCCGGTGAAAAGAGCCGGTCACTGACCACCGAATGTTTTACAAAAGAACCCGCCCCATCCGGTAAACGGGTGAGCGACACATCCTTCCCTCCTTCTTGACCATAAACCAAAGACTCGAACAAAAATCCATCCGGGTCCCGGAAAAAAAGCGTGTCCCCGGAATTATTAAGGCCCAGCGAACCCGTTGAACTGAGCGCAAATGCCTCAAACCCGGAAGGGTTTCCTCCCCCGAACACCACAAAAAATCCGTAAGGCGGTACGACTTCCGAATCCGAAAAAAGATGCCGTACCCCCGTAAGATCCCAAAGCGACCATCCGGAAAGAAAAAAGGGATCCGAACCGGTATTGACCAGTTCCACAAATTCATCCTCTAAGGCATCCCGCACGCCATCCCGATTTGCATCCCCGAGAACGCCGGGAGCCGGGTCGGCGAGGATTTCATTCAGCACCACCGCCCCTTCGCCGGTCCCCGAAAGAACAAATCCCAGGCACCCCACCCAAAAAGCCAAAAGAAGCCCTCTCACCAAAACCTCCTTTTGTTCTGCGTCGGCCCCTTTTCACACAAATAAAAAAGGAGCCCTTTTTGGCTCCGTTTGAACTGGTTATAGTTAAAAAGTTTTATTCTTTAAGCGCTATTTCGGCTCCAAAGTCTTAAGACGATGCTCATGATCTTTGAGAATTTCGCCGAATTGCTCCTCCAATTTGTCAAAGCGGTGATCAATCTTCAAAAACTGGAGATCATGCTGTTCTAATTTCTGCTCTATTTTAATGAATCTCCCGTCATGTTCCCTCAGTTTCGCCATGACTGAGCCGTATTGTTCGGCAATCGTTTGAACATTAGACTCGATCTTCTCTAAAAGGACCCTCGTCTGTCTTTCTGAATCAAACGGTTTTGACATCTCTCCCTATGAAACTTTCGACTCGAGCGTCTTGAACCGTATCTCAACGTTTTCTATATTGGTATCCAACTTTTTCTCGACGCGGCCCAACCCCTCCTCAACACGACCTAGTCTCCCCTCAATACCATCCAGTCTCCCCTCGACGCCGTCTAATCTTCCCTCAATACCATCCAGTCTCCCCTCGAGGCCGTCTAATCTTCCCTCAACGCCGTCCAAGCGATGGCTGTTGTCCAATACCGCTTCCTTGACGGCGTTAAGCTCCCTTTCAATTGTATTTACCTTGGCATCCATTCCCCCGACCCTGCTCTTTACGATCTGCACTTCCATCTTAAGACCTTCTAAAACCACCTCTTGCCGGTCGAGTTTGTGGCTAACGGAGCCATATTGCTCCGCGAGAATGTCGAATTTGGAGTTCATTTCCTCCAACAAAACCCGCGTCTCCCGATCGGGGTCTCTTGAAGGGGTCTGTCGGGGTTTTCTCTTGGATTTTCCTGTCATTTCTCTCTCCAGCAGGGGTAGTTTACGCTCCTCACAGAGGGGGTGTCAAGCAATAAAAAAGGAGCCGTTTCTGGCTCCATAAATAGTGTATTGTTTCTGTCCGGCATGTCAAGAACAAAATGCCCCGAGGTTAAAAACGGTAAACGGCCCCCACCTTCCCTCCCAAAAAAATTGCTTCGTTGTCCGGCCATATCACGTTGCCGGATGTCCCTCCGTCCAGATTCTGAGACTCAAATCCGAACCCCGCAAACGCAGCGACATTCTCGGAGAATAAATAGGATAGAGCGACATCCCATTGAATGATTCTCCCGCCTTCGCCTTCGATTTTTCCCAACTCGCTGTTATTCGCCTCAGTAAACCGGACCCAACCGTATCCCCACCCCACCTTAAACGACGTTTTTCGGCTCACATTCCAGATCAACCTGCTTCCGAAATCCAGATAATGAATGTTGTAATCCTCCGAAACTTCCCCCACTTCAACAACGGTGCCTAAGACGTTGAAATTACTTCTGGAAAACTCCCAAAACCGGTAACCGTATCCGGCATAGGGCGTAAGAATAACCGATTCCTCGATCTCATCGTGTATCACAAAAGCCCACCCCAGATTTGCCGAAGCATTCACTCCCCAAAGGTCTGTGTCGTTCGTCTGTATCAGCCCAAAACCTCCCAGGTGCCAATTCTCCTCATCTTCCAGACTTTGAAATAAAGAAATGTGTATCCCCGCCTCCAATTGCTCTTCGTTGGATTCTCCGTATTCTATATTCAGTTTTCCGTATGAAGAACCCAAGTCGCTGGTGACCCCGACGGAACTCGCATCTTCTTCGTAACTCAGCGTCCCGATTTCGACGTCCGACGTCATTTGCCATCCCTTTTTCCTGACTTCCTCTTTGAGCCGCTCCTGATCGAGGTCCGTTTGTGTCCTCAATCCTCCCTTAAAAGGCCTCCACGTCGGATCCTCGATGTCTGAAAGGGCGTATGTCGGCAAGGCGACACCTGCAATGGCTATAGCTACCAAAACAAATGAAGTTTTGCTATATCGGTTCATGTTCTTTTGGAGGTATCTTCTTGAGCCAATCCATGATTTGGTAAATTTCTCCGTGCGGAACATCGTGCCCATGCCCGGGGATGACCACGTAGGTCACCTCATACCCCTTTTTCTCAAGCGTATCCCGCGACCAACTGGCGTTCCAGAGAGGAAGAAGGTTGTCTTTTTCACCATGCATAATGAAAACCGGGATCTTTCTTTCCTTTTCTTCGGGGAGCGTCGTCCCCCACCGTTTGATGGACTCGCTGAGTGATCCGGCAATGACCACAATGCCGCAGAATATTTCAGGGTGCCGCAGACCCGTATGATAGGTCAAGTGCGCCCCCGCCGAAACCCCCAAAAGGAACACTTTGTCCGGGTCAATCTGATATTGCCTTTTGACCTCTTCAATCAAGGCAAGCACAAATGGTTCATCCTCATCGGTCCAACTCTCGTTTGTCCCGTTCGGACAGACCATGATAAAGTTCCCGTATAAGAGCCGGTTTTTGAAATAACCAAGGAGATCATGACCGCTTCCATGATGCCAATGGAGCCCCGCAATGAGCGGCCATCTTTTCTCCTCCGCCTCCCCTTTGTATCCCTTCGGAACCACCATGGCGTAGCGCTTTCCCTGGAATTCTCCCATGAAAGAGCCAGTTTCCACCTCTGCCGAAGCGACCTCCCCCGCCCAAAGCGGCCTTGATCCGCAAAGGAAACTCCCTGCCATGAACGCCGCTACCAATAAGGTCGTAAGTCGCATATCCGATAAGCCCCAAACAAAAAAGGAGCCCCCTGGCTCCCATGTTGATATTTTACTTATTTTGCCTCACGATGTCAAGGGATCACCTACTATCCGCTTTCGGCCAGCTAAAAGGAGTGGGTCATTCCAATTTGAAGTTTGCAATTTTCAATTTTCAATTTGAAGTTTGAAGTTTTCAATTTAAAATTTTAAATTGGCCGTTAAAAGTATGCTGCTCCCCACGTTGTCGTAGGTGTAGGTATGATCCTGGAGGGTCTGTGGTCTTGGGTCTTGGGTCTTGGGTCTTGAGTCTCAAGAGGCGTCCCCCATCATCATAATTATAGGTGGTCGTGGTGCCGTTGGCAAGGGTTAATGTGGCGCGGCGTCCTGCGTCATCGTAGGTGTATTGGGCAAGAAGAATCGAGCCGTTTTATACATTCTGTCCTCACGTCTAAGTCGGTTATGTACCATTAAAAATTTCTTGATTTCGTGTAATATGTATGATATGCTTATATACAGAATACACATGAGGGGGTGATTCTATGGCAAGTCTAACGCTTGCAATTCCGAGTGACCTGAAGGCAAAGATGAAGCGGTTCCCAGAAATCAACTGGTCGGAAGTCGCTCGTCAGGCGATCTTGGAGAAAACCGAAATACTTGAGAAAATGCAGCGTCTTCTCTCCAAAAGCACCTTAACCGAAAAAGACACACTTGAAGCGGGCCG
>CAMTXH010000002.1:0-24079 GCA_947085655.1 uncultured Omnitrophica bacterium | reverse complement strand
TTCCAAAAACACCTCCTCTGAAACATCCGAATCGCCTCGCTGAAGAATTCCGTTTCGTCCAACGTACCATCCCTGCCGGTATATCTCGTTCATAAAATCAAGGTAATACTCAGGGAAAAGATCATAGCGAAGCCCCCGCATTCGCAGTGATGCATCATCGCGAAGCCACCGTAAGTGTTTTTCGAAACGGGCATGCCGTTGCGCCAATTCATCTGCACGGATTCTCTGCTCAATTTCCTCAAGGTGGGCTTCAATCCATCCCCAATGGAGTGACTCGAGTTGATTCAAGTACGCCTCACGACTGACAACGGATTCCTGTTTCTCGTAGGTAAATCGCTCTGGGTTCCATTGAATCCAGTAGATGCCTTCTCGACCCATGACGAGCACGCGATCCATCGTAGGGCCTACCCCCAAAATGCGATGGCGATACTCTTCCGACGTAAAATGCGTTGGAGTTCCTGCGATAATGACACGGGTGATTTCGCGTCCTTTCCTGCTTCTTATCTGAAAATGACTGAAGAACGCGTCTCGTTGTTCAGGAGAAAATGTCCTGAGATATTCGAGGAGATTTGTAAACCTGGAGGGATCCGCAAAAATAAGATCAAGAAATTTCGAAATCACAAGACCCTTCCAACTTCTCGATTCATGCATATCCGCCCCGATCTTACGGACTGCGGCGCTTCCGGTTGTACCGAGGTAGGAAGCATCCAACTGTCCCTTCGGATTAATCGGAATATCTCTTCCTAAGAGTACTCCGTGGAAAAGGTCATAGGCATAGGGAACAAAATGGCGGCGAATAAACTCAAGGTCTTTTAACAACGCAGGGTGATATCGAAAGTTTTCCGGGGAGGCCCCCACTTCTTTCAGGAGCGCTCCTCCCCCACCTACTTTTGAAAGGAAAAAGGTGCTGAGCGGATGCCGTACCCCCATCATCGCCGCCATGAAAGCAGCCTCGTTGGCTCCATGAAGCGGCCGCACGTTGAGTCGTTCCATCCGCTTTCCCAATTCATCTAAGATGGCATGACCTCCCGGGCCTCGCGCAATCACATCGCCAATCGAATAAACCGTATCCACCTGGTGTACTTCTGCGTAGTCCAGCAAGGCCCGTGTTTGAGAAATATTACCTTCCGCATCACTGAAAATAAGGACTTCCGGAATCTTTCCCGCGCCGGGAGAATGACGTTCCTGCTCAATCCTCTCCAGATACGCCGCACGCTCAACAAGCTCCTCCTGCAGACGAACCAGTTCAGCATCGGGAGGCGGATAACGCTTTCTTTGGGAACCATAATCCATCAGCCATCGTGCCGCTTTGGAAATAAGGGTTTCAACGTCCTCCTTTTGAAGTCCGCTCTCCCGCCTGTCACCATCCCTTGCAGAAGTCTGTGATAAAGCCTCCTGCAACGTTTTTCCTTTATCCGCCCGAGGTCTTAATAAAGAAGGCCTGCCCTGGCAGAAAGTTACAGCAGGCCAGGGGCCCGGACAGGAAAAAGACTCTTCCACTGCGGAAGAAGGGTCTCTCCCCGCCCAGGCCCGTTCGCCGAAGCCAAAGGCGAAAGCACTTTGGCGAAGGGGAACCCATTCAAGGCCAAGCGTATTCACCAAGAAACATTCGAGTAAAATAAGAGTGATGAGGGATGAGAGTGCGGGAGAATGGGTGTTGTTGCTTGTTACTTGTTGCTTGTTGCTTTTCATTGTGATAGGCTTTAAAACTCCTTAAAATCTGGGTAAAACAAAAAACCGAGCCGCCTTTCCAGGCAACCCGGTCCTAAATTTCGCGCGCCCCGGCCGCCTCACTGTCTCGGCGGCGCTCGCGAGCTTGGCGTGGCTTATTCGCCACGCTGCGAACCCCCATATGCCTCCAGACCCGCAGTTATCTGGAGAGACAAACCCTGAGCCTGTCGAATGGGTTTGTCCCAGTTCGAAACTATTGCAGAAAGTATACCTGAAGAATAAAGGATTGTCAAGACATAAAATATAAATTTTGATTCGACTTACATAAATGTAATTACTTTATTTATATATAGTTAAATATAAATCATAAATAGGCATTGAGAAGAGAGTTGGGTTGTTTTGACAATTTTTTGGTTTGAGGGACAGGCTCCAGCATGTCCCCTAACGCCAGATGCCGGGGATGGTTTTCTGGCAATTTGGGCAGGCGCCCTTGTTTGGAGTCAAAAGGTCTCTGAGAATCGTGTAGCCGTGCCGTTCGATGAGAAGGGTTTGGCACCCGGGACAGCAGGTATTTTCGTATTTTCCGACCTGGCCCGGGAGGTTTCCGGCGTAAATAAATTGGAGGCCTACCGCCTCCCCGATCTGGGCGGCCCGGAGAAGGGTTTTGGCGCTTGTATTCTCCGGGTCGGTCATTTTGTAGTCTTTGTGGAAAGCGGTGACATGCCAGGGAATCTCCGGAGAGAGCGAGACCAGAAATTTTGCGATTTTCGTCAGTTCCTCATCCGAATCGTTGAATCCGGGAACTACGAGTGTCACAATCTCCACCCAAAATCCCATCTGCTTCAAGCGTTCGATCGTTTCCAAAACAGTCTTCAACACGCCCCCGAGATCCCGGTAATGCCAGTCCTCGAATCCTTTGAGATCGACTTTATAAAGATCAACCCATGGGCGGATATAGTCCAGGACCTCCGGCGTCCCGTTTCCGTTGGAGACATACGCACACCGGAATCCCTCTTTTCTGGCAACCTTAAACACCTCAACCGCCCATTCGCTCGTAATGAGCGGCTCGTTGTAGGTGCTTGTCACGATCGAGGCGTTATATTTTTTGGCGAGGTTCACCAGATCTTCCGGAGTGCAATATTGAGGCGGGGCGATCGCATTCGGGTCCCGGACCGCCTGCGAGGTGATCCAGTTTTGACAGTTATGTGTTGCAACACAGGATGCCAGATAGGAATGGTCATTTTCGACTTCCATGTTATAAACATAGCCGTGGAATTCCTTAAGAACAACATCTTTAACTTTTATATAAAAATTACCTTTATCTTCTAAAAAACTACCTTGAGAAGTGGGCTGCCAGCCTGAGTTCTTTGGAATGGCGAGAAAATGATTAGGTGACAGTCTCTTTGCTGGCAAAAAATAGGGGGATACCGATTCTTCCCCATTTTTACAATGAATAACAAAAACTTCATGATCAGGCGTCAGTTCCAAAGAAGATCCGTCATCGGTGCGGACCTCCAACATTTCTCCGTGATATCTGTGCTTAAAAAGTGCTTTAACGGATTGAGGTCTGCCAGTGTGAGTGAATACAGAAAGGCCCTTTAAATGCGCAATGGAATCGCCATTTATCTGCGAAACAATTTGAGCCCTGGAGAAGAGTTCGCCGATCGGGATGGATCTTTCCTGGGTGGTAATCCGTGTTGAAGGTAGAACGCAATAACCGCAATGGAAATCACACCCGAGCATCCCGAAAGAAAGGGCATCCGTTCCGGGAAAAGCGTGGAAAAAGGGTTTTTTCTCAATCGGATCGCATTGAAGCGCTCCGACGTAACCGCTCGGCACATAAAGCATCCCGCCCCTGTTGAACCGGACCCGGCAGATCCCATCCTTTCCATCCCGGATGAGACACCGGTGGCCGCAGGCAAAACAGCGGACCTCCTGATTCGGGAGTTTCTCATAGAGAACCCCCTCTTTTGTGTATTCTGAAAGGAGCTCCTTGAGGGTAATCTGGGCCATGGGATGTTTCTCTTATAGTATACCTCGAAATATCGACGGAAGGAAGGGTCAGGCGGGGCTCCGCCTGAACATGGCAATCGCCAGGACGAGCGTCAAACCGGAAAAAAGGAGATTGAAAAAGAAATCGAGGGCAATCGGAAAATGGTGCACACCGAAAAGAATCCACCGGAGCTGGTCCACGCCGTAGGTCAGGGGATTGAGATGGGCAAGCACCTTCAGCCAGAGAGGAACCTCTTCCAGCGGAAAAAGCGCCCCGCTTAGGAAAAACATCGGCATAATCACAAAGTTCGCAATCGTCCCGAACCCCTCGAAGGAGGTCATCCGGCTTGCAATCACGATGCCCATGGAGGTGGTGGTAAAGGCGATGACAAACATGGAGGGAACCAAAAGCAAAAGCGCCGTGAGATTCATCGGGATCTGGACAATCGGAGCAAACGCCACCACCACGAGGCCCTGCAACACGGCGATGGTGCTTCCGCTTGCCGCTTTCCCGAATGCGATGGCGCTCCGTGAAATGGGGGCCACAAGAATCTCCTTCAAAAAACCGAATTCCCGGTCCCAGATAATGGAAATGGCGGAAAGGAACGAAGCGAAAATCAGATTCATGGCGATGATTCCCGGAAAAATGAAATGCATATAGGGAACGTTCGCCTCCGAGCGGAAAACCGGACCCATGCCGACCCCCAAGAAAAGAAGCCAAAGGGTCGGACGGGCCAAAGAGCCCAAGAGTTGCGTCCTGTCCCGACGGAACCGGAGAAGATCCCGGAGCCAGACCGTGTACGTCGCGTAAAGCGCCCGTTTCATTGCCTTCTCCCCGTCCACTTCCGGTGCAGATCCCGGAGCTGATCCCTTCCGGAGGCCTCTTCCTCCCGGATCTCACGCCCGGTCAATTTCAAAAAGACATCGTCCATCGTCGGAAGACCGAGTGTTTCCTTGAAAGAGGCGGGCGTATTAAGCGCCACGATTTTCCCCTGGTCCATGATCGCCACCCGGGTGCACTGGTCCGCTTCCTCCATATAATGGGTTGTCATAAAAAGGGTGAGTCCCTCCCTTTCCCGAAGATCCCGGATGTACCCCCAGATATGCCGCCGGCTCTGGGGGTCAAGCCCGAGTGTCGGCTCATCCAAAAAAAGGACTTTCGGGGAATGAAGCAGTCCCCGGATGATTTCAAGGCGCCGCTTCATGCCGCCAGAAAAAGTTTTCACAAGGTCGTTCCGCCTTCCGGAAAGCCCCACCATATCCAAAAACATCTCCACCCGCCCCGAAAGATTCTTCCAGGAAAGACCGTAGAGCATCGCGTGGAAGCGGAGATTCTCCATGGCGGTGAGCCGCTCATCCAGACTCGGATCCTGGAAAATGATGCCGATCGATTGACGGACCTCCTTCGGTTGCCGAACCACATCATACCCGGCCACGACCGCCTTCCCGCCGGTCGGCAAAAGAAGGGTGCAGAGGACATTGATGGTGGTGGTCTTTCCGGCCCCATTGGGTCCCAGAAAGCCGAAAAGCTCCCCCTCTTCCACCTGGAAAGTGGCCCCTCTGACCGCATGGATGGAACCAAAGGTCTTGACCAGATTCTGAACCTGAATTATAGCCATTTTATCTTAATCTCTTGTGAATTAATGGGTAAGAAATTTTAACAAAATATGGGGGAGGAAAGCAAGAGGGGAAGGCTTCCCATAGAGGGGTAAATTTGTAATATGTTTTGAATAAAAGAGTTACGGAGAGAGGCGAGCGTCTGGACAAAAAAATAAGGGGCTTTTGCCCCTTGTGTGACATCGTTAGTATAATTCCCCCCACCCCCCCTTTTTGATAACTAATTTTTTTACCCTGTAAAAATCTCTATTTTTACAGGGTTTAGAAAAACTCCCTCCGCTTCAGAATCCGGAGGACGATCTGCTTGATCTGATGAATCTGCTTATGAACATACGGCTGGCTGATCATTCCGTGGTCAAGACTCGAGGCGATCTCCCGCTGGGTATACCCCTTCTTCAGCATCTGATAAATCTCAACCTGCCTCGGCTTGAGATTCCGGAGAATTTCCTCCTCCAGTTCCTTCAGTTCGCTCTCTTCCCGCTCGCTCGAATCGGTCCACCGTTTAAAGAGGGTCTGGGCCGGCTCCGGTTCCAAGCGATTCTCCAACCGTTCCTCTGTCTCCTCATCCATACGCCGCTCGAAGAGGAATTCCATTCCGAGGAGGAGTCCGTAAGGGACCTCCCTCCTGGCCCGCTCGGTGTAATAGGTATCCCTTAAAAAATTGCTGATGGCGGAATCAATCTGTAGGATGACCCAGCTCCGGAGACTCATGCCGTCGGTTTCATCCGAGTTGAATTTGGCAAACGATTGCCACACCCGGATGCGGCATTCCTGACAGCAATCCTGATAATCGTGATAATCGGTGACCTTGCTTGCCACCTTTTTCTGAATCAGCTTCTCGTAGTCTTGAACATGTGTCTCAACCATCGCTGCACCGTCTTCAATCTTCGAAATAAGTATATCGCATTTTGAGGAGTTTGTCAATGAGGACGTGACTTAGCGAGCTCGAAGAACGAGCTAAGTCACTGTCCGAATTGATCCCGAGCGAGCCTGAGCGAAAGCGAAGGCCGAGTCGAGGAATCAATGATGATTTGCGTCGGGGATTCGAATATGATAAGGTAGCGCTATGTTCTCCGTCCGGGAAAAAATCAGGGTTGGGGGGCTGGCCCTCCTGGACCTTGTTTATCCTCTTTATTGTGCGGTTTGCGGGGTCCGGCTCGAAGCAACAGAGACCGGAATGCTCTGTGAGACCTGTCTTCGTCAAATGCCGAAGCATCGGTTTCCTGCTTCTCTCCCCGGTGACTTTCCCCACCTGGACCATCTCTGGTCTGCCGCTCCTTACGAAGGCGTTCTCCGGGAATCGCTCCACCGATTGAAATACGAAGGAAAAAAAGGACTGGCCATGCCTCTCGGTTCCCTGATGGCTGATTTTTTCAGGGACCATCTGATAAAGGTTCCTTTCGACGGGCTTATCCCGGTCCCCCTTTTCCCCGCCCGGGAAAGAGAACGGGGATTCAATCAGTCCTTCCTTTTGGCAAAGATTCTCTCAAAAAGATATTCGCTTCCGATTGGGTCAGGGGATCTTATCCGGACCCGGGCCACCCACCCTCAGGTCTCTCTCCCAAGAGAAAGACGGATCCAGAATGTCAAAAATGCCTTTCGGGTGAAGCATCCCTCCCGGCTTTCCGGAAAACATCTTCTCTTGGTGGATGATGTGGTGACGACCGGCGCCACCCTTTCCGCCTGCGCCAAGGTCTTAAAGGCAGCCGGCGCTGAGAAAGTGTCTGCCCTCACCCTGGCAGGGGGGACAGGGTGAATATCCTTCAAAATTACATTCTGAAAGAGCTTCTCGTCGGATTTCTCCTTGCGATTCTTCTTTTTACCTTTATTCTTCTGGTCGGGAATCTCGTTAAATTCGCGGAACTGGTCATCAGCAAAGGGGTGGATCCCCTTTCCGTTTTGAAACTTTTTTTGTATCTCATCCCCTACCTTCTGAAATTCACCATCCCGATGGCGCTTTTGACCAGCGCCGTGTTTGTTTTCGGACGCCTGTCCGCGGACCGGGAAATTCTCGCCATGCAGGCAAGTGGGATCCGCCTTTTCAAACTCACCTTTCCGGTCGTCGTTTTCGGACTCCTGTTGAGCATGGGGTCCATCGTTCTCAATGACCACCTTCTTCCCAAATCCCATTTTGCGTACCGCCGGCTTTTGAAGGAGATCGGCACGCAGCATCCGACCGGAATCCTGGAGGCGGGGACATTCATCGAAGGGTTCGGGGATTACATCCTCTTCATCTACGAAATCGACAAAAACATTTTGAAGAACGTCCGGATCTATCAGCCCCAGGAGGACCGTCCGCCTCGCACCATTGTGGCCAAACGGGGGGAGATTCTGACATCGCCGGACAAAAACATGATCACGCTGAAACTGGTGGATGGAACGAGCGACGAGCCAAACCCCCAGAATCCGGAAACCTTCTATAAACTCAACTTCAAAACGTATCTGATTAACCTGAACCTGACGCATCTCCTGAAAGAAGAGACCCGAAAAAAGACGAAAGACCTGACGATGAAAGAGCTCCTCGAGAAGATGAAGCGGTATCAGGAAGAGAAAATTCAAATCGCTCCCCTCCTTACGGAAATTCACAAACGGCTGGCGATGGCCTTTTCTAATCTCGTCTTTGTGTTGATCGGGATCCCGCTCGCCATCCGGGCTGGCCGGGTTGAAAAGTCGATTAATTTCGCCCTCAGTATGGGGATCGCCTTTGCCTACTGGCTTCTCTCGGCCTTTGTAGAAGCGCTGAGTCTCCGTGGCGTGGTCCACCCGGCAGTCGGGATGTGGTTCCCGAATGCGATCCTGGCTATTGCGGGACTCCTCCTGATGGGCCGGGTGCTCGAGGGACGCCCGTGAAAATCCTCGACCGGTATCTCGCCAAACAGATCCTGATTCCTTTCTTCATTTGCATCCTGACCTTCAGCGCCATGGTCATGGTGATCGATCTTTTCAACCGTCTGGATGAAATCCTCAAGATCCGTCCGCCCCTTTCGCAGGTTTTCAGCTTTTACCTTCACTTTATCCCCCTCACCTTTGTCCAAACAAGCCCCATTGCCCTTTTGGTTTCCTGTCTTTACAGTCTGGGGCTTCTGAACAAACATCATGAAATCACCGCCATGCGGGCGAGCGGACTGAGCCTGAAATCGATTCTGATGCCGTTTCTTTTCCTCGCCTGTCTCGTGGGTGCCCTCTCCTTTCTCGTCAATGAAACCGTCGTCCCGAACACCCTGGCCAGAATGGCCCTCCTCAAGGAGGAGAGTCTCGAATTCAAAAAAGAGACGTCGGAAAATATTCTGAAAAATGTCGCCCTTTTTGCGGAAAACGGCGATCTCTATTACGCCTCCTCCTACGATGCCAAACGGAAGCTTCTCCATGACCTCGTGATCTTCCGGGACAATGAAGAGCTGCTTCCCGTCTTCAAGATTCAGGCCCAGGAGGCATATTTTGCGGATGGGGTGTGGATTCTTTCGCGCGGGAGCAAATACTCCCTGGACGCCGAAGGAAAAATCGTGGGGAACCCGGTTTTTTTTGTGAAGGAAAAATTTGAATCGCAGGTGAAGCCGGGGGATTTCCTGAAGGCAAAGCGGGAAGGGGAAATGATGAACCTCCAGGAGCTTCGGGAGCACTTGCGGAAGCTGTCGGGAAAGGCCTCTCCCTCCGTGATCCGCCGGCTTCTCGTGGAATTCCACAAAAGGATTGCTTATCCTTTTGCAAATCCGGTCGTGATTTTAATCGGCTTTCCGTTCGTCTTCCGGGAAAAAAAGGCGGTCGGCATGCTCCGGGGGATCGGGATCAGCATGATCCTCTGTTTCTCGTTCTATGCCACCTTCGTGGTCACCAGTAACTTCGGCGTCCGGGGGGCGATCCCGCCTTGGCTGGGGGCATGGGCTGCCAATCTTCTCTTCGGGGTGGGGGGATTTCTTTTTTTGTGGGAGGCGCGGTAGGTCAGGTCCCCGCTTCCCAGGAGGCGAGGTAAGTTTGCTGCTCGGGGGTAAGCCGGTCAATTTGATGACCGAGACTCTTTAATTTCAACCGGGCAATGGTTTCGTCGATCGTCTTCGGGACGCCGTACACCTTTTTTTCCAGGGAGCGGCCCTTCTTCTTCAGATATTCGCAGGCAAGGGCTTGATTGGCGAAACTCATGTCCATGACGCTGGCCGGATGTCCCTCGGCGCAGGCGAGGTTCACCAACCGTCCCTCCCCAAGGATATGGATTCGCCGGCCGTTCCGCAGCGTATATTCCTCGACAAATTTTCTGACCCGCCGGCGCTTCCGGCTGATCGCTTTGAGCCCCGCCAGATCCAGTTCCACATTGAAGTGGCCCGAGTTGCAGACCAGCGCCCCGTCTTTCATCGCCCGGAAATGTTCTTTCCGGATCACATGAATATCGCCGGTCAGCGTCACAAAAATATCCCCTAAACGGGCCGCCTGGCCCATCGGCATCACCCGATAACCGTCCATCACCGCTTCCAGCGCCCGGACCGGCTGCGTTTCCGTCACAATCACGTTGGCGCCCATTCCCCGGGCGCGGCTTGCCACGCCCCGGCCGCACCAGCCGTAGCCGGCCACCACCATGGTCTTGCCGGCAAAAAGAACATTGGTGGCGCGGATGATTCCGTCGACGGTGGACTGTCCGGTCCCGTACCGGTTGTCAAAAAGATGTTTGGTGTCCGCTTCGTTGACGGCAATCACCGGATAAAGGAGGAGCCATTTTTCTTGGAGACTCTTCAGCCGGATGACGCCGGTCGTCGTCTCTTCCGTCCCCCCGAGCATTTCTTTGGCCAGCGATTTTTTTTCTTTGTGGACGGTTGAAATAAGGTCGGCGCCGTCGTCCATCGTGATATGGGGTTTATGGTCCAACACGGCACGGATATGGGCATAGTAACGGGAGGGGGATTCGCCGCAGACCGCAAAGACTGGGATTCCTTCATGACGGACCAACGCAGCCGCCACATCGTCCTGGGTGCTTAAAGGATTGGAGGCGCAGGCCCGAACCTCCGCGCCGCCCGCCTTCAGCGTGATCAGGAGATTGGCGGTCTCAGTTGTGATATGAAGACAGGCGCCGATCCGCAGCCCTTTAAGCGGTTTTTCCCTGGCAAAGCGGCTCCGGATTAAAAGAAGGACCGGCATCTCCTTGGCCGCCCATTCAATCCGTTGGCGGCCTTCCGGTGCAAGCCGGAGACTCCGAATATCCCCCTTAGCCATGCCGGGCTCCCTGAAGGTGGGGATTCCCTTTCGAAAGACCCGCCCCCTTCTTCAACGCCTCTGCCTTGTCAAGGGCCTCCCAGGTAAAATCCTTATCCTCTCTCCCGAAGTGGCCGTAGCAGGCGGTCTTCCTGTAGATGGGGCGAAGGAGTTTGAGATCACGAATAATTCCCTTGGGGGTCAGGTCAAAATGTTCGAGGACCAGTTTGGTGAGGGCCTCGTCGGGGATCTTCCCTGTTTTCGAGGTATTCACCATGACGCTGACCGGTGCGGCAACGCCGATCGCATAGGCGAGTTGGACTTCACATTTGTCCGCAAGTCCCGCGGCGACGATGTTCTTGGCGATATACCGGGCCATATAGGAGGCGGAACGATCCACCTTTGTCGGGTCCTTTCCCGAGTAGGAGCCGCCGCCGTGACAGCCATAGCCGCCGTAAGTGTCGCTGATGATTTTTCGTCCGGTGAGTCCTGTGTCTCCCTGAGGTCCCCCGACCACGAAACGGCCTGTCGGATTGATGAAGATCTTTGTATTTTTATCGACCAGTTCTTTCGGTATGACCTGGTCAATGACCATTTTTTTCAGGGTCTGTCGGACCTCCTCGATCGTGACCTTGTCGCTGTGGTGGGCGCTTAAGACAATCGCCTCGATCCGCTTGGGGTGATTGTTATCGTACTCGATGGTCACCTGACTCTTCCCGTCCGGGCGGAGGAAATTGACCTCGCCTTTCTTTCTGACCTCGGCGAGGCGCAAAGTGAGTTTGTGGGCGAGCATGATCGGAAGGGGCATCAACTCCGGCGTCTCCCGCGTGGCATATCCGAACATCATTCCCTGATCCCCGGCGCCGCCCGGATCGACTCCGAGGGCGATATCCGGGGACTGCTCCTGGATACTCGTCACCACGCCGCAAGTCATGTAGTCAAATCCGAAAGCGGGATCATTGTAGCCGATCTCTTTGATGGTAGAACGGATGATCTTGGGTACATCCACATAGCAGCGCGTTGTGATCTCGCCCGCCACCGTCACCAGTCCCGTGGTGACCAGTGCCTCGCACGCCACCCGCCCGTTCGGGTCATCCTTCAGGATGGCATCCAGAATCGCATCCGCGATCTGATCCGCAATCTTATCCGGATGCCCCTCCGTCACAGATTCAGACGTAAATAAATAACTTCCGCTCCTCACTTTTCCTCCTTTGTCTGTGCAAAGACTTTTGAAGCGCTCCGGTAGGAATCCAAGTCTCCAATATCATACCAGACGCCGTCAACAGGATGCCCATAGACCGGTTCCCGCTGGTAGAGCCAGCGGATGAAAAAGCCGGGCGCATCTTGGGGGGATCCTTCTTTCAGATACGTCTCCAGCTTTTCAAGCACCGGTTTTGGAAAAAGATATACGCCCATCGCCGAGAGGGTCGATTCCGGCTCTTTCGGTTTTTCCTCAAACGAAATAATCTTCCCCTGCCGGTCAATCCCGACAATCCCGTACTGCCGGGCCAAATTCAAATCTTTTACATCATACAACATCATGGAGGCGTGCGGGAATTTTTCTTTCGCCGCCCGGATGAAAGGAGTCAATTCCATATCAAAGAGATTGTCCCCCGCCACCACCAAAAGATCCTCTTTGATGTTCGCCTTTTGAATCGAGAACCGGATGTCACCGATAGCTCCGAGCCGGTCCTCCTCATCGGTGGAACCGTCATTTAAAAGCTCAATCGGTTTTGGAGAGCGGTAGCCCGCTTTCCAGGCCTCAAATTCGGAAAAGAATCTCTCATTGACGACGATATAAATCCGGTCCACCGCCTCAAGGCCCTGAATCCGGTCCAGGACATATTCCAGAACCGGCCTTCCGGCCATATCGAGAAGCGGCTTCGGCCGGTTTTTCGTCAACGGATAAAGCCGCGTGGCGTACCCTGCGGCAAGGACGAGTGATTTCATCTTGCAAGCTGTTTTTTGAGCCGTTCGATTCTGTCGACCGGCGTCGGATCCACCCGGTTGAGCATGGCAAGGTAGTAACTGACGAAATCCCCCACATAAATCAGGGAAAAAAGCCGCGAAAGAAGCGATTTCCCGGAAGACTCCACCTCGATCGTCTCCACGCCCGCCTCCCGACGGATGAGCCCGCGGGTAATTTCCATCCGCCGCTTGATCCGTGGATGATCTCCGGCGTCCCTCAAAAGAACAATCACCAGATTCCGTAGCAGTCCCTTCGGCTCCCGCCAGCCGACGATTTCATTGTGATTCAGTTCCGGATAGAAATGGGTCCAGCAAAGATGTTTTGCATTCTCCGCGATCTGCGTCCGCCACCGAATGACGGCCGCATCAATCCTCTGGACGCTTCCGTAGACAGCCGGAAGATTTCCGTGGAGTCGGAGGGCAATTTTTTTGGAAAGATTTTTCGACACCGGCACTTCAGGACCGATGGCCCTGGTCCGGAGCCGGTTGAGGGTCTTCAGCATCTCCTTAAAATCGTTTTTTTTCAGCCCAAGTCCGAGGAGCCGCCGGATAATGCAGTAGGGAATGAAAAAAAGATACCCTACGGCGGTCCTCGGCGGAAGACCCGAGGGAAGCAAAAGATGGGGAATCCCGTCTTTTTTGGCGCGGGCAATCAGCTTGCCGCCGGAAGCAACGACAATGATTCTCGCCCGTCTCCGCCGCGCGGCCTCATACCCGCTCAGCGTTTCCTCCGTATTGCCGGAATAACTCACCGCAAAAACCAGACTCCGCGGTCCCACAAACCGGGGGAGATGATAGGCGCGGTTCACAAAAATCGGGAGGGGAATTTCCTCCTCGAAAAGCGACCGCGCCAAATCCCCTCCGATGGCGGATCCCCCCATGCCCAAAAAGACGATATGGTCAAACGCGGAGGCGCGGATGAGCGGGAAGGATTCCCCCATCGCCCAGGCATATTCGCATTGGATGGGAAACTCGCACAAAAGTTCCAGCATGCCGTGTGTATCCAGCCGCTGGAAATAGGAGAGATCCTCCAGGTGCCGTCTCAGTCTATTCATCCCTCCCCCCTCAGGACGGTCTCGTACTTTTCCTGGAGAAATGCCTCCACTTCCTTACCCGTCTGAAGGAGGAGTGCTTCTTCCGTGATTTTCTTCGCCTCGCTCATCCTGACGGAGCGGATTACCCGTTTGATTTCGGAAACATTGACGGGACTCGTGGAAAACTCATCGAGGCCGAGGCCGAGCAGAATCAGGGCAAGCCGCGGGTCGCCCGCCATTTCGCCGCACAACCCGACCCAGATGTTGTTCCGATGGGCGGTATCGATGATGGACTTGAGCAGACGGAGCACCGCCGGATGGGCCGGTTCATAGAGATGGGCGATCTTCTCGTTTGTCCGGTCGACCGCAAGGGCGTACTGAATGAGATCATTGGTTCCGATGCTGAAAAATTGGACTTCCCCGGCAAGAAAATCAGCGGTCAGCGCCGCGGAGGGGACCTCGATCATTGCTCCGATTTCGATTTTTTCGTCGAAGGGAACGTTCTTCCTGCGAAGTTCCTCCTGAACCTCCTTGAAAAGGAGATTGACCTGCCGGAGTTCTTCTACTCCTGAAATCATCGGATACATCACTTTCAGTTTCCCTTCGGCGCTGGCACGAAGAATCGCCCGGAGCTGTGTTTTGAAAACATCGGGCCGCGCCAGGCAAAACCGGATCGCCCGCCAGCCGAGATACGGATTCATCTCATGGGGAATTTCAAGTTGGGACAGAAATTTATCGCCGCCCAGATCCAAGGTGCGGATGATGACCGAATGGGGCGAAACTTCTCTTGCGACTTTCCGGTAGGATTCGAAATGCTCCTCTTCGGTCGGAAGGTCCACCCGGTTCATATAGAAAAATTCTGTCCGGTAGAGGCCGATCCCTTCCGCTCCGTGGGCGATGACGGAGGGAATCTCATGGGGAAATTCGATATTGGCCGATAGGATCACCCGGTGGCCGTCGAGCGTCTCGGCGGGAAGATCCTTCAGTTTCAGAAGGCCTCGGTCCACTTCCTCAAGCCGTTTCTGTTCCGCCTGATACCGCCGGATCGTCTCTTCCGTCGGATTGAGGATCACTTCGCCCTTCGAGCCGTCGATGATTAAAAGATCGTCCTTGCCGACCTTTTCGGTAATGGTCTGGAGTCCCACCACGGCCGGGATCTCGAGGGACTTGGCCATGATCGCCGTATGGGAAGTGCGGCCTCCGATTTCCGTGATAAACCCTTTCACATTTTCCCGGCTCATGAGGGCGGTATCGGAAGGAGAAAGATCGTAAGCCACCACGATGACCGGTTCCTTGATATCCCGGAGCGTCTGGTGTTTTTGTCCGGTGAGATTCCGCAAGATACGCTTCCCGACATCTTCGATATCGGAAACCCGCTCTCTTAAATATTCATCCTCGATTTTGGAAAAGGCATCCACATACCGCTTCAGAACCTCGAGGAAAATATATTCGCTGACAATCTTTTCCGATTTGATCCGCGTGATGACTTCCTCGACAAGCGCCCGGTCCTCGATGACCAAAAGGTGGGCTCCGAAGATTTCCGCAAGCTCCCGTCCCATCTGTTCTGACACCTGTTTCTGAATCCGAAGAATCTCCGAACGGGTCTGAATCAACGCACCCTCAAACCGGGCGATTTCTTTCGGAACGTCTTCCTCGGCGATGGCTTGGGGCCGGATGTTGAACCCCTCGCTGTCCAGAAAGAAGACCTGGCCGATGGTCACGCCCGCCGCAGCCGGAATTCCCTTGAGGACTTCCTCTTTTTTAATCATGGTTTGGTTAATCCGCTGAGTCCCTTGCGAAGAAACTGGGTCAGTTCCTGAAGGGCCTTCTTTGCATCAGGCCCGTTGGCGATGATTTCCACCTCACTCCCCTTTTCGCAGCCCAGCATCAAAACACCCGTGATGGATTTGCCGTTGACCTTTTGATGGCCCTTTCGAATCGCAATGTCGGAATCGAATTTGTTCGCCAATCGGACAAACAACGCCGCCGGCCTCACATGAAGCCCTTCTTTGTTTTGAATAACGACCTTCTTTCGAACCAGCACGGCTGTTTCTCGCTTTATCCCTGATCTTCCCTGCGGATAATGGCGAGAATTTCCTCCGCGGTCTTGGCCTTTCGCAAAGTGTTCCTGAAGAATTTATCCTTTAAAAGGCGGGAGATCCGCGCCAGCGCTTTCAGATGGGGACCGGTGGAATCTTCGGGTGCCACCAGAAGAAAAAAGAGATGCACCGGTTCTCCGTCCAGAGAGTCAAAATGAACTCCTTTCTGGGAGATGCCGAAAGCGGCCACCAATTCCCGCACCTTGTCGAGCTTTCCGTGCGGAATGCCGATCCCTTGGCCGATGCCGGTCGAACCGAGCGCCTCCCGGTCCAGAAGGGATTTAATCATCCGCCCCCGGTCCTTGGGGTCGATTTTCCTGGCTTCGATTAAAAGATCGATCAGTTCTTCAATGACCCCTTTTTTGTCCGTCGCCTGAAGACTCGGGACAATGGCCCTGTCACACAGAAAATCCATAATTTTCATCGATGCACTCCTCTCAATGTTGGGATACGAAACGAATCATGAAAAATGGAGCGAGAGCGGCCGGCTCCCTTCAAATCCCGAGATGTCTCGGGACCACGAAAAACAGAGTGGAGCGGGAGACGGGATTTGAACCCGCGACCTCAACCTTGGCAAGGTTGCACTCTACCGCTGAGTTACTCCCGCGAATGAGCCCATGGTGCGGGCGGAGGGACTCGAACTCTCATGGGTTTCCCCACTAGCTCCTAAGGCTAGCGCCTGTACCAATTCGGCTACGCCCGCTTTTAAAAATGTTTCCCAGTTCCGTCCCTCGACAAGACTCGGGACGGAATCCTTAGCCAAGTCGAAGGATTCCGCCACCCTCGCGAATCGAAACAAATCTACGGTTTCTCGACGTTCATTTCGAATGATCAACAAAAATTGGGCCGTACAGGAATTGAACCTGTAGCCTTGGCGTTAAGAGCGCCCTGCTCTGCCAATTGAGCTAACGGCCCAAGAGTCATTTCATAAAAGCCCTCAATCCAACCATGGATTGTATGAAGTAAATTTCTATTACAAATCGTGACTTTAATCGTTCCGTAATACAACTTGTTTTTCCGATGGCCGGTTCCTTCTTGTTTCACATAACTCTTCCCAAATTGATAAAGAGGTATATTAGTCACTTCTGACCAAAATGTTTTTATTACATGATCATCTTGCCCAGAATGAATGTTCAAATATGCCCGGAATTTATTCTCTGGGACTTTACAGATTTCCCGAAACCATTTCATCATGAATTGAATCAATTTTGGATCCGAATTGGAAATTGCGACATCGTCTTTTTTATCCCCCTCCGCCCAATAAAGCATGAGCCCTGCAAGCCAAAGTTCGTTGTGTCGTAACTTGGAAACTTCAGCTCGTGCTTTTGCCTTAATGGTCACGACTTCTTCTGCGCGGCGGCGTTGTGTGGCCTTTGACCCAAGTAGGCGGTTTCGGTAACTCCCGATTTGGAACAACTGATCCAAACGATCCAGCTGTTCCGAGGTCAGTTCGATGTCTTTGCACCAGTTACTGATCGTACTCTTAGCGAGTGAAAATGGAATCCGGGCAAAGATCTCCCCGTAGCTGAGACCTTGTCGCCGTAAGGATTGCACCGACTCTTTTCGTTCCCAATGCTTCAGCGACCCCATCGAAACCACTCCCCCTCCTTGCTCTACCAACTGAGCTAACGACCCGAAATGGAACTTCCTATTCTAACATAAATTTTGAGTTTAAAAAACCGTGTTCGGATGAATTTATAACCTATTATAATAAAAAGAGTTATAAAAGTAACGTTTTATTGAGGGAGAAGGTTTTTAGAACGGAGCGCATTCAATAATTCCCGGGCCACCCACGCGTGCCCTTTGGGGCTGAAATGGCCGCATCCAAGCCACAAAGACTCAAAGTCGCCCTCCCATGCCACCATCGGATGGAAGAGATTTAGAAAGGGAATGTCCTCCCTCCGGCAGAATTTTTCCAGGGCAAGATCCAACCGGGTAATATCCGCCCCCGGTATCGCTCTCAAAGTCCGAGGATCACGATACGTAGGAATAATGAGGAGAAAGGGCTTCGCGCCGATTTTTTGCACATCCTGTTTCCAGGCCTCCAAAATGGCGAGCGTTAAATAGAATCCAGCACGATCTTCCACCGCGGTCTTTGTGGAAGGAGCCGTTTCCGACTTTTTCTCTTCAAGGGGGGTGCCCCGAAGCATCTCGGAATAAGTCACGCGCAGAAAGTTTGCCAGATGAGACCTGGACATGATCCAAAGGTATCCGGGCAGATCGTGGACCTTCGAAAGAATGACGTAATTTTTGTATTTATTGGACATTTCAACCGTTGCAGGTTGTTGTATCAATTTTCCTTCTCTCAACTTAAAAAGTCCCGCCTCCCAATTATCTTCCATATCGTTGTATACAAAAAAGGCGAGGATGACAAGATCGGGTTTGAATCTCCGCCCCATGCGGCGAAAAAGAATCAGTTCCTGGTCGTTCCCATAGCCCCGAATCGCGGCGTTAATCGTCTCTACATTTTTGATTTGGTTCGTCTCAAGAAGTGCCTCGAGTCGCTTCAGGTAAATTTCTTCCAATTCAACCCCCTCACCCATGCTCATCGAATCACCCAAGAGCAAAATGCGAAAGAGATGGTCCGGTTTCTGAAACGGAATCTCCCGTTCCCGAATCCCGAGTGAATTGGCCTTCAGATGGAACATCTGGGTGGAGGTCCCTTTAAAATACGCCTCCGTGTCGGGTTTGAGTGTATAGATCAATTCTTCATCAAGCTGTGCGCCCATCGGCTTAACCAAATCCTGCGGAAGGAAAAGGCGTAAGAAAATCTCGGACACCAAAAGCGCCGAGACCACGCCAAACACCAAAAAGATCACTTTGTTGTAAAAATTATTCTTCATCGCAAAAAGTGGCGCGCCCGCCGACGAGCCCTCTCTTCCCCTTGGCGAAGTCCCGAGCCTTCTCCTCCTCACTCCGATGGCGAGGGAGAATCGAACTCGTTCGTTGTGACTTGACTGGGCTGTGTAACTTCAAGTATAATTTGGACGTGTTTCCCACCCTGGAATCTCTTTCACTTGTGGTTTTCTGTTTTTTCCTGCCCATCTCGTTTGCACTCTGTAATCTCTCCATAGGGGTCATGGTGATTTGCCTAATCAGGCGAGCCTGGAAGAGAAGTCTCCTCTTCCCCTTCCGGGAACCTTGGGTGATTGCCCTCTTCGTATTCTTGATCATCGGCGGGATTTCTATATTGTACAGTGCATTTCCCCGCGAGAGCCTAAGGGGGTTTACGAAACTCATGAAGTCGGCGCTCCTCCTGATAGCCGTATCAACCTTTCTGGACCGCCCGGGCAGGTGGCAAAAAGCCGGATGGGCTATTGCGTTAGGAATGCTTACGGTTTCACTAGACGGATTTTATCAATATTGGCAAGGAGAAGACCTGCTGCGTCAACGGCCGCTCACCTTTCATCTACCGGGTCTGAAACAAATAAGTGCCGCAAGTCCTGATGCCAATTCTTTTGGAATCTATTTGGCTCCTTTTCTTGCATTTATCTATGGGTTCCGCCTTATGGAACATGGGGTCAGGAAGTATTTACTTATGTTGGTGTTTGTGTTAGGAAGCGCCGCTTTAGGTCTCACTTTTTCCAGAGGAAGTTTCATCGGCTATCTGGCCGCTGTTTTTTTGCTTTGCCTTCTGATGAAGGATTGGAGGCTTCCGGCAATCTTGGTAGGTGCCATTCTCATCGGAGCACTGTTGCTTCCCTCGCAGATCCGAACGTGGGCTTTTGAGCGTTCTTCAGCGACAGATTTTCTGATCGACAGCGGACCGATCGTCAGCCGACCCCGGATCTGGAAGGCCACCATGGAGATGATTCGAGATAGACCCCTTTTCGGATTTGGGGTCAATGCCTATGCCAAAAATCTTCCGGCCTACTACACCAAATACATGGATCCCAAAGACGCCGTGACTTCCCCCCATGCCCATCAGAATTTTCTCCAGATGACGGCGGAGTTGGGGTTCTTGGGGTTTGGAACTTTCCTCACCTTTCTCTTCCTCCTCTACAGGAAATGTTTGAAGAGCTTTTGGAATCGGAACTTGCCCCAGGAGAGGCGCTGGCTCCTCCTTGGAGCGTTAGCAGGATCAGTTGGTTTCCTGGCGAACGGATTTTTTGAATCGAATCTTTACTATCCGCGAAATAACGTATACTTTTATTTTCTGCTCGGCTGGGCTGTCTCTCTTTGTGTGAAAGAGGGGTAAACCCACTGAAAGAAAGCGTGGCGTCCCTTGGAATCCATAGAACCCCTAGATGCTCTTAAAATCATCGTATCATCATAACAGTTATACCCCTTATAGGGCAAGGATTGCGTCCTTCAGAGAGGGAGAGAGGTAATTTGGGCCTTATTCCGACGGTGGGTCAGAAAGTAAAAGTGAATTTGACTTCTCTGATAGATCGGACAGAAAAGAAGTTTCAAAAATCTTTCCCTAACGGTTTGACACATGGCGAGATAAAAAAGAGCCCTGATTCATTGTATGAACCAGGACTCTTAAATGCACGACTCGGTTACCTCGATCAAAATAAATGGCGTGCCTGGCAGGATTCGAACCTGCGACGCCCAGCTTCGAAGGCTGGCGCTCTGTCCGACTGAGCTACAGGCACGTGAAATTCAATTACAATAATAGCACGGTCGCCAGCAAAAGATAGGCGGAGGTGCTGATCAGGTCGGTCGTTGTGGTGATCAAAGGGCCGGTGGCGGTGGCCGGGTCGATGCCGAGTTTGTGGAAAATGAGAGGCCCGACCGCCCCCATGGTGCTGGCCACCGTCATCGAAAGACACATCCCAAGCCCCACCACAAGCATAAACGCATTGGGAAGTTGATCTCCAAAAAGGAGATACGCCGACCCGGATAAAATCAACCCATAACAAAGGCCAAGGACAAGCCCGACCCGAAACTCACGAAAGATGGCGCGCAGTCCGGAGGTAATAATCTGCCCTGTGGCTAAGGAGCGCACCGTCACCATCGCAGACTGGCTCCCGACATTTCCACCCATTGCGGCGATGAGCGGCAAAAATGCGGCCAAGGTGATGACCTGGCTTAACGTATATTCATAATGACGAATGATCACCACGACCAGAAGTTCGCCGAGAAGTGTGGTCACAAGCCACGGAAGCCGCAGTCGTGCCACTCGGAAGGCAGACCGTGCCCGAATGTCTTCCGCCCGGGTCCCGGCCATTTTGGCAATATCCTCCGTTGCCTCATGGCGGATGACATCAATGATATCATCAACCGTCAAAATCCCGATCAGGTGATCCCACCGGTTGACCACCGGTACGGAAAAAAGATCGTGTTTCGCCACCAGTTTGGCGACCTCCTCCTGGTCGGTCTCCCCTTGCACCTTGATTTGCTCCGTGGAGGTCATCAGTTCCGAAAGAGGAACATCCGCCGGCGCACTCACCAAATCCTGAAGCGTGAGGGCTCCCACGAGTTTCCCCACATCATCCGTAACATACAAAGCGGAGAGATGCCGCCGCTCATGCGGCCGGGCGATCGCCTGCACCAGTGAAAGGGCATGCCGGGCGGACATCCTTGGGGTCAGTTTCACAAACTCCGGATGCATGAGACTCCCGGCGCTATGCTGCGGGTAGGTCATCACCTTTTGAATCTTCTGAAGCGCCTCGCCCCGCTTGACCAGATTCGTCATCTTCCGGAGTGCGCCCTTCGGAAGCCGGTGAAACACGCGGGCGATATCCGCCGGGGAAACCCCCTCCAAAAGAGGGACGACCGCCTCCTCATTCAGCTGTCCCAAGAGATGCCTCTGGTAGTCGATATCAAGACTTTCAAAGAGCTGAATCGCATAGCGCGTCCCGAGGAGTTTAAACAGGGCGATCTGCTCCCCCTTGGAAAAATCGGACCAGCATTCGGCCAGATCCAGGGGAGAGCATTCCTTCAGGAGGTCTTTCAGGAGATCGAAGTCCCGGCTCCGGAGTAAATCCTTCATTTCCGGAATCAGGAGTGCAAGGGGCTTTAATGTGTTCACCAGTTTCTCCGAAACATAACTATAGTTATATCATCGTTAACGGGCGTACGCCGGGGCATTCCCCCGTTTCCACTTGATGTTGCAGCCGATGCTCGGTCTCTGATCCTTGCTCACCGGCTTTCCGGAAAGGACCGCATCGACGGCCGACCGGAGATCTTTGCCGGTCACCGGCTTTCCGTTTTCGGGACGGCTGTCATCCAGTTGGCCCCGGTAAACAAGTTTCCGGTCCGCGTCGAAAAGGAAAAAGTCTGGAGTGCAGGCGGCCGTGTAGGCCTGAGCCGTCTTCTGGCTTTCGTCATAACAGAAAGGGAATGTAAAACCGAGTGTCTGGGCCATCTGTTTGAGCTGGGCCGGCGCATCATCCGGGTAATTCTCGGCGTCGTTTGAACTGACTGCCACCATGCCGATTTCCTTATTCTGATAATCCTTCCCAAGCCGGGCGATCTCTTTCTTCACATGCTGCACGAAGGGACAGTGCCGGCAGATAAACATGATGAGGAGCGCTTTTTTCCCTGAAAAGGTTGAAAGTGAAACGGTTTTTCCGCTGACAACATCCGGCAGCGCAAAATCCGGGGCTTTCGTGCCCAATTCCAGCATGGTTGACTCGGTCAGTGCCATCCCGCACCTCCTTTTTCTGGTCTATCCTTGAGAATATTTTAGCAATCTTCTGAAAGAGGTGCAATCAGGATGGTATGTTCGGCGGGATTTTACTCTTGGATCAGTTCGACGGCATGGCCGTCCGGGTCGCGGACCACCACGCCCCATTTGAATCGGAGTATCCCCTCCTCCAGGATGCTCAAGAAACCCTGATAGACCACCTCGCCCTGGAGTGCGGCGACCGCATGACCGATGTCGGATGTCTTGATCCGGGTCTGCCACCGAACCGCCTTTATCTCCGATACTTTTCTTGAAAGGGGCTTTGCCGGGCCGGCGACGGCTCCTTCAAGACAGGCGATCCGAGGCCCTTTTTTGGGGCGGAACATCGTGACGCCGGAGCTATACTTTCCGACCTCGCCCTCTTCAAGTTCCAATCCCACGCCGTCCCGATAAAATCGGAGACCTGCGTTTGAATCCATAAGAGGAATGGCCACATGATCGATGGCGAGAAAAAGTTCTTTTGGATGCCGGTGTCCCTTCGGCCCTTTTCGGTTCTCTGGATATTCCACGATGAGGAGCCGGTGTCTGTCCGGATCTTCAAACGTAAGTGACTTGATACCTCCCTGATCGAGCCAGGAGGGACCTTTGTCAACAAACCGGACGCCCTGTTTCCGGAGGTGCTTGCGCGCTTTTTTAATGTCTCGAACCCGGACCGCCAAATGGAAGAATTGGTCATCGCTGGTCGAGGGTTCATACGCCGGCTCTCCTTTATCGGTGAGATGCGGCTCGGCGAGTTCAATGGCATCCTCACCCAACCGAAGCCGGACAATCCGGCGTTTGATGTCTGGAATATTGATTTCGGCATGCGGGGTAAAGGAGAGGACCTGGGTATAAAAAGCGACGGAACGATCAAGATTGCTGACGGTCATTCCGACCGCGTCAACGGTGGCATCGGCCTTCGCATCGGCAGGTAAAAGTGCGGCGATAAAAACAAGAAAAAAGACGCCTCTCAATAAGGGGCTGTTCGTGTGTCGTGTCATCGGTGGTCCATGTCTCTAAAACCGGTTCTGCCTTTTTCCCCCCAATCGCCACATGAAAGTATCCCTTATGAAGGCCCAAAAAACAAGAGGAGAACGGAAAAATTCCGGAGTTCTTTTTGACTTTGTTCTAAGTCGGAAGGAAGCCAGAGTTGCTTCTACGGAGTTTCTTGAGCGGAAGGGGCCTGGTCGGGGGAAAGTTGCGGCGGGCGGAGGGTGCTTTCAGAGACCCGTTGGCCTCTGACATCGTACTCCTCTTTCCGGAGGAGCTGTCCTCCCCGATACATGGCTACCGTGCGCAGTTCGCCCGTCTCATGGTAAGTCCGGATAATAGCGTCGGGAGTTTCCTCTTTTGGGGATGCTTTTTGTTCTATCGGCGGGCTTCCGGAGTAAAATTTCAAAACCTCGGCCAGTTGCAAGAGGACCGGATCGCGATGGCTTGCAGTTCCCCGCCCCTCTTCCCGATTGAGGATTTCCGCCATCCTCTTGAGGGGTCCTCCTCCGGTCCGCCCGGAAAGATCAGTGAGGGAAGGCATCATTTTCAAGGCGAGGACAAACACGAAAATCAAGCCGAGACAAAAGAACAGTCTAAATAATCCCCTCACAAGAACACCCCTTTCAAACCGATCTGTCCGAGCAAAACTTTTTTAAAGTGTTGAGGATTTCACCAAAAAAAAGGGCCTTGGACCCGATCCGTATAAAGTATGCCCTAAACCCTTCCAAAATGCAAGAGGTAATATCTTCCTATTGCGTCTCCTAACATAGGGGCGGGTGGATTCAGGTTCCTAGTGCAACAGTCTATGGAAGGCCTCGCTTGGGGTTTCCCAGTCTAAGGTCTTCCGGGGCCGGGTGTTGAGTCGCTTCTCTGCGTGTCTAATCTCTTTCAAAGAGACCTTGCTAAAGTCAATG
>CAMTXH010000001.1:0-33583 GCA_947085655.1 uncultured Omnitrophica bacterium | reverse complement strand
TCCCTGAGTATTACCTTGATTTTATGAACGAGATATACCGGCAGGGATGGTACGTTGGACGAAACGGAATTCTTCAGCGAGGCGATTCGGATGTTTCAGAGGAGGTGTTTTTGGAATACAAAAAACTCTTCGACGCGGTCGACGTCGAGGCGGTCTATGGGGTTATTCTTTTAAGCAATAAGACGGGTAAGGCGTTTTATCTCATTGGGGATGAAAAGGAGAATGCCGATCAGATGGATGTTCCTTTCGTCGCGTGGAAGATGCTTCAGGAGTATCCTGACGAATATACGCTTTTGGCGGACGATATCACCCGCGCCTTTGTCTTGGGAACCAAGATGTTTGGAGGGACACTTCCCCTGAAACATATTGGTGAAAGCCATGCGCTTGATTACCGGAATCGCGAAGGGGTTATGGTGACACCCTATTTGGGAAAAGGGCCGATCATTCCCCGGGAGGGATTTTATGAAATCAGCCATGTTTTTTATATCAATCATGGATCTCCTTCTAAAAACTCGCAGGAGACAAGAAAGAAACTTTTCCGGTCTCAGAGTCGGAGAGGCCACCACTTTTCAAGGCGTTTTGTCAATGATGCTATTGAAGTGAGGGTTCATGAAGTTCAGGTTCCGGATATTACGGAAAAAGTTCCCTATGGAATGGCGGGGGGAATTATTAATGAGGGAATTCACAAAATTGTCTCCTCATCCCCTAAGCCCCATGTTTCTCCGATAAGGCGGCTTTCAAAGATTGTGGGGCGCGCTCTCCTTCCGAGGGAGAGAGGGCCGATCGCCCCCACCCTGACCAAGGAGATCGAAGCGTATTATCCTCGGGAAGACAAGGAAAGAGTGCGAGATGGGGGCGTTAAAAGGATCGAAGAAATCGCCGAGGTAACCAATCCTTTAGGCCTCCATGTCAGGCCTTCCGGAGCGATCGCGAAGATTGTCAATGCTTCCAAAAGCGAAGTCCTGTTGATTCATGAGAAGACAGGGCAGGTGGCGGACGCCTCGAACATCATGGAAATTCTGATTCTTGCCGCTCCCTACGGTACCGAGATTAAGATTATTGCGGAGGGGGAGGATGCAGAGGAAGTCGTGGCGGCGATCCAAGAGGAATTCAAGACCGAGTATGAACCAAGGAAAGACGGCGGGTCAAAGAGCATTGAAGAGGTGGTGACGATTACCAATTTTCTCGGGCTTCATATGCGGCTTGCAGCGGAAGTGGTCAAAGCAGCGCACCGCTTCAAGGGGACAAAAATCACTTTGAAAAATGTGACCGAAGGAAACAGGGAAGCGGATGCCAGAAGCATCATGTCGGTTATGATGCTTACAGCATCTCAAGGCCACCAAATCCATATTCGGGTCGAGGGAGAAAATCCGAAAGGGGTAATGGAGGCGGTGAAACGGGCCATCTACTCCGAAGAAAGCCCTTCCAGGGACGGCGGCCGGCGGCGGATGGAAGAGCTCCGCTACGCGCCGGTTATCGAGCAGAGCCTGTAGGGGTTAATGGCGGATATCCCGATAAACGTCTTTTCGGTGTTGGATATAGTCAATAAATATGTGATGGGTTTTGTGGGAAACGGCATAAAGGATGCGATAATCACCTACACGGTAGCGATAATCATCGCGCAAAAGTCCTTTAAGCCGTTTGGTGGAGGGTCCTGAAGAAGGGGTACGCCGCAACTCCTCTATGGCGCGGCGAATTCTTTCTTTGGTGTCGGGATTGAATTTCCTAAAACTTCGGAGGGCGTGCGGAGAAAATTGAACCTCAAAGGTCACGAACCTTCTCCCACGAAACATAATATCCCGGCTTCTTCGCCTTTCGTGCGGCTTGACCTTCCAAGAGGGCCGCGAGCGCCTTCGGGTCGGTCAAAATTTCAATGGTTTCCTCAACTCCCTCCGGGTCGGAGACATAAACAAGAAGCGCTTTGCGGAGGATCGACGAAAGGGTTGTCTCTCGTTCTACGGCCACACGTTTTGCCGCCTTGTAAATTTCCCGGTCAATGGTAAGCGTTGTTTTGATCGTCATGGTCAATTTCCCTATAACAATAATACCATATAACCATATTTCTGTCAAGAGAGGTGGGGAATAGATCTAAAGCGCAATCGGGACTTCGTCCCAATTTGGCGAGACCTCGCCAAAATTTTTAAATTTTGGCGGGTCGGGCAGAGTCTTTAGTATTGAGAAATATAGGAAAATTTGTTATCATTTGAATATGAAATGCCCTCGATGTAGAAAAGATACCGAGCGGGCGATCCTTGATTTTTATGGCCGGTGTCTTCAATGTGAATCGCGGCGGAAACGACTCAAAGTGGTTTTCCCACCCCCCCGAATAACCCGCCGAAACTGGGAAAGACTTCTCCTCTTCAAATCCCTCAAGGGCCGCGCCTTGAAATGAGGGATCCTCTCCTCGAACTGATCGGGGCTCTTCGGGCAAAGAGAATTAAGTTTCTTGTCATCGGCGGGGTTGCAATTCTTCTTTACGGGGTCAGGCGATCCACTTTTGACCTTGATTTTTTGGTGCCCAAAGATCCTAAAAATCTTGAGAAGTTACTCGGTCTTTTGTGTCGCCTGAAGTTCAAAAAAGTCTACGGTCTTTCGAAGGAAAAAGAGGGGGCCGGTTTTTTGGGATCTCTCCGTACGGTCCGGCCTGATCTACTTGTTCGGCGAACAGCGATTCGAGTTGTGAATGGAGAGACGATAGATATACTCTTTGCTAAATCTGATGAACTCTTTTCTTTTTGGTGGTCGCGTCGACGCGAAAAGACGGTGCAGAGGGTTAAAGTCCCTCTGTTAGACCTTGAAGATCTGATACAACTGAAAGAGGAAAGCGGCCGGCATCAAGATCTTTGTGACGTAGAAGAGCTAAAACGCCTCTTGCGTTCCCGTTGACCTTTCCTTACGAAATTGCTATAATCTCAATGAGAGCGTGACTTATGGAGCAAAGCGACATAAGTCACTGTCCGAATTGATCCTGAGCGAGGCCGAAGGCCGAGTCGAAGGATCAGGATGGTTTTTATGGCTTTACCCAACACCACAGATTCCACATACTTTAAGCACGGGTTCGGCCTCAAAAGCGAGGTCAAGGGAACCCTCTTGGAGGATTACCATAGCCCCCTCATCGAGAAACTGAAGAATGAGGGGCACACCCTTCGGGTGGGGGATCTGACGGTCCGGCTTGCCCAGGAGTTTGGCTTCTGCTACGGAGTGGACAAAGCGGTCGATTACGCCTATGAGACCCGCCGGAAATTTCCCGATAAACAGATCTATCTCACCAGCGAAATCATCCATAACCCCCGCGTGAATAACCGACTGAAAGAGATGGGAATCACTTTTCTGGACGGCAAAGGATACGATACCGTCAGGCCCGATTCCGTCGTTTTGATCCCGGCCTTCGGCGTTCCGGTTTCCGATCTTGAGACCCTGAAGGCCAAAGGGTGCATTTTGGTCGATACCACCTGCGGCTCGGTGATTCATGTCTGGAAACGGGTGGAACGTTACGCGCAGGACGGTTTCACCGCCATTATCCACGGAAAGTTCAACCATGAAGAGACCCGTGCCACCTCCTCGCGCGCCACGCAGTTTCCCGAGGGGAAGTTTCTTGTCGTCTATGATTTGAATGAGGCAAAGGAAGTCTGCGATTATATCTTAAACGGCGGCTCCAAAAAGACGTTACTTGCAAAGTTCGGTCCGGTTGCCTCGCCCGGATTCGATCCGGACAGGGATCTCGAGCGGGTCGGATGCGCCAATCAGACGACGATGCTTTCAAGCGAGTCGCTTGCCATCGCGAAACTGTTCAGCGAGACGATGGCCCAAAAATACGGAGAGGAGAATCTTGGGAATCATTTCCGTTCCTTCGACACCATCTGCAGCGCCACCCAGGAACGCCAGGATGCGGTGACCCAACTTCTTCAAGAAGGGGTCGATGTCATGGTGGTCGTCGGCGGGTACAACAGTTCCAACACCACCCACCTTTGCGAAATCTCCATCCAAAAAACCGCCGCCTATCATATCGGGGACGCCTCCTGCATCATCTCCCGCGACCAGATCCGGCACAAGCCGATCGGATCCAAAGAGCTTACCGTGACCTCCGACTGGGCCAAGCCCGGACCGATGACCGTCGGCGTCACCTCCGGCGCCTCCACGCCGGACCGGGTGACCGGCGAAGTGATTGAACGGCTGGTGGCCGTCCTGACAAACGGCCAGAGACCGGTTTTGTAACTCACGCATGGGATACCTTCCAAAGAGACTTTTTCTTTTTCTGTCCACCCTCATTTTATTTCCCGCAGCCGTTTTGGCCGATACGGTCATCCTTAAAAACGGAAACCGGATCAAAGGCATTGTAGTCGAAGAAAGCGACACCCACATTGTGCTTCAATTCGACCGGGAGGCGACGGTCACCTTTTCCCGCTTGGAAGTAGCGGAACTTCAACTGGACTCCGAAGAAGAGCGGAAGCTTCTCCAGACGGAATGGGCCGGCCGGACGGAGACCCTTTTGAACACCTTGGCCGCCGAAGGTCCGGAGGCGATTCCGGATATTTTGACGGAGGCGATTGCACCGAAAGAAGCGGTGGCTTCCATCACCGTCGGCGTCCCGTCCTCTGCGACAAAAGAGCTTGAGCGGCTTCTTTCTCAAGGGGTCTGGAATTCCCGGAAGACCCGCCATTTTGTGATCTATTATCAGGATTCTTCGCACGGAAAAGCGGTGGCGGGACGGGCCGAATATTCCCTCGAAAAAATCGTGGATGACCTTCGCATCCGGAGAAAACATGATTGGAATCAAACCTACACCGTCGCCGTCGTTGCGGACGAATCCCAATGGCGCCGTTTTTTGGAGGAGCTCGGCATCCAGACGGAGTTGACCGGCGGATTCGCAGCCAAAGGAGGAAGGCGGCAGATTTTTCTATACCCCAATTCGATTCCCTACCTGGAGGTTGCCTTTCCGCATGAACTGACCCATCTCGTTCTGGATGAGGTGGCGGGGGGCAAAAAAATACCCCTCTGGTTCGATGAGGGATGTGCCAATTACGAAGGAGGCATTATCGGGCTGGATGAGGATCTTCTTGTTGCTTCCGTCTATGCCGGAAAACATATCCCGCTTCAGGAGCTGGTGACTTTGCAGGGCTATCCGAAGGATGCGGAGAGAATCCGGCTCTTTTATACCGAGTCGGAAAAGCTGGTGGAGTATCTGATCGGTCAGTTCGGCCGGAGGCGTTTCGGGGAATTTACCGAGTCCCTCCTGAAGACGGGCGATTTTGAAAAGGCCTTCCTCTCCGTCTACGGAGGGAAGATCGGAACCGTGAAGGAATTGGAGCAACGCTGGCTCCAGTACATTATTGAGTAACCTGTCACAAATAAAATAGTTATGAAATTTTCGGAGGGCCCTTTTTTTATCCAAAAATACTTGACACAATTTATCTGGTATGCTACACTTATTTTTAGGAAACAAGACCATTTTAGTCTGGATTTTATAACCTATTTGGAGGGAATGAGATGCGGATGACAAACAAAGGAGAATACGGGTTGCGTCTGATGATCCGTCTTGCTCGGAATTATGAGAAAGGCGAGCCGATGACGACCCATGAAGTTGCTCAGGGTGAGCGCCTGCCGGAGGAGTATGTGCAGAAACTTCTCTGGCAACTCATTCAAGCAGGGATGATTGTCAGCCGTCGCGGTCCGAAAGGGGGATTTATGCTCGCCCGGTCTCCGCGCCAGATCACTGCCCGCGATATCATCCGGGCGCTTGAAGGAGGAAGTTTTGAAGTGGCCTGTCTCCGTTTTATGGACGGGGAGAACCGCTGTATGTATCTGGACCTTCATAACTGCGGACTCCGGGGACTCTGGGTCAACATTTACAAAAGAGTGGATGAACTGCTTCAGGAGGCGAATCTGGAGCTCCTCATTCAGGAAGAGGATGAGGTGAAAAAGCGTCTGGGAACGGTTTGGCGCCGGAAGGTGATTCCGATTCAGGCCTAAGATGCGCCAGGTTTATTTGGATTATTTTTCGAAAACGCCGCTTCTTCCGGAGGTCCGGGAGGCGATGATCCCCTGGCTCACCGGTCAGGCCGGCAATCCCTCGAGTCTCCACGGACCCGGACGGAAAAGTGCCCAGGCACTCGATGAGGCGAGGGAGGCGGTCGCCTCCTTAATCGGGGCCGAGCGGGAAGAAATTATTTTTACTTCCTGCGGCACGGAAGCGAACAATTTCGCTGTGAGAGGTCTTGCAGCGGCCCATGCGCAAAAAGGAAAGCATCTCGTTATCTCAAGCACCGAACATTTTTCGGTTCTGTATGCCGCCCGTCGGCTTGAAAAGGAAGGGTATCAAGTAACTCTGCTTCCGGTGGACCGCTACGGATGGGTCAATCCGGATGAACTCCGGAAGGCGATCCGCCCGGAGACGGTGCTGGTTTCGGTCATGCATGCAAACGGGGAAGTCGGGACGATTCAGCCGATTGAGGAGATCGCAAAGATAACGAAGGAACAAAACGTTCTTTTTCATACCGACGCAATCAGTGCCTGCGGTACGATTCCGGTGGACGTCAAACGGCTGGGGGTGGATGCGATGACGCTTGCGGCGGACCAGTTTTACGGACCGGTCGGGGCGGCCGCCCTTTATCTCCGGAAGGGAGTGAAAATTTTTCCTTTTCTGGACGGGGGCGGCCAGGAAGAGGGACTCCGCTCCGGAACAGAAAATCTCCCGGCGATTGTCGGGATGGGGAAGGCGGCGGAATTGGCCCGGGAAAAGATGGAGAAGCGGAACCGGCATATCATCCGGCTCCGGGATAAACTCATTCAAGGTCTTCTTTCGGTGGAGGGGGTTTCCCTGAACGGCCACCCCACCCGGCGGCTTCCGGGACATGTGAGCGTTTCGGTTCCGGATATCGAGGGGGAATCGCTTCTTTTGGCCCTTGACCTGAAGGGGGTTTCGGTCGGGCTCGGATCCGCCTGCAATTCGAAGGCGCTCAAGAGTTCCCATGTTCTCCGGGCGATGGGGATTCCGGACAGGCAGGCCCTTGGGACATTGGTCTTAACGGTCGGGTTGGATACAGAGGAAGCCGATATCGATTATGTTTTAAAGGTTTTTCCGGAGGCCGTTTCAACCCTCCGTGAATTTTCCTTGCAGACGGCAACAAACAAATAAATTTTGGAGGAAACGATGCAAACAAGCAGTCAGCGGACCGAGGCCAAAGGATTGAAGATTCCGATTTTTCTGGACAACATGTCCACCACACGGGTCGATCCCCGTGCCATGGAGGAGATGCTTCCTTATTTCAGCGAGGAATACGGAAATGCCTCAAGCCGCAGTCACCCCTTCGGCTGGAAGGCGGAGGAGAAGGTGGATGAGGCGCGGGCCAGAATTGCCCGCTTGATCCATGCCGATCCGAAGGAAATCATCTTCACCTCGGGCGGGACCGAATCGTGCAATCTGGCCATCAAGGGAGTCTGTGAGATCTACCGGGAAAAGGGGGATCATCTGATCATCGGTTCCACCGAGCATCGGGCCACGATAGATGTGGCGCGCCGGATGGAACGGCAGGGATTCCGGGTGACCTATCTTCCGGTAGATGGGCAGGGGTTGGCGGATCTCGAGACGTTGAGAAAAGAGATCACCGATAAAACCATTTTGATCGCCCTGATGTACGGAAACCATGAGGTCGGAACGATTCATCCGGCGGCCGAGATCGGGAAAATCGCAAAGGAAAAAGGGGTCCTTTTCTTCTGTGATGCGGCGGCGGCCCAGGGATTTGCGCCCATTGATGTGGAGGCGATGGGCATCGACCTTTTGGCTCTTTCGGCCCACAAGATCTACGGTCCGAAGGGAATCGGGGCGCTTTATGTCCGGCGGAAAAATCCGAGGGTCCGCCTTGCCTCTATCATCGACGGCGGCGGTGCGGAGCGGGGGATGCGTTCCGGAACATTGAATGTCCCGGCGATTGTCGGGTTCGGGAAAGCGTGTGAACTCGCCCTTCAAGAGATGGATGAGGAGAGGAAGCGGCTTTGGAAGTTGAATGAAAAACTCCGGAAGGGGTTCGAAAGCCAGCTCGATTATGTGCATTTGAACGGCCATCCGACCGAGCGGCTTCCGAATATTTTGAATATGAGTTTCGAATTTGTGGAGGGGGAGTCCATTTTGATGGGGATCAAGGAGATCGCGGTTTCCTCCGGGTCCGCATGCACCACGGCGACGCTGGAGCCCTCCTATGTTCTGATTGCTTTGGGAAAAGGGGTGGAACTGGCCCATACCTCCATTCGATTCAGTCTCGGGCGGTTCAACACGGAGGAGGAAGTGGATTTTGCCATCAAGCGGGTCACCGAAGCGATCAAGCGGCTTCGGGAGATGTCTCCTTTGTATGACATGGCAAAAGAGGGGATTGACTTGAAGAGTGTGACCTGGAAGAAAGAGTAAGGAGGAGAACATGGCGTATTCAGACAAGGTTCTGGATCACTTCGACAATCCGCGCAACCTCGGCAGTTTCGACAAAAACGAAAAAAATGTCGGAACCGGCATCGTGGGGGCGCCGGAGTGCGGCGACGTGATGAAGCTTCAGATTAAGGTCGAGAACAACGTGATTGTGGATGCAAAGTTCAAGACGTTCGGCTGCGGCAGCGCGATTGCCTCCTCGAGTCTTGCGACCGAGTGGATGAAGGGAAAGACGGTGGCGGATGCCCAGAAGATCAAGAACACCGACATCGTCAAGGAGTTGTCCCTTCCGCCGGTCAAAATCCACTGTTCGGTCCTGGCGGAGGACGCCATTAAGGCAGCCCTCGAGGACTACCGGAAGAAATACGGGAATGCGTAGATGATCACGGTTACGGAACGCGCTGCGCAGCAGCTCAAATCGCTTCTTGAGAAGGAGAAAAAGCCGAATGCCGCGATCCGGATGGCGGTCAAAGGGGGCGGCTGTTCGGGACTGACGTATCACCTTGCCTTCGAAGAAAGTCCCCCGCATCCGGAACGGGACAAGATCTTCGACGCAAACGGCGTGAAACTCGTCGTAGATAAGAAAAGTTACATCTATCTGAACATGACCGAGTTGGACTTTAAATCCGGTCTGATGGGTTCCGGATTTGAATTCAACAATCCGAATGCCAAAAAGTCCTGCGGCTGCGGTGTTTCGTTCAGTGCATAGGAATCAGGATTTTGAGGGTTTAAATGGGTAAAATTGTCGGAATCGATTTAGGAACAACCTTCAGTCTGATTGCGATCGTTCGGGACGGGAAACCGATCTGTCTGACCACGCCGGAAGGGAAGACGCTGATTCCCTCGGTCGTCTCCTTTGACGGAGAAGGTCGTCCTATCGTGGGCGAGAAAGCCCGCGAGCGGCGCATCAGCCATGCGGACCAAACCGTCTATTCGGTGAAACGCTTTATGGGACGGGGCGCGGAAGAGGTCCGGCAGGACCTGGCACGGGTTCCTTACCGGGTGGCCGAGACAAAGGGTTCGGTGATCCGCTTTGCCGTCGGTAAAAAAACTTATGCGCCTCCCGAACTTTCCGCAATGATTCTTCGGGAACTGAAAGTCCAGGCGGAGAGGTCGTTGGGGGAGCCGGTGAACCGTGTCGTGATTACCGTTCCCGCCTATTTCAACGACAGTCAGCGCCAAGCGACAAAGGACGCGGGGAAAATCGCAGGTCTTGAAGTCCTTCGCATTATTAATGAACCGACCGCCGCGAGTCTTGCCTACGGCATGGAAAAGCGCGACCGGGGAATCATTGCCGTTTATGACCTCGGCGGCGGAACGTTTGATATTTCTATTTTAAAAGTTCAGGAGGGTCTCTTTGAGGTCCTGGCCACCTGCGGGAACACCCATTTGGGAGGGGATGATTTTGACGACAGAATCGCGGAAACCGCCCTGGAAGCGGCACTCAAGGAAAAAACACTTTCATCGATTACGCCGAGGCAGCGTGAAATCGCCCGGGTGCAGGCGGAAGAGTTGAAAAAGGAACTCTCCCAGAAAGAAGAAGCCATTTTGAGAATCCCGGTGGATGGGACCCAGAAGGTCCTCGAGACAAAATGGACCCGGCAGGCGTTTGAAAATGCCATTCGGGATCTCGTGGATTCCACCCTTCCCCTCTGTGAACAAGCGCTCAAAGATGCGCATCTCACAAGGGACAAAATCGATGAGGTGATTTTGGTCGGCGGGTCGACGCGGGTTCCGCTTGTCCGCGAAGCAGTGAAGCGCTTTTTCGGAAACGATCCCCGCTCTGATTTGAATCCGGATGAGGTGGTGGCGCTCGGGGCGGCGATTCAGGGAGAGATTTTAGCCGGCAATATCCGGGACATGCTTCTTCTCGATGTGACGCCGCTTTCGCTCGGGATCGAGACGTACGGCGGGGTGATGTCCAAGATGATTGAGCGGAATACCAAGGTTCCCTGCTCGGCGAGCGAGTCGTTTACCACCTTTGCCGACGGACAGAATGCGGTGGCGATCCGGGTCTTTCAGGGGGAGCGGGAACTGGTCAAGGACAACCGGAGTCTTGCCCAGTTTGACTTAAAAGGGATTGAGCCGCTTCCGGCGGGCCTTCCCCGGATCCAGGTCACCTTTGCCATCGATGCAAACGGCATTCTCCAGGTCTCTGCCAAAGACGAGCGGACCGGAAAGGCGCAGTCGGTCGAGGTGAAGCCGACGTACGGACTCACCGAGGAGGAAGTCGAAAAAGCGGTCCAGGAATCTTTTGATTACGCCGAAGAGGACATTCGGCGCCGCCAGTTGATTGAAGCGCGGAACGAGGCGGAAATCGTGATCCACGGAGCGGAACGGGCCCTTTCCCAGGGAAAAGCACTCCTCTCAAAGGAAGAGCGGGAGGCGATCGAGGAAGCAGTCGAGGTTTTGAAAGGTTCGGCAAAAAAGGAAGACCATATCCGGATTCTTCGGGATATCGAAACCGTTGAAGCGCGAGCAAAGCGGCTGGCCAACCTTCTCATGGACCAGGCGGTGAAAAAAGCGCTTCAGGGGCAGTCGGTTGAGAGGCGGTAGCGATGCCCAAGATCAAGTTTTTGCCGAGCAATCAGGAATTTGAAGTTGAGGCAGGGAAGACCGTTCTGGAAGCGGCGATTGAGAACGGCGTCCATCTGGAACATGCCTGCGGCGGGAACTGTGCCTGCACGACCTGTCATGTGATTATACGGGAGGGGATGAAGAACCTCTCCAAGATGCAGGATGATGAAGCGGACCGGATGGACACGGCCACCGGCATCACCCTTCAATCCCGGTTAGGGTGCCAGTCCAAGATTCAGGGGGATGTGGTCGTCGAGATTCCGAAGCACAACGTCAACATCATCAGCGAAAGCGAACTGTTGCCGAAGGAAGAATGATCGATTACCACATCCACACCAAACGGTGCGGCCACGCCACAGGCGAGATGTCTGCCTATGTGGAACAGGCCATTACGGCCGGTCTTCCGGAGATCGGATTCAGCGACCATCTTCCCTTTCTTCACAAGCGGGATAAGGGCTACACCATGGCCCTTGAGGAACTTCCCGGTTATGTGGAGGAAGTGGAGGCGATGAGGAGGCGGTACCCCCAGATCCGGATCAAACTCGGGATCGAGGCAGATTACTTTCCGGGCCGCGAGAAGGAGACGGAAGCGCTCATCAAGCGTTACGCCTTTGATTATGTCCTCGGCTCGGTTCACTTTATTGACGGCTGGGGCTTTGATATTCCGGAAGCAAAACAGAGTTGGAAAGGAAAAAACGTCGCAGCCGTTTACCGTCGGTATTTTGAACTGCTGCGCGAGTCGGCCCGGATCCCCTTTTTCGACATCATCGGCCATCCGGACCTGGTGAAAAAGTTCGGTCACCGGCCGAATGAAGCGTTGAATGAGGAAATAGAAGAGACGGCCCATGTTTTTAAGGCATCCGGAAAAAGCGTCGAGGTGAACACCTCGGGACTCCGGAAGCCGGTGAGGGAAATCTATCCGGCAAAACCCCTTTTGGAAGCGTACCGGAAACAGGGCGTGCCGATTGTCTTTGGATCGGATGCCCATGCGCCGGAAGAGGTGGGAAAAGATTTTGACCGCGCGGTCCAGTTGGCCAAGTCGGTCGGTTACACGGAAGCGTTGATTTACGAAAACCGACGACCCTCCAGCCGTTATCAACTGTAGGGACGTTTCTAGTTCTGGCCCCAATGTGTCCCCTGTCTTGATTTTTAAACAAAAGGGACAGGTCGGGGCCAAGTGTAGAAACGTCCCTGATGAGGGAGAAGAGATGGCGAGGAAACTTAAACTGGTGACATACGGTTCCAAAATTCTTCGAAAAAAGGCGGAGCCGATCAGAGAGGTGACGGCGGAGATCCGTCGCCTCGGAGAAGAGATGCTGGAGATCATGCATCAGGAAAGAGGCGTCGGACTGGCCGCTCCCCAGGTCGGGGTTTCAAAGCGGATCCTTGTCCTCGACGGCACCTCCGTGGACCGGGCGATCAAGCCGATGATCTTGATCAACCCGGTTCTCTCGAAACCGGAAGGGAAGGAAGTCGGGAGGGAGGGGTGTTTAAGTCTCCCCGGCGTTGAGGTGGAGGTGAAACGGGCCCTGAAAATTCATGTGAAAGCGCTCGGTCCGGACGGGAAGAAGGTGGCGTTTGATGCGAAGCGCTTTTTTGCCCGGATCATCCAGCATGAGACGGATCATTTGAACGGCATTCTTCTTTTGGATTACCTGAATCCGATGGAGAAGATTCTTGCCATCTGGCGGCTCCGGAAGCGCGGATGGAAGGTGGATTCCGAGTTTTTGAGGGAAAAAGAGAAAAAGACCATGGCTACCATGGTTGGGTAAGGAGGTGAAAAAGTGATTACCCTGACGGAAAGTGCCCAGAAAAAAGTCCGTGACATCATCGCACAGGAAAAAAACCTTCAAGGAAAGTTCCTTCGGGTCTTTGTTGAAGGAGGAGGATGTTCCGGAATGCAGTACGGTTTTACCTTCGATGAGAGCCGGGAGGGGGATGCGGAAGTGAACTATGAGGGATTCAAGGTGATTGTCGATCCCAAAAGCAGCCCCTACCTTCAAGGGTCGGTGGTTGATTATGTGGCCGGCGACGGCCTTGAGGGTTCCGGCTTTAAGATTGAAAACCCGAACGCCCGCGGCTCCTGCGGTTGCGGAAGTTCTTTCACCGTTTGAAGTTCTCCCTCGTCTACCCTCTCAGGACAGGGTTGAAAAAGAACCGAGAGGGTGCTATAATTAAGCTTCTACGATGGAGATGAAACGGTGATTCTTACAACAGTTGTCGGCAGTTATCCAAAGATTACAGAAGAGACAAGCACTTCCAGCATCCGGCAGGCGATTCACCGGCATGACCGGGGTGAAATCACCGGCCAGGATCTGGAGAAAATTTTTCAGGTGAACACCGCGCGGGTCATCCGCGAGCAGGAAGCCCTCGGCATCGACATTGTCACCGACGGACAGATCCGGTGGGAAGATATTGTTACTCCTCTCGCCTCCCGCATCCAGGGATTCAAAATCAACGGCCTCACCCGCTTTTTCAATAACAATGTCTATTACCGGAGACCGGTGGTCACGGGCGAGCTCAGTTGGAAATCCCCCATTACCGTCAAAGATTACCAATTTGCCAAATCCCAGGCCCAAAAGACCCTTAAGGCGGTCCTGCCGGGTCCCCTTACTTTTGCGGTCCTTTCGGAGGACACCTTTTATCGGGACGAAAAAAAGCTGGTTCGAACAGTTGCCGGAATCCTGAATCAGGAGGCCAAGGCCCTTGAGGCGGCGGGTGCGCCGATTATCCAGTTTGACGAACCGGCCCTTGTCTTTGAAAAAGAGAAATGGGCCCTTGCCCTCGAAGGGCTGAAGCGGGCTATGGCCGGACTGAAGGTGAAAAAAGGGATCCGGACCTACTTCGGGGACCTGGAGGGGATTTTGGACCCCTTCCTGGATTCGGGCATGGATTTTATCGGGCTTGATTTTGTCAGTACCGACGGAAACCGCCGGGCCCTTGCCAAAAAGAAACTCTCTATCGGTTTGGGAGCCGGCTGCATTGACGCCCGGAATACCAAGGCGGAGGATCCGTCCCGGCTCAAAACACTCATCCGGGAACTGGCGGAGAAAACTCCCCAACTCTATGTCAGCCCCAATTGCGGGCTCGAATTTCTTCCTTATCCCTCCGTCGAGCCGAAACTCAAACAGATGGTTCAGACGGTGCGGGATTGTAACAGTGAGATGAAAAAATGACGGGACTTTTGACCACCACAGTCGGCAGTTTCCCGAAGCCCGATTATCTTCAAAAGGCGAGGAATGATTTTTACCGGGGAAAATTGAGCCGGCAGGAACTCTTTGCGCTCGAGCAAAAGGCCACCCAGGAGGTGGTTCGGAAACAGGAGGAGATCGGCCTCGATATCCTCGTGGACGGAGAGATGTACCGCGGGGACATGGTGACCTATTTTGCGGAACAGCTCGAAGGGTTCAGAATCAGCGGTCTCGTCCGCTCCTACGGAAACCGGTATTACCGGAAACCGATCGCCGTCGGGAAAATTCGGCGGAAGGGACCGGTGACCGTCTCCTGGTTCGCCTTTGCCCAATCCTTGACCAAGAAACCGGTCAAGGGGATGCTGACCGGCCCTTACACAATTATGGATTGGTCCTTTGACGAACAGTACCCCTCCCGCCGGGACTTTACCCTCGCCCTGGCAGAGGTGGTTCATCAGGAAGCGCAGGATCTTGAGAAAGCGGGGGCTAAGTACATCCAAATTGACGAACCGGCAGTTTCGACCCGTCCGGAGGAAATCGGTCTTGCGATTGAGGCGATGAAAGTCGTGACGAACGGTCTCAAGGCGAAAACCATCACTCATATTTGCTACGGCGACTTCCGGAAAATCTATCCCGAAATGCTGAAATTGGCGGTGGATCAGATTGATTTGGAGCTGGCCAACCGCGATTTTGAACTTCTGGACCTTTTCAAGGAAACGCCGTTCACCAAAGAAATCGGGCTCGGTGTTCTCGACGTGCACCGCCATGACATCGATTCGAAGGAAAAAATCAAGCGCGGCATCAAAAAGGCCCTGGAAATTCTGAAGCCGGAAAAAATTTACGTGGATCCCGACTGCGGGTTGAAGACGAGGACGCCGGAAGAGGCCTTTGCAAAGCTGAAAGTCATGGTCGAGGCGCGTAATGAGGTGCGGGAGGAGCTGGAGGCGAAAACGAGAAAACTTGCGGAGCGAACATGATGGGAATGTTTTATAAAGTGGCGAAAACGGACGATGTTCCCGAGGGAACCGGAAAAGTGGTGGAGGCAGAAGGAAGGGAAATCGCCCTTTTTAACCGCGGCGGAAAATTTTACGCGTTGAATAACACCTGCGTTCACCAGGGGGGGCCCTTGGGAGAGGGATACCTGGAAGGAACCGTCGTGACCTGTCCCTGGCACGGCTGGCAGTTTGACGTCACCTCGGGGGTGAGTCCGGTCGAATCCTCGATCCGGACGGAATGTTATCCGGTCAAGGTTGAGGGAGAGGACGTTCTGGTACAGTTATGAACCCCAAAGCGGTCTCGCTTCTTTCGGGCGGGTTGGACAGCACCCTTGCCACGAAGGTCGTTTTGAATCAGGGAATTGAGGTGGTCGGGCTCCATTTTGTCATGCCCTGGGGCTGCTGCGACCGGAGCACGGCCTATGCGGCGGCGAAACTTTTCGGCATTCCGATAATGGTCTTCAAAATGAAAGAAGACTATCTTGAAGTGGTACGACAACCCAAATACGGATACGGGCGCGCCATGAATCCGTGTGTGGACTGCCGGATCCACATGTACCGCAAAGCGAAACGTTTCATGGAATCGATCAACGCTTCCTTTATTATCACCGGCGAAGTTCTCGGCCAGCGGCCGAAATCCCAGATGATGCAGAGTCTCAAAATCATCGAGCGCGATGCAGGGCTTAATCGGCAGATCCTCCGTCCCCTTTCCGCGCATCTTTTGGAGCCGACCCTGGCGGAAGAGGAGGGTCTGGTGGACCGGGAGAAACTTTTGGGAATTTCCGGAAGGAGTCGCAAAGTTCAAATGGCGGCCGCTGCGGAAGAGGGGATTCATCATTATCCGACGCCGGCAGGGGGGTGCCTGCTGACGGACGAGGCCTTTTCGAAGCGGGTGAAGGACCTTTTTTCTCATTCCGAGGACCTCACCATAGAGGACATGGAGCTTCTCCGGATCGGGCGTCATTTCCGGTACAGCCCCCGGTTGAAATTGATTGTGGGAAGGGACGAATCCGAAAACAATTTACTTGCTTATTACGGAACGAATCGTCCTTTCTTCCGGCTGGTTAATTTTCCGGGGCCCTCGACGCTTGCGGTCGGCCAGACCGATTCGGAGAGCGAAAAGGCGGTGGCGAGTCTTGCCCTCCGATACGGCTCTCCCCGCAAGGCGGATGACCGCGAAGTCATCCTCTCCTCCCAGGGGGGAGAACGGCATTTTCCGGTGTCCGGGCTTCTGCCGAAAGAAACTCTCGAAGAGATGCGGATTTAATCTCATGGCGACGCAAATCGCAAAGACAATCAGGAAGAAAGAACCGGAAGGGAAGACCGGCGAAAAGACCCTTTATGTCGATTTTCTCTTCTTTAAAGTGGATTCCAAGTTCCGGAGACTGGAAGGCCCCCAGAAAGAAAAAGCGGTGCAGGCCTTTCGGGAGGTGATGGCCAAACCGGTTTCGGATCTTAGGATCCGTCCTTATCTGACGCTCGGTTTCCGGGCGGAGGTCGATTTTCTCCTCTGGGCGATTAGTGAGGAGTTAGAAAACGTTCAGACGTTCGTGAAATCCCTTTATCAGACCGAATTCGGGAAGTATCTGTCGCTCATCTACAGTTTCGTTGCGCTCAAAAAACCGTCTCCTTACGCACTCCCTCATCAGCAGGCCTTTGAGAAGGAGGATCCTGCGAAGAAGTTCCTTTTTGTGTATCCTTTTGTGAAGTCACGGGAGTGGTATCTCCTTCCGTTTGAAAAAAGGAAGGCCATGATGGATGAACATTTTCGGATCGGTCACCAGTTTCCGTCCGTCCGGCTGAATACGACATACGCCTTCGGGCTCGGCGATCAGGATTTTGTTCTCGCCTTTGAAGCGGACCGGCCCGTTGATTTCGAGAATCTGGTCCAGCGCCTCCGGGAGACCGAAGGAAGCCGGTATACGGTGAGGGATACACCGATGATAGTGGGAACCGCACAGACGCTGGACGGCCTCATTGAGGAACTGGGCCTTTAACCGAGAACCTTCCTCCATTACGCCAAATTCAATGAAACCCCTTGTCATCTGGGACCTGGAAAAGGCAACCGTCGGCATCCGGGAGGCCAAGAGCACCTTGGTGGCGAGCCACATTAATCCGGACGGCGACACCATCGGTTCTCTCTTGGCATTGGGGCTTGGTCTGGAACGGCTGGGTAAGCAGGTTGTCATGGTCAGTCAAGACGGCGTTCCGGAGCGTTACCGGTCGCTGCCGGGGGCGGATCGGGTCCTCACCGCTTATGAGGAAGGGGTCGATTTGGCCATTTCGGTCGACTGCGGTTCTTTGGAACTTCTGGGCTCCACTCAAAAGGCCTTTTCCCGCTCAAAAAAAATTCTCCAAATCGATCATCATGATGTCGGGAAGCGGTTCGGGGATTATCTATTGATTGACAGTCGGCTCGCCGCAGCCGGTGAGGAGGTGTATCATCTTCTCAATGCGCTTGGGGTAGAGATCGACCTTGTCATTGCAAAATGTCTCCTCACCTCCCTGGTGGTTGAGACGAGTTCCTTCCGTCTTCCCAATGTGACGGAGAAGACGTTCGAGATTTGTTCGGAACTCTTGGACAAGGGAGTCGATTTTGCCTCCTTTGTGCAGGAAATTTTCTGGAAGAAGGATGTGACCGCCTTCCGTCTTTTCGGATTGAGTCTTTCGCGGATCATTCTCGACTGCGGCGGGAGACTCGCCTGGTCGGTCCTTCGCCAGGAAGATTTTTCGGAACTGGGCGGCAAGGAGAGCGATGTGGATGACGTGGCGGACGCCATCCGGACCCTCGACGGCGTCTGGGTGGCGGTCTTTTTCCGGGAACAGGCGGACGGGACATTGAGAGTCAGCTTCCGTTCCAGAGGCGACGTCAACGTGGCCCAGGTGGCGGAGAAATTCGGCGGCGGCGGACATTGGGATGCGGCCGGATGCAAAATCCTCAAAGGAGGGGACCGGGGAATCACCACGGTCCTTGCGGAACTGGCGTCGGTCCTGAGACAACATCAAACGGGGGCCTCATGAGAACACGGATTGAAGAAGATGCGTTAGGAAGAAAGCGTCTTCCGGCGGACGTTTACTACGGCATCCAGACCCAGCGCGCGAGGGAAAATTTTCCCATCACGGGGAGAACTCTTCCGCATGAGATGGTTGTTGCCATGGCCAGAATCAAATATGCGGCTGCGAAAGCGCATCTGGAGCTGAAACTCCTTCCGCCGAAGATGGCCCGCGCCATCCTGAAAGCGGCCGGGGAGGTCATCCACGGAGGTTTTTCGGATCAGTTTGTGGTAGATATCTACCAGGCAGGCGCCGGCACTTCCTTGAATATGAACGTGAATGAAGTGATTGCCAACCGGGCCATTCAGATCCTCCGGGGGCGACGGGGGGATTACCGGTTGGTGAACCCGAACGATCATGTGAATAAAGGGCAGTCGACAAACGATGTCATCCCGACCGCCATCCGTCTGGCGAGCCTTCCTTTATTAGAGGAACTTGAAAAATCACTGGCCGTTCTCGAATCTTCTTTGCATCGGAAAGCGATTGCCTTCCGAAACATTGTCAAATCGGCGCGGACCCATCTACAGGATGCGGTCCCGATCCGGCTCGGGAGGGATTTCGGCGCTTTTGAAGGGATGATCCGGAAGTCGCGGCTCCGGATCCGGCAGGCAAGAGTCGACCTTTATGAACTGAATATCGGCGGGTCGGCCGTAGGAACCGGGCTGAACGTTCATCCCCGGTACCGGCGGAAAGTGGTCCGGACACTTCGACAGCTCACCGGATATCCGGTGAAAGAGGCACAGGATCTTGTCGAAATCATGCAGAACATGGCCGATTTTCTGAACGCTTCTTCGAGACTTCGGCTTCTGGCGGTGGACCTCATCAAGATTTCAAGTGACCTCCGGCTCCTCAGTTCCGGACCGCAGACCGGTTTGAACGAGTTAACGCTTCCTCCCGTACAACCCGGCTCCTCCATCATGCCGGGCAAGGTGAATCCGGTCATCTGTGAGATGACCAGTATGGTCGCGTTTCAGGTCATCGGGCACGATACCGCTTTAATGATGGCCGCACAGGGAGGGCAGTTGGAACTCAATGCGATGATGCCGCTCATTGCCTATACCCTCCTTGAGTCCACGAAGATTTTGACTAGTTGCACTACCGTCCTTGCCAGGCGGTGCATCGACGGCATCCAGGCAAACCGCGAGGTCTGCCGGGCGTATGCGGAGAGGACCGCTTCGCTCGCCACGGCCCTCAATCCCGAAATCGGTTATTTAAAAGCGGCCAAAATCGTCAAAGAGGCGGTCCGGACCCGGCGGTCGATCCGTGAAGTGGCGGAGGAATTAAGCGGACTCCCGCCAAAGAAGGTCAGAAAGATTTTGGATCCCCTGAAATTGGCCGGAAAGTAAAGGAGGAAACTTATGGGAAAGGAACTGAAAGAAGGAGATCAAGCACCCGAATTTGAGGCCCCTTCGACGGAAGGGCGCGCGATTGCATTGAAGAATTTACGCGGCAAAAACATCGTTCTCTATTTCTACCCGAAAGACGACACCCCCGGCTGCACGCGGGAGGCGTGCGATTTGCGGGACAATCTGAAACGGCTGACCGCAAAGGATGCGGTGGTTCTCGGGGTGAGTAACGACTCCCTCGAGAGTCACGGAAAGTTCCGTTCGAAATACAACCTGCCGTTTACCCTGCTGAGCGATGAGGACAAGGCCATTTCCAAGGCCTACGGCGTTTACAAGAAAAAATCCCTTTACGGAAAAGAATTTATGGGGATAGAGCGGACTACCTTTGTCATCGGGAAGGACGGCAAGATTAAAAAAATTTTCCCGAAGGTGAAGGTGGAAGGCCACGTGGAGGAGATTTTGCAGGCCACTTCTTAGGGTCGGTAGGTGGCGAAAGATTCTTCCGTTTCCCAGAGACGGACTTCCGAAACCGGGAATCCCTGGGAGGCGGCGTAGTCATAAATCAGTTTCGCAATCGCTTCGGCGGTCGGATTTTCCTCCATGAGGTAGAGAGGCTCCTTTGCTTCCTTGAGCGAAGGCAGAATCGGATCTTTCCGGTTCAGGATCATCCGGTGATCCAGCGTTTCATCAATCCAGGTCTTGATCCGGTCCTTGATTTCTTTGAAATCAAAGACCATCCCCCGCTTGTCCAACATTTCCGCCTCCAGTTCCACCTCCACCTTTCCGTTATGGCCGTGCAGATTCCGGCATTTCCCGTCGTAGTTTAACAGGCGATGGCCGTAGCAAAACTGGATTTCCCGGGTCACTTTATACATATGTAAGGGACGTTTCTAGTTCTGGCCCCGAAGTGTCCCCCTCCCCCCTTTTGGGACGTTTTCGAAAGTGTCCCATGAATCTTGCTCTCGCCAGGGACACTTTCTGAAAACGTCCCTGTTATGCAATCAACTCGCCGCCGTCCACGAAGACCGTGGAGCCGGTGATGAAATCGGTCCCCTCCAGGAGGAAAACAACCGTTTGCACGATGTCTTCGGGGGAGCCGATCCGTTTGAGGGGAACTTTTCCCTTAATTTTTTTTGCCTCTTTTTGGGTGTACCGGGGCGGAAGAAGAATCGGCCCCGGCGCAATGCAGGCAACCTGAATGTTCGGCGCCAGCTCAAGCGCCAACGCCTTGGTGAGCGTCATGACTCCCCCCTTCGACACACAATAGGGAAGATAATCCGGGTAGGGCCGGATCCCGGCCCAATCTGCCAGATTGATGATTTTTCCTCTTCCTCTTTTACGCATGATCCGTCCCGCCTCTTGGGCACAAAGAAAGACGGCTTTCAGATTGGTATCAAGCACCCGATCCCATTCGGACTCTTTGCATTTCAAAAAGGGGGTCTTCGGAAAAATGGCGGCGTTGTTGACTAAGATATCGAGTCTCCGGAAACTCCGGAGGATTTCCCGGAAGAGACGGCTGACGTCCCGTCCCTTCGTGAGGTCCGCCCGGACGGAGAGGACCCGGACGCCGTAACGTTGGCACCGGTCCGCCGTCTCGCGCGCCTCCTTTGCCGAGCGGTTGTAGTGGATGACTAGATGAACCCCTCTTTTGGCAAGGGCAAGCGCAACGGCGCGCCCGATTCTCTGGGCCGACCCGGTGACCAGTGCGACAGATCCTTGGATTTTCACACCTTCATTATAGCACGGAAGGGGTGGACTTTTCCGCCCTGATTTGATACGCTGAAGCGAAGGGAGAAAAAAGAAATGGCGAAGAAAGAGGCCGCGGCGGTTCTGGCAAGCGGCGGGATCGACAGCGCGGTCATTCTTGCGGAATTGACTCAGGAGTATCTTGAGGTTTATCCGCTCTATGTCCGGAACGGGCTCAAGTGGGAGGAGGTGGAAATGGCGTGGCTTGAGCGGTTTATCAAACGCTTGAATAATCCCGCCATCAAGCCGGTGACCGTCCTCGATCTTCCCATTCAGGATTTGCAAAGGGCCCACTGGAGTGTGACCGGAAAAGGAGTACCCGATGCGGAAGCGGAGGACTCCTCGGTCTATATTCCGGGCAGAAACATCTTTCTTCTGGCCAAGGCGGGAGTCTGGTGCAATCTGCAGGATATCTCGGTTCTTGCGATCGGGATCCTCCGGGGCAATCCCTTTCCGGATGCGACCCCCAGTTTTTTTGAAACGATCGAGGCGAGTTTCTCCGAGGGGCTCCGCTTTGATCTCTCCATCATCACCCCTTTTTCTCATCTTTCCAAAAAAGAGGTTGTCCTGAAGGGAAAAGACCTCCCCCTCGATATGACCTTTTCCTGTTTTGCCCCCCGCGGGGAAAAGCACTGCGGCCAGTGCAACAAATGCGCCGAGCGGAAGCGCGCCTTCCGAAACGCCGGACTCCCCGATCCTTCCCATTATGCCTAAGATTCTTTTTATCTGCGTGGAGAATTCCTGCCGGAGCCAGATGGCGGAAGGTTTTGCGCGGCATTTCGGCGGCTCTGACATCGAAGCAGAGAGCGCCGGTTCCCGGCCTTCAGGCAAAGTCAATTCGGATGCGGTTCGGGTGATGGAGGAGGCGGGGGTCGACCTTTCGGGGCATACTTCTAAATCGGTGGAAACGCTTTCGGGCAAGACCTACGACTACGTCGTTACGATGGGGTGCGGAGACGTCTGCCCCTCGGTCCCGGCCGCCAAACGGCTTGATTGGGAAATCCCGGACCCGAAAGGAAAGGATCTCGCCACGTTTCGGAAAGTTCGGGATATGATTTCGGGGAAGGTCCGCACTCTTTTGGAAGAGATCAAATCTTCTCGGGAATTTTGAGGGATTCTTTTTCCGCCTCGCCGCATTCAATCTGCCCCAGCCGGTCGTCAAACTTCTCCAGCCGCTTTTCGGCGCTATCATAACTCGCCTTTGAATCGGTCAGATGCTTGCCGAGTTTGGCAAAATCCGTGTGAAATTTTTCGAAATCTCCGCGCAGCCGCATGAGATTTTCGATGATTTCCTGAGTGCTCTTTTCGACGGCCAGGCCCCGAAGGCCGAGGAGAATCACCTGGAGATAGGCGTAGAAGGTGTTCGGCGAGACCGGAATGACCTTCCGGGAGAGGGCGTACTGGAAGATGCTTTTGTCGCTCGGGAAATGCTCGTCCTTGGTAATCGTTTCGTAATAAACATTCTCCGCCGGGATATACATCAGGGCAAACTCAAACGTCCCCTCATCCGGGAGGATGTATTTTTCCGCGATCTCGTCGATTTTTCCCCGGACCGCCCCCACAAACTCTTTTTTCGCCTCTTTTTTCTCCGTTTCCGTTTGGGCGGTAATCAGTCTCTGAAAGGCCTCCAGGGGAAATTTGGAATCAATCGGGACGAGGCGATGTCCGATGTGCAGGGCGGCGTCAACCCTCTGCCGGTCCTTGAATTCGTACTGGAGGGTATAAAACTCCTTTTGGGGCATGACATTGGCAAGAAGATTTTCAAGGAGAAATTCTCCGATTTCCCCCCGGAACTTCGGCGCCCGAAGTTCCTCCTGGAGGAGGGAGATGTTTTTGCCGACTTCGAAGATCTTCTGATTGGCCTCTTCCAATGCTCCGAGTTTCTGTTTTACGTCCCCGACTACGCCGGCGGCATTGTCCAGACGGCTTCCGACCTGGCTTGAGACATTGTCAATCCGGTTCATCATCTTTTCCACCAGCTCGAGGATGAGTTGGGTGTTCCGCTCCAGTGTCTTGCCCACCTCCTCCCGGTGACTCTGGAGTTTCAGATCGGCGCTCTTCCGCACTTCCAAAAGGAGCCACAAGACGAGTCCGGTCAGGGCCAACAGGATGATTCCGAAGGCGTTCTGCATGCCTTCATTATACCGATACTGAATCCACTTGTCGAGGGGGAATTCCAGAGGTATAATAAAGCCATGATCATCGGACTCACCGGAAAAAACGGATCGGGGAAAGGGGAAGTCGCCTCCTTTTTGAAAGAAAGAGGATTCGGTTATCTTTCGCTTTCGGATGTCCTCCGGAGCCATCTCCGTTCCCGCCGGAAGTCCCTGACCCGGCAGAACCTGATTGCGGCCGGGAACCGGCTCCGGGCCGCAGAGGGGGCGGGGGTTTTGGCGGAGAAGGTCCTTGCCCGGATGGACCTTGACAAAAACTATGTCGTCGATTCGATCCGGCATCCGGAAGAGGTGAAGGTCCTTCGTCGCCGGAAGGATTTTGTCCTTCTTCGGGTGGACGCACCCGAAAAGGTCCGTTTTGAACGTCTGAAGCAGCGGGGACGCGAACAGGATCCGAAGAATCTTCATCAATTCAGGCGATTGGAACAATTTGAAGCCCGGAGCCGCATCCGGGAAAACCAGCAACTTCACCGGACCCTCCGGATGGCGGACCGGGTTGTCCGGAACAACGGCTCCCTCCGGACGTTGGATCAGAGACTCCGGAATCTCCTCGTCTTGCTTTCAAAAAAAAACCCAAGACCCGACTGGGATGAATACTTCATGGGGATTGCCAAAGTGGTCGCCCTCCGTTCGAACTGCATCAAGCGGAAGGTTGCCGCGGTCATCGTCAAAGACCGCCGGGTGATTTCAACCGGTTACAACGGGACCCCCCGCAGCGTCAAAAACTGCAATGAAGGAGGATGTCCGCGCTGCAATCTTTTCGGAACGCAGGGGAGCGGCCTTGAAGAATGTCTCTGTTCCCATGCAGAGGAAAATGCGATTACCCAGGCGTCGTATCACGGCGTGAGTCTCAGAGATTCGACCCTCTATACGACTTTTTCTCCCTGCCTCATGTGCACCAAGATGGTGATCAACACGGGAATCAAAAAGGTGGTGTACAGTCTGGCCTATTCCCTGGACCGGATTTCACTCCGTCTTTTGAAGGAGGCCAGGGTCAAAATCCAGCGCCTCGGCCATCCTAAACCCCTATCAAAAAAGGAGTTGACAACACTCTCTTAACATGCTACAATAAATGTTAATGAGCCGAAGTCACCGAAAGGTGAACAGACAGGTGCATTCACCGGGGGCTCGTCAACGAAAAACGAAACGTGAAGGAAATCCAAGTTTCCTCCATGAGGGACTTGGATTTTTGTTTTTTACCGATGAATTTTAAGCGCTGGTTCATCACAGGACTTTTATCCGTGCTGGCGGCCTCCTTTGCTTCTTCGACGGCGGTCCTTTTGGTGCTGCGGGAGCGCGAGGAGAACCGCCGCGAGGCGGCGGAAGAGGCCCTTGCCCAATCCAGAAAGGCCAACCAGGTTCTGAAGGGGACGTTGGAAAGTCAGGAGGCGAAGGCGGGCCGGTTGGAACTGGAACTTCTTTCCCTTGAGCGGATGAATCAGTTGACGCTGGTCCGGCTGAAGAATGTCGAGAAGAAACTGAACCGTCTCCAGAAGGAAATCAGGAAGGAGCGCTCCGAAAATCAGACGCTGGCCAAGGAAAGAAGCGTTTTGAACAACAAACTGATGATTGTCCTGAGCGAGAAGAAATCCCTCGCGACCCGACTCAATAAACTTCTTGCCCGCTCATCCGACGAGGTGGACCTCGGTCAGATCGTTGTGAGCGCCACCCCTCCCGTTGAAGGCAAAGTGCTGGTGGTCAATCCGCCGCATCAATTTGTGGTAATCAATGTGGGCAGTCGGAGGGATCTGGATGTCGGAACCCTTCTCAACGTTTATCGGAAGGATCAATTCATCGGCCGGGTTCAGGTCGAACAGGTGCGCGAGGCGGTCGCCGCCTGCAAGATTCTCCCCGAGTGGACCCTTCTCAGTATCGAGGAAAACGACCTGGTCAAGGAACTCTGATATGAAAATCGGACTGCGGTGGCCTCTCGCCGCCATCGTGACGGGGCTCTGCTCACTGATTTTTCTCGGCATCGCAAGCGCCGAGACGCCGGAAAAAATTCCCGAGTCGACCCGGGTCGTCATCGATACCTCAGGTCCTGTTGCCTACCGTCACGTCTACACCTCCGATCCTCCGCGCATCACATTCCATTTTCTTCAGAAGTCGGTTTACGGCCGCTTTCAGGAATCGATCCCGATTCAGAAGGGGATCGTGGACCGGATCGAGGCGGTTTATTTCGAGGGAAATGCGAGCCCCGGCGTCCGTCGTCCGATCAAAATGCTGACCTTTTATCTTCTGGCCGAGACAACCTATGAGGTGTTCGAGAACGCCAGATCTCTCGCGCTTGTGGTTCATCATCCGGAGGATGTCCCTCTGAAGGACTTGCCGAGAGGGAAGGTGATGCTTTCCACCCTTCCCCAAGCGGCTCCCAAGAGCCGGATCAACCCAGCGGAATTAAGTCGCGCTTTTGAAGCGGCCCGCGCCAAAATGGCGGTACAGACCTCCCCCGGACCCTTAGTGGCCGCCGCTCTTCCCCGCGTCATTTCAGGAAAAGTCCCTGTCGAGAAAACCTCCGCTCTTTCTTCCATCTCCAAAATCCGGCCTTCTGCTTCTCCGGCGTCTTCGGAGCCGGTTTTTTCTGCAATCCGTCCCTGGTACCAATCGCCCTTGATGTATTATGCGTTCCTTTTCGGTATCCTCCTGGGAGGGCTTTTATGGCCTCCCTCTTGGTTTTCCATTCAAAACCGAATTCTCCGAAAGGAACAGAGACAATCCTGGGAGATGGCGAAGCGGATCATGGCCTTGAAGGAAGAATCGGTGGCGCACGAGGAGGCGTTTGTCAAGGCGATCGCTTCTTCACAGGAGAAGGAACGCTCGCTCCAGTCTCAGGTGGCGCTCCTGAAAGAAGCCAACCTGACCTTGCAGGAAGATGCCAAGATTCTTGTGAAGGGGAAAGAGGATCTGCAGAAAGAAATCGACCGACATTCCGAAGACCTGCATGAATTGGCGAAGGAGCGGATGGAACTGACAGACCGCCTAGAAGCGATGACTTCGGAACTGGATGAGAAAAATGCTTTCCATGAGGAAGTCTGGCAGAAACTCCGGGACCTTTCTACCCGGTACGATGCAGTCATTGCCGAACGCCGGCGGCTTGAGACCGAACTGGAGGAACTGAAGGAAGGAAAAACGCCCGCCCGAAAGACGGGGGAGGAGAAGCGCCGCTGGATGCGTTTTGCAATCCCGGACTCCCAAGACACGCCCCTTACCGTGGAAGTTCAGGGGCCTTCCGGCCGCCTCATTTACGGTTATCCGAAAGATGTCAGTTTGGGCGGCCTCTCCTTTGAATTGAAGGAAAAAGTTGAACTCCCCGATCCCCTTTCGCTGACCCTCTTTTTCCCGGAGCAGAAGTCGGGACTTGCGGCACAGGGAAAAGTGATCTGGAAAATCCAGGAGGGAGGGAAATCCCGTTACGGTATCCGCTTTGTGGACCTCCCCCAGAACGGAAGCACCCTCATTACCCATTTTGTCAAGGGACAACTCCCCCCTTTTTCAGACGAAAAGAAACCAGAATAATACTCCGAGCACAACGCCCGGACGAATCCCGAGTCCCGTTAGAAACTCACGCTCCCCTTCAATAATCCTCGGCATCTTCTCCTCCCAAAGGAAGTTTTTCGCGCACTGAAAATCCGTGTGTTTTCCGGATCAGGGGCGCCAAAATAGAGGCCCGGCAGACTGTTTCTTCCCCATATCGGTCATTCACCCGATCCAATCCGGCCAAAAGGAGCCGTCTTTTCTTTTCCTCAAAAAGGTCTCCCTGCGGCTGCCGGGGAACCAGTCCAGAAATACCGACGCCGAGGAGGCGGATGCGGGGCGAAAGGTCGACCCCTTTCAATATCCGGCAGGCGACCTGGTGGATATCGTAGCCGTCGTCCAGGAATCGTCCAAGGCGCTTCCTGCGGGAAAAGGTCGAAAAATTCCGGTACCGGACAGTCAGCGTCACGATACATCCTTGATATCCGCCGTGACGGAGCCGCCTCCCGACTTTTTCGGAAAGATGGAGACAGAGGGAAGCCAGTTCTTCGAGGGAAGCGCTATCTCTCGGCAGGGTATACGCGTGGGACATCGATTTCACGACATCCCTTCCGGTTTCCGGAAGGACCGGACTTTCGTCCAATCCCTGTCCCATCCTCTTTAATAGGGGACCCGCAATCCCAAAGCGATCGAAGAGGGTCTCTTCAGAGGCGCGGCCCAGTTCGCCGCAGGTAATAATCCCCATCCGGAAAAGGGCTTCCCGCGTCTTTTCACCGATGCCGCAGAGTTCCTCCACCGGAAGATTTTCAAGGAGAGGGGGAATCGTTTCCCCGGAAAGTTGCATGATCCCCTTTGGTTTTTTCAGTCCGCTTGCGAGTTTGGCCAAGAGTTTATTGGGGGCGATGCCGATGGAACAGGGAAGGCCCCAGTTCCGGTCGATCTCTCCCTGGATTTTCTTGGCCAGCGCAAGCGGCGTTCCGAAAAAAGAACAGGTGGATGAAACATCCAGAAACGCCTCGTCAATGGAGAAGATTTCCACCAAAGGGGTGTACGCTTTCAGCCGGTTGAAGATTTCGGAAGAGACGTATTCGTACTTATCAAAATCTCCCCTCACCAGGACGGCCCACGGGCAGAACCGGAGCGCTTCCCCCGTCGACATGCCGGAGCGGATGCCGTAGGATTTGGCTTCGTATGAGCAGGCGGCGACGACGCTCCGGGTGGCCGGATTGCCGCAGACGAGGACCGGTTTCCCGCGCAGAACCGGATGCGTCTTCTGTTCGCAGGCGGCAAAGAAGGCATCCATATCTAAATGAAGGATGATTCGCTCCATGCCGCCTCCACCCTGACCAGTTTCCAGGTAAAGTTTTTCGAATCGACGGCGAGTTCGTAAGTGTCGGTGCCGTCTGTCACGGAAAAATGGGTGAAGATCGTTGTTCCTTCGGCATGTTTCCAGACGAAAGTCGTCTCTAGGATATGGATTTTTCTTCCGCGCCAGACGAACCAGACCGGGCGCGCCTTGCCGTCTGCGAAAAGGACTTCTACTTGAATGGAGTCGTTGAGTTCGGTCATCTTTTATTGAGTTATATCTTCCTCATGACGCCGACGACCTTCCCGAGAATCTGAATCCGCTTGTCGTTTTCGGCCACCTCGATCGGCTTCATCGCCGGGTTTTCGCTCACCAGTTCAAGGCACCCTTTTTTGACGAAGACGCGCTTCACGGTCGCCTCGTCGTCCAATAAGACGGCGGCGATTTCGCCGTTTTCGACCTTCGGCTGCTGGCGGATGAGGACATAATCGCCGTTTAAGATGCCGGCACCGATCATGCTCTCCCCTTTAATCTTGAGGGCAAAGATGTTTTTGCCGGTTCCGTGGAGAAAGCGCTCATCCACCAGAAGGTGGTCTTCGATTTGCTCTTCGGCAAGAAGGGGAGAGCCCGCAGCGATGGCACCCAAAATTGGGACGTTTCCCAGAGTGTCCCTCTGAAGAGACGATTTGATTTTAATCGTGCGGGCTCCCCGCTCGCGTTCAATGTATCCTTTCTTTTCGAGGGCTTCGAGATGCCCGACCACACCCCTCGGACTTTTGATCCCGAGGGCTTTGCCGATCTCCCGAATGGAGGGAGGGTAGCCCTCCTTTTGAATGGACCGGCTGATCTGGTTCAGGATTGCTTTTTGGCGGGGGGTTAAAGGCTCAGTCATGGCTCCTCCTTAATAAGGTATACAAATATATACCATACAAATGTATACTTGTCAAGGAAAAAATAGGGACGTTTTCAGAAAGTGTCCCCCTGGCCTGCCGGTCAGGGCAGGCTAACGTGAGAATGACGCAGGGGACACTTTCGAAAACGTCCCAAAGTCGGAATAAGCTTGATTCAGGTTAGGGGGACAGATTAGAGTCAGATTGGAGCCAGGTGTAGAAACGTCCCTGGTTTAAAGACCCCGCTGGCCGAAGGTGATGAACTTCCGGGCGCCGTCCATGGCGTAGATTCCTTGGACAAGGGTGTCGCGGGCCGGGAGGGCGGAGGCAAGGTCTGCGAGGAAGACTTTGACACCCATATCTTCGAGGGCGTTCGGGTTGCCTCCTCTTAAAGCAAGGGTGAGGCCGTTCTGGGTCATGGAGACGATGTTGACGTCTGCGGCATTGTCCACCTCGATCGGGGTCACGCCGGATTGTCCTGTAACCGTCTGACCCGCTTTCAGGACCTGGTCATCCCGGATCTGGAGTTTCAGCCGGGCCGCCTGACTTAAAAAGGCGACCACGGTGCCGTTCGGATTCACGACTCCCATTTTGGAAAGGTCGCTTAAGTTATTAAGGATTCTTCCTTGAAGAACCGTCGCCAGCTGATTCGGGAGTTGGATCGTCGGGTCACCCAGGAAAAAGAGCCGCCGGCCGGTAAGATTTAAAAGATGATTTAATCCTTGCGGGGTTACGGTCGGATCCCGGAGGAGGAGGTCAAGACTCGGCACCACCACGAGGTTTTCAACCCCCGGCTGTTGCATCATGGTTTGAATGACCGGCAAAGACGGGTGGTCGGAGATACCATAAAATTCGCTTCCGAGATTGACGCTGTCCATGAAGCGCTGTCCGAGTCCGTAGGCAACCGGTTCATCCTCCGCCAAGCGAAGAATTCTTCCGATGCTTTCCGATGAACCGAGATCTCTGACTTCGGGGCCGATTTCTGTTGCGATCAGTTGTTTTGCTTTTTGAATCGAAGCAAACCCGCCCGGATCTGCAAGAGCGACGAGTCGTTCAAAACCGCCCTGCCAGCCGGCATTCTTTACGGCGCCGTCCTGCATGTCTGCCTTCAGGTCCTCCACGGTCCGGGCAAAGTAGGAAGTGCCGTTCATTCCTTCGGGTCGTGCGAAAACATGGATTCCGTAATTTTGAAGCGAGAACAAAGCAACGGTTGCGGTGTGGCGGAGTTCACGATCGCCGTTATTCATCGCCTCCATGAGGGCGGTCACCCCTTTGTCCAGGTCCGGCTGTCGGTAGCGGCCGTCTTGGCCTCTATAGAGCGTGGCATTCCCGAGGGCCCGGGCGGACTGGACCTGCTCATAAGGAACCCCTGTCCGGAGTGAGGCGACGAATCGCTGGACATCCTGATGAGTTCCCCCATCTTTCGCTGTTCCTCTGAATTTATCGACCAGTCTTTTGGCGAATTGGACAAGACCCTGAACCCTGACCACAAGGGCGTTTGGCTTTTTGATCATCGGAAGCGCGTATATGTGTGTTTCCAATATCATCAGCCGGGGCTGTATCTGAATTTGCGGTATCTCCATCTCCCGAAGATTGCGAAGGAGCGCATCTAACTTAGCCGTGTCTAGTTGTATAGAGGGGCTTCCCTCCAGACCGGCGAGTAACTGCGACTCCCAGTCCTCGTTATCGAGAATTTGTGGCGATTCAAAGGTCTCTTTTCCGGCGTATGGAACCTCTTCGGGCTCCCGGTATGTCATAATGAGAGTCTCCCTTAACCGTTCAGCAAGGGCCATATCCTTCGGACCGAACGTTTCATCCTCCATGTCGCCGTGGTCTATCAGAGTCGTGAGCGCGATAATGGCTTCATCCCGCGTCTCGGGGATTTGGTCTCGCAAAAGATAATTTAATCCCCTGAAATCATCTACTGATAAACCAAATCTTTCCGCCCCATCCCGGGCGGCGTAGGCGTACAGCTGCATCTGCGGAGCGCCGAAGAGTTGCAGATCCAATTCCGCCATCGTGATCAGATCCCGGTCATCTGCGGGGTCGAGAACACCCTGGGCTTTATTCGGAAGGGTTTGATAGTACCGTTCGCGTCCATAGGTATGGCCTTTCTGGGCAAAGTCGACAAGAACAATCGAATTATCCCGTAATCTCTGGTCCACGAAAAAGAGATTCGCATTCCCAAGGCCGATCCGATGGAGTCCTTTTGAGACGGCGAACATCGGCTGAGCAGGTCCTGTGCCAACGCCGTGTTCCACTTTTTGAAGGGCCTTGTGGAGTCTTCCGAAAGTGGCATCTCCCAGCCCCTTGGTTGCCTCTCTGAAGGTCCTCGTATATTTCACATCAAAGGAAAAAGCGTCTCTTTCCCTTTCTGGCACCGCCACTCTTCTTGCGCCGTCTAAAGCGGCGGTGGCTGACGGCTGAGAGGGAACTGTACTTGCGTATTTGCTGACATCCCGTCCTTGCGGAAGGGGCATCGGCATTTCGGGGATCGGGGTCGGAATCGGGATAATTTCCGGACCCTGAAGTTCCGGCTCCGGAACCTCCAGATTAAAGAGGCCCTGCAAGACAAGGTGAACTCCCTGGGCATAAGCCCGGGGGACATCTTTTCCGCGCAAGATCCCTTCTGCCTCATCCGTCACCGGGACCGCGGTCACAAAGGTGGCCTCTTCCATTCCCGGAATAGAAGCAGGGAAGGAAAAAACAAGATGCTTCGTCCCCTCCAAGGGATAGTGAATCTCGCCGCGAAGCATTTCCACTACTGCCTGGATGATTCCTTTTTTCTCATCGGTTAATGTGGCATACCGCGCTTGGACTCTTTCGGTCAGTTCTGCGAGTCTCGCCCCATCCGTTTCAGGAAGGGGCTTATCGAGGATATCCGCCATGTCATCCAACAGGACCGCCTTCATAGAATTGGAACGAAACACTTCGGCGAGAAGATCGTGCACCAAAACACGGTCTTCGGTTTCGAACTGTTGTCTGTCCTTCAAGTCGAGATAGTTGAGGTAGCCATCCCCCGCCAAAGCGGCGAGCAATACGCCTCCGAGAGAGATATTCCGAAGAGCCGGCGGAAGCCGGATGCCGCCGTCGCGGCCTGAAAGTTGCGTGATAATCTGTTGGGCCAGGCGACCAAGCCGGAGGTCGAAATCCGCTTTTCTTTCTCTCGCCTCTTCAATCCGGATCGGGGGAAGGCCGAGGATGGAGAGCCGGAACGCCTGTTCCGAAAAAGAGTCCGCGAGTCTTCCGAGAGTTTGTATTTGTTGTTCTTGGAAACCGACGATTTGGGCGACCCTCGGCTCAACAAAAATCTTTGCCGCAATGTAGCCGGCCGCCTGTTCATGCAGGTTTAAGGAAGAAGACGAACCTGAAAGGAAAGAGGGAATTTCTTCAAACGGGCGGCCGAGGGCCCTGGTGAATTTTTGAATGACCAGTTCCCGTACCTGACCCGCATTCGGGAAGGCGAGTTGCCCTGCGCCGTCTCTTGCTCTTTGGGCGATGGCGTTTGCAACCTCCGCGGTCAGTGTTTCCAATTGAGTGGCAGAGATTCCTTGCGAACGCAGGGTTTCTTCAAGAGTTCCAGCGATCTCTCGCGCCGTAACAAGGGGGAGTTGGTGAACGTCACCGAGCCGGTCAAAGAGTTTGAGGGTGACGTAATTGACCGCAAGTTGAGCGACGTTCTCCGTGGGACGCCCGAGAAGAGAGAGTGTCTCGTTGAGTGTCTGGTCGCTGATTCGAGAAAGGTTCGTTTCGACACCTGCACGGATATCGACTGCGGCAGGGAGCCGGAACAGCTCCCGCGGAAGAACCGGTGCTTCTTGGATCTGCGGTTGAGTCAGGGGTTGGGTCGTCAAACCGGCGGCTGGAACCCCGACAGCCGTTGCCGCGGCAAGAACGGTTTTATTTCCGGCATCCGGTGCATTGATTGTTGGAAAGATGGTTCTGGACGGCCTGTTTTCTCCGCGAAGGGCATTCTGGAGTTCCGAAACAAGCTCTCCACCATCTCTTGATTCCATGGCAGGAGGGGTCCGCAACTGAGAGGTGATCGGCGTTCCCCAGGCAGGGGAGATGCTCGAGAGAAAGAAACTCGAAGCGGTTAATAGGGAAAGAAATCGTTTCATTTCCAAGGCGGAATGGCCATCCTTTTTTGTCATCTATTTAAAGTCTTAAAGAAAGGGGTAAAAATAAACCCCTTCCTTATCTATAAGTATGCCTGACCCGGAGGCAAAAAACAAGGGGGCTTTTCTTACTTTTGTGTCAATTAACCAGTGGTTTGGTGGATTCAGGTTCCTAGTGCAACAGTCTATGGAAGGCCTCGCTTGGGGTTTCCCAGTCTAAGGTCTTCCGGGGCCGGGTGTTGAGTCGCTTCTCTGCGTGTCTAATCTCTTTCAAAGAGACCTTGCTAAAGTCAATG